>CALUUH010000014.1 GCA_944323875.1 Candidatus Gastranaerophilales bacterium
AAAGACAATAGTTTTATAGTTTTCAACAGCAGCATCTCTTTGCTCCTGAGTTATAGTCAGCCAGTCGTAAGTAACTCCGCCCTGTAAAACTGCATCCTCCGCAAAGCTTGATGCCCCAAGGATTATGAGTGTTAAAATGATTAAAAACTTTTTCATTGCTTTTCCTCCTTATTATATTATATGTTGAAGCCGGTATGATTTGTCAAATTTGTAAATCCCTTTAAAATCAAAGCTTTCAAATGGTTGCAAAATCAGCGCTCTAACATCATGTTACAAAAAATTAACAAAAATTTTGTAAAAAAATAATTTTTATCTTGACTAAAAATATTGATGTACTATCATAAAAGAACATGTAAAAGTAAAGCTGGGCGAAGTGTGCCAAAATTGCCATCCAGCCCCTCCGAAATTATAAATATTTATTTGCCTGAAAGCTTGGTAAATAAAAGGTTAACAGCCTCAAGTTAGATTTTCCCGAATTGTAATAAAACAATTTTTATATAGTACGTACACCATTTATAGACGAGGTGAATTAATGTCTAACACAAAATATGCAAACAGAGTAACTCCTATGGGTATCCCGCATACCAGATTGGATGATTTACCGGACCTTATTGAAGTGCAAAAAAAATCCTTTGAATGGTTTTTGAAAGAAGGTTTGAAAGAAGAATTGCTTTCTTTCAGCCCTATCAAAGATTACACAGGAAGATTGGAATTGCACTTTTTGCCTAACTATACTTTCGACAATGCAAAGTATACTATTGAAGAGGCAAGAATACACGATGCAACTTATGCAAAACAGTTGCGCGTAATGGTAAGATTAGTAAACCGTGACAGCGGTGAAATTAAGGAGCAGGAAGTATATATCGGTGATATTCCTACAATGACCGACAAAGGTACTTTCATTGTAAACGGTGCGGAACGTGTAATCGTTTCTCAAATTGTTCGTTCTCCAGGTGTTTATTTCAAACGTGAAGTATCACCTGCCGGAAAACGTTTATACAATGCAACTATGATTCCTAACCGCGGTGCATGGTTGAAAATAGAAACTGATTCCAATGATTTAATCTATGTTAAAATAGATAAAAACAGAAAAATTTTGGCTACAACATTGTTGAAAGCTATGGGTATCACTGTTTCAGAAATGGAATCTTTGTTTACTCACTTTGAATTTTTGAGAAAAACATTAGAAAAAGATACAACAGAAACAACAGATGATGCTTTAATTGAAGTATATAAAAAATTAAGACCGGGAGATCCTGCATCTCCGCAAGGCGGCCGCTCAATTCTTGAGGCACGTTTCTTTGATGAAAAGAAATACGATATCGGTCGTGTAGGTCGTTATAAATTAAATAAAAAATTAAACCTGAACGTTCCTGCAAGCCAGAGAACATTGACTGTTCAGGATATCGTTGCATCTATTGAATACTTGATCAACTTAACTTATGATGAAGGTACTGTAGATGATATCGACCACCTTGGCAACAGAAGAATACGTTCAGTAGGTGAATTGTTACAAAACCAATTCAGAGTCGGTCTTTCAAGAATTGAAAGAATTGTTAAAGAAAGAATGACTTTGCAGGATTCTGAAACTTTGACTCCGTTAAACTTGTTGAATACTAAACCGTTAGTTGCTTCATTAAAAGAGTTCTTCGGAAGTTCACAGTTGTCACAATTCATGGACCAGATTAACCCGTTGGCTGAATTGACACACAAAAGACGTATTTCAGCATTAGGCCCTGGCGGTTTGATGAGAGAACGTGCAGGATTTGCTGTTCGTGATATTCACCCATCTCACTACGGCCGTATCTGTCCGATTGAAACACCGGAAGGTCCGAACGCAGGTTTGATCGGTTCACTTGCAACTCACGCAAAAGTTAATGATTACGGCTTTATCGAATCTCCGTTCTTTGTTGTAAAAGACGGTGTTGTAACAGATGAAGTTGTTTATATGACAGCGGATGAGGATGAAAACTTCCGTTGTGCTCCGGCTGACGTTAAGTTAAATCCTGACAGAACTTTCAAAGATGAATACGTTCCGATCCGTTACAGATCAGAATTCATCATGGGCGAATCAAAGAGAGTTGACTATGTAGGTATTTCACCTATCCAGATCATCTCAGTTGCGACCGCTCTTATTCCGTTCATTGAACACGATGATGCTAACCGTGCACTGATGGGGTCAAACATGCAGCGTCAATCAGTACCGCTTTTGATTACTCAAAGACCGGTTGTCGGTACGGGTATGGAAAAACGCGTTGCAAAAGACTCAGGTATGGTTCTTGTTTCTGATTGCGACGGTACGGTTGAACGTGTTGTCGGTGAAGAAATTATTATTCGTGATGTACACGGCACTCCGCACTTGCATCAATTAATGAAATATGTAAGAAGTAACCAGGATACTTGTATTAACCAGCGTCCGTTAGTTCATGAAGGCGACAAGGTTAAAGCAGGTGATATTATTGCTGACGGTGCTTCTACATGCTGCGGTGAACTTTCATTAGGTAAAAACGTATTAGTAGCGTATATGCCTTGGGAAGGTTATAACTATGAAGACGCGATTTTGCTTTCTGAAAGATGCGTTCACGATGATATATTCACATCAGTACACATTGAAAAATTAGAAATAGACGCAAGACAAACAAAACTCGGACCGGAAGAAATTACCCGTGAAATACCGAATGTATCTGATGATGCATTGAGACATTTGGATGAACGCGGTATTGTTCGTATCGGTGCAAGAGTTTATGCAGATGATATTCTTGTCGGTAAAGTTACGCCGAAAGGTGAAAGTGAACATCCGCCTGAAGAAAAACTGTTGAGAGCAATCTTTGCTGAAAAAGCAAGAGATGTAAAAGATAACTCTTTGCGTGTTCCTCACGGAGAAGGCGGCAGAGTACTTGACGTTAAAGTATTTGACAGAGAAAAAGGTGATGAACTTCCGCCTGGTGCAAATACTGTTATCAGAGTTTACATTGCTCAAAAACGTAAAGTATCTGTAGGTGATAAACTTTCAGGCCGTCACGGTAACAAAGGTATTGTATCAAGAATATTACCGAAAGAAGATATGCCGTTTATGCCTGACGGAACACCGGTTGATATCGTATTGAATCCGCTTGGTGTACCTTCCCGTATGAACGTAGGCCAGACTTACGAATTGCTTCTCGGTTTGGCTGCATACCTGACAGGAAATCACTATGAAGCTCCTTCTTTTGATGAAAGATATGGTGAAAACCAATCTGAAATCGCAACAAGAGAAGAATTAATAAAAGGTATAAAAGAATCAGGATGTGACTGGGTTGAACCTTCTGGTAAGGTAAGACTTATCGACGGCCGTACCGGTGAACCGTTTGATGAACCGGTAGCAGTCGGACTTTCATATATCCTGAAACTTGTCCACCTTGTTGATGATAAAATTCACGCAAGAAGTACCGGTCCTTACTCACTCGTAACACAGCAGCCATTAGGCGGTAAAGCACAATTCGGCGGTCAAAGATTCGGTGAGATGGAAGTTTGGGCATTGGAAGCTTACGGTGCGGCTTATACTCTGCAAGAAATGTTAACAATCAAATCAGATGATGTTAACGGACGTAACAGAGCGTATGAAGCAATTGTTAAGGGTGACAATATTCCTAGACCAGGTATTCCGGAATCCTTTAAGGTACTTGTAAGAGAATTGCAAAGTATCGGTTTGGATATTGCGGTAGCTAAAAAGGATGGTGCAGAAGTTGATTTGATGACAGATATGGACGATTTGAGAAAATCCGCTCCAAGACGAGTGTTGTCAGATATGGATTCAGAGCTTCTGAATATCAACTTCTTTGAAACACCAACCACATTCGGAGATATATAAAAATAGAGAACTGTGAACGGTGAATAGTGAACAGACATTTCACCGTTCCTGTTTCGAATAATTAAAAGGAGAAATAAATGTCAACCAGCATAGATTATTTTGATTATATACGAATAGGCATCGCCTCCCCGGAAAGAATACTTCAGTGGTCACACGGGGAAGTTACCAAGCCTGAAACAATCAACTACCGTACATTAAAGCCGGAACGTGACGGTTTGTTCTGCGAAAGAATTTTCGGGCCGTCAAAAGACTGGGAATGTTATTGCGGTAAATATAAAAGAGTAAGACACAAAGGTATTATCTGCGAACGCTGCGGTGTTGAAGTTACCGATTCAAAAGTTCGTCGTGAAAGAATGGGGCATATTAAATTAGCGGCTCCTGTTTCTCACATCTGGTTTTTGAAAGGTATTCCTTCATATCTCGGTTTGCTTTTAGATATGACTTTGAAAGATCTGGAACAGGTTATTTATTTTAATAACTATGTAGTTCTAGATGCCGGCGAAAGCCAGTTCAGAAAGCTGCAGCTTTTAAGTGAAGAAGAATATGAAGATTATATGGCTGAAAACGAAGATTCCACATTAAAAGTTGGTATCGGTGCAGAAGCTATAAAAGAACTTCTTTCTGAAATAAACGTAAAAGAATTGGCTGAAGAAATAAGAACTGAATTAGACGGCAATGTAAATTCAGTACAAAAGAAAAGTAAATTGATTAAACGTTTAAGATTATTAGACAGTTTAATTTCATCCGAAACAGATCCTACCTGGATGATAATGGATGTATTGCCTGTAACCCCGCCTGATTTAAGACCAATGGTACAGTTGGACGGCGGACGTTTTGCGACATCTGACTTAAACGACTTATACAGACGTGTAATTAACAGAAACAACCGTTTACAAAGACTTTTAGAAATGGGAGCGCCTGAAATTATTGTCAGAAACGAAAAACGTATGTTGCAGGAAGCAGTAGACGCGCTGATTGATAACGGTCGCCGCGGCAGAACTGTAGTCGGTCCTAACAACCGTGCATTGAAATCATTATCAAATATCATTGAAGGTAAACAAGGTCGTTTCCGTCAAAACTTACTTGGTAAACGTGTAGACTATTCAGGTCGTTCCGTTATCGTAGTAGGTCCGCAGTTAAAATTAAATCAATGCGGTTTGCCGAAAGAAATGGCAATTGAGTTGTTTAAACCTTTTGTTGTAAATAAATTAATTGAAAGAGGATATGTACAAAACATAAAATCAGCTAAAAAACGTATTGAGCGTTCAGAGGCGATAGTTTGGGATATACTGGAAGAAGTAATTGACGGACATCCGGTATTACTGAACCGTGCCCCGACCCTTCACAGATTAGGTATTCAGGCATTTGAACCGATTTTAGTAGAAGGCCGCGCAATACAGTTACATCCGCTTGTATGTACAGCATTCAACGCTGACTTCGACGGTGACCAAATGGCTGTACACGTACCTCTGTCAATAGAAGCACAAACCGAAGCCAGAATGTTGATGTTGGCAACAAATAATATCTTGGCTCCTGCAAACGGTAAGCCAATTATTACGCCGACACAAGATATGGTCTTGGGTATGTATTACCTGACAATTCTGAAAGATCCGGATATGGATCCGAAAGGATACTTCTACAACTTCCAGGATGCAATTTCTGCTTTAGAAGTTGGCGTGATAAACTTGCACGACAAGATTGTTGTAAGAGATGAACACGGCCAGCGTATTGAGACAACAGCAGGAAGAATTATATTCAACGAAGCTGTAAGAAAGGCGTTGGCGTAATCTGCAAAAACGGTTTGTAATCGTAAGCGTAACAAGCAAAACAGGTGCGAGGGGACAAGTCTCGCGAAGGTCTAAAAAGTCTTTTCAAGAGAACCCCGAGTGCGTTGACAAATCAAAGCGGCAGCACCAAAATTGACAAGATAAATAGGTAATTGTTAAAAGCGCTACAACGAAAATCGTAAGCTGTATTATAAAAAATAAAGGATAAATTAGATGGAAACAACATACGCACATGGTAAAAAAACTGTAGAATTCATCAACAAGCAAATGGACAAAAAAGGATTAAACAATTTGCTTGCGCAGATGTATCTGGAGTTTGGCGGAGCAAAAACCGCAGAGTTAGCCAATAGTTTGAAAAACTTGGGCTACAGATATGCAACAAAATCCGGTACTACAATTTCAATTGCAGATTTGCAAGTTCCGGCTGTAAAAAAAGAAATGTTGCAAGAAGCAGAAAAAGAAATCGAAAAATCAACAACAAGATACTTGAAAGGTGAAATTACCGAAGTAGAAAGATACACAAAGGTTATTGATACCTGGTCAGAAACAACGGCGAAATTAACATCAAGCGTTGTTGATAACTTTGATAAATTAAACCCTGTATATATGATGGCATTCTCCGGAGCGAGAGGTAACCTTTCACAGGTATCCCAGTTGGTTGGTATGCGTGGTTTAATGGCTGACGCACAAGGTCAGATTATCGACTTGCCTATCAAATCAAACTTTAAAGAAGGCTTATCCGTTACAGAATACATCATTTCATCATACGGTGCACGTAAAGGGCTTGTAGATACAGCGTTGAAAACAGCCGACTCAGGTTATTTGACAAGACGTCTGGTTGACGTTGCACAAGACGTTATTATACGTGCAGATGACTGTCACACAACAAAAAGTATTAACATGAAACCGATTATGGACGGTGAAACTGTTATTGTTCCGTTGATTGACAGATTACTGGGCCGTACTGTAGCAGAAGATATTGTTGATACAGACGGAACTGTACTGGTTACGGCAGGCACAACTATGGATCGTAATGATATCAAGAAAATATCTCACCTGAATTTAACAGAATTGAAAGTTCGTTCAGGCTTAACCTGCGGTTTGGAATACGGTATTTGCCAAAAATGTTACGGCTGGGCATTAACTACCCAAAAATTGGTTGATATCGGTGAAGCAATCGGTATTATCGCTGCTCAGTCAATCGGTGAACCTGGTACTCAGTTGACAATGAGAACATTCCACACCGGTGGTGCTGTCGGCGTTAAAGATACAATGAAAGAAGTTACCGCTAATCTTGACGGTGAAGTCGTTTCAAACGTTAAAACAAGAGAATTGAGAACAAGACACGGTGATGTTGTTCAAATTTCAAATTACGAAACCGATATTGAAGTTAAAAATGATAAGAAATCTGAAAAATATCATATCCCTGCCGGTTCAACAATATTCTTTACAAACGGAATGAAGGTTAAAAAAGGATTTAAACTTGCTCAGTTTGAACCATCTTCACAAGGAAGCGGCTCACGCTTGACAGAAAAAGCAACCAAAGATATTTCTGCTGACTTGAGCGGTGAAGTTGTATTTGAAGATTTTATTGCTGATGAAAAGAAAGACAGACAGGGTAATATCTCAAGAACAACTAACAAACAAGGTATTATCTGGGTTTTAGGCGGCGATGTTTATAACCTTCCTGGCGGGTCTAAAGTTCTTGTAAAAGACGGCCAAAAAATTAAAGAAGGCGAAAAACTTGCTGAAACGTTGACTATTTCTGAACACGGCGGTGAAGTCAGATTTGGTGAAGATCTGGTTATTGAAGATGTTAAATTTGAAGGTAAAAACATCAAAAAGATTGTTCAAGGTAAAGAAATAACAATTGTAATTGCTTCTTTACAGCCTGAAAATGCAACATTTGAACAAACTAAGAAAGAACAAATCTGGACAGTTAAGAAAACTAATGAAAGATATATCGTAAAAGCGCCGGTAGATACAACAGTTGAAAACGGTATGATTATCGCAGAACTTATTGATGATGATTGTGCTGTTACTTCATCCGGTGAAATAAGATATGTTGACGTAGAAGTTGACGAAAACCAGATTATCACAAAACCTGGTGCTGTTGTATTTATCCCTGAAGAAATTCATCAGATATCAAAAGACAGCACTTTGAAAATGGTTGATAACGGTTCTTACGTTACAGCAGGTACAGAAGTTGTTAAAGACGTATACTGCCACCTTGACGGTATTGTTGAATTTAAAGAATACAACGATATTATTCACGAAATTACAATCAGACCTGGTGAAATTCACACACTTCCTAGCGTTTCTGAATTGAAAGTGGATGAAGGTGAAGTCGTAAGTGCAGGAACAGTTATTGCTGATGGTGTTACTGCAAAAGAAACATCTATTGTAACAATAATGGATTCAACTCTTGATGATTTGACTATTGATGATTTGGACGAAGAAATTGATACAAGCCTGAGTCTGGATGAGGATAATATTTCAAATCAACCTATCCAGATACTTGTAAGACCAGTTCAGGTACTCAATGTTGAACAAAAAGACGTATCTATTAAATTCAATACAACAGATGACTTGATTGACATTGTTCCTGTAACCCAATTACAGTACAAAGACGGTGCAAGAGTAAGAAACCTTGACGGGTCAACTATTACAAGAACAAGTCTTGTTCTTCAAATGCAAGGCTATCTGTCACACCTGAAAGGTATGGTAGAACTTGATGATAAAGAAAACTTGAGAATAGTTGTTCTTGAAAACCTGATTGTCCGTCGTGAATTTGAAGGTAATGCAAAACTGTTATCATCATTACAAACAGAATTGCTTGTAAAAGACGGCCAGACAATTGATCCGAGAACACCGGTTGCAAAAACTCAGGTTCTTGCAATTAATCCTGGTGTAGCATCAATCAAATCAGAAAAAGAAGATGCAAGAAGATTGTTGTTAACAAGCGCAAATTATGAAATCAAAATCCCTGTACAAGGCAAAGCAGTTGTTAAGAAAGGTGATTTTGTTAAATTAGATGCGCTTCTGGCAGAATCAGAAGAACGTTCAACAGTATCAGGACAGGTAATCGCGGTAAATAAAGGCGAAATAACTATCCGTGCAGGACGTCCTTACTTAATCAGCCCTGGTACAATGTTACAGGTTGAATCCGGAGCATTGGTACTTCGTGGTGATAACATTGCAACACTAGTATTTGAAAGACAAAAAACAGGCGATATCGTTCAAGGTTTGCCGAGGGTAGAAGAACTTCTTGAAGGTCGTAAACCGAAGGATTGTGCTATTCTCGCAGAAGAAGACGGTATTGCGGAAATAGAAACTGACGATGATATTCCGAGACTCTTCCTTGTAAACGAAAACGGCAGGGTAGAAATCAAATATGCAATTGATGCAAATATCATTGTTCATGACAAGCAAAAAATCACAAAAGGTCAGGCGTTAACAAGCGGTCCATTGAACCCGCATGACGTTATCAGACTTTGCGGCCCTGAAGCTGCACAACAATACTTAGTAGATGAAGTACAGCGTGTATACCGCTCACAAGGTGTAGAAATTGCAGATAAACACGTTGAAATTATTGTTCGTCAAATGACTAAGAAAGTTAAAATCGTAGATGCCGGAGATACCAACCTTTTACCTGGCGAATTGGTTGAACTTCAAGTCTTTGAAAAGGAAAACGAACAGGCAAAAGCAAACGACAAACAGCCTGCAACTTGCGAATACATGTTGTTAGGTATCACAAAAGCTTCATTGAACACAGACAGCTTCATTTCAGCAGCATCATTCCAGGAAACAACAAGAATACTGACAGAAGCTGCTGTAGACGGAAAGAAAGATATGCTCCGCGGATTAAAAGAAAACGTAATTATCGGTCGTTTAATTCCGGCAGGAACAGGCTTCCATCACCTGTCTAACGCAAATGAAGAACGTGATCGTGAAGAAAGAAAACGTGCAGTAGCACAAAGAAATCAGGCAAGAAAACCTTCTGCGATTTTGGAAGAGATCGAAGGAATGTTTGGCTCACCTGACTTCACACTTGACGAGGACGAAGAATAACGCACTAAGAATAATAAAAGCACCCAAAAGCCGGTCACTAGACCGGCTTTTGGTGTATGTGGAACTGTGAATTGGGAGCTAAGAAGTTAAGTCATTTAATAAAAATAAGGCAATTGGTAAAAGTTCCACATTGCCTTATTTTGTAACAACAGTTTACCGTTCACTGTTCACAGTTCACGATTTTGTAACCACTTAGTCACTTACTCACTTACTCACTTACTCACTTAGTCACCCAAGCGGTTATTGTTAGATATGCTAGTTGGCCGTTACGCGTTAGCTCCCGAGACAGATTGCACGCTCGCTGTCGCCGTCCTTGCCGGTCTTGCCGCGCCAGCCGAGGTCGCTGCCGTTCGTGTCGTCAACGGTGAAGTTTCGATCGTGCGCGTAACTCGCATTGTATTCTGTACTGGACCAGTAGTAGTTGCCACTAAGACTGATTGGAGGATTTTTGCTGTATTCGTCCTTTATTTTGAGGGGGCCTCTGTCCTCGTTTTCGCCTATCGTTACTTTGTTGCCTTCTGTATCTACGTATAATTCGCTGGCTAATTGCGCAAGTTGGGCTCTCGTTGGTAAGCTCATTCCCATGTCTGAGCACGCTTTTTTCGCGCCTGCCCAATAGTTGGTATCGCAATAGTTGTTGTCTGTTCCATGTTCATCCCAGGTCGTATCGCTGCAGGTGTCTATTGCCGTTGGGTAAAAAGATGTTGACCAGCACATGTCACCTATAGGATTGTCACATGTTGAAAGAGCTATTTGACCTTCAAGTGCTATGTCATCTCCGACTTTATTAGGGCCTTTCTTTCCGTTTACGTCCACCATGTATGCTAAGCAGGATACCTGACTCCCTGTATCTTCAATCGGATCAGTATAAGCGCAATTCGGATTATATGCAAATATTGCTGTTGTACCGTCGGCAACAACAAAACTCATTGTATTTGTGCCCCAGTCGTTGCCTAAATTCTCTGCTGATGTCAATTCAGAAGTTTGGATATCCTCGGGTTCAGACTCGCTTCCAGTTCTCACTATTTTAGGAGCGTAACACTTGTTGATGTCAGTGCTGTCACAGGTCTTTATGACTTTCATGTAGTTTTTGAAAGTGTTCATAAAATCTTCAGTGGTTTCATGCCCTGTCATGACACCATCAAGGTTCATTCTGCGAACTGTCTCTGTTAGTTTCTTTTCCCAGAGGTCTTTAGCCGTAGACCATGCCTTCTCGTTATGATTTTGAATGAGCCCCGGAAGTGTCAGGGCGGCTACTATTCCGATTACTGCGAGGGTGATTAGGACTTCGGCAAGGGTAAAGGCGGCCGCTTTCGAGGTGATTAAGTGACTAAGTGATTGAGTGATTAGCGGATTTGCGGACGGACGGAACGAAGTGAGTCCGGATAGCGAACGGAACGAGCCGGCCGGAGCAACGCTCCTCAGGCGAGTCTCCGTGAGCGTGGAGCAAATCCAAGACAAGAATTTACATTTTTTAGGCTCTGCGGCTTCGTGACTGGTGGCAGCATTGCTCGTCACATTACTCACTACACTCACTTTACTTACTTTACTCTCTTTTTTCATATATCTCCTTTCTATGACTTGTGATGTCATTATTACTTATTTATATGCCCATAAATGCATATTTAATGACATAATATTACATTTATTTAATATTAAATGTCAAATATGGCATTATAATAATCCTCTAAATTATGTACACTTTAATTTGGAGGGCGTTATGTCTACAAAACAGTTGTTAGGAGCAAAGATAAGATATTTACGTAAATCGAAAAAAATTGCGCAGGAAAAACTGTCAGAAATGGCAGATATCAGCCCCCGTCAAATGGTCAGGATAGAAATGGGGCAGTCTTTCCCGACTATTGAAAATTTAGAAAAAATAGCTGCTGCATTGGATGTGCCTATTCAGTCTTTATTTGAGAATGATTATTACGACAGTACAGAAATTTTGAAGAAAAAACTCCACGAAAAAATAGATATTCTTGACGAAAAAAATACACGTTTTCTCTATCTTGTTGCATCCAATTTGGATTAAATTTGTTAATTATTCTGTTTTTGTGCCGTAGAAACATTTATTTCTCTATTAAAATTTAAATGTTTATTTCTATATTATGTGTCTGATTTTGTGAAAGTTTTTTGAATGTTCGGCCGATATTTCTTATGTAAGGAAAAGAGGTTTTTATGGCTAGAATTATTGAGGGTGAAAGAAGGATTATAAAGATGTCTGTTGATGATATTCTTAGTATTGTGCGGGAATACCAGACTGTTACACGAAACTCCTGCTGTTATGAACATACACGCGAGTTGCTGGCAAAAGCAGATTTTTATGTTCCCGAAGAAATATAGCCCGTTTTATATAGCATAGTCGGTATTAATAAAAAATTCTGTTTTTCTTATGGTATTATATGTAAGAAAAGGAGAGTTTTTTATGAAGAAAAACATTTTAATCATTTCATTAATTTTTATCATCCCGATTGTCGCTTATTTTGTGCTGACTAATTCAAGTAAGACTGTGGCAACAACTGAGGAAGCAGGCAAACCACAGGTTATAAAATTTACATCTACGATGTGTCTTGACTGCCAGACTATGAATGAATTGTTTAAAGAGATTTGGCCGAATTATCAGGATAAAATTGTACTTACTGAAATTCAGGTTCAAAACCGTGATCAGCTTGCTGATGAACAGATTAAAAAATATAATGTAACGCTTGTTCCGACCATAATTATGCTTAATTCAAACGGCGAACAGGCAAAACGTGTAGAAGGCGCTATTCCTAAAGAGGAATTGGAAAAATATTTGCAGGAGCTTAAATAATGGAGAATTACGCAGGCTTGTTTACCCAGCAGGGTAGTTTAGCTTTACTTTTTGCACTTTCGTTTTTAGGCGGACTTATTGCCTCAATTTCACCGTGCTCACTTGCTATGCTTCCGATTATTGTCGGATATGTGGGCGGGTATTCTGAGGCAAAGCCCTTAAAAACACTTGTGCAGATGATATTTTTTGTTTTCGGTACTTCAATTGTTTTTAGTGCAATAGGGATTATTTGCGCGATAACGGGTAAGGTTTTTATCTCTTTTGCGGGCGGATATTTCGGAATTGTGCTTGCCGCGATTATGCTGATTATGGGGCTTAAACTCGTTGGCTTTTTAGACTTTGAACTACCTGTTATTGTCAAAGAAATGCCAAAAAGTGAGGCGCATAATACGTATCTTTATCCGATTTTGCTGGGGGCTGTGTTTGCGCTTGCTGGAACTCCTTGTTCTACACCTATTCTTGCAGGTATCATGGCGTTTGCGTCTCTGTCTGCGAATATTATTAATGCAATTTTAATGCTGTTTTTGTTTTCACTCGGTCAGGGACTTATACTTGTTCTGGCCGGATTTATAACTTCTCATATAAAGAATATGAAAAACTTTTATAAAATCTCAGATATCCTGCTGAAACTCAGCGGAGTTCTTTTGATGTTGGCCGCAATATTTATTTTTTATAAGATTTTTGCTCCACTGGTTGTAAAATAGTTAAATATAGTGTAAAATTAATATATGAAAATAATATGTTAAATCTCAAGCAGCACACAGGGTAGACTAAGGAGAAGTATCGAATGAAAATATATGAAGGTCAATTGGTTACAAATAATGAGAAGTTTTGTATAATTCTGTCAAGATTTAATGATTTTATCGGCTCAAAATTGCTTGACGGTGCCGTTGATGAGTTGAAACGCCATGGTGTTGCAGAAGATAACATAGAAATAGTAAGAGTTCCGGGGGCGTTTGAGATACCTCTTGCTGCTTTAAAATTTGCAAAGACAGGAAAATATAACGCGATTATTACACTCGGGGCAATTATACGCGGGGCTACATCACATTACGATTATGTTGGGGCTGAACTTTCTAAAGGTATTGCAAATGTAAGCTTGCAGACAGAAATTCCTGTAATTTTCGGTGTTTTGACAACAGAAAATATAGAACAGGCAATAGAACGTGCAGGTACAAAGGCCGGAAATAAAGGTTCTGAAGCCGCTAAAACAGCTATTGAAATGGCTAATTTAATGAAATTATAGTGTTAGTGTTTATTATAAAAATTAAGGGGTGCAGTTATGAGTGACATTATTACGGAAAGCAGAAACGAAAACACGAAAGATATAGACATTCTTTCGACGATTGAAATGGTTCGCAAAATGAATGAGGAGGACAAACTTGTCGCTCTTGCTGTAGAGGAAGAACTGGACAATATTGCGGCTGCTGTTGATTTAATTGCAAAACAGTTTTTGAAAGGCGGCAGATTGTTTTATTTCGGGGCAGGCACATCAGGCCGATTAGGTATACTTGATGCCTCAGAATGCCCGCCAACCTTTAGCGTTTCTGATGATATGGTTCAGGGGATTATCTGCGGCGGCGACAGAGCACTAAGAAAATCGGTTGAAGGTGCTGAAGATGATTTTGATCTGGGACGTAAAGATGCAGAAGTGCTTACCGATAATGATATTGCTGTTGTAATATCAGCGAGCGGAAATCCTAAATATCTTCTCGGAGTTCTTTCAAAAGCTGATGAGATAGGTACAAAGACAATTGCTGTTACCTGCAACCCGAAAGGCAGAATTTATGATGAGGCAGGACTTGTTATTTGTGCGGAAGTAGGACCGGAAGTTATAGCAGGGTCATCACGCCTTAAGGCCGGTACTGCACAAAAAATGATTTTGAACATGCTTACAACCGGTGCGATGATAAAGATAGGTAAAACTTACGAAAACTTTATGATAGACTTGCAGCCTGTGAATGAAAAATTAAAAGACCGCGCAATAAGAATTGTGGCTCAGATTGCAGATGTTTCGCACAGTGATGCACTTGCCACTCTGTTGAGAACCAACTGGGAAATTAAAACAGCTATAGTTTCTCTTGTTATGGGTTACGATACCGAAAAGGCAAGAGAAGAACTGAAAAAACACAGAGGCGTATTGCGCAAACTGCTTAATCAGAAAGTAGAAGCTTAGACAAATACAAGGGAGGGCAGAGTATGAAACTTACAGTAATAGGTGCCGGATGCTGGGGATTGACACTTGCATGGCTTTTGACCGATAACTTTGATGAAGTTACGGTGTGGGGACGTGTACAGGATTTGTCTGACGACCTTGTTAAAAACAAACATTGTACAAAACCTTTAGAAGTACAGCTTGCTGATAAGGTAGAGGTTACGAGTGACTTGTCAGCAGCAATTGCGGATGCTGATATTATCTTGAATGTAGTTGCTACATCGGGTACGCGTGATGTGTGCGAGAATTTGAAAAATGCCGGTATTAAATCTGAACAGATACTTGTAAATGCATCAAAAGGTATTGAATTGCCTTCTTTGATGAGAATGTCAGAAGTTATAAAAGATGTATTGCCGGAACAAAAGCTTGCAGTTCTTTCAGGCCCGACACTTGCAAAGGAAGTATTAGCCGGTAAACCGACGGCGGCCTGTGTGGCGTCTGAGGACATGGCCGTCGCGGAATTTGTGCAAAAAGCCTGCAATGTACCTAATCGTTTCAGACTTTATACAAACAGCGATGTTATAGGTGTAGAACTCGGCGGCAGTTTAAAAAACGTAATTGCAATCGCCTCAGGTTTTGCGCATACAATGGAACTCGGTGATAATTGTGCTGGAACACTTTTAACACGCGGTATGGCGGAAATTGTAAGGGTAAGTATTCATCTTGGTGCAAATCCGTCAACACTTTACGGACTTTCCGGCATGGGGGATTTGATAGCTACCTGCTCAAGCCCTATGTCCAGAAACTATACGGTAGGCTCAATGCTTGCTAAAGGTAAAAAAATAAATGACATACTGGCTGAACTAGGCTCTGTTGCCGAGGGGGTTAAGACATCAAAAGCTATTTGCGAACTGGCAAAAAAATTAGGTCTTGAAGTGCCGGTGTCAAATGCTATATATGAAGCTGTTTATACGGATATTACCCCGCAAGAATTGCTCAGCAAGCTTATGAACAGAAAATTGAAAGAGGAAGAAAGATATATATAATGAAATTTGCTGTAAAGTATTTGAAAAACATGATTTACCCGCTTAATGTGCCGGAGAGCATACACCTGACTGACGGACAAATGGTTCTTGTCAGAACAGAAAAAGGTGAAGAAGCACTAAAGGCATTTCTTGTAAACTCGGAAGTCGTAAAAGCCTGGGAAAAAAGTGCAACAAAACCTGATGCTTTAACGGTTATCAGAACTTTATCACAGCGGGATTTGCAAACTCTTGATGATATAAGAAAAGAGGAAGTAACATCGTTTTTCAAATGTCAGGCTTTGATAAAACAGCACAAATTAGTTATGAATCTTGTTCAATGCCGGATTACTTTTGACAGACGCAAAATCACATTTTATTATACGGCTCCTGAAAGGGTTGATTTTAGAGCACTGTTAAAAGACTTAACACAGGTATTTACCCGCGTAAGAATTGATTTGCGCCATATCGGAGTGCGTGATGAAACCTCTATCATTGACGGAACAGGATTATGCGGCCGTCCGTTTTGCTGCTCATCTTTCTTGAGGAAATTTGCGCAGATAAATGTTAAACTTGCAAAAGATCAGGGAATGCCTATTGCACCGGGGAAAATTTCAGGTACATGCGGCAGACTGCTTTGCTGTTTGACTTATGAATATTCTAATTATATTGAAGCTGCTAAAGGTATGCCGCCTGTCGGTTCTTCTGTAATGACACCTGACGGGTTGGGGCGTGTTTGCTTTTTACAATTCCTCAACGGCACTGTTTCCGTTAAAATGGAAGACGGAAAAACCAGAGAATATCATAAAAGCGATATTGAGATGGTTGATGCCTATGTTAATGTTGAGATAGATATCCCAACGACGCTAAGTTCTTATGCTGACGATTCAAATATTGATATAAGACAGCTTGAGGACGACAGAAACAGTTCAACCGGAAATGTTTAATGTTTGACATAAATCATGTCGCTGTCGGCATTAATATATTTTACAAGATATTTTGCGCAATCATCATGTTTGCCGTCAGCAGGCTGATAACTTACGGAAGATACAAATTCATGGTTTGCAATGTATCTTAGTTCTTCAAGCGTTATAATCTCTTTGTCGATAATCTCGTATAATTTTTTAGTTCATCCATATTGATATTTTAAAATAAAGTTTAAAATATTTTATCCTGTATATTTATGATTTTTATTTAATTTTCTTAAAAAATTCTTCTGAGATTAACTGTGAATATTTATCTTTTTCGTTGAGTGCAATGAGTAATCTTTTTTCACCGTTATTGTTATCAACAGCCGAGATTATACCGGAAATTTCGCCAACCGGAAGCTTTTTGACTTTTGCATCAAACTTCACATAAGGCGCATTTGTTCCGTAAGAAAAAAGCGTACCGTGCTTTGTTACTTTCAGCTCATCAAAAGTTATTGATTGATATTTGATTTTTGATATGGCTTCTTTTAATTTTTCCTCAACATTATCGGATTGTAAATCTTCTTTTGTAAGAATTGTTTTGTCATTGGAATCTACAACAAATAATTTTTGACCTGAGGCCTTGTGCTCAGCGACAACTGCATTGTATCCCATTATACCGGCAGCACGTTCAATCTCAAATTCTTCACTGATTTGCGAAAAGTCTCCGACTTTTTTTGCTCTTTCAAGCATGACATCCTGCGGCGGGTTAAACCAGTAACCTATGTATTTAGAAACAAGCTCTTTCCCTCCAAGCGACATAAAACCTATGGCCGCCAGCGTAATTATTATTGCTCGTATAATATTTCTTAAACATCCCATTTTATTTTTACCTTTTTCATGATATATATATTATAACTATGACAAAACCAGAAATCAATTATATAAATACAGCAGATATAAACATCGAGGATTTAACCCCGTCAATGCAGCATTATGTAACACTTAAACGTCAAAATCCGGACAAGATTTTGCTATACAGACTGGGTGATTTTTTCGAAACTTTTTTTGAAGATGCAGTTATTATGTCCAAAGAATTGGAAATAACTCTGACCGGACGCGATGCAGGTAAAAATATCGGCCGTGTTCCGCTTGCCGGTATTCCTGTTAAAGCAATGAATTCATATATTGAAAAACTTGTCCAAAAGAATTATAAAGTTGTTATCTGCGACCAGTTAGAAGACCCAAAAGAAGCAAAAGGACTGGTAAAACGCGGGATTACAAGAATTATCACCTCCGGAACAATAACTGAAACGGATTTTTTACAGAAAAATGTTAATAATTATATTTGCGCCGTGTTTAAAGATGAACGCTCTGACACATTCGGATTTGCATATACAGATATTTCAACCGGTGAATTTAAAGTAACCCAGAGTTCTTTGAATTTGATTATATCTGAACTTGCACGCATAAGACCGGCGGAAATTGTTGCTCCTGCAATTCGCGGAGAAATTAAGCCGTTCCAGATTGTACCGGAAGAAAAAATCGATTTGCCGGATATAATTACGGCGAACTATAATTGTTCCAAAATTCCTGCATCTGTATTCAGAACTGATTTTGCGGAAAATAACCTTAAAGCGGTATTTAAGTCCGCTTCTCTTGAGGCTTTCGGGTACAACGATTACAAAATCGGTTTCCGTGCTGCAGGGGCATTGTTGGCATATATTTGGGAAAATTTGAAAGATAATGTTCCTAAGTTTGAAAAAATTGAACCTTATGAATTATCAGAATTTATGATAATTGATGCCAGCACAAGAAAAAATCTTGAACTAGTAGAAACTCTGCGTGAAAAATCAAAATACGGCTCGCTTTTGTGGGCAATAGATCGAACACGCACCAATATGGGGGCGCGGCTTTTAAGAACATGGATTTGTCAGCCGCTCAAACGTGTTGACCAGATTATGAAGCGTCAGGATGCTATTTCTGAACTGGTTGAAAAAGCACAGGTAAGACTAAATCTGTCCTCACTATTGGAAAAGGTTTATGATATTCAAAGACTTGCGACGAAAATAAGTAACAGCAGCGCAAATCCGAGAGATTTTATAAGTTTAAAATCATCTTTATTCTCACTGCCGCAGCTTTTTGAGGCCGCATCAGTTTTAGAAAACAATCCGCTGGCGCATGTTGCGCAATATAAAGATGATATCTGGGAATATACCCAGTTAATCGACCGGACAATAAATGAGGAATGCCCGCCTTTAATCAGAGAAGGAGGTATTATAAAATCCGGTGTGAACGGGGAACTGGATTATTTCAGAGAATTGCTTACCGGCGGCGAAAACTGGCTCAAAGAGTTTGAAGAAACAGAAAAAGAGAGAACAGGCATTAAAAACCTTAAAGTCGGTTATAATAAAGTATTCGGCTATTTTATCGAAATTACAAATTCTTTCCTCAATCAGGTGCCGCCAACATATATTCGTAAACAAACCCTGACAACCGGCGAAAGATTTATTACTGATGAGTTGAAAAAACATGAAGATGACGTTCTTTCCGCACGCTTCAAATCCGTAGAACTTGAATATAAATTGTTCTGTGATTTCAGAGAGTATTCAAAAGAATTTGTAACCCGCCTGAGAGAAATATCAGAAGCAATTGCAAATTGTGATGTCTTTGCCGGCCTTGCGCAGGTTGCTGTAGAAAACAATTATTGCAAACCGGTTATAGATTCATCAGACAATTTTATCGTTAAAAACGGCCGCCATCCGGTTTTGGAAAAAATATTACCGCTTGGCGAGTATGTTGCAAACGATTTGGAATTAAAAAGCAACTCAACTGATACGACACAGTTTATGATACTTACAGGCCCGAATATGGCCGGTAAATCAACATATATGCGTCAAAATGCTTTGATTGTAATTTTAGCACAGATAGGTTCATGGGTGCCGGCTGATTATGTTGAAATAGGTATTTTTGATAAAATATTCACCCGTGTCGGTGCGTCTGATGATTTGACGCTGGGACAATCTACCTTTATGGTGGAAATGGTTGAAACCGCTTATATTTTGAATGCAGCGACCGATAAAAGTTTTATTCTGCTTGATGAAATAGGCCGCGGCACAAGTACTTATGACGGTGTTGCTATCGCGTGGTCTGTTGCGGAATATATAGCGACAAAAATTAAAGCGCGTTGCATCTTTGCGACTCACTACCACGAATTAAACGTAATGACGCAGACTTATCCGCAAATTAAAAATTACAGAATAACTATTACCGAAGAAAACGGCGAAATTGAATTTTTAAGAAAAATAGTACAGGGCGGAGCGAGCAAAAGCTACGGTATTCAGGTTGCAAAAATGGCCGGTCTGCCGCAGGCAGTCATTAAACGGTCTCAGGACTTAATGGTTAAGATGCAGAAAGATTTTTCAAATAACCTTTCTACCCGTAAAAAGCAGGATGGAGTAGCGCCGGAAGTTCCGCAATTAAACCTGTTTAACTAACGTTAATATTTGTAAAATTTTTTGCAAAAATCCGCAAAAATTTTATTTATACGTTTTAATGTTAGTAGGTAAAGGAGTAATTTATGGAAATTGGTTTTAATCCTGCAGTAAGTTTTCGTGCGGCCAAAGCTGATGAAAGTGCAAAAAAAACATCAACTATCCAATCACCTGTCTCAACTGATTTAGAAAAGGATTCTGTAGAAATAGCTGCAAAATCTGATAAAAAAGAAAAAAAACGTCCATTTAGAAACTTTATCGCAAATGTTGCAAAATTCTTTGCAACAACAACAGAAATGGTGAAAGGAACAATTAAAGGTACCGCATACGGAATAACAACCGGTGCAGCAGTGCTGGCCGGCGGTTGGTTATTCGGAGCATTGCCGGCCGGTTTCAGAAAAGGCGGTTCATTAAAAGAAGTTTGCAAGCATCCGTTGAAAAGTATTGGTACAAAATCAAAAGTAGCTGCCGGTTTTGCAACATTAGCGGTTGGAGCTTATCACATTATTGCCGCTAAATTAAAAGCAAATCAAAAGACAGCAAACGTTGACCACCAGTTAAAAACAGGTCATAGACCGGCATAGGCAGCGTAGATAATATTTTTGGAAAAATCAGGTTAGGCGGTTGCGTGTAACCTGATTTTTATACAAGTGTTGCGATAAATAAAAATTAGGGTTGAAATTTTTGGGATTATATGTTAAACTAAATATAAAGAATTTGCGAAAGAGGAAACAGGATGTCGGAAGCACAGAGAAGTAAAAAAGTGAGTGGAGTGAGTAGAGTGAGTGATGTGAGTAAAGTGACGAAAGTGTTAACAGAAGAAATTTTGAAAACCCACTTAATCACTCAATCGCCTGAAACCCTTGCTATTACTGGCTTTACGGGGGGGGGGGGCAAAACATTTAAGGCCCGCTGAGCGACTAGATTTTGCTAAAAATGGAAATATTATATATTATCCACAAGTTATTTCTAGCTTGTGAAACTTGTGTTGCAAAAAAATGAATAAAAGAAAAATAGATTACAGAAGAAAACTGAAAGGAGATTAAACTATGTACAACCAAAAAACAAACAGTTATGGCGGACAGGTCCGCTCTTACACATCAAAGGTGAGTGAAGTGAGTAAGATGTCGAAACAAGACGAACAACAATCGCCACATTCCCTTCTACCTTTGGGAGAAGGTGGCCGCAGGCCGGATGAGGGTGCGGACGCAGTCCGCTCTTACAGTCAGGCAACCGCTAAAGAAGTACGGTCAACGGTAAAAAATACCCTCGCCCCTTGCGGGAGAGGGCAGAATTTGTTAGCGAACGAATGTGAGCTTAGAAATTCGGGTGAGGGGTCTTACCAATGCGACAAGACCGACATGACCCCTCACCAAGGCAGGCCAGCCTGCACCCACACTCTGGAGACCGCTAAAGAAGTACGGTCAACGTCAAGCCTTGCTATCCTTTCCTGCAAGGGGCGAGGAATGCGCGCCGCTTTTACTCTTGCAGAGGTCTTGATTACTCTGGCCGTCATCGGCATTGTTGCCGCTCTGACACTTCCGGGGCTCATCCAGAACCACAACGAAAAGACATGGTCTACGGCCAAAGATTTGTGGGAAAAGAAACTCACAGAAACAGTCAGACGTATGAACACTGACGGCGTCATGACAGGACACAACACCACAGAAGATTTTATGGACACTTTCAAGCAATATATGAAAGTAATAAAGACTTGTGATAACACAGATATTAATAAATGCTATTCACCTAAAGTCGTAACAACAGGAAGCAACGAAGAACCTATGGAAGTCGAAACAGATGGTCTTACATCTGCATCAAGCATGGGACTTAAGGAATGGCAAACTAACACTAATACCATGAGCTTTGTCGTCGCGGACGGAACAACAGTTATTATGGCATACCAGCCGGAATGTCCGTATGCAGACCCGATAGAAGATACAGGGTCTCAAGTATCTTGCATGGGATATATGGTAGATGTAAACGGAAAGAAAGGGCCTAATAGAGTAGGTAAAGATATTCAATTATCTTCCGGCGTAGCATTCTCAACTTGCGATAACCCGATTGGAGACATGTGCTGGTCAACAGACTTTGCCGCAACCAGAGCAATAAATACTTGCGAAGGCAGTGAATATGAAGATCTGGAAGAACAACATGGAAGTTACTGTTCAACAAACTATTGGGCCGGCGCAAAACTAACTTGCAAAGAGAAGAACATGACTTTACCAACAAGAGCCCAACTAGCACAACTCGCAAGCAATTTATACGTGGATAGTTCAGGAAACGATATAACATTTGCGGAGGACACAAACAGATCAGGTATACAATTAAGAGAGCAATACAAAGAAACCCCTCCACTCACTCTTGGTTCCTACTATTGGTCCAGTGAGGAGTACAGCACTAGCTACGCATACATTCGCTACTTCAACTCGTCCACCAGCGCCTGGGGCAACTACTACGGCAAGAACCTCAGCAGTCTTCATGCCTTGTGTATTTCCAACTAAGGCCAAAGTCCTTAGTTGGACGTGACTAGGTGACTAGGTGATTAAGTGGTTACAAAATTGTGAACAGTGAACGGTAAACTGTTGTTACAAAATAAGGCAATGTGAGACTTTTCTCACGTTGCCTTTTATTCCGTCATCCCGCAGCGGTTTCGTGACGTCCTGCCACAGTCGTTGCCTTGCGGGATCTCAAAATTTTCTGTTGGGCAAGAATGCCACAACCTACATCTGTGACCTATGAACAGTAAACAGTGAACTGTTATTTCAAAATAGGGTAATGCGAAAATATTCTCACGTTGCCCTATTTTTGTAACTCCTTAGTGCCCTAGTGCCTTAGTAACTTTTTTAGGCAATGTGAAAATTTTCTCGTTGCCTTTTTTAACCTCTCCAAGGGGGAGGTCGAAATTCCGTGAGCGCAGCGAAACTGGAATTTCGGGTGGGGGTTAAACGCGTAGCTCGGTTTCTGTTTTCCGTAAGCGGTCTCCAGAGTCTAAAAGTGGACTTGTCCACCCCGCAAGGGGCGTATTTTATCGGCAATGTGAAAATTTTCTCATTGCCTTATTCCTGTAACCACTTAGTCACCTAGTCACTTAATCACTTAGTCACAATCACAGTGCCTTAGTAACTTAGCGCCTTCACTCGCTTCGCTCCATCCGTCCGCAAATCCGCTAGTGTCTTTTTATGACAACCAGATTTCTGGTATGTGTTTCTTCAAGCGGTAAATCATAAGTGATTATATCCACAATTTTTGCCTGATATTTGCGCAAAACATCTTTTGCCTCTGATATCTCATCTTCAACCTTGCGGGATTTATAGGCAATAAAATATCCGTCCTTTTTTAACAAAGGCAGTGCATATCTGCTGATGATCTTTAGTGATGCGACTGCGCGTGAGGTTACTATGTCAAATCTTTCTTTGATATTCTCTGCACGGTCACAGAGGGTATGCAGATTTTTTATCTCTAATTCTTCTTTTATTGCTTCTATTGCGTTGATTTTCTTTCTTATACTGTCAAGCCCAAACACTTCCAGCGTCGGGTATGCAAGCGCAACCGGTACGGCCGGAAATCCGCCGCCTGTTCCGATATCCAGAAGCCTCATGCCGGTGATATCTATAGTATTAAAAAACTTTTCAATAGATAGACTGTCCAATATGTGTTTTTCCCATAAATATTTTTCATCATTCTTAGATATTAAATTCAATTTTGCGTTTTGCGCAAGAAAAATGTCGATGTATCTTTCAAAAAATTTTTTATCTTCCATTTATGTACTCTTTTTCGTATTTGTTGAATGTATCTTCGCCGACTCGGGCTTTTATGTCGTTTATCCGCATTTGTATTTTTTCAATATTGTCCTTGCTGAAATTGGTTTTTGCCACATTGTAAGCACTCAGATAACTCTTTAACGCCATTTCATCATCTTTCCTGTTAAAATAAAAATCACCCATGGCAATATCGCAAGATGCAATATAAAACGGTTCATTCAGTTCAAATGCGCAGGATTTGGCTTTTTTATAATAACTTAGAGCCTTTTCTTCATCATTACTCAAATACAGTTCTGCAAGCTTCATTGCTGACACATAAATCCCGTTGTAATTTTTTACGGCTTCGTCTATTTTTAGACTTTCAAGGGAGTATTTTCTGGCAAGTTCGGAGTTATCCATTTCGTCATAAATTGTTGCGATATTTGAATAGGCCGAGGATAAATAAGTGTTAATTTTTGGATTGCTGTCCACTTCAATACATTTTTTGTAACTTTTTACGGCAAGTTCAATTTCGCCCTGTTCATCCAGCATCAGGGCAAATTTGAAATACAATTCGGCTTTAACAATTTTTTCTACTGTATCATCAAGTGTTTCCATAGCCTTTTTGTAATAATTGAAAACGAGTTTAGGGCTGTTATCGGCAAGATTTGCAAGCAAAAGGTAAGATTTGACTTTAAGGTTATTAGAAAGTGTATTATTTTGCAGCACTTCGTTTAACAGGTCTTTGGCTTTATCACGCTTAAAGGTGATATAATAAATTTCTGCGATATGCCATTTCATCTCACAAACCTTTTCCAGGTCGCCTGTAGAATTAAAAAATTCCAGAGCCTGCTCGTAGTATTTCATTGAATTGTACCAGTCGGAGAGGTTTTGATAAGCAGAGGCAATTTTCGTGTATATTGATGGCAAGAATGTATAATAATCGTCATCATTTTCACGCGTAAGAGCGGTTTGATAGAGGAGAGCTGCACGTTTGTAGTTGTAATTTACTTCTTCCTGTCTGGCAAGATTAATTATTTCGACAAGCGGAAGATTAACTGCTTCTTTTAATTCTTCATCTTTTTTGATTTTGTTGGATATAAAGGTTTCAATAGAGTTAGCAACATTATTCAAAAATTGGTGTTCTACTTCTTCTGAGTCAAAGATAAAGGACATTTTTTGCAGCTTGTCACCGGTTTCTTTTTTTGTAACCGGAGCTTGCTCTGCTTGCGGCGCAATCTTTTGAGGTGCACGCTGAAACTCCATAAATTGTGCACCGGATACCGCATGAGAATTTATTTCCGTTTTTTTCGGCAAAAACATGTTGTGATATTCAATTTCTTTGCGCATTGTTTGTCTTGAAATCAACAAATCTCTGTCAAGCGGTTTTAGCGGAAGCTGGGTGTTGTATAGCTCAACGCAGCCTTTGTGAAGTTTCGCGGCAATATTTTCGGTTATTGAATTTGCAGCGATTACCTTGTAATAGTCCTGTAGATACAGGTATTCATCCTGTGCTGTTAAAACAAGATTGTCTATAAAAAATTTAATTCTTTCTTCGTTATAAAGATGAAGTGTCTGCAAAAGTTTAACGCTTACAGGATGCCGCATTATTGTCAAAAATCTGAAAAGATGCCCGCTGACAGGGTCAATAAGCGACAGGCCTTCGCGCAGAATAAAGTCGTTGTACGTTAAAAAACTTTTGTTAAAGCCGGACAGAAAGTCAACGAGGGTTAAATTTCGTAACTTCATTATTTTTAGAGAGAGGGTTACATAAAAATAGTAGCCCCGCGTGTATTTATATAACTCGTCTGACAATGGCCCGATTTGTTTGATGTCATTTGCTCGAAGATATTTTTCAAATATTGATTTATCAAAAGCCAGTACAGATATTTTTTCATAGTTAATTTTGTCCAGAAAATCAGCATTGTTGAAGGTTCTTGATATAAGTATTATTTTTATCTTGTCGTAAGTTGCAAGGTGAAAAATAAAGTCCAGAATTTCCTGCTTGTTTTCTTTTAGAATTTCTTCAAATGAATCAAGAACAATGATTATCGGTTTTTCAATAGAGTCAAAATATGCGGTAATTTTCTGGGTAAAATTCTCGGATTTAGCTTTCGGTGTTTGGATGATGTTTTGCGCTGTGAGTTTTCTGAAATCATCAAAGAACGATAGCAGAATATCATCCAGAATAGTTGTTTCAAAGCAGTTGTAATAAAGCTTTATGGCTGTTTCATTAGTGAATGAAAGGGTATGTTTTACAATCTTATCCTTTCCTGTGCCAAGAAATCCGTTAACTAAAAGCAGCGGTGTATCAGTGTTTAAAAAATCATAAATCTTCTGTATCTGATTGGCGTTGTTTTCAATCAGATACGGGTCAATTCCCGTTACATTTTTGTATAGATCTTTTTTATCCGAAATTTCTTTAGTGAAGCGGTATTTCATAAAAATATTTTAATTGATTTTAAAAAATTTTGCAAATTGTTTCAAAACATTTGCACTTTGATTTTTTTGATAGTAATATGTTATTATAAACAAAACAGACAGGGGGAACTTATGGAATTTTTCAGAAAACATCAAAAATTTATAGTCGGGCTTATAGCAGTTACATTTATTGCCTGGACTGTGGGTTTGATGATGTTACCTTTAATGGTGAGATAGGTTTGGCGTGAAGATAAAAGGTATTTGTAAAAATATTTTTATAGTAATCCTGACGGTGGTTATAACGTTTTTAACAACATCACCGGCGGTTTTTGCCGCTAATAAAGCGGCCATTGAACAAAAACGCAGAGCTACAAATGCCAAGATTAAGAAGTTGAAGATTCTTGAAGGACTTGAAAAAAATAAGTTATATAAAAATCAGCAGAAATTGGAAAGCGCAACAACTAATCTGCGGTATTCACAAAATCAATATGCACTGTTGGAAAGTCAATTAACAAAAATGGAACGTGATTATGCGCAATCTGTAGCTGATTATAATGCGCAGAATGCGCAAATGAAGGGACATATTCGTCAGGTATACAAGCAGCAGCGACGAGGAATGTTTGAGCTTTTATTTCTGGCGCAAGATTTGAATGAACTTTTGGACACAATATATTTTGAAAAAATAATCCTTAAAAAAGACTATGCACGCATGCAGGCAATAAAAACAAAATCTGAAGGCTTGATGAAAATGAAAGCAGAAATAGAAAGCAAAAAACGAGTGCTTGCGGAATCAATTCAGTCAATAAATTCACAACAAAAAACTATAAAAAGTGCAATAGCTCAAAATCAGAATATGATTTATAAGCTAAAAACAGACCGTGCAGCTTATGAACGCGCAGAAAGAGAACTTGCAAGACAGTCTGCAAGTCTGCAAACCATGATTAGTAAAAATACCGGAACGACATCAAATGTACATGTGTCATCAGCCGCATTTTTAAAACCTATTGCCGGCCGAATTACATCACCGTTCGGCTGGAGAACGCACCCTATATTCAACAGCCGTACATTCCATTCAGGTGTTGATATCGGCGGCCCTAATTACGGTAATATTGTGGCTTCAAATTCGGGTAAGGTTATATACAGCGGCTGGTACGGCGGTTACGGCAAGGTAGTTATTCTTGACCATGGGGTAGTAAACGGACAGCCGACAACGACATTGTATGCTCACATGTCCTCTATTCTTGTTAACAACGGCCAGCAGGTACAAAAGGGGCAAGTGATAGGAAAAGAAGGTACAACCGGTTACAGTACCGGCCCGCATTGCCACTTTGAAGTAAGAATTAACGGTAAACCAAACAACCCGTTAAATTATATCTAATATGAAGGTAAATAAATTGAAAAAGATTGTTATAACAGCATTAATAGTATTATCGATGACATCAATTACTAAAGCATACGCGATTGATGAATCTGAATTAACACCGTATAATTTAGATATGATGTTTGATAACTTCTATGAATCCCCGCTTTCCATGCCGGTTGTAGAAACGGAAGCTGATAAAAAAGTTATCAATCAATCCTCAGAAGCACGTTATTATCCGTTATTCAAAAGGGCCAGAATAAAAATAACAAACTTTTTCAGAGCTAAAGAAAATGCACGTTTGGAAAAGCTAAAAGAGCAGCAAATAAAAGAATTGACAGAAGATAATGAGGCAGATGATGCGGCTGCAAAAGTTTTAAATGAATTTAATCAGCAAGCATCAGAAAAACATGATGCAGGTCTGCAAAAAGCAAAAGTCGAAGAAAATACGACAGTTAATGATGAGCAGCAGGAGTCCGGGCAGGCTGTAGAAGAAAATCAACAGGTTACAGCAGAAACTAT
This sequence comes from Candidatus Gastranaerophilales bacterium, assembly GCA_944323875.1. Taxonomy (GTDB): domain Bacteria; phylum Cyanobacteriota; class Vampirovibrionia; order Gastranaerophilales; family Gastranaerophilaceae; genus CALUVH01. The sequence goes on from CALUUH010000014.1 coordinate 28,149, forward strand.
TGAGTTGAGTGGTGAAGTTAAAGAACAAAAAGTTGAAAATGAAGTAGTTCTTGACTGTGACAACATTGTCTATGATGAAGTTAATGATGAAATTGAAGCTGTAGGCTCTCCTCTTTTAACTTTCCCTCCGCAAAAAGTTACTCTGAAAGCAGATAAAATGACTTATAATAAAAGCTCCAATATCTTAAAAGCTTACGGTAACGTTACATTAATCAAGGATGAATCTAAAGTTTACGGTGATTACGTTCAAATTAATATGAATGAAGAAAATGCCTTCATGGATAATGTTAAATTTAAACAGGCAAATTTTGTAATCAATACACGTAAAGCTACAGCAAATAGTGATACGATAACTTTTGCTGAGGGTAATATGGTAACGGATGGCTCTTACAAACTTGATTTAAAAACGCGAATGGTCGGCGGTCAGGATTTTTCAAGAATGCTTGTAGATGAAGAGGACAAGTCTTATATTGCAGATTCTGTAGGCCAAGTGCCGGTAAAGGTTAAAGCCGACAAAATTAAAGTAGAGGGTAAAAAGGACCATGACACTATTACCTTAGAAAGAGGTACTGTTTTTTACGGGGATAATAAACTTTTTAATTTCCGCAGATTTACGGCGCATACAGATAAAGACCACAGCTATTTTGAAGCAAATTATCCTGAATTAGGGTCCCGTCCGCAATTAGGTGCTTATATAGGTCCGGGATTTGTATTTGATATACCTAACGGTGCTGTTGTAAAAGTTATCCCGTTTTTAAACTATAAAAGTAACTTCGGTGTCGGCGGTGCCTTAAAATACAGAAGCGGTACAAATATGACAGAACTCGCTTACGGTTCTGCTGAAGATATTTTTGTAGCAAAAGGTTTGCAGCGCTTAGATGACAAATTATTCTTGCAATACGGTGTAAACTCCTATATGGATGAAGGTTTTATGGGGCGTAACATAGCTAAATACGCAGTAGAACTTTTTTATAAGGATGCAACTCAGGTAAAAGATACACTTGCGCCTAATTTGGATTTAACTTTCCGCCAGAAAGCCGGTGTCGGTTACTATCAGAATACAGATTATAACAAATATTTTGGTGATATCCCGAATAAAGAAATAGGTACAACACGTTTTAAATATATGGCCGAAATTAATCAGTCATTATTCAAACGTGAAAATAAAGAAGAATTAAAGATGTTTGATTTTTCTTTTGTAATGCAGGGAAGCGCCGCTTTATACGGAACAGGTGATACTCAATTTATCGGACGTGTCGGCCCTCGTATTCACACGCAATATAAACGATGGATGCAGGATATCGTATACTATCTTTCGGCATTTGATGATCATACTCCGATGGCAAGATTTGATACATACAGATACGGCCGTTCAAGTTTGGTAATCAGAGAATCCTTTAGATTAAACAAATATCTCGGGGTTGGCTGGTCAGGAAACATTAACCTTTCAAATGATGCGCCAAATGATAAATTATTCCAGGAAAATGCTTTTATTTTATCAATCGGGCCGGATGATTTCAAGGTCAACTTAGGCTATGATTTTATCCGCCAGAGAACATATTTTGCTTTTGCAATAGGTATGGATATGAAGGGTTCAAGCGTTGAATTTAAGAAAATGGAGATAAAAAATCCTGACAGAATAGCAAAAAGTGACAACAAAATGGAAAAATTAATTCCTACTTTTGAAGAAGCGGAAAGAGCAAAACTGGAAAAAACTAAGGCAAAAGTTTTGCAGTATGCTGAAGTAATTGATATAGAAGATCCGGATAGAGAACAGTTATAATGAAAAATTTAGAAGAATTAAAACAAGAAATAATCAAATACGGAAAACTTGCCGGAGAAAAGAATTATACCCCCGGAGTTTCCGGTAATATCTCTGCTCGATACGGCGAGAATGTATTGATTACGGCAAGCGGTACTGCAAACGGGTATTTAGAGGCGGAGGATTTGTCGGTAATAGATTTCAGCGGAAAATTAATTGAAGGTACAAAAAAGCCCTCCAGTGAAACACCTTTGCATCTGGAGTTTTACAGAATGCGGTCCGATATAAATTATATTATCCATGTGCATGCCCCGTATTTAAGTTCTTTTGCATCATGCGGAATTGCGCTTGATGAGCCGATTATGGCTGAAAATGTCTTTTATTTCGGACAAATTCCGCTGGCGGAGTATGGTTTGCCTTCATCAATGGATCTTGTTGAGAAAACCGCTAAATATTTTAACGAGTACGATGCTGTCTTGATGGCTAATCACGGGTTTATTGTCGGCGGCAAAACTATCCAGGAAGCTTATTTGAAGCTGGAGCTTGCTGAATCGTATGCGCAGGTAGTTTTCAATACCAAAATGCTCGGCGGGGCAAAAATTTTGAATGAAAATCAGGTAAGAGAAATTTTTGCATTAAGAAAATGATTTTGTTGTGATATAATTTTTATAACAGAATAGTAAGAGGAACATCAAAGTGTCAATAATGTTAGAACATAAACAAGGATTAATAGCAGGCGACGGAAGTTTACCGGTAAGAATGGCGCAGTATGCTAAAGAAAACGGATTTGAGGTTGTATGTATTTCGCTTGCAAATGATAATGTTAAACAATTGAAAAAATACTGTTCAAAAGTTTACTCATGCCATCCGGGTGAAGTAAACAGAATTGAAAAAATCTTGATGGAAGAAGAAATTAAACAGGCAACATTTCTTGGTAAAGTTCATAAAAGAGTGCTGCTGCAGCTTCACAAGTTTGATAAACGCGCTATTGAAATACTTAAAACCGTACAGCGTCTTAATGACGATGAAGTTATGCTTTTGATCGTTAAAGAGTTTGAAAAATCAGGAATAACAGTACTGGATCAGACAATTTTTATCAAAAATTTGATGGTGCCGTCAGGTGTTCTGGGTAAACATAAACCTACCGAAGAGCAGATGGAAGATGTAAATTACGGCTTCTGGCTGGCAAAAGAAATGGGCAAAGTTGATGTCGGCCAATCTGTTGTTATAAAAGATAAAATGGTTATGGCTGTTGAAGCAATTGAGGGTACTGATGCCTGCATTAGACGCGGCGCAAAACTGGCAAAGAAAAATGCAGTTGTCGTAAAAGTTTCCAAACCGGCTCAGGACAAAAGGTTTGATATTCCGGCAGTCGGGCTCAGAACGCTGAAAACAATGAAAAAGCATGGTGCGGATTTGCTCGCTATAGAAGCAAATGAAACCATTATTGTAGAACAGGAAAAAGTTGTTAAATTTGCAGACGATAATAATATTGTAATAATGGCAGTGTAAGTATGAAAAAGATTTTTATAATTACAGGTGACTATTCAGGCGATATCCATGCCGCAAAAGTTGCAAAAGCAATAAAAACTCAAAATCCCGATGTTATTATTGAGGGAATTGGCGGCGAGAATTTGAGAGCGCAGGGCGTAAAGTTACTCACAGACCAGAAGAAAATGGGCGCTGTTGGTATTTCTTTGAAAATTCTCTTTGATCATGTGATACTTGCAAAACACACTCTGGATTATATAAAAAATACTTATAAGCCCGATCTGGTGCTGCTGATAGATTACGGCGCATTTAACTTAAATATTTCCAAACGTTTAAGACATACGGGTATCAAGGTGTATTATTACATCCCGCCGCAGGTCTGGGCAAGCAGAAAATGGCGGATAAATACTATCAAAAAGAATATAGATGAGGTTTTATGTATTTTCCCGTTTGAAAAAGAAATGTATGAGAGTTACGGCATAAAAACTCACTATGTCGGCCATCCGCTTGTTTCTCAAATACCTCAAAAAGCAGACAGAAAAACTTTCTTTGACGCTCACGGGCTCAATCCAGAAAAGAAATTAGTATCAGTATTCCCGGGCTCAAGAGTTTTTGAACTCAGTCAGTTGATGAATGTATTTTTGAAAACCGTAAAGAATTTACAAAAACAGCATCCGGATTTGCAGTTTTGCATTTCGCAGGCACCTAATTTGTCGGACAAAGTTTACAAAAAATATTTAAAAAATGCCGATATAAAAGTTATTAAAGGTGAAAATCAAGCTTTGCTGAGCGTATCAGATGCACTGATTTTGGCATCCGGAACAGTGGCACTTGAGGCTGCTCTTTATCAAACCCCTATGATTATTGCATATAGAGGACCGTGGGTATTTTATTTTATATATTTGTTTGTCAGATGTATAAATAAAGTTTCTCTTCCGAATATAATCACCGGAAAAGACATTGTACCTGAAATTATACAAGGACAGGTCAGTGTTCAAAAGATTTCCTACGAAATTGAAAAAATATTATACGATGCGGAGTATAGAGAAAATTATATTAAACAACTTGGAGAGGTAAAGACTTTGTTGTCAGATAAAAATTCTGCACAAGAAACTGCCAAAGAAATAGTATCTGCATTAAATTCGTAATATTTAGTTACAAAATTGCTTTAAAATAAGCAATATTCCTGCTTTTTGTGTTTTTATAAAAGCAGGTAGTTATATGATTAATCAGGTTAGTGGAAATACATATTATTATAATACAGCAGTACCAAATGCATTCAATAATTTCAATTTGACAATGAATGCATATCAAACCGTGCCGCAAACAACTGTAGATAATAATGAAGAGAAAGAGAAACATAGACACAAACTAGGTCTTACAATAGCTACCTCTGCCGTTGTTTTGGGATTTGGCGTTCTTGCCCTGATGAAAGGGATGCCTAAAGGTTTTACTAAAAAGCTGGAAAACTTGAAAGGCATACTGGAAAAACGGCTTGATAAATTGTCAGAAGATGCCAAAACTTCAAGAATGGCCGATTTTTACAGGTATTCACTGAAGAAAACCGAAAAAGCCGCGGAATACTTTAACAGTATAAATAATGCCTCTGCATTCAAAGATATACTGTTTGCAAAATTAATGAATAAAACTAAACCGACACGCAAAATTGCAGAAAAAATTACCGGCATGTTTGAAAGATTCAGCCGAAAAACAGTACTTAACGGTTATGAAAATGCGCGTACAAGATTTGAACGCATGTATGAGGTTTTTGGCGCTGCCGATAACAAAATTATGTTCGCAAATCCGGAAAAAGTTGTTACTATTAACGGTAAATCTTTGACGGCTAAAGAATGGCTTAAAGTTATTAACGATAAAAAATTAAACATGTCACAGACATTTAACGGATATTTTGGCAAAAATGCTGTTCAGGGCAGATATAAAAATACAAAAGAAAAAATGGTTGACCTTGAACAGAAAGTTTGGGATTTGAGTTTTGGCAATGTAAAAGACAATTACAAAAACAAAGAATTGTATGATACATTCTTGCCGGAAGCTATTCTTGCTAAGGATAAAGCAGCCATCAAAAAGCAGGTCAACTGGTATAAAGAGATAATTTCCGGTTCTCCGGAAAGAGCCGGCCACCTTGATGAGATTATGGCTATTTATAAGGAATTACTTTCACCTGAAGATTATCAAAAACTCCTGCGAGTATCAAATGCGGCAAGCAGCAAGCTTGACAGGGCAGTAGTGCTTGAAACCGATAAATTCTTTGATAAACTCAGGGATTTGAAGCTGGGGTCAGCGCCGACAGATTTCCTGTCAATGGTTGCGGGGCTTGTGACAGTCGGAGCAGGACTTACAAAAGCTGAGGACAATGATGAAAGAATTTCTGTTTCCTTGAAATACGGAATACCGGCACTTAGTGCAATTGCAACCTCTTTGTATTTAGGTGCAACACTTGTGTCCGGCGGCAGTGCGCTTATTCTGAGTACTATATCAGGTATGTTGATGAACCAGATAGGTACTAAGGTTGATGAATACAGGCAAAAACATATTGAACAAAAATCTAATCCAAAAGCCGTATAGGATATAAATGTTTTTCTGTTATAATCCTCTTGAAAGGATATTCTATGGCTGAAACAGAAGAAAAAAATATGATACGTAAACATCTGGAACAAAGAGAACTTGAAACCTTAAGTGATTTTGCTACCAAAAGTGTAAATACACTGGGGCGGAAAAAAGTTGAAGATGAATGTAATTTACGAACCTGCTTTCAGCGTGATAGGGACAGAATACTGCATTCAAAAGCTTTCAGACGTCTGAAACACAAAACACAGGTGTTTTTGTCACCGTTTGATGACCATTTCAGAACACGTCTTACCCATACACTTGAAGTCTCTCAGATAGCAAGAACAATTTCCCGCTCACTGGCACTTAATGAGGATTTAACAGAAGCTATTGCATTGGGACATGATTTGGGCCATACTCCTTTCGGGCACTGTGGTGAAGGTGTGCTAAACGAACTTGTCAAAGGCGGATTTCATCATAATATTCAGAGCGTAAGAGTGGTTGAAGTTCTGGAGGACTTAAACCTTTGCCGTGAAACAATAGACGGAATTTTGACACATACATGGGGATATGTACCTAAGACACCGGAAGCACAGGTCGTACAGCTTGCAGATAAAATCGCTTACATCAACCATGATATAGAAGATTCAATTCGCGCAGGCATAATTTCTGAAAGTGATTTGCCAAAAGACTGCATCCAGTATTTTTCATCAGTTCAGAGCAAAAGATTAGATAAAATGATTAATGAAGTTGTATTCAACTCTCTGGATATGCCAAAAGTCGCGATGAGTGAGGAAGGCTGGTATTATACGACCAAGCTTCGTCAGTGGATGTTTGAAAATGTCTACGTGGATTCTCCGGCCAAACTTGAAGAAAAAAAGGCAAGACGGGTTATACAGGAATTGTTTAATCTTTATGTGGAAATGCTGAAACCGCACTGTGAAGAAAGTAAGATAGAAAGAATTGTTACAGACTATATTTCTGGTATGACAGACAGATACGCTGTTGAAAAATTTAAGGAAAACTTTATCCCGCGCGGTTTCCAGTCCAGTACCAGAGACGATTATTTATTCAAACTTGCGAATATGATTAACTAAAATCATTTTTTAGTCATTGATTTGGAGCGTAATTTTCTATGATAAGTTATGGCAAACCTGTGTGCCTCATCGCGGATGCGCTGGAATAAAAATAGTGCGCTGGAATTTCTTGGCAAAATTACAGGTTCTGACTGCTCCGGCAAAAATACTTCTTCGTTGCGTTTAGCCAGCGAAACAACATCAATCCCCTCAACGTCAAGTTCCTTAATTATCTCCATAACGCTTGAAAGCTGGCCTTTGCCGCCGTCTATTATCATCAAATCCGGTTTATCCCAGTTCTTTTCACCCAGATGGCAAAGCCGGCGGGTCAAGACTTCTTTCATTGACAAAAAGTCGTCAGGTTTGCCCTCGGTAGATTTTATTTTGAACTTTTTATATTCTGACTTTTTGCTCAATCCGTTGATGAATGTAACCATAGATGCAACGGTATTTGTGCCTTGAATATGCGAAATATCGTAACATTCAATCCTGTGCGGAAAATTCTTCAGACAAAGTTTTTCAGCCAGATATGAGCCTATTTCATTAAAATCCTCCCGAATTTTTGACATTTTGGAGAGTTTTGCATTATCTAGCACTACCTTTGCGTTTTTATCGGCAAGCGCCTGTAATTCTTTTCCCTGAGTGGATTTTCCGTAAGAAATTTTGACTTTTTTCTGCGCAAGGATTTGCAGCCATTCTTCATACAGAGCTTTTTCGCCGACAGCCTCCAGTTCGTTGGAAACAATTCTGTCAGGATAGCCGAGAGTGAGCGTGCTGTAATATTCTTTAAAGAATGTGGCAAAAAATTCTGTCCTGTCATCTTCCTCAACTTCGTATACAAAATCTTTTTTGTCTATAAGCCGGCCTTCTCTAATCATCAGAATAACAATAGCAAAAATACCGTCATCAGCCAGCAAGGATATAACATCTTCGTTGAGTTTAGTATTTTCGTAAACAACTTTTTGTTTTTCGAGTGTTTTTTTCAAGTCCATATAGCTGTCGCGGAGTTTTGCGGCTTTTTCAAACTGTTCAGAGTCCGCGTATTTTTGCATTTGCTCCTGCAGCTGCTTCATTAATTCAGCCTGCTTGCCGGCAAGAAAGAGTTCTGCCTGATGAACGAGCGCTTTATATTCTTCACTCGTTACTTTGTGCTGGCATGGGGCAAGACAGCGGCCAATGTGGTAATACAGGCATGGACGATCGCGGAATTTCGGAGATTTGCATTGTTTTAGCGGGAAAACTTTTTTTAGAAAGTCAAGTGTTGCATGCATTGCGCGTATATCTGTATAAGGACCGTAGTAGCGGCCTTTTTCAGGATTAAGATTTTTTTTGCGTACAATGGAAATACGCGGAAAATCTTCATCTGTTATCAAAAAGTACGGATATTTTTTATCGTCTTTCAACAGAATATTGTAACGGGGCTTGTGTTTTTTTATTAGATGACTTTCAAGAATAAGAGCCTCGACTTCTGTATTTGTAATGATATACTCAAGTTTATCTATTTGGGAAACGAGAACCTGAACTTTGACACTGTCATGCTGTTTGCGGTTGAAATAGCTCAAGACGCGTCGTTTCAGGATTTTAGCTTTACCGACATAGATAATTTCCCCTTCTTTGTTGTAGTAGATATAACAACCCGGAAGGGATGGCAGAAGTTTAAGAGTTTGTCTAAGCTGCTCATTCATTAAGTACATTATAGCATGATTTTCAAAATAGGGGCTTGATTTTTTTATATTTTTTGGATTAAATAATAAATATGTTGTACAAATCCTGTGCCGGTAAAAGGGGCGGGAAATGAAAATAAAATAGTTTGGGACTGTGGCACTCTGCCGAGCAAAAACAATCCGGTGGATTGTTTTTGGGAGAGGCTAGGTAGCGCCGCTACCGCAGCCACAATTAAAATCCCGAATTATATTAAATAGCTCTGGGACTGTGGCGCAGCGGTAGCGCAGGGGACTCATAATCCCTTGGTCGTGGGTTCGAATCCCTCCGGTCCCAGTTTTTGCATCTTGGATTTTTTTAAAAAAGGGATGAGAACCACAAGGCGGAGCCTTGTCCGGTTCGAGCGACACACGAGCAGAGTGCGAAGGCTTGCCGCCTATATGGATTGATATCAATGGCGGCAACCGGAGTCACGTTTAATGCGAGTGTGTCAAGACAATCCCTCCGGTCCCAGTTTTTTGCATCTTGGATTTTTTTAAAAAAGGGATGAGAACCACAAGGCGGAGCCTTGTCCGGTTCGAGCGACACACGAGCAGAGTGCGAAGGCTTGCCGCCTATATGGATTGATATCAATGGCGGCAACCGGAGTCACGTTTAATGCGAGTGTGTCAAGACAATCCCTCCGGTCCCAGTTTTTTGCATCTTGGATTTTTTTAAAAAAGGGATGAGAACCACAAGGCGGAGCCTTGTCCGGTTCGAGCGACACACGAGCAGAGTGCGAAGGCTTGCCGCCTATATGGATTGATATCAATGGCGGCAACCGGAGTCACGTTTAATGCGAGTGTGTCAAGACAATCCCTCCGGTCTCATTTTTTTAAAAAAAGCTTGTAGGTTGGAATTTCTAACCTACTAATCTACTTTATTGTTGGGCTGAAAGCCCAACCTACGGTTATATTAATAAAGGTGAAAAAGGTATATTTCAGAGAAGATTTTTTGAACATACGATTACCTCGGAGGAAGAATTAAACAATCAAATTGATTACATTCATTACAATCCTGTTAAACACGGACTTGTGAATAATGTAAAAGAGTGGAAATATTCATCTTTTCATAAGTTTGTAGCACAAGGTTTGTATGAATATAGCTGGGGCAGTTCAAAAGATATTGAAAATATTAAAGATTTGGATTTTGAATAAAATTTATCTTTTAAGCCATAGCGAGTTTTTTGATGTCAGTTTTTGGCGGATTACCAAACATTTTTTTGTACTCTCTGCTGAATTGGGTCGGGCTTTCGTAACCTACCTCATAACTCGCTGTTGCTGCATCATAATTGCCCGAAAGCATCAGGCGCTGTGCTTCATATAATTTTAACTGTTTTTGATATTGTAAAGGACTCACCTGTGTAACTTTTTTGAAATTCCTGTAAAAAGAAGATGGCGCCATATTAACGCTTTGCGCAAGTTCATCCATATCTAATTTTTCACTAAATTTCTCTTTCAAAATGGAGATAGCTTCGGCTATTTGATTTGAACGCGTACCTTTTGTATTAATAAGACGGAGTTGATAAGCAAGCGGGCCGGTTAACAGTCTGTAGTAAATTTCCTTTATTATTATGTTTGACATAATTTGTTGTTCGGATTCAGGCTTGTCCAACAGCTGCGCCAGCCTGTAAAATGCATCAAGTAATTCAGCATCTGTATCCGCTATAGCCAGTGCTTTTGCTTCTTCTAATTTAGCTTTTGTTTCTCTTAATTTGGCCTGATAATCGTTCGGGTCAATTTCCAGCAGAAAATCACCTTTTTTGACCTCCTGATTATCTTCAATATTTAAGTTCAATACAGGGCCTGATACACGCGGTGCAACCGTGATTACATGGCCTTCGATAAATGCATCATCAGTAGATTTGTAATAAACAGTGTGTATTCCGTAAAAAATCCCGCTGATTAAAAATATAATGGCGGTGATACTTGGAACAAGTACTCTTTTTTTCATATATTCGGGGCGCGTATCTTCTATTTCGACTATTTCTTCGGTTTTCTTTTCTTCCATTTTATCTCCTTTTTATATCTGTAATTTTACTTTATCTCTTATATTCAGGTTCATTTTTTCAAGCGTACTGAACGTTATAGCAAGTTCTTCTTTTGAAATTCCATTTGTTATCATTTTTATTAAATCAATGTCAGTAGGGAAAATTCTTTCTTTTATCTCTTTACCCTTTTCCGTGACAATAAGCTTGTATATTTTTCGTCCGTTAGAATCAGGAATTTTTTCCAAAAGGCCTTTTTGGTGCATGATGTCTATAATTCTGGAGATGTTTGCTCGGTCTTTTAACATGACTTCTGCAAGCTGTCTTTGATACATTATCTCGTCATTTTCCAGAAGCAAATACAATATCACATACTGGTCCGGTGTAAGGTCATATCCTTTTTCGGCAAAGGTTTGGGATGACAGACCTCTTATCAGGGTACCTGTAATATAAATCAATGAACCTATTCTGTTTTTTAAATATTCTCTATACATATTTGTTTTTTACCATGTTTACAATATAATATTCTTGTGCTGTAATTATAGCACAAGAAAAATTTTAAGGATACGATTTATGAAAAAAAATATTTTAATTTTACTTTTGATTACACTTACCCTTACATCCCCAGCATTTGCCCGTAAGCAAGAACAGACTCAGGAAAACAAGATTGAATATATGAATATTCAATGGTGGGAACGCTATAATGATGAACATTTGACCAATAACTTGTTAAAGCTCTATAAAAATAATTATGACTTGAAAAATGCCGCGTTAAAGGTTAAGGAGAATGAGGCGGCTGTTAAAATGCAGTTTGCAAATGAACTTCCGCAGCTTACTTTTTCCGGCGAATTGACAAGAAGTTTAAGATCTTCCATGCAGCAGTTTGGCAGTATGCAAATTCCGAGTTACGCCCAGTATAATTACTATCTTCCTTTGACAATGGGATATGAAGTTGATATCTGGGGAACAAACAGACTCCGTACAAAGAGTATGAAGCAGAGACTGGAAATAGTAAAGCAGGCTGAACGCGCTACATATATTGCCTTAACATCAGATTTTGCATCTGATTATTTCAATTTGATAAGATCGGATGAATTTTTGAAGCTTCAGGATGAACTGATAAAAACTCAGAAAGATATAGTATCAAAGGTTTCTGATAAATACGCAATAGGACTTTGTTCAATAAATGATCTTCTGGCAGAACAAAGTATGCTTACAACGCTTAGAGAAGAAAGAAACAGGCATGTCAAAAATCGTGATATATTAGTTGACAGTTTGAGAGTTTATCTGGCAGATTCAAATGACAGTATTGAAAGAAATGCTTATGATAATCTTGTTTTGCCGAAAGGTATCCCGTCAGAATACAGCACATCTGTCATAGAGCACAGACCGGATTATCTGCAAGAAGAAGCTAATATTGAACGTATAGGTTTCGATGTAAAAGTGGCGAAGCGTGAGTTTTTGCCCAAATTTATAATCTTCGGACAGATAGGTTTGAATGCATATCATTTAGATACACTGTTTAACTCCGCTTCGCAAATGTTTAATGCCGGGATTTTGCCTTCTATTGATTTGTTTTCAGGCGGCCGAAAAATCGCACTCTTAAAATTGAGAAAATTTGAATACGAAGAAGCCTTAAACAGTTATCAAAAGACAATACTCACAGGTATTAAAGAGATAAATTCAGGGCTTGTCGAATATAAGACCGCATCAGATAATTATAATGAAAGTGTAAAGCGTTTGAATTTGCAAAATAAAACATATTCACTTATGCAGGACAAACACAACATTGGAGCCGCAAGCGATCTGGATGTTTTATATGCAAAAGAGGCCTATTTACTTGTCAAAAAAGATGAGGTTTCTAACAAAATAACATCACTTATTTCAACAATAGGTTTGTATAAGGCGGTAGGCGGTATAGATTTGTATAAGATAAATGAAAATATTTAATTCTTATGGAAGTTACGCCACTTAAAGTTCGGATAAGTTCTGCGAATTTTTGCCCAGTCAACTTCTACATTATAATCTTTTACCCCTTTGGCTTCCTGCCAGTCTTTAATGAAATCTACGCAGGCATGGTCAATATAATGAAGTCTTTCAGCACAAACATAAATATCTTTATCCTCCGGCAGTTTTTCAAAAACTTCTATTAATTGCGGAAGCTGCAGGAAAATGATATTGCCTGAAAGTTTTACAACTGTTCTGTTTGCTTCATCTTCAACACGGATATTTACGCGTAAAATCTTGAATACGCTTTTTGCCAGAGCAGCGCCAAAACCGATTAATATACCTTCAAACAAGTTTGTAAAGAGTATTGAAACCAGAGTAATCATATAGATAAGAAATTCACCTTTGCTCAGGCGGTAGAGGTTTTTAGCGGCTCCGATATCAACGAGTTTAAACCCTGTATAAACGAGTATTGCGGCTAATGCGGCTTGCGGAATACAGTTTAGTAATTGCGGATAAAAAGATACAAATAACAGTATCCAGAAGCCGTGCAGCATTGTAGATAATCTTGTTTGTGCCTCTGCATTAATATTGGCCGCACTTCTGACTATTACCCCTGTCAGCGGCAGGCCGCCGACAAGACCGGATAATGAATTCCCTATTCCTTGCGCTATAATCTCTTTATTGTAATCTGTTTTAGATCGTTCGCACATTTTATCTATTGCATTTGATGTCAAAAGGGTTTCTGCGCTTGCAATAAAAGTTATAATAAGTGCGCTAAACAGGATTTTCCCGTCAAAAATATATTTAAAATCAGACAAATTCATAAGTTTTACATCTGACCAGAAATTATGTCCGAGTGATATATAGTGAATGTCAAAATGCCAGAACGCGGCCATTAAAGAGGCTGCAATAACCGCAACAAGCGCTGACGGAATAAGTTTAAAGCGTTTGTCAGGAATATTATTCCATAAAACAATAATTCCTATTGTCATAATTCCGATAAATGCAGCGTGGTGGTGCTGTGACCCGTCAAATGGCAAAACAGAATTGTATATTACGGAAAACAAGTCTGCAATATTTGCAAAAAATGTATTTTGCGGTTTGCTGTCAAGCATTATATGGAATTGCGAAAGAAAGATAGAAATACCAATACCGGCCAGCATCCCCTGAATAATTGCCGGTGAAATTGCCCTGAACCACTTTCCCAGAGAAAACAGGCCGAATGTAATTTGCAGCAGCCCGACAACAAATATGATAAAAAATAATTTATCTATTCCCTGAGTTTGGATAATATCGACAATTATCAAAATAAGTCCGGCCGCAGGGCCTGATACCTGCAGCGAATTACCTGAAAATGCTCCCACCACAATTCCGCCGATTATAGCGGCAATCAATCCGCTGTATACAGGAAGACCGCAGGCTATTGAGATACCTATTGCAAGCGGCATTGCTATTAAAAAAACAATTATAGACGCTAAAAAGTCTTTCTTCAATGTTACTATGTTAAACAAATTTTCCATACAATCAATAATAACAGATACAAAAATTATGACAAGTATCTTATAAAAAATCGGGCATCCCTTATAAAAAAAATTTTTGGGGCATCCCTTTGATTTTTATCAAAAAATGGCAAATTTTTGACTTCTGAAAACGCTTGTGCCGCAATGCTTTTACCCACTTGGTGTCCCCATTTTCGTGGACATGTTTTCGTCTACATGTTTTCGCTGACTTGTTATTTGTTTCGCAATTCGTTATATTAAGAATAGCCGGAGTTGGTATACAAAGGTTAAACTGTTTTAAAGCATTAAGCATAAGGTTTTTCCAGAACAGATTACCAACATTGATGGAGGGCTTGGCTTTGGATAAATATATTTACTGCTGCGGGTTTAAACAACTTTGCAAAGTTTATGACCTGCCGACTAATTGTGGTGTCTGGAAAAAGTTTTATTTTATTGACGAGTGTGCTGTGTGTAAGCGTTCTGTCGCCGTAATACAGCTATGCACTGAAAAAGGTGAAATAAAAACTTTGAAAAGATGTTCCGGTAAAAAAGCTGTTGAATTGAGAAATAAGCTAACTCTTAAGGTCTTAACTTTCAATAACATAGCAAAAGGTACGCTTGAAGATGAAAGAAGATATTACAACAATTTCGGAATTATTTACAACTTCAACAACAAACGCATCGGAACAAATGAAGATTTTTGCAAAAAAGGAAAAGTTTATGAAAACAAATGAAGTAAAAAAGATTATTTATGAACATCTGAAAGAAAAAATTTTTGAAGCATTCCCGGAACATTTTGAATTAATGGAATATGCAAAAGATGAAATTTTTTGGGGCAGATTAAAAAACGAGGCTTCGGACAAGATTTATATTACACTGATTGACAAGAAAATCTCAAAACTGAACAAGCGTTATGAAGAATACGAACAGAACGGAAAGTATTATTACAAAAAATCTAAACAGGTGCTTGTAACATTCGGTGTTTATGCAAATGCTTCCGAAGATTTTTTTCATTTTGCCGACAAACTTACTGTAGAAATTATTGAGTTTATCGAAAGTCTTTTTACCGAATCTCAGGATACATTCAATAAGTTAGCTGAACAGGGTATTGTAATCAATGAACTGGCTGCATCGGATATTAAAGATTTTAGCAAATTATCTACTCATACCCAGCAGTTCAGAAAAGAAATTGATATACCATTTGAATATGAAGATATTGTGGAATTTACCCCTGAATTAGGTAAAGATTTAGATATGAATATCAAATGGCTGTAAGCAGGTTTTGCAGCCTTATTTATTGTACACATTAAAAAGAAAAGGAGAACTAATGAGCACAGTTTATGAAGACTTAGTTAGTATTCTTTTTAAGCTGCCTGACGGGCGAAGCTTGGAAGAATACTTCAAAAATGTACTTTTAGTAGGAAAATTCACAGATCTGGAATTGCAGGAAGATGTGGAATTTCCGGAAGGCGGCGTAAAAAAATACGCGTCTTATGATGAAATTATTGCAGACTTTTTACCGACTTCTCAGGTTGCGATTGAAGCTAATGCAATGTTTGCACAAAAAAACAATACGCAGACAACTTCTCAAATCAAATACCTTATAGTCGCAAGACAGGAAGATGATGAGACCGCGACGCAGGCGCTTGATAAGGCAAAAGCTTTTGACGGACGCTTTGTAAAAATTGTTCCCCTGTCAAGAACGGCAGCAGACCTTAAAGAAATTGCAAACTGGTGCAGCACAAACGACAGATTTTGCGATATGGCGGTTACTAATACGAGTGATGTTACGGATATTGTTGCCGGTGAAAACAATTATGTATACGCCATTTTCAGAAAAACAGCAACCGATCCTATTGCATCTGCAGTTGCCTCAACTTCAACCTGCGGCTATTTCGGAGCAAAAGACGGTTCCGCGCAATTTACGCAATTAAGCGGTATTTTGCCGGAAACCTATACAGGTGCGGAAATTTCTGATATGAAATCCAAAAATATAGCGTTCTACACAAATGTTTCACCGATTGACGGCGGAAATACCGATAGTTTCGGTTACAACTGGATTATCGGCTCAAGAATGCTTGGCGGTGAATTAAGACAGCGTGAAATGATTAGGCACTATATTAAAAAATCCATGGGCTTAATGGCTTTGGAATTCTTTAATCAAAAACCTGTTTATGACGAAACCGGAAACAATCTTTTGTTATCAATGGCGCATAAACGTTTCAGAAGCTTCCAGACATATAATCTGGTTGTTCCGACAACAAATGATCAGGTCGGTTATTACTTGAATGTAGTTCCGATTAGAGTTGGGGCAAATTGTATTAAAAATACCGATTTGGAAGCGTATGAAAATAAAAAATTCAAACTGACCGGATATTATGTGGACTCAATCGTGGGTGAAAAAGTAGCATTCACATTCTACGTAGATCCGACAGATGAACAAATAGAAGAAATTGTAGGCGAAGATGCCGAGTAAAACTTAGTTAATAGGAGAAAATAAAAAATGACAGTTTATGACAGTAAGAATATACAATTTATCTGGCGTGAATTAACCCTGACCGGAACGGGCGATGACCACGCATATAGTATAACCCAGCAGGGTGAAAGTATTCAGCCCTACAAAGGAGTTCAGGGTGAAGGGCTGAACATTGTGAACAATCAGCGTCAATGGCGTATAACAAGAACCTTCAAGGTAGACAGTCCGAGTCTTGCCGGATTGATTGAGGACAATTTAAACTGTGTAGAGGACACGCTAGTTGTGCGTGATTTGAATACAGGCAAAACAGATACATTTACGGATTGCGTAATACTAAATATATCAGGTGAACAAGATGCGCGAACCAGAACTGTTACATGGAGTGCGCTCTACAGAAACGGTAAATAGAATATGCCGATTAGGCTGCATGGTAAGGCCCTCTGGCCTTGCCATGCATGTTTTTAGTTAGATAAAAGAAAAAAATAAATAAGGAGAAAAAATAAATGACAATAGAATGCAAAGTAAACGGACATACATACACAACCTCACCTTTATATTTTGAAGAATTTACAACATTAGGTTTTATAGTCGAAGAGAAATTATTTCCATTTTTTGCCTGCTTGAGTGCCTGTCTTGCTAATAATCTAACAGATCCAGAATTATTAACCGCATTATATAAAGCTTGTAAGGACATTTTTAATCGTGAAGATTTAAAATACATATCAAATTTGGCATTAAATAGGGAACATTTGTTAATAGACGGGAAAAAATTAGATCAGGCAGAGTGGGAAAAACACTGGCAGAAGGTAGGATTTATAGAGTATCGAATTGTTGTAATGAAATTTATACAGGAGAATATCGGAAATTTTACGAGTTTGTCCGCTCTCATACCGGCGGAGTGGGCGGATCGGATAATGAGCCGTGTAAAAGAGAGATTATCAGTGATGTTAATGCAGATAAACGAACAATCACAAAAATAGAAGCAGATGCATTAGAACGAATAATGGATATCTTTATAGCTAATAAGAAGGCAAATTTTAGGATGTCATTGCAAGAAATTAAGGAAATGCCCCCCAGAGAGTGTTGGATTTTGGAAAGACATTTGAAAAAAGAACTTGAAAAGTTAAAAGAGTTGCAGGAAAAATATAAATTAAGGCTGACAACAAAAAGATAAAAGACAACCTTTAATTAAAATAGAGGAAATGAATTTGGTAGAAAAATATTGGAGAAATAATAAGAGCTAACAAATCTAAAAATTCACTATAATATAAAATAAATCTATCCCATTTACTAAACTTTTCTATTTTCGTTAGTCCTAAGCAATAAGCTTTACATTTTAATACAATATTCTTTCGAATAGCAGTTTCAAAAACTAGCATTATAATAAAAACAGGCAATAGAAAAATAAATATGTCAGAAAGGCCAACTAAAGCTTCCAACATAGCATACGCAATAAACAAAAAATAGAACCATTTAAAGCTATATGCTAATTTATATTTTTGAAAAAGTTCACTTTGTTCAATTGTTGCGAACTTCATATCCTCAACTGCTTCTAAATCTATTTCATTGTTATCATAGTATTTTTTGTGGTAAGAAAACATCATATA
>CALUUH010000015.1 GCA_944323875.1 Candidatus Gastranaerophilales bacterium
TTTTTTAAACAATATCTTGCAAAATATATTAATCATACAAAAATCGAGGAGGCAAAAGACTACAAATCACTGGTATACTTTGCGGATGGCTCATGCATGTGGCTTTATGGTGGTGGTGGATCGATTGATATCAAATACGCAGTTAATTGTAACAGCGGAGAGGATAAAAATGGGATTGATAATTTTGCCTTCTTAATTAATTTTAAAAGCAACAATATTAATATAGGAAACAAAACGTTTACCGGTTATTACATTTCTCCAATAGACAGCTTAACTCGTGAGCAGGCAATTGCTAACTGTAAAAATAACTCTTATACTTGTACAGCACTTTTAGAAAAATTTGACAACTGGGAGTTCAAAGAAGATTATCCCTACAAATTTTAACCGCCTGCAGGAATAATTGCCATTGACACAGCACAGTAAATCACAAGCCATTGATATCTATCAGCTTAAGGCCGCGTTATGCAGCTCTGTTACCGTAAAAGTTAACCATTTTGCTTTTCAAAAATTCGGTGTTAACCTGTGATTTATTATCAGTTTGCTGAGTTGCAGCCATTTGAGCAGCATTTCTTGCTTCACGTTTATTGGTCATATAGATATTCAATCGCGGAATTCCGATACCGAGTACCAGTGCAGAGTATGCATATCCAATTAACTGTGCGAGGTTAAGAACATTCAGTTTACCTCTTGTTACTTTATCTGCTTCTGGAAGTAATTTCATCATTTTAGAGAAACTTAAAGCCTTGCTGTGTTCACCAAGTGTTGAAACTCCTGCTTTTTTCAATCCTTCAATTAATACTTCATCTTTTGTTTTGAGTGAAGAATTAATAAAGCGCTTGAATACATTTTTACTTGTTTCTGCTGTATTCAGCAATGATTTAGATTTATCAAGAGCCATTACAGCACCTTTTGTAACAAGACTGCCGAGAATTAACAGGTTCAGGAAGCCCAGAGTATCTTTAATTGCGGATTCTCTGAGTTCGTCTTTGTCACGTGCGGCAAAAAGTCTTGACATAATTGTCATACCATACACAAATTTCAACTGATTAATAGTCGGTGTCATTCCTTTGAACTGTAATTTGGAAAGGAATTTAGAAGGTTTTGTTGTAATAGTTGCAAGTGCACCTGTACCGAGCGCTAAACCTGTAATAATTTTCATTGCCGCAAATGATTTACTGTCATCTTTCTTACGGCCTTCTACACCTACAAAACCGTCACTGCCCGTACGTTTTTTGGTTAAGTATCTGTTCATCGGCTGTACTGACATACCAAACAATGCCGCAAATCCTAAACCAAGTGCTGAACGCTGTAAATTCAAGGATTTAAGACCTTTAACAAATTTATTGCTTAAATAACTGTCGCTGTGTAAAAATTCGTCTATTACATTATCTTGAACAAAAGTCTTAGATATATTTAAAATATTTTCAACAGTTGTTCTTAATGTCGCTGTAGAAGAAGTTAAGCGGTTTTCTATTTTTGCAGTTTCTTTTCCGCCTGTTGCTTCTGAAATTACATTGACTATACGTTCAAGCCGTTCATTGTAAAGCTTTTTGTTAAACTTCTTATAACTATCTTTTTTATTTTTAACAATTTCAGCATCTTCCATGTTTTGAACAAAGTCGCTTATTAACATATCTTTTGCTTCGGCTGAGATTGTTTTATACCCGTTGTTAAAGGTAGAAATTCTGTTCAGAAGCTTGTTTGCAAAATCTTCTTTAACTTCTTTTGGCAGCACTGAATACTTGCCATTTGAATCTTTAACTATAGTACCGCCTTTGTCCTGATAATATTTTAAAGAGTCGTACCAATCAGCAGCAATAATATCAATGGCATTATTATCAGCATAAATTTTATGTGCGTTTATTCCGTATTTGTTGTTAAATGCTGTTGCCAGCGCCAAACCAGCAACTGTTCCGTAAACACCTACCATTGAGTGGTTAAAAGTACCGCATGATTCTCTGATAAATGTTTCAGTACCGGCTTGAGGACCGCGTTTTTTCATATCAGTCCAGGTTCTCGGAATAACCATTGAGCCTAAGTCTACAGCGTTTGCGCCCCATGCCTGATTGGTTTCAAAAAATCTCAATCCGCCAGTTACAACATCCATTGCGCCTGTAAATCGAGGCTGTTCATCTTTGTTACTGTTTAGTTTTTGTTCATACTTTGGGGTAATAGATTGTATTTTCATAGTTAATTATCTCCTTACGAATTAAAAATTGCCCGAAACGCCGGATTATGTTTGATTGAAGCCTTTACGATGTCTGATGACAACGTAGAGCCCGCGGCGGCGCCGGTCGATGACCCGGGTTTGATATTCGCAAGTTCTTTTTCTTTGCGTTCTTGTTCTTTTTTGTTTGTAACTGTTCTGTTATACAGAGGAATAAATACGCCCAGTGCAATGAGAGAGAATGCAAGGTTTCCGATCTGACAAATTGTTCTTAATCGTTTGTCTTTTACGGTTGCTAATTCATCTGTAGATTTAAGCGCTGTATGTTTTGTCCAGTGCCAGAATTTTTCCAGCGGATTAGCATTACGTTTTAACGGTTTGAGTGTATTTATTAATTTAGCATTAGGATCTTTGTGTTCAATATAAGTAGCAATTCCTTTTGCAGCAAAATCGCCTAAGAAATAAAAACTCAGGAAGGTTGCAATATCACGGATTGTTGCTTCACGAAGATCGTTTGCATCTTCACTTGCACCCATACGGCTTGCAAATGTCGCTGTTGAAATTATACGAGCCTGATCCATTGACGGGAATTTGCCCTTGAATTGCAGCATATTCAATGTCGGCAGCTTCATCATAGAAAGCAAACCTACTCCGATCATTGAGCTTACAGAAATTATTTTTTGTTTAAATAATTGTGCTTTTTCTTCTTTTGTAGGTTCCTGATATTCTTTACCGTTATAAATCGGCGCACCTTTTTGACCTGCTGATTTGTGCGTAATCCACCTGTTAATCGGCTGCATTGAAATAGCAAGAGGAATTATTACGGCAAGGCCGCCTAAACTTTTCCAGTTAACAAATTTACTTGCTTTTTTAGCATAAGTTTCTAACTGCGATGATTCCGTTATATTTTCTTTAGCCACACCGCGGAGGAACTTAACCATATTTGAATAAATACTTTCAAGATTTGTTGAATGGTATTTATTGTCCCCTTTGAATTTCAGGTTTTCTGTAATATGGGTTTTAGCAGCAATTGTGTCAAATGCTTCTTTTGATAATTTTGAACCGTTGTGTTCATCATGAACAGCTTTAACCAGTTTTTCAAATATTTTGTCATCATCTGATGTCAAAATTTTGTTAAATGCTTTTTCATCTTTTCCGTCAACGCCTGATATATCATAAGTCAGATTTTTGAAAGCATTGAATAATTTTTCATCACCTGTACCTTGAGCGTTTTTATAGTAATGGGTAATTTTCTCGATAGTATTACTGTCAGCCCAGTTGCTTGCAAGGTTAGATTTGTTAAACGGCTTCATAATAGCAGGAACGAATTTGTTCAATCCTTTTGCTATGCCGTAAACGATATATCCCGGAATAAGACAGTTTACGATAAGTCCTGAGGACTCACGTCTAAATGCTTCCATACCGGCAAGCAGATTTATCTTATGATGTTTTTTCTCTTTATTTTCGTCCTGTTTTTGTGCTGTATTATCTTTTGGAACAGCAAATGTTTCAACCAGTGTACGCGGAATAATCGCCGTTGCAAGGTCAAGCACTGTTACATTTATCATAGGGTGCTTTTCGCACTGTTGGACTAATTTAATTCCGCCATCGGCAGCCTTTTTTGCATAAGTGTGTGCAAGGCGGCTTGCTGTATCTTGAAATCCGCCAAAAGATACGTCATTCGTTTTTAGACGCGGGGTATTTTGTTTATCTATACTACTTAATTTAATTTCACTAATCATAAATTTTTGTCTGGTTTACCTAATAACTACACGTATTATAACAAGCACACAATCATTATAAAAGCGGGGCAAAATTAAAATTGCCATTTATACACTTAATGTAAAGTTTATATTAAGAACATTTTTTGATTTATTTTCTAAAAATAGTATTCTTAAAAATACTTTATAAATATTTAGAACAAAAGTTATTTCGGCTATATTAAATATACCTTAAAAATGCAATTTTTTGAACTCGTTTTTTATGTAAATTTTTGTAACGATTTTTGACTTGGTGCACTTTTTCAGCCTTAATTTAATCATTTTTTCTTTTGCATGCTTATATATTTATACAAATTTTTATGGAAATTGCATCCGTTCATATAGATAACGCTTTCCGATAATGTATATTTTTTCATTGCGCATTGTGCCTAAATATAATTCTGTATTTTAAACATTCTTGAAATAACAGTGCTGTAGAATGGTTATATGCGTCATTCAACCTTATCATATTCATAAGTTGCTCTTATAATTTTGGGAGGCTTTGTTATGAAAAAAGCTTTTATTGTTTTATGTATTATATTATCAGTAAATATCGCATACGCAGGTCAGTATACTGCCACGCTGGATAAAATAGAGAATGAGGTTTTCGGCTTCCAGTACGGCAATGAATCTGACGAAACTCGCCTGAGTCGTATAGAAGAAAGTGTTTACGGTCAGGCTTCAAGTAATTCAACACCGGACAGAATTGCAAAACTAACAAAAGATCTTTCGGCAAATGAAATAGGAAAAGAAATTCCGCCGAAAGAAGATACTTTTATGGATGACTCAGGTGATTATATAAGTGAGCAGCCTGTTGCTCAGGGCCCAAACGTTGATTATCCTGCTGTCAATGAACTCGAAATGCAGGTTTTTAAAACAGAATATAAAAATCAGAACATAAATGACAGACTTGCCAATCTGGAAAAACAAACCTTCGGCAAAATCTTTAATGATGACTTAAGTACACGTGTTGACAGACTTAAAGCAGAAATAAAACCTTCCTCACTAATGGATAATCAAATTGCGCAATCGTCAAATGAATTTTACGACGATGATGTTGTAGAATTGGACAAAAATTATCATTTAGATAGATACGAACCGCCTTCATTTGATTATAATGCATATAACGCACGTCATTCAAGACCTACAGCCGCTCCAAAGCGCACAAATCTCGCAAGCATTGAAAAATCTTTATTCAAACAAGCATACAACAGTGATGATATAGATAACCGTCTATCAAGAATTGAATCAGGCATGTTCGGTACAACTTTTGCCAATGACACGCAGCAAGACCGTATAAACAGAATTGCAAGTGCGTATAGTGCACAAAAATCAGCCAAAACGTATGACTCAAACAAATTTTCTCAAAATATGGCAACAGCCATGCAAATTGGAACACTTATATTAATGGTCCTCGCATGCGTTCTATAGGAACCAATAAATATAATGTTTAATTGAACTACAAATAAAATAAACGCTGTAATATATTGCATTTTGTTTTTTTTTATTGTTCAATATTCGTACAGCAAAATAAAAAATTGCGAGTTCTAAAGAAAGAAGACAATTACAAATTGCCGAAAAATATAACATTAGCAAAGCTTGCGGGATTTTGTTACGGTGTAAAAAGAGCCGTGGAAACCGCTAAAAAATTGAAAGCAGAAAACCCTGACAAACACGTTTTTGTGCTGGGAGAACTTATTCATAACTCTCAGGTCATCAATGAACTGGAACAATTAGGAATTAAAACTCTTACAGAAATTCCTCAATCCGGTGAAGGTATTTGTGTTATCAGAAGTCATGGTGAAAGTCCGGAAGTCATTGAAAAAATTAAAAACGCCGGCTTTACTCCGGTTGATTTGACCTGTCCTGACGTTAAAAAAGTTCAGCAAACAGCAATTGAGCTTGCCAAAGACAACTATTTTGTTGTAATTGTCGGGAAATCTGAGCATCCGGAAGTCATCGCAATCAAGGCTAACGCTGAACTCTGGAGTAAAAATGTTGTAGTCGCTGCTTCCGTAGAGCAGCTTAAACCTTATGAACACGAAATCAAATCTCACAAGCGTGTCGGCGTGGTCGTTCAAACAACACAAAGAATCACGACCTTAAACGAAATTGTTGAATACCTTACCGCAATATCAAAAGAATTACACATCGCAAACACAATTTGTGCCAGCACGGCAATGCGGCAAAAAGAAGCTAAAGAACTCGCTCAAAACAGCGATTTAATGATTGTTGTCGGGTCTAAAAAAAGTGCAAACACAACCCATTTAGCAGAAATCTTGAAAGATATAACAAAAACTATCCATATTGAAAATGACTATGAACTCGACAATTACAAAGATTTAATTAACAATGCACAAAATATTTCAATAACAGCAGGGGCTTCCACCCCGCAGAATGTTATTGAAAAAGTACTAAATAAACTGGAAAAAGGAGAATAAATTAATGACAACAACTTTAGTAAAACCATCAATGGATGAATTTGAAAAATTATTGGAAGAATCTTTCTCAAAAAGTTATTCAGTAGCTGATATCGTTGAAGGTACAGTTATCAAAAAAGAACCGGAAGGTTATCTTGTAAGCGTTAAGGGCGCTAAAACAGAAGCTTTTCTGCCTGAAAAAGAAATCTCAAGCGCAGAAGGTGCTGAATCTGTTGAAGTAGGTGATGTAAAAGAATTCTACGTCCTCAAAGAAGAAAACGACGAAGAAAATATGCTTTTATCACTGAAAAGATTATCATTTGCTCAAGCCTGGGCGCAGCTTAATGACGCTAAAATTCAAGGCGATACAATTCTTGCAAAAGTTATTTCTATCGTAAAAGGCGGCGTATTGGTTGATGTTGCTGACCTGAAAGGTTTCATCCCTTCTTCTCAATTGAGAACAGGCACACCTTTTGACGGTTTGATCGACACAAAAGTCGAAGTTAAAGTATTGGAAGCTGATCCGAAGAAAAACAAATTAATACTTTCACAAAGACTTGCAGTTGCAGAGCAGCGCGATCAGGTCGTGGACAACATTCTTTCTGAACTGGAAGAAGACCAGATTGTAAAAGGTGAAGTCGTAAGAATTGCTGATTTCGGTGCATTTGTTGACATCAACGGCATTGACGGTTTACTGCCTATCTCTGAAATTTCATGGTCAAGAATCAAACACCCTTCCGATGTTATCAAACTCGGTGAAACTATCGAAGTTAAAATTATCAAAATAGATCAGGAATTAAAAAGAATTTCACTTTCTTTGAAGAGAATGGGAGAAGATCCGTGGCAGCAAATTGAAGGTCAATTTCAGGAAGGTCAAATCATAACAGGTACTGTTAACAAAGTAACCGGTTTTGGTGCATTTATCAACATTTTCCCTGGTGTTGAAGCATTATTGCCTGTTTCTGAAATGGCTGAAGAAAACGTTAATCCGTTTAACAAATTCAAAGTTGGCGACAGTGTGGAAGTTCTTATTAAAAAATTCACACCGCAAGAACACAGAATTGCACTGAGCATCAAAGATATTAACAAAACAGAAGAAACAGCTTCTGCTGAAATTGCAGAATAGTCAGGTTTGTATTTGAGGCGGGCGGCTTATAGCCGCCCGCCTCTTTATGTTGCGAATACCCGTTGAGGGATGCCCGTATAAAAGAAAAATAATGCATTTTATGAGAAAAAATGTATAAAAAATGAAAAATTGAAAGCGGCGTAATTAGGGCGTTTGAGGTAGGAAAATAGCCACTTGGTGTAGGTGAAAACACTTAGACGAAAACATGTATATGTTTTCGTGGACTTGCGGAGCGGAAATAAAGGTTTAAAATAGAAATATCTGGTTAAAAAAGAAAGGAGAAGTAAAAATGACAAACAATGAAGAAAAAGTTCACGTAAGAGCTTACGTAAAAGACGACGGGACCAAATTATCCCCGAGATTAAAATCTTTTGTAACAGAAAAAATAAAAACACAGATTTACAAATCAGATTGCCAGGGAATTTATTTTCATACAAATAGTTCATTATCAAAGGCAATAGGAAGCAGTAACGAATTAAAAACATACATAAGAAAAAATATCCAGACATTAGCCGCAGGGAATACTGTAAGTAACGGAAGTGTGAATTTCACAAGTACAGAGAATTTACATCTTTCTTTAGGGCATGCAGACATAATTGATATGCATCTTGATAAAAATAATACACTCAAAGCTTATGTTATTGATACGTACGATTTTAATGAGGATGACCCAAGTTGGCAGGTTGAATGGGCCTATAATATACAGGAACAGGGGTTAATCACTAATTACTACACAATAACGGAAATATCTATTCCGGTTGAAGAATGGGCATGGATATAATATCTTAAGTCGTTTCTTTAATAAAAATCCAAAAAGAACAACCAATAATTATAATTTCAATTAAAAGGGCTATAATTAATATTATATAGTCCTTTTTGAACAATTTAATATTTCGTAAATATTTAATAAGAAATATTAATATCATTACAATAGCTATAAGTTGCACAAGATATATTAAATCAGAAATTATTAATAAGAATAAGGTAAAAAGTAAACTACCAATAGATCTCTGGACTGATTCAAACTCACCACCCAATAAAAATAAGTTCACTCCAAATATATAAACAAAAACCACACTAAGCCAGAACAAAAGAATACTTGCCTGTATAATACTAAATATAATGGCTAAAAATTTTTTGAAATTAAACATGTGTAATTTATCCTTAATCGTTTATACATTAATAATAAATCCAAATAGTTAAAAGTCAATATCTTAATTCAACATAATTTTATCAAAATTTATACAAAATACAATTAGGTATCCCATATAAAAAATGGAACCAATAATAATTTATATTTTCATGCAGAATTTGTAATATTGTATTGATAAACACAACGAACTGAATTAAAAGTGAAAAAATAAGAATCAAGAGACAACAATTATTACATTTTTGTTGTTTAATAAGCTGATATAATTTTTTTAATGCAAGTATAAGAAAGAAATAATATGAAAAATGTTTTATGGTAGCTATCAAAAAATAAATAATATATTTTAGTTCTTCAGGTGTTATTACTCCATTAATGATATGATTTATCCATAAAAAAATATCACTAAATTGAAAATCCCAGCCTAATAAAAAAAGATATATAATAAATCCGTATGTTATCCATAAAAATGTAAAATACATTTCAAGAACCAGATACAATGCTGCAATTATGTGAAGATATTTTATTTTACGAAGTCTATTCATAGAATTATCCTTAATGATTTATATAATTAATAATAAATCTAAACAATTAAAAGTCAATATCTTAATTCAAAATAATTCTATCAAAATCTTTACTGAATACAATTAGCCATTCAACAAGTCGTAAAAAATAACACAACTTGCGCAAAAACTAAAATCACTGTACAATTGAAATCATGAAGATTATTGGTATAGATCCGGGAATGGCGATTGTAGGATACAGCATTTTGGATTTTGACGGCGAAACTCCGACACTTTTGCACTCCGGCTCAATCAGAACAGCAAAAGAAAAATCAGAATCCGCACGGCTGCTGGAAATTTTTGAAGATATGACAACTATCGTAGAAAAATACAAGCCTGATATTGCCTCTATCGAAAAGTTATTTTTCTTTAAAAACCAAACAACCGTAATGCCTGTCGCTCACGCAAGAGGTGTTATCTTGACTGTTCTGGAAAAATCTCAAATTCCTATTTTTGAATACACGCCAATGGAGGTCAAACAAGTCTTAACCGGCTACGGCCGCGCTGATAAAAAAGAAGTTCAACAAATGGTGAAAATCGCTCTTAATCGCGACGAATTACCAAAACTCGATGATACAGTTGACGCCATTGCCATTGCAATTTGCCACACACGCAATTGTTTGTGATAATATTATTTCCGGAGATGAGTTTATGAATAAATTATTACTAAAACAGGTTAGCATATTGAGTATTATCGCAGGCATAATCCTTGCACTTTTAACATTAATACCTGTTGTCGGACAGCTTGCATTTATAGTGCTTATGGCACTGGTTTCCGCAATTATAATAGTTTTTATGGCAAAATTTGACCTGATTGACATTATGGAAATACGCGAAAGTGTTGTTCTGGGCGCTTTAATCGGCTTTGTGTCATTTCTTGCTTTTGCAGTTGTATTTCTACCTGCAGCCTGGGTCTTAGGCCGATTTTTTAATCTGGCTTATTTGTACGGAATTTCTATGATACTCAATGTCGGAAGCTTCGGGATAATATTTTTACTTACGCTTTTTGTAGCTGTTTTGAGCGCTACAATTAATGCATTCAGTGCTTTTATAACCTTCTATGTCTTAGAATTCTTAAAAAGTATTGAAAAAAACGATAATGATAAATTCAAATTATAAGGATAAAAAAATGACGGAATTCAAATCAAAAATAAAAACAATCGAATGGATAGATACATACTCACGAATGGTCGATCAAACACTTTTACCGGAAGAATTTAAGTACGTAAATATAACCGGCGGACAGCAAATGTATGACGCAATAAAAACAATGATTGTCCGCGGTGCTCCGGCTATCGGTGTTGCAGGCGCACACGGTGTTGTTTTATACGCGCAGGAACTCGCTAAAGAAAATCTGTCACGCGACGAATTTATCAGAAAACTTAATGAAAAAGCTGACTATATGGCAAGCTCCAGACCTACAGCCGTTAATTTAATGTGGGCTGTTGCAAAACAAAAAGAGATTATCAACAATTCAAAATCTGATATAGCCGGCATTGTTGAAGAACTTAAACAAAACGGTATTAAATTAGAAAACGAAGATATCGAAATTAACAAAAAAATCGGAGATTACGGAGCAGAAGTCGTTCCTAAGGGCGCAACCATCCTGACTCACTGTAATGCTGGCGCACTGGCAACAGTCGGATACGGTACAGCACTCGGCGTTGTGCGTTCTGCATTTGCCAGTGACCCAACAATTCAGGTTTTTGCTGACGAAACACGACCGCGGCAGCAGGGAGCGAGAATTACAACTCTTGAACTCACGATGGACGGAATTCCAACGACTTTGATTACAGATGGCATGTGCTCATATTTTATGAAAAAAGGCATGATAGATATGGTCGTGGTCGGGGCCGACAGAATTGCGGCAAATGGCGATACTGCAAACAAGATTGGGACATATACCGTTGCCATTGCGGCGAAATACCATAATGTACCTTTTTATATTGCCGCACCGTTATCTACGATTGACACAAGCATAAAAACCGGCGACGAGATAGTAATTGAAGAACGCTCACGTGATGAAGTTACACATATTAACGGAAAAATAATTTGTGCACCGGAAGTGAATGTTATCAATCCGGGATTTGATGTCACGCCGCACGAACTAATCACAGGAATTATAACAGAAAAGGGCATTTTGCGTCCTGATTACAAGATGTCTATACGGAATGCATTTAAAACATAATATAAGCAAAAATTAATAATAGCTTATACTGTAATTATCCCGCATTACACGCGCGGTACAAGCGAGCCCGAGTCCTGCCGTATTACAATTATATGTAGAATCTTCTCCGGCAGGGACAATTGTTTCATCACGCAGCACAAATGCAAAAATATCTGACCCGACGCGGTTAGGTCGGCGATCTCCGTTTACATCAACAATGAATACAACAGAGGTACCGTCAACTTTTACGCCAAATTCATCTTCTATAACCGCTTGAGAAAAAACATTCACCAATACATTCATACCATCTGTCAGAGTAAACATATACTGATAAGGTTCGGTTGAAGTTAAATATACTTTGCCGCTTAAATATGTAGTGGGATATTTCCAACAGCCGGCCTGATTAGAACATTCACGTAAAACCTGAAAATAAGGTTTATAGTATTTATATGCCTTCGCGGCTGAATTGTAATCATAATCCTTTAAGTCCCAATATACCGGCGACATATTGTCGTTAACAACAAGCTGTGTTACCTGAGAAAGTGAATTTTGAATTTTTCTCAATGCAACCATATTTTTCTTTTCATCTATTGCAGAAACAATATTTGTTATAAGTAATGCCGCAATAGTACCAACAATAGCAATCGCAAGAACTAATTCAGGCATTGACAATCCTGATTTTGCAGAAATTCTCTCAAAATCTCTTCCAGCAGTAAAGTGTATCAATTTATTCTCCTGAATTATTAAATTGCTCAATAAATATTATATAGCGTATGTTCTAATTATTCCCAATTTTAACATTTTTTAAACATAAAATTAAAAAATTGGTACAAACAGATGACTTTACACTCTGTTTGTCTTACATTTAGTGTATGTACGAAAACTATTCTGATATATTAAAAACGCTTGATAGCAACTCACATTTCAGGACGATAAAAGATTTTACCGGCAAGGATGAAAAATATATTTATAACGGCGGGCAAAAACTGCTTAATCTGTCGTCCAATAATTATCTTGGATTAGCGGATAATAAAAAAATTACCGAACGATTTCTGGATACGACCGGAACAGAATACTCATTTGGAAGTGCATCTGCAAGGTTGCTGACAGGTACTTTGCCCGTTTACAAAGAGTTAGAGAATTTAATAAGTGAACTTTTTAATACTCAGGGGACACTGCTTTTTAACAGCGGATATCATGCCAATGTCGGAATTAACAGCACTCTGGCGCAAAAAGGAGATGTTATTTTTTCTGACAAACTTAATCATGCCAGTATAATTGACGGTATGCAGCTTGCGCAAGGAAAATTTTTCAGATACCCGCACAATGATATGAGTGCACTTGAAAAACTTCTTCTCAGAGAAAGAAAAAATTTCAAAGAGGCGATAATTGTGTCTGAAAGTGTGTTTAGTATGGATGGCGACATTGCGGATATCGCAAAACTT
Source organism: Candidatus Gastranaerophilales bacterium (assembly GCA_944323875.1). GTDB lineage: Bacteria > Cyanobacteriota > Vampirovibrionia > Gastranaerophilales > Gastranaerophilaceae > CALUVH01. The sequence continues at coordinate 12,796 of CALUUH010000015.1, forward strand.
GTTGAATTAAAAAACAAATACAACTGTATGCTTGTTCTTGACGAAGCGCATGCATTCGGAGTATTCGGTCAAAAAGGTCTTGGTGTTTCAGAAACCCTAGGATTAATTAACGAAGTTGATTTGATTGTTGGAACTTTTGGCAAAGCAATAGGCTCAGTAGGGGCTTTTGCGACCGGTAAAAAAGTTCTTATTGACTATTTAATAAACAAGGCGCGTTCTTTTATTTTTTCAACTTCTTTGCCGCCGATTAACATAGCTTTTTCAAAATGGATTATAGAAAATGAATTACCGCACACTTATGAAAAGCGGCAAAATATGCTTGCGCTCGGGAGGAAATTCAACAGCCGGAGCCATATTATACCGGTAATTATTGGTGAGAATGACAAAACTGTTCAAATGTGCGATATTTTGTATCAAAACGGGTATTTCACACTGCCTATCAGGCCGCCGACTGTTCCTGCAGGAACTTCCAGAATAAGAATTTCTTTGACTACAGAGATTGAAGAAAATGATTTGACGAAACTTCAGGAGATATTAAAATGCAATATTACTGGTTAAATAAAAACAACAACGAGAATTTAATAATTTTTTTCGGCGGCTGGAGCTTTGACCACAAACCTTTTGAATATTTGGAGTGCGGAAAAAATGATGTATTAATGTTTTATGATTATACGGACTTAAATCTGCCGGAAGGTATTTTTGAGGTATCGGATTATAATGACATAAAACTTATAAGCTGGTCAATGGGTGTTTTTGCAGCGTATTATCTTCGCGATAGGCTGCCGGAATTCAGTTATAAACTTGCGGTAAACGGTACTCCGTTTCCTGTTGATAACAGTTTGGGTATTCCGGAGAGAACCTTCAATTTGACATTGCAGTATGCCGAAACAGGTTTACAGGGAAAATTTTACAAAAATGTTTTTTCAAATGATGATTTTCTTGCAAAATATCAGCAGTCACCTGTGGAACGTTCAATTCAAAACCGTGTCGAAGAACTGGTAAGTCTTGATAATTTTATTAAATCTTCCACTCAAACCTATGACGGCAAATATTATAACCGCGCAATAGTCGGGCTGGAGGACAAAATTATTCCGGTTAAAAATCAGTTGAATTGCTGGAATGATTTAGCGGTAAAACTTGAGTGCGGACATTTTCCGTTCTATAATTTTACAAGCTGGGACGAAATATTAAAATGCAGGTAAACCCTAAAATCGTAAAAAAACAGTTTGAAAAAAATATGGATAAGTACAATGAAAATGCACTTGTCCAAATTGAACTTGCTCAAAAACTGACTGATGCGTTATGCGAATACAGATGCAGTTTTAGACGAATTCTGGAACTCGGATCCGGCACAGGGATTTTAAGCAGGGAAATTCTAAAACAGCTTTCTTATGAGCAGTATTTTGCAAACGATCTTGTCGAAAAATCAAAAAAATATCTGGATAAAATTATACCTGAATATACTTTTATTTGCGGTAATGCTCAAAAGATTAAACCCAACTGTAAAATGGATTTGATTATATCTAATGCGATGTTTCAGTGGTTTAATTCACTTGAGGGGGCTGTTGAACATTTTTCAGGACTTTTGGAGAAAAACGGACTGCTTGCATTTACGACATTTGCACCGGAAAATTTTAAGGAAATAAGAGAGGTTACGGGGCTATCGCTTGAATATAAATCAACAGATTACATCAAAGATATTCTAAGTAAAAATTATGAGGTATTGCATCTGGAAGAATACACACGGATTTTGAAATTCAAAAGTCCTCTGGAGCTTCTTGCACACATGAAAAATACCGGTGTTAATTCACTTTCGGCCAAAAGCCTGACGTTTAAAGAAGTTAAGGAATTTTGTGATAAATATACAGAATTATTTCCGGATAACCGGTTGACTTACGCGCCGATAATTGTCATTGCAAAATCTAAGTGACTGCTTTTGGAGTATAATAAACCTATGGCGCAGAATGTTTATATCCACATACCTTTTTGCAGGCAAAAATGCAGGTATTGTTCGTTTGTATCTTTTCCTGAATTGCGGCAAAAAGAGCTGTATCTAAATAAATTGGAAGAAGAAATTAAATATTTTTATAAGCAGGAACTTTTAAAGACGCTGTATTTTGGCGGCGGTACACCATCTTTGCTCGAGCCGGATGAAATATCACGGCTCATAAGACTTTTTAATATCGCCCCTGATGCCGAAATAACAGTTGAATTAAATCCGGAAAATATAACTTATGAATATTTGCAAAAACTAAAATCGGCCGGCGTGAACAGATTGAGCATTGGCTGTCAGACTTTTGATGAAAAAAAACTTGTACAAATCGGCCGGAAACATTTGGATCAGGATGTTTTGAATGCGGTAAATAATGCATTTGCAGCCGGTTTTGACAATGTAAGTCTTGATTTTATATACGGATTACCTGAACAAACAGTGAGCGAATTCGAACAGGATTTATTAAAGGCGGTTTCTTTAGATGTACAACATATTTCGTTGTATGGATTAAAAATAGAGGACGGATGTTATTTTGCATCGCACATGCCGGAAAATCTTCCTGATAGCGATTTGCAGGCCGATATGTATTTGAAGGCTGTTGAAGTCTTAAAATTAAATGGATACGAGCATTACGAAGTCAGTAATTTCGCAAAATCGGGGTATTACTCACGACACAACTTGAACTACTGGGATAATAATTCGTATTATGGTTTTGGAATTTCCGCGCACGGATATATTGATAACAAAAGATATTCAAATCACGAAAAATTTGATGAATATTTTGAGTCACCATGCCGGCATGCTACAGAGCATGTCGTTACGGATGAAGAAAAACTTGAAGAAGAAATTTTTTTAGGTTTCCGGAAAATGTCCGGTGTTTCTATAGACAACATAAATAAAAAATTCGATATGGATTTTGAAAAGCAGTACAGCCGGATACTGGAAAAATATATTGCAAGCGGTCATATCGTAAAACAAAACGGGCGCTTTAAGTTGACGGATCAAGGTATTCTTGTGAGTACAATTATTCTTGCAGATTTTTTGGAATAAATAATGGCGCCGGCCTGCGGCCGGCGCCTGACAAATCTATTAACTATTAGCGATTTCGGATGCTATCTCATCAATTAATTGATCCATTTCATCGCGTTTCAGTCAATCTTTTCCACGGATTTTGTTAAATTTTTCAGCACACCATGCGATTGTATTGTCATAAGCCTCAGCAACACCTTCACCGATTTTTGCACATACATTTTTCGCGTTTGCCATAAATCCTTCCGGAGCTTCTATAGATGTTAACTTACCTTTTTTAGCGGCAACACCAAGTCCTACGGCTGCAGCTGCAAGTACTCCTACTGTCCATAAAAATGCTTTTAGTCCGGTATGTTTTTTCTTAGGTTTTTCAAAACTGTCAGCCGGCATTTCTGGAGCACTGCCTTGAGGCTGCTGCGGCTGAGAAAATTTACCTTCACGTTCCAAGATAGGATTACCTTTAAAATTTACACCTGATACAGAATTTAACATATAGAACCTCCTATTTTCACACTATTGGATACAGATATAAAACACCTGATAGTTTTATTTTGTCTAAAAAATCAGACAATTTCAATAATTGTAACAAAAGTTTACAAGAAAATGGAATATTTTTTATTCCCGTGTCATCTATATAAATAAGGAGAATTTTAATATGGAGTCACAACAGGATATTCTAATATATATTGAAGAGAACGATAAAAACGAAGCGCGTACTATTGCAGGCTCATTTGCCGATACTAATGTTAAAAATCGTGCGTATTTTAATATATTGGGAGCACGCCTTGCCGGCAGATATCTGGCAAGTGAAGGCATTGCCATGTCGCCGGTTGATAATCTCCATAATATACGCAAAGTGCTTGAAGAATTGGATATTTCAGATGTTATACTGCCAAGAACACATATTGATGTAAGAATTGTCTTTGATGAAAAATATATCTTTATTCCGAAATCTCATTTTGAATTAAAAATCCAGCCGCATATATACTTTGTGTTCCTGATGGCTAAGGATCAATCGCATGTGAAATTTTTAGGATTTATTGAATCTTCTGCAATAAATCAAGAATTGCAAAATCAGGAATATTATTTTGTGGCAAAATCACAATTACAGCCGCCTGAAAATTTGAAATCTTATCTTGATAATGCGCAAACCTCCACCAGAACTGAGCTTTCTCAAGAGGAATTGCAAAATTTTGAAGAAAGCATTATTGACATGGTTGACAACGATATCGCTTTGCTGGAAAGAAAAATATTATTAAAAGTTTTAACTAAAAATCAGGAATTAAGAAATAAATTTATAGAATTCGAAAATTTTGAATTAATTTCCTACCGTGTGGCAAGTGAATATGACCTGCAAGAGCCTTCTGACGGGCAAAACGAACCGGAAACAACAGAGCCCGAAATAGAAAAAACTCCGCAGGATGAATTTGAAGTTTTTGAAAGTGCAGACGAATTTTTTGAAAATCTATCTCAAACGGAGGATGTAAAATCTGAAAATATGTATAATGATATAGATGGAGAATTGTCTGCTGAGGCAGAAAATAATAATTAATACCGAAAACTTAAGAATGTAAGGGGAATCCGTGATGACTAAAGAAGAGGATAAATTACCGCTGAATACTGAAGAAGATTTAACACTTCCTAATCTGGAAGAAGGATTGAATATTGAAGAAATTCCTTCAATTGAAGATTTAATTTCTCTGGATAAAGAAGAAATCGAAAAAATTCAGGAAACCGAAATTGCAAATGTATTCAAAAGCAATGAGGATACATCCGGAGTTTTTGAGGATAATATTGACCTTTCACCTGATATCAATACTGATTTTACCGAACAAAATCATCAGTTTGATACAAGTTTAGACAGTAATTTTGATAATATGAATTTGTTTGATGAAGATACTCCTCTTACTCTTGATGAACCTCCTGCATTTGAACATAACTTTGATAATGATTTATCTTTTGATGAAGAACCGGAAATATCAGAAGAAACCTCCTCTGATAATGACTCCATGAGTGGAGATTTACCTGACTTAAATATTTCAGATGAACCGGTTATTAATTTTGATGAACAACAGGATATTTTTGCACAAGATGAAATAGAAATGCCTGAAATTGAAGAAGATAAACCATTAGAAACAGACAATGAACAGGCTGCAGCAGAACAGGAACAGGAAGAACACATTCATGACTCTATAGATGAACCTGTATTTGAAATGCCTGCTCTTGATGAGAATTTTGCAGATGACTCACAAGGTTTTAGTTTTCAAGATGAGTTTACCAGTACAGAAGATACCAATCCTGTAGTCGAGCAGGAAGAAGCGATATTGGATGAACAAGAAAATTATGACATGCCGGCTGACTCAGAAGAAAATGAACCTGAATTATCAGAAAACACTGAAATTTCAGACGAACAAACAGAACATGTTGATGACTCTGTTATGGCTGATGCATCCGAGCTTCCGGAAGTACATGAAATATCAGAAGATACTTTAATTCATGATGAACATATTCCGGAGGAAACTCCTAAGCATACGCGCACAACAGAAGATGTTTTTGCAAAAATTGACTCTCTGTTGAATGATGACAGTGCATTTGAAGCAGGCAAGACACCCCCTCAAACAGAGCCGGCTCTTGAATTTACACCTGTTGAAGAAATGCCTAAACCAAAATATCGTTCAACTTTCAACCCTGCAAAATATATGAGAAAAAGCAGAAAAACTGAAAATACTGTCGAAATTGCAGAAAGAGAAGAAAAACTCGGTATTCTTTATGCGGCAAGAAAAGTGCTTGATAATATCAAGAATTTTAGTGAAGAACTCAGTGCAGGCGACAATCCGTCTATTGCAGAAATGTTAAACAGTGAAACAGGTAAAAAAGCACTCGTAACTGCAGCTGTTTGTGTCGTGGTACTCGGGGCCGGAATTGGCGGGGTAACACTTCTGAATAACAAGTCTGTAGAAGAAATAGAAACAATCAGCAAAAATGACGTTTCAACACCGCTGGAAAGTCCGGCGGCTCAACAAAACGAACAGCCTGTTCAGCCTGCTGAAACAACTCCGGCTGCTGCTCCTCTGATTGACGAAAAGGCCAATGTATCAGCTGATGCGCCTGACATAAATCAAATTGAAAAACCTCAGTTAACAGTTAAGCAGGATGTAATAAAAGAAGAAGTTCAAAAACAGGTAAAACAGCAAAATCCTGAATCATATCTAACTGTTAAAAAAATCCAGTGGCAGGTCCCTGATTATCTTTCTTACAGTCCAAATATTAAATCCTATCTGCAAGCAGCAGGAAAGAGTATAAAATTAGGTCTGTCCAGCGATTTACTGCTTACAACAGAATACGCGTACTCAAATGTTGTCAAAGTAAATCTTAAACTCAACAATTCCGGCGCTGTTCAAAATGCAAGTATCTCAACAAGCAGCGGTTCCAAAGAGATTGATAACATTGTGTTACAATCTGTTAAAAGTACCTTAAACGTAGTAAAACCGCCTGCCGGAGAGGTAAAAACACCTGATTTTAACTTAATACTTACAATATATTTGTAAATATGTTATAATGTCTTTGAGATAAGGAAAATTCATAGTGGAAGAGTTAGCTCAAGACAAATTAGAACTAATATCCAAAATAATTAAAAATGATAAAAAGTTTGTAAATAATGAAGATTTATATGACGATTTCTTCAACGAAACTTGCAAGCGTAGTTTCCTCATCGCAAAAACAGTTAATTCCGAATCAACATTGACAACTTATGTCAGAAGAATAGCTTCTACCGCAATTCTTAATGTCCTGAAAGACCATGGCCGCTTGCGCCGTACAAGAGAAGGTTATAAGGCGACAAAAGAGGTCTCTCTTGAAGCGATAACTCCTGAGAGCATGGATTATTCCAATGTGATTATACATTATGAGGCAGTTGACTTTGGTGATACTCCGGAAGATATTGTTATAAAAAAAGAAATTCTTAGACAGGTTCAGGATAATTTATACAGAATAAATGCCGAAGAACCTGAAAAAAAATATTTACACCTTTATAAATTACGTTATGAAGATGGCATGACTCAAAAGGAAATTGCACAACAAATGCAGCTGTCACAGTCAGAAGTTTGCAAAAGACTGTTCAGGCTGCTTGAAAAAATAAAACAAGCCTTTAACTAAATCAGGATTACGGAAAATGAAATGCCCGACATGTAAAAAAGATATTCCGGACGACTCGCTTAAATGTCCATACTGCAAGACCAGAACAGGTCTTGTTTGTCCGGCGTGCAATACCGTAAATTCTGTTTTTAATCTTACCTGCAAAACTTGCGGGCAGGAAATTTTAAAAGTTTGCCAACACTGCAGCGCCGTAAACTTTTTAGATGCAAAAAAATGCAGGAAATGCGGATTCCCGTTTGAAGAAGAGGAACAACCGGAACAGGTACAGGCAAATACTTTTGAACTACCTCCGCAAATATTGCCGCAATTGACAGCAAAACATATTCTTGTAAAAGGCATTCTGTCAAAGGATAAAAAAATCTTTTCAATCAGCGGTAAAAAAGGCTCCGGCAAAACCGTTGTTCTGCGTTCTGTCATGGAAGAAATGAATAAGCACGAATACTCCTGGATTTACGGAAAATGCACCCCTATCACCCAGTTGACGGCCGGCGGAGTCATTCAGGATATTCTCTTAAATATTTTTTCTCTGCCAAATTTTTGCATTGACAATCCGCAATTCAGAAAAGATTTCGGTAAATTTTTCCAGAATGAATTTCCTTTCCTCTCTAACAGTGAAACTGAATTACTGATGAATTTTCTATACCCTGTCAAGCTTGGTATATTTGAAGATTTGTTCAAAAACAAAGCGAAAACTTATGACTTACTTAATAAATTATTCGACGATATTTTAGAGGGGCGTAAATTTGTTATAACTATTGATAATTTTGATTTTATAGACGGATTTTCTTATGAATTTTTGTCAAAACTTATTCAGCGTGATAATGTCAAAGACAATCTGAAAATGCTCCTTGTCTATAACGAGCAAAAGTCTGCTAAAGCATATTTCTCATTGCCGGATAATCCTTATCTTGATGTGACAATTGCTCCGCTTGAAACCTCTCAGGTTAATCAGGTAGTCTCTCAGAAAAAAGAGAATTTAGAAGATTTTCTGGCGCTTAATCCGGCAGAAATAACAGATCTTTTACAAAAAAGCAAAGGCAATCCGGCGTTTATTGAACAAACATTATGTCTGCGTTTTGACTGTCAGATAGCAGACAAACCATTCGGCATTCCGGTAAACTTTTCAGATATTTTGAGTTACAGGCTGGAGATTTTAAAAATCATCAACCCTATAGCTTACAAAATCCTTGTCGGAGCATCTGTAATCGGAGATAAAATAAACATCAATCTCGTAAAAGAAATATTTGAACTTGATGATGAAAAATTTTCAGATATTCTGGCATATCTTGAACAAATGAGTTTTATCACACCGCTAAACGATATATTTTATGAGTTCAAGAGTTTAACCCTGTGGGAAACAATCATAAAAAATGCAAAAAAAGCCGACTGTTTTGAAAGCATAAATGAAAAAGTTTTTTATGCGATAAAAGATTTCATCATGAACTCAAATGCAATACCGGCAATAATTGCACAAAATCTTAAAAATCCGCAAATGGCGCTTGAAATATGGACAAAAAACACGCGTCTGGGAGCTTATGTCGGAGATGTAAATTTATATGCTATTTCACAAAAACAATGTCTTGCTTTGATAAATGAAATGGACGACAGCGAAACTTTGCATATAAGATTTAACATAGCCGAAAGATTGGGCAAACTTCTTGCGGAGGCAAACCCGAAAGAAGCAATGGAGTATCTGCCGGACGCAATATCAAACGCGCAGGCTGTCGGAGACACTCCGAAAGAAATAGAGCTTCTTGCATATCTTTCCAAATGCTGCCGCAAAACCGGCAATTATTTCGGAGAAGTTGAATGCATAGATTCTGTATTAGACAAAACAAATCCGGAAAAAACGCTTGAAATAGCTTTATTAAAAGCTTCAAAATTAAACGCACTGTTAAATATCGGAAACCTCGGCCAAATAGTCAATATGGTTGACACAGAAATCATGCCTGTATTTGACAACATTCTAAGCAGAAAATACAAGCGCCGCGACATTCCTGTGGAATTTGTTTATGAAAGCTGGTTAAAGACTTATCTTGTACTTGCCAATGCGCTTGTAATGCAGGGCAATGACAGATCGTTTGAAATATTAACTATTTTATTTGATATAATTGACCGTCATCAGCTTGAAGATGAATTGTTTATATGCAACTGCAAATTAACTCTTGCATTTGCCAATACAATGAAAGGCGACCTCAAAACATCTAAAAAAATCCTTGAAGAAATTTTGAAAAATCATAAAGATGACAGTATGGATGCTGATGCTGTTTTACGCTGGAATTTTATCAATATAATAAATAATTTTCTCGTACAAAATTATAACGGTATGCAGCAGGATTTATTCCAGATTGTTACATACGCAAACAACAACGGTGATAACTTTACAAAAAATATCCTGAAAACGCTTCTTGGTAAAATATTCAAAGACAATGAACAAACCAAACATGCAATGGATATTTATAACGAGCAGATTACATATTTTGCTAAAGAAAAAATGGCAACCGGAGCACTTTTGACCTGGTATTTAATTGCAGACGCGGCATTAATCACCGAAGGCGCAAAAACAGCCATAGATATTGCATCGCAGGCTCTGGAAGTTGCCCAGAGTCCGAAAATCAATAATTATTTCTTTGCAGCACTTTTAAAAACAGTTATTGCAAAAGCGTTCATAACGCTTTCGGATTATGAAGCGGCAAAAATGAATATAGAAAGTGCTCTTGTTCTGACACAGAGATATAATATGATGGATTTGAGTTCCAGAATATTACTTTTATTCGGTAAATATTATCAGGAAATAGGTCTGATTAAATCACCACAGCAGACAGAATATCTAACAGCCTCCGGCAAATTATATCAAAAGGCTTCCGAGATAGTTAAAGAGACCAAGAACAAATATGTTCATAAACAAATAGAAAAGGCAAAACAAGTTTTGCGTTCCTTCTGTAACATCAACGGCATAAAGATAAAGTAATAAAAAAACATGTAATGATAATGTTGTTCAAATACACTTAAAATTGTCGAGCTTTCCTTTCTAATTTGACACGTTTAAGCCAAAGGCATAAAATAATAATATGAAAAGGATAATTTTAACAATTTTATTATCTATTTTGGTTGCGCAATTTGCTTTTGCGTCAGAAAAACCTTTGCCGGCCGTCCAGACCGCTGATCAAAATGCCGAAGAAGATTTTATCCTGCCGAATATTTTCATCTGGCCGGATCCCTCGGATATAATTCAGGAGGAAACTACCGTCGAAAATAAAGTTGAAGAAAATATTATCCAGACGCCGGAGCCAACACCGGTTAAATACGACGAAAGCTCTATTGTCAGGTATGATTTATCACAGGATTATGATGAAGTTATAGAGTTAACAGAGATCCAGAACAAAAAATTTAATCTAAGTACACAATACAATGCCAGTTTACCTTTAAGCACAACTCTTTCTGATAAAATACAGAACAAAGCAGTAATGCCGCACACGTACCGGCGGGAAGAATACAGTATTACTCCAATGACAAAAAATGAAGTAGAAAAAATCGGAAACTTTCAGTTTGGAACGATATATAATTCAGGGATTGATACCTCTCAACTGGAATACAATGCAGGACTATTTACCCGTTATGAGCGGGAAAAGTTTGCCATTTCCACGGCTTATCAAAAAAATCAGATGACAACTTACGGATTAACAACAACCAATTTTTATCTTGTGCCGGAACTTAAACTCAACGACTCAATCTCAATATCAAATGTACTTAAAGCAGACACTACAAGAAACAGGCGCTCAAGTGAACTTGTTTTAACAATAAAACCTTTTGCACGCAAAGGCAACGACAGGGTTAATCTGGAATTTGGCGCCGGACAGACTTACGACGAAAACAACGCGCTGTTTAAAACACAATTCCGCTTTAACACAAAAATCCAATTGTAAATTTAATGTATATAAATTGTCCGGCCGGTTTATTTCTATTATAATTTAATTAACAGAGGTTGGAGAATTGGCAACTACACGCAGACAACAAAATACTCAGGAAATAAATACATCAGAAGAATTAAAACAAAAACTCGATAAAAAAACAGGGTTTTATTATTCCTTCCTGACGCTGGTGCTTCTGTTCTGCCTTATTCAGGTAGGTTTCGGGGTAATCTTAAATGTGTCTAAGACTATTTCTTACCGCGCCAAAATATCTACATTACAAAAAATCAAAAATGCAGCGACCAGCAGAAATGACGATTTGAAAGAGGAAATAAAGATGTTTTCTTCAATGTCCAGTCTGGAAGGCATTGCTCGTAACAATCTGAAAATGGCCAGCGAAGATGAAGTTCTTATCCTTATAAACAACCCTCCGGCAGAAAAAACAATGCCTAATAAAAAGAATTTTTTGAAAGAATTTATAAAAAGTAAGCTGAAAACAGGAAAAACTAATGCAGAATAAAGAAATTTTAGAATATATACAACATGCATTTGAACTCAAAGATCAAAAATGTTACAAACAGGCAATAGAAATGCTGTATAAGGCTCTGGAAGCCGAAAGTGAAAATATTGAAGTTCTTTTTCAAATCGGTGAACTGTATTTTTTAATGGGAAACAGTCAGCGCGCTATACAGTATTTGGAAAAAGTACTAGCTAAAAATCCAAAACACACAGACAGCATTGCTTTACTAAAAAAAATTTATTGCTCTCTCAATATGTATGATGAAGCTTTTCGATATGCGGAAATTCTCTTTTCAGAATATAAAACTCCGCAAAATCTTGCAGAATTAATTAAACTATCAGGGAAAATAAATAATGAGAAACTTGAAGAGTACAAAAAATCTGAATTATTTAACACCGATATAGTTCAATCTGCTCTTGCGCATGTGTACTATGAGCAGGGAGAAATTGATAAAGCAAAAGAGATTTTAGAAAAAATCAACGATAATGATGATGCGGTTATTCTGCTTGGCAAAATCAATTTTGACGAAAATAATTTTGAAAAATCAAAAGAACTTTTTGCAAAATTACCGCTGAATTACGAAAACGCAGAAGTTCTGAATTATCGCGGTTTATTCTATCTTGAAGATATGAATTTTATAGAAGCAATAAAATCCTTTTCTAAAGCGTTAAGTCTGGACAAACAAAATGCGCGTTATGCTTACAATTTAGGCAATGCATATTTCTACAACGGCTGGATGAAAGAAGCCGTAAAATCTTATCTGGATGCGGTTTGTCTTGCACCTGATATAATGGATTACAGATATTCTCTGGCGTATTTGTATTATACGACAGGTGCGTATGAAAAAACGCAAAGAGAAATTGATTTTATTCTGGAAAACGATCCGGTACATTACCGCGCTATTATTCTCAATGCATTGTTAAAATTCAGAAAAAAAGATTTTTTAGGCGCTAAAAACGATTTGGAAAAAGTTTTACAAACAAAAGAAGATGATTTTGCCATCACATCACTTGTAAAAGTCTACTGTGAGCTTCAAATGTTTGAAAAAGCAGAACTTCTGCTTAACCCGCTGCTTGAAAAATATCCTGAAAAAGCACAGTACAAATGTGATTTAGCCGAGATTTTGCTGGCACAGAAAAAAGACAGGGGAGCTCTTGATATCTTAAAACCGCTTATTGAAAAAGAAGAAAATTATCTGCCTGCATACAGTCTTGCTGCCGCGGCTGCATTTGAGATAAAAGATTTGGGAACCGCTAAAGAATATGCGCAACGTTCAATTTCCATTGATATGAATTTTGCGCCGGGGTACTACTATCTTGCACTCGTCCGCAAAGAAGAAAAAGATTACGATGAAGCAATTGAATGTATGAAGCGTGCTGTAATGTATGATTTAAACAACGCTGAATATTATGCTGAAATGAGTAAGATTTATCAATTAAAAGGGGATATCAAAACCGCACTTGAATATGCGAATGAAGCCTCTGCAATTGATAACTCAACAAAATACAAAGTACTGTATAGTGAACTTGCATCGCTAAACAGAAAAAGAAAAAACGACGAAAAAGTTGTCCTCTAAAAAAATAATATTATAATGTTATGTATGTAGTATTTAATTAAAAATGAAAGAGGAGATTGGCTGTGAGTACGAAACTGAAAAGATTAACCGGAGTAATTGCATTATCGGTATTATTGGTTTTACCGGCAATAGCAAAGGATGATGAAATATTTATTCCGCAAAACTATCCTGAAAAATATAATGCGGAAAAAATTAAAGCTATCAAACCAATGTATAAAAATATAAGCAAAGAACAGGTTATCCATGTTGCGCTTGATATGCTGCAAGGAACAAACGGCGATTTTTCCAGGAAAGCGATTATGGGAAACAATTTGTCAGGTAAACCTGTGAAAGTTGAATTTCGTGATCTGGCAAGTATAAATCCTGAATATGCTGAATTTGATGCGCTCGGCTGGAAAAAGGGTAAAAATTTGTATATCTACATAAACCCTAAGCATCAGGACGCGCCGCCTGCTGCAATTGCGGCTTTACTTGCGCACGAGGCGCTTCATCAGGATGAGTATAACTCGCTTGCCGAAGAAACTTATGCCTGGACTATGGAGGCGGCTGTATGGTGTGAACTGTCAAAAATTTATCCTGACAGCGGGGATGAAAACCTTCACCCGCTCGTGAACAGAGAAAACACTTTGAAAAAATTGTTTGAACGCGGAGGGTATACAAACCAGTACATTAAAAAGACTGTATATTCAAACGAAGGCTACAAAAATCTGCCTTCAACCTCTCCGGGATTTGAAGAGTTGTAATGGATTAAAAAGGATTATTTTTCGACAATGATTTCGGAATTTAATCCTTTTTTAGATAATTTTGACTAATTCTAATTCGTTACTCAAAAGTATATTGATTAAAAAAATTCCTTGTTGTTAAATAAAGGTATGAAAAAAAAGCAGGTTGTTATATTCATAATTTTGGTTTGTATTTTGATTGCATTAAACAAGTTTTTAATGTACAAAACAACCACGCCTATTATTGAAACACCTGAACTTATCAATCATAACCATGTCTCCTCCCAGCGCCTATTTGACAATGTTTGGGAAGAAATTCGCGATAACTATTATGACCCTGATTTGAATAATCAAAACTGGGAACGCTGGAAAAACAGATATCATGGCAAAATTAAAACCGATGATGATGCGAAAGTGGCTATAGACACCATGCTTGCAAGTCTTGATGATCCGTATTCAAGATTTTTAACCAAAGCAGAATACTCTGATCAAAATACCTCTATAAATTCCAAGATTACAGGTATCGGGGTTAATATAGCGTCAGTTTCCGGTAAAATTCATATCATTAACGTAATAGAAGGTACACCGGCGCAATATTCAAATCTTTTGCCGAACGATGTAATTGTTGCCATAGACGGCAAAGATGTCAGCGGAATGGCACTTTCTGATGTTGCTAATCTTGTCAGAGGGCCGGAAAACAGCATTGTTGAAATTACGGTGCTGCGCAACAATGACAAACTGGTTAAAAAAGTAGTACGCAAAGAGATTAAGATAAAAACCGTCAGAAGTTCTGTTGATAAAAATATCGGTTATATAAAAATATCTTCATTCATAGGTTCAGCGACCCCTAATGAATTTTTAGAAGCCCTGGAAAAAACAAAAGATACAGAAGGGTTAATCATAGACCTACGCGGAAACACAGGCGGTCTTTTGCCGAATGCAATATTTATCGCCAATCTATTTATCCCTGAGGGTAAATTAGTCAGTATTGTCGGCCGCGGAGGTTATAAATATGATATTGTTGCACAGGATACGGAATTCGGAGTCAAAAAGCCGCTGGTTGTGCTTATAGACGGTGCTTCTGCCAGCGCAAGTGAAATTCTGTCAGGCGCTTTGAAAGATTACCATAAAGCCAAACTGATAGGCACAAGAACTTACGGAAAAGGTATGGTGCAAAAAATTATCCCTATGCAAAACGAAACAGGGCTTAATCTGACAATAGCAAAATATCTTACACCAAAAGGCACTGATATAAACAAAAAAGGCATTGAGCCGGATATTAAAGTTACATTCAGTCTGAACGACTTAAAAACACGCAATGATGCACAATTAAATGCAGCAAAAAATTACCTTGCCAAAATGATTTCTCAACGTTAATCTTACTATTCACATTTGCGAATTTATATTTTCAGTTTATAATAAAACTGTTATGGATTATGTGAACAACAAATTTGATTGTATTGTAGTCGGAGCAGGCCACGCCGGATGTGAAGCCGCAATTTCGTGCGCACGTTTGGGGGCAAATGTTTTATTATGTTCTCTAAATCTTGACAATATTGCGCTTATGCCCTGTAATCCTGCGATAGGCGGCCCGGCAAAATCAACTCTTGTCAGAGAAATAGATGCGCTCGGCGGAGTTATGGGCGAAGCAGCTGACGCGACTTACATTCAAATGAAAACCCTGAATTCATCCAAAGGCCCTGCTGTACGCGCCTTGCGTGCTCAATCTGACAAGCGGCAGTATATGGATTATATGCGTAATCTTATTGAAAAAATTGATAATATCCATCTTCGTCAGGCTTGTATAACAGATTTACTCGTCAAAGACGGCGCTGTTTGCGGGGTAATTGATGAGTTTGGTATAGAATATTCCGCTCCTGTTGCAATATTAACCACAGGGACTTCACTATCAGGTAAAATCTTTGTCGGGTTGAAATCCTATGATGCAGGACGTCTTGGCGAGAAAGCCGCAATAGGACTTTCAGACTCTTTACGCAGCCTCGGCATTACTCTGAAAAAATTAAAAACCGGAACTCCGCCGCGTGTAGATAAAAGAACTATTGATTATTCAAAAATGACAATTCAACCGGGGGATGAAGAATTGAATTTCTATTCCTTCAAACCCAACAGGCCTATTCGTCCGCAATATCCTTGTTATTTGACAAGAACAAATGAGTTGACGCACGAAATTATACGCGCCAATCTTGATAAATCGCCTATGTTTCAGGGGCTTATTCATGGTGTCGGGCCAAGATACTGTCCGTCTATTGAAGATAAAGTCGTAAGGTTCAGCGAAAATCCTTCTCACCATATATTTATTGAACCGGAAGGGCTTGGAAATTACGAAATGTACATTCAGGGATTTTCAAGCAGTTTACCGGCTGATGTTCAGGTAAAAATGTTAAGAACATTACCGGGGCTGGAAAACGCGCATGTAATCAAACCGGCTTATGCAGTTGAATACGATTATGTCCCGGCCGTGCAAACAACGCATTCTTTGATGTCAAAATCTATAAAAGGGCTTTTCTTTGCCGGCCAAATCAACGGAACAAGCGGTTATGAAGAAGCGGCCGCGCAAGGTTTGATAGCCGGTATTAATGCAATGAACTATCTTAATAATACAGAAATGCTGGAGTTGTCAAGAAGCTCATCTTATATCGGAACTCTTATTGATGATCTTGTAACAAAAGATATTCAAGACCCGTATAGGATGCTCACTTCCCGTTCAGAATACCGTCTGCTGCTTCGTCAGGACAATGCGGATTTCAGATTAACCCCTACAGGCCATAAAATCGGTCTGATTGATGATGTTCAGTATAAAATTTTTACTGACAAGCAGGATGCCATAGAAAATGAATTGCAGCGTTGTCGTGAAGCAAAAATATCACCGACAGATGAAGTTAAGTCAATTCTTGCAAAATACGGAGAAAATATCGAGCGCGGTATGAAAATTGCCGAACTTTTAAAGCGCCCGAATTTGAATTATCAAATTATTAAAGAATTGGATGAAAATACGCGGGAATTAAATATTCCGAAAGATGTTTCAGAACAAGTTGAAATACTAATCAAATATGAAGGTTATCTCAAACGTCAGGAATTTCAGGTTGAGCAGTCAGGCAAGCTTGAAAAATACAGAATACCTGATGATATAGATTATTCCAAAATCGACCATATATCATCAGAAACAAAGGATAAGCTTTCCAAAATTCGTCCGAAAACCCTTGCGCAGGCATCACGTATAGGCGGAGTTAAACCGGCGGACATATCGGTTTTAATGGTCATGTTAGAACGCCGCAGCATTGCAAGAAGTTAATATAAATTTTTGTAAATTTAATTACTATAAATGTAGTTATTGTTTTTATTTGAGTTAGATTATAAATATACAAAATATAGGAGTTTTAAAAATGAATGTATCAAGAGTAACAATGGCTGGCCCTTTGGCGTTTAAAGCACAAACCACAATTAAAGCACCGGAAAGTTTATTAAGCAAGGAGGACAGAGAATATTTTGAATCTGTCGGGCAAGCAATAGGAACCCCTGCCGATACCATTGAAATAACCATTAGCGACCTGCAGGACAGCAAATCTAACCCTAATGTAAAAACATATAAGGTCACTAAAAATTACCATTTTGAAAATTCACAAAATAGATTTGAAAAACAAGGTACTATAAATATTCCCTATATCAAAAACGGTGAAGTTGTAGAAAAAAATTCACCTAAAAATTATATTGCCCAAACACTGGAAAAGCTCATCAAAGCTGAATAACTAAAAATAGTAATAAAGGCAATAAAAAAACTCCCGGAGATGGGTTCGAACCACCGTTGGAAGATCCAGAGTCTTCAGTCCTGCCGCTAGACGATCCGGGAATTTAACAATGTCATTCTACAATAAATACAATCTATTTGTCAATATTCAAACAATACTGATGTTTTTCGATAATTAGATTTTGGAATCCATTCCAACAAGTGTATCAAAAAATCGTTTTAAGAATGAACGCTCACGTGCCAATTTTTCGCGTTCTGCATCCAGCGCTTTTAATTTCACACCCACTGTATCATAAAGATACGCCATAGTGTCAGCAGAACGGTCTGCTTCTGTTTTATACTGGCTTCTTATTTTTGTTAATTCACCATGATCCAAAAATTTTCCGCCGCAAGCATAACATTCATCAATTTGAACTTCTTTTTTTATACTGGCATAATTCTTAACCATTCTTGCTCCGCATACAGGGCATGTTCTAGGAAGGCTTTCATCAACCTTTTCAAACTCTTTTCCTTCTAATGCGCTAACAAGTTTTTCTATATCTTCATGTTGTTCGTCAAAGCATTTATATTCTCTGTTGTCAAAATAAATGCCGCCGCATCCGTCCAAGCATACATCAATATTAATTCCTTCTGACGGAATAAATATCTTTTTCATTTCTTTTTGACATGCAGGACATTTTATTGTTTTAAAATTATCTGCCATTAGCTTTCTCCACTATACAAAAATATTAATTCATTTGTTCAAAATTGTCAATGTCAAATAAATAATAAAAAAACGGAGAAGGTGGGATTTGAACCCACGGTACAGATAGCTCCATACAACACCTTAGCAGGGTGCCGCCTTAAGCCACTCGGCCACTTCTCCTTTTTGAATTATTCTTTTGTCATTTTGTAAAGGGATGCCCTTTCATATATTTTAATATAACATAAATATTTTTTTTGAAAAGTGGTTTAAAAAAATTATTTTAGCTCTATAATATTATTGATGATATAGGAGATAACTTATGACTATTAGAGTTGCTGATAAAGAATTTAAATCCCGTCTCTGGGTTGGCACAGGTAAATTTGATGATTTTGAAACTATGCGTCAGGCTCATGCCGCATCAGGCGCAGAAGTTGTTACGGTTGCCATAAGACGTGTTGATATGAATGCGCCGGGGCATGTCGGATTAATGGATTATATCGATACTAACAAGTACTGGATTCTTCCTAATACTGCCGGTTGTGCTACTGTTGATGAAGCTGTTCGTGTTGCAAGACTCTCTCGCGCAATGGGGATTAACAACTGGATTAAGCTTGAAGTTATTCCCGATCCTAAATATCTGATGCCGGATCCTATTGCAACTCTTGAAGCTGCTAAAATTCTTATTGAAGATGGTTTTGTAGTTTTACCTTATATCAATGCTGACCCTGTTCTTGCTAAAAGACTTGAAGAAATCGGCTGTGCAACGATAATGCCGCTTGCTTCTCCAATAGGCTCAGGACAAGGCGTAAAAACTATAGAAAATATTAAAATTATTATTGAACAGGCAAATATTCCTGTTGTTTGTGATGCCGGAATAGGCGTACCGTCTGATGCAGCTCTTGTCATGGAGCATGGTGCTGATTTTTGTCTTATAAACACTGCTATTGCAAAAGCACAGGATCCTGTTAAAATGGCCGAAGCTTTTAAATATGGCGTAATGGCCGGACGCGCTGCCTATGAGGCTGGAAGAATGCCGAAAAAAGAAATAGCAAGTGCATCTTCACCGCTTGTCGGAGTTGTCGGTAAAAGTTAAAATTCAGCTGTAAAACGAAAGGGTTATTTTTATGATAGAAATGAAAGTTATGGGTATTGCCCTTGATACAAGAACAGGTTCTCCTATTGTTGTTCTTCACGATAAAGAAAACAGAAAAGCATTGCCTATTTGGATAGGCTCAGCAGAAGCCAGTTCTATTATCCGTAAAATCGAAAATCTTACTGTTTCAAGACCAATGACCCACGATTTGATTATTAATATCATTGAAAAAGTCGGTTACACTCTTGATAGAGTCGAAATTAACGATGTTGAAAAAGATACTTACTACGCAACCCTGTTTTTGGCTGATAAAGACGGTAATGAAATAGAAATAGACTCCCGCCCGTCCGATGCTATTGCTATTGCTATTCGTGTAGATGCTCCGATTTTTGTCACGGCTAATGTTATTTCTAACGGTTCCGTTTCTACTGACACGGCTAAAGATGAGGAAGAAGCTCAAGAATTTAAGAAATTTGTCCAAAGCATTAAACCGTCAGATTTTGAAAAACTTATGAAAGATAACGACCACCACGAAAGCGACCAGTAAGCGGATATTTGACAAAATACAAAAAATCATTAATATAAATAGAGGATAACAAATCGGTTTAACGGAAGTAAGATATTGTTAGACAAGGGTAGGTCGTATGTTTTCAAGTTTTATCAGAAATTTATTATCCTCTGGAGGTGAAGCAAGCGCAATGCAGCGTGCAATGCAGCTTAACCAGAAGATTATTGCGTCTTATCCTCAAGCAAATCGGACTAATCCGCAAAATCCGCTTGATACGATTTATCCTAATTCCAACCCGAATGTAAAATCGTTTGAAAAAGTTTTACAGTCATCCACAAATGTTAATTTCGGATCATTGCTGTTAAATCCTAAAAGTCTGAATGTAAATGCTCAGCTTGCCCAACCGGATTCTACAGATGCGATTACGAAAGCTATTCAACAAGCAGTAAATCCTACGGCTCCTGTACAATCTCAGCAGCCGGCATCAAAAAGTCAAATTCTCGATATAATTTCGCAAATATCAGAAAAGCACGGGGTTGATGAAAATTTGATTAAGGCTGTGATTAAACAAGAATCCGGATTTAATCCTAATGCAAAATCAAAAGCAGGTGCTATGGGCTTAATGCAGTTAATGCCGCAGACCGCTAAACATTTAGGCGTAAAAGATCCTTATAATGCAGTACAAAATATTGACGGCGGGGTGCGATATTTAAAATCAATGCTTGAAAAATATAACGGGAATATAATACTGGCGCTTGCCGCATATAATGCAGGCCCAAATGCCGTTGACAGATATGACGGAGTACCGCCGTATTCAGAAACACAAAATTATGTAAAAAGCATTCTCGCAAATTATTTATAAAAACAAAATATTGATGACTTAAACATAATCAATCTGAATATTTTTACTCAATAATTTTACCGTCAAACAATTCCATTACCATATTGACAGTATCGGAATATAACAGGCTGTCCACAGTGTTTTTGGGTTTCAGTTTAACCTCTTTTATTTCATCTTTTGCAGTTTCAACTTCTTCCTCAGA
The DNA here is from genome assembly GCA_944323875.1 of Candidatus Gastranaerophilales bacterium. GTDB lineage: Bacteria > Cyanobacteriota > Vampirovibrionia > Gastranaerophilales > Gastranaerophilaceae > CALUVH01. Next base: position 33,797 of record CALUUH010000015.1, read on the forward strand.
AATTTCCTCTGCTTTTTTTACCGGCGGAGGAACGGCCGGACTAGACTTTGGGGGCGCTGCATCTACTTTTACATCGCTTGCTTGCGGAAGCCGTACAACAACATGTGTGTTTTGCTGGTTAAACATTGTGTCTACAGCATTTTGTAATGTTTGTTTTTTAGAGCCTTCAACAAATTGTTTTAACAGAACTTCTGATTTTAATGTTAATGTAACCCCGTTTGGCGATATTTCTATCGGGTTTGCCCATTGTTTTAAAAGCGCACGTGTAGGGATGTTCTGTATATTTTCAAGCAATTGTCCCCAGAGTACACTGATATCACCGGAGGAAACAGGTTTTGACATCGGCACAGGTGAAAATTCTTCAACAGTCTGTTTAGGTGCTTCAACTTTTTCCTGTACAGGTTCCGGCGCAACCGGTTTTGATGTCGGTGTGCTTACTTCTTGCGTTTTCGGAATATCCGGTTTGGCTGCCGGCGGCTCAGGTTTTAAAACAGGTGCGGTCGCTGAATGGTATTGACGCGGCGGCTCTATTGCCCCGCCTTCCAGACGCGAAATTCTGTTTTGTAACTCCTGCAGCGTTGTGTTTTCCGTAAGATTTGCCATATCAATTACGGCAACTTCCAGCCACAAACGCGGATTGTTTGTTGTTTTAAGTTCTTTTATGTATTCGGAACATTTTTCTATAAGTGAAACTATTTGATGTGTTTCCAGTTTTTCAGCCTGTTTTGAAAGCGCATTCAATTGTACATCATTCAACTGTGTTAATTCAAGAACAATATCTTTCTGACAGGTTTTGACAATTAAAAGATTTTTGAGATAGTCCAAAAGGTTTGTCAAAATTTGTGCAGGTTCGTTACCTGAATTGTATATTTTTTCAAGAATTGTAATCCCGTCATTCGGAGCAGAATTTATAATCGCATTTGTTAATTCATTAAGCACATCAAACGAAAGCCGTCCGAGTAAATTATTAATATCATCAGTTGTAATAGCCTGCTCTCCGTCAAGGACACTCAACTGGTCAAGCAAAGCAATACTGTCACGCATTCCGCCTGCTGAATTTTTTGCGATTGTCATAAGTGCATCGTCTGTTATATTTATTCCTTCTTTGTCGGAAATCATTCTCAGATGCGCAACAATATCTGAGGTTGTTATACGTTTGAAATCATATCTCTGGCAGCGGCTTTTGATAGTGTCCAAAACCTTATGAACTTCGGTTGTTGCAAGTATAAAGATTACATTTTTCGGCGGTTCTTCAAGTGTTTTCAACAACGCATTAAACGCTGTTGTTGAAAGCATGTGAACTTCGTCTATAATATATATTTTATATCTGCTGTTTACCGGGGCATACATAACTTTTTCAAGAATATTTTGTGCATCCTCAACTTTTCTGTTGCTTGCAGCATCAATTTCTATAACGTCCATCGGAGTGGAATTTGTTATATCAATACAGTTTTCGCATTTGCCGCAAGGATGAATTGTCGGGCCTTCTTTACAGTTAAGAGATTTGGCAAAAATTCTGGCTGTAGAGGTTTTTCCCGTACCTCTCGGGCCTGTAAAAAGGTATGCATGAGAAATCTTATTCAGGGCAATAGCGTTGGCGAGTGCCTTTTTTATATGTTCCTGTCCAACGACTTCTTCCAGTGTTTGCGGACGATATTTGCGATATAAAGGTATATATTTTTCGTTCATGATATCATTATAACAGAAGTTAGAGAAAAAGGGTAAAAATATGAACATAATTAAACCTGCAAGTTTACAAATCGGGGATACAATAGGAATTTTGGCAACAGCAGGAGCTGTGGAAAGTCGTGAAAATGTATTGCGTGCAAAACAATTTTTTGAAACCCGGGGGTATAAAGTAGTTTTGAGCGAGAATGTTTTTGATGAATACCGCTATCTTGCAGGAAGTGATGAAAAAAAAGTCGAAGAACTGCATAAATTTTTCCTCAATCCCGAAATAAAAGCCATAATCTGTATGCGGGGCGGATATGGCGCAGTAAGGCTTGTAGAAAAGATAGATTATAATATTATCAGAAATAACCCGAAAATATTTTGCGGCTACTCTGATATCTCAGCGCTTTCCGTAATGATGTATAAACGTGCCGGTCTTGTTACATATTCAGGGCCGCTTGCCCAGAGCGATTTTGGGCTTGAAAACCCGTCAGAATTTACAATAAATGCATTCTTTGAAGCTGTTACATCTGATAATCCACTTATCATTGAGCCGGAAAACGGAGTATCTTATTATTCTCAAGATGCAGAAGGCGTCTTGTGGGGCGGCAATCTTGCAACAGTTGTTTCGCTTTGCGGATTAGATTTTCTCCCTGATGAAAAATTTATCTTCTTTACAGAAGATCTTAACGAGCCTGTTTACAAAATAGACAAAATGATGTCCCAATTAATGAATATTAAGCAATTCAGAACGAATATCAGTGCCATAATTCTCGGTGATTTTTTAGATATTGATAACAAGCAATGGCTTGACGAACTGTTTTATGAAATTGCGGATAAACTTAAAATCCCTGTAATAAGCGGCTTTAAAATCACTCACGAAAAAGATAAAGTCACTTTGCCGTATGGCGCAAAATCAAAGCTTGAGCATGGACGGTTAATCATAAACCAATAAAAAGAGGAACATCTTATGTTCCTCTAAAAATGGAGTTTGAATTAAGAATAGTTTATTTTTATCATACCTTAACTACCTACCAGACGAAGCGCTTCTTCCAGCAATTCTTTGTTAGATGAGATAAGTTTGTTAGATATCTCAAGCTGTAATTTAGCCATCTGGAAATACGAGATATTACCTTTAAAATCTGCGTTAGATAATTCTAAAAGTCCTGAACGAATTTCGCCAACCCCCAGAACAGGTTTGCCGGATTCTTCGGTTTCAAGATAGTAGCCGTCTTTAAACTCGTATAAAGCCGCTGAATTATGAAAATTTCTCAGAGTGATTTTATAAAGCGGGACTGTTCTTTTGCCGCCGTCAGCTTTTCCGATAATTGTACCGTCATTTTTAATTTCATATTCATCATATTTACCGAGGAATTTTCCGTTATTCGGATCAATCCAAAGTTTAATATCGGTTGTCGGAATGTCAAGCGAACCGCCTTTGAGCGCTGTTTCCTGATACAAGTCAGCCGTAACAGGTTTTGTACCCTGCATTATTTCGCCTTTATCGTTCAAAATATAGCCCTGAACTGTGTTGCCGTTTTTAGCACGGTAAACACCTTCACTATCGAATGTAAATTCGCCAAGACGCGTGTAAACGCTTTTTCCTTCTTTTGTTTTTGTGAGGAAAAAGCCGCTGCCTTCCAGAAATACGTTATCTTTTGATGTACCGGGAGTAGATTTGCCCTGACTCATTTTCTTTTCATAGTCATCGGCCACTGCCCCGCCTAAAAATGTTTTAAAAGTAACCTGTTTTTCTTTAAAACCCGGAGTATAGATGTTGGTCATGTTGTCGGCAATAACATCCATCCAGTTAGTCGTTGCTTTCTGGGTATTTATTGCCGTGGTAAAAGAATCATTCATCAGCGTTCTCCTTCTTATCTTTATTTTGTTGTTCTTGCTGCTGTTTATGTTTTGAATAAGATAACTGGCTGTACGGAAGGTTTTCTTCATCAAAACGTTGGCGTAAAAATCCTATATTGTTTTTCAAATATTCTTCAACTGCTCTGTCTCCGGGGATAAAGTTTGCCATAATACTTCCATCCCTGTTTACTTTTATAATTACGGAAACATCTTTGTCAAAATCTATTCTGAACGGTTGATTTGTTTTTAAAGAATCAGAAAGCAAATTCATCATAGTTGATGATACTTTTGCCGTTTTTTCAGCCGCCTGAACATTAACTTCTGCAAGCTGGCTTAACTGTCCTGCTATAGACTGCATTGACATGTCGGTATTTTTAACCAGATCAGTAAAAAACATTGCGTCATTAGCGTCCATTGAAACTGTTTGATAATTCAGACTTGCCTGCATTGACGAAAAATCCGTGTTATTAAAAGACATTCTGTCACTTGTATTGAGAAGCGACTGGATATTCTTGCTTAATATAGACTGAGTATCATTCAAATCATCATTGTATGTTAACTCGCCTTTTAGCGTATTATTGTTTTTGATTTTGTCATCATTTTTTTGTTTGTCATTGTCCTTATCAGAGGTTTCTTTTTGTTCCTCTGTTTTTTGTGTTTCATCAGCCTGTTTATTTTCTTCGGTTTGTTCAGTTTCTTCAACCTGTTCTGTTTTTTCTGCTGCATTTTCTTCTTTAGAAGAAGCTGTTTTCATTTCATCCTCAAAAGCGGATGAATCTGTTTTTGATGTTCTGGAATTTTGTTTAACAGATGATGTTGATGTTGTGCTTGTTGAACTTACTGCTGATGATGTATCTATATTCATTACCTACGCCTCATTGTCTAATGCTTCCAGTTGTCTTAGAATTTCTTTTTCTTCCTCCTCCTGTTTTTCAACGGATTGAGCGAAGAACCTTGTTACACCTAATTCGGAATACTTTTTCAATTCCTGAGCCTTTTCTTCTTCAAGATAAGCTTCTCTGTTCTTTTCCTTGTGTTTTTCAAGAACCTTTACAGCCTGTTCAAGAAGAACGAGTTTGTGCTTTTCAGCATCAAGAATGTTTTGTTTTTCAATACGAATTTGTTCCAGTTGTTCTGCCTTTTCCCAGAGATGAACGAGATAATTGTCATAAGCCTCATACATCATCGGGTCTGCCTGCCGCATATTAGATTTTGTTGCTTCAATTTCAGCGTTGTTCTTTCTGATGTTTTCTTCTGCAATAATGACTTCTTGCTGTGCTTTTTGAACAACGAGTAATTGCTCTTCTTTTTTCCGGATTCTGAAATCCAGTATTTTCTGTAATCTGTAACGAAAAGGCATTTTAGGCTACACTTTCTTGATGTTATTATGAAGGATTTTGAAAGTGTAATAAACATCTAAACGTATGATATTATTAATGATAAGAGTTAATAAGTCAATTTTTCTTAAAATTTGACCATAAGTTCAATGAAAGGAATAAAATAACAGCCAATTTAACTCTTTTATTTGCAAGTTTTTATTTTTTCTGATACGATTATCTCATGAAGATTACATTTTGCGTAAGGAAGGGGGCTAAATGAAATTTTCCTCATCATTTAAAGTAGGTCTTTTAACACTCATAGCAATAATTTTACTCGTAGGTATTGTGTTCAAAGTAAAAGGCCGCGCTTTTTCTTCCGCAAAACGTATTGAAGTCCAGTTCAAGGATGTTAATGGCATGCGGCCTGGCGCAGGCGTTCAAATGATGGGGATTAGAGTCGGACAGGTCGAAGAAGTTCAGCCTGTATTGGACGGGGTTAACAGTCATGTTAATGTAAAATTCGTTATAACCGAGCCTCATATTTCTATCCCGCAGGCTTCAATGTTTTCCATCCAGCAATCGGGCCTCATCGGGGAATTATTTCTGGAAATCACCCCGCCCAAAAACAGAATTATCTATATCCCAATGACTAACACCAACATATTATACAAAGACGACGATGTGCAGATGAAGCTCGGTGACAAATATTATAATGTGGGTAAAATTACAAATATAGAAGTCGTTTCTCATGAAGTCGTACCTTATAATATAAGAGAAAGCATTAAAACAAATTATGCTTACAAAATCAATTATATAGTAAATCTTCCAGGATTAATTCTGCCGGAATTTTTAAAAGGCAGTGCCGTAAAAGAGGACGGTACTTACAAATTGAGAATATCAACTCTGGACGATGTTGTTTTGCCATATCCTAATCAAACCTCGCCTTATACAATCATAGAACCTATGCGTATAGCTGACTTTATGGATTGGCAATATAAAGCGGCAGAATCTTTAACCGAAACCAACCAGAAAATTAATGATTTGCTTTCTGACGAAGTCATTGCTGAACTAAAAATGTCTGTAACTAATATCAACAGTTTGACAGCACAAACAAGCGATACAATGACTAAACTCAACGAACTCATTGAGTCTTCAAAAGGCGACATTGAAAATATGATGGCTATGATGGATCAAGCAACTCAAGATTTCCATACAATATCCGCAAATGTTAACAATATAATCGGAGATCCGCAATTCAAAACAACAATTTATTCAACCGCGGATTCAGTGGAACAGCTTGCCAATAATTTGAATAAAATTATCGGTAATGACGAAGAAGCCGAACAAATGGCCCAAGATTTGAGAGCAATTACGCATAATGTTAATGAAATAAGTGCCTATGTTAATTCTTTGACTAAAGACGAGCAGTTGAAAAAAGATTTGACAAGAGCTGTAAACAATATCAACAACGCGATGTGTGATATATCAAGAACGCTTGCGGCGGTTAACAAGCTTACTCCTGAAAACAAATCCGAACTGGAAAAAATTATTGATGATACATCTGAAACAACATCTAATTTAAGAAAATTCTCAGAAAAACTGAATAAACGCTTCCTGCTGTTCAGATTAATGTTCTGATTTTCTCGGGAAAAACAATGGAATTAAAAACTAAAATAACGGAAATTCATTATAATAAAGATGCAAAAGGTGCTTTATTTAAGCTGCTGGAATTTTGTTCGGTATTTTACGGACTTGGCAGCGGGTTAAAAAATCTGCTTTATGACAAAAATATTCTAAAACCTAAAAGAGTTCAGGCTTATGTAATATCTGTCGGGAATGTTACAACCGGAGGCGTCGGCAAAACACCCGTTGTTGCGGAAATAGCAAAATATTTGACATCAATCGGCCAAAAGCCGGCTATAGTTTCGCGCGGGTATGGCGGCGGGCTTTCCAACAAAAATATAAATATAATTTCCGACGGTGAAAAAATTTATCACAATGCCCAAATGGCCGGCGATGAACCTTACTGGCTGGCTGAAAATACTAAATCCATCGTTATAACAACAAAAAACAGATTTAAAGGCGCTGAATATGCTGTTAAAAAATTCGCTGCTACGCACATAATCCTTGATGACGGCTTTCAACACAGAAAACTGTATCGCGATTTGGATATTGTGCTAATGGACAGCGAAAAAGGTTTCGGCAACGAAAAACTTCTTCCGGCCGGCCCTTTGCGCGAAGGAACAGAAGCGTTTAAAAGGATTGATAAATTTGTCATTGTGAGTAAAAACACCGACCACAAACGTGCAGAAAAGCTGGCAAAAATTATGGGCAAAAAACTCAACCTGCAAACTTTTGTATGTAAAACCGAGCCTGATTATATTTATAATATTAAAACCGGCGGCAGATTGGAGACAGGCAGCGAAATTACGGCAATGTGTGCAATAGGGCAGCCCGAACAGTTTTTTGCATTTTTGCAAGGCTACAACCTCAAGTCTAAAATCGCGCTCGACGACCACCACCAATACTGTGAGGAAGATATAAAAAATATTCAGGGGAATATCGTTGTAACAGAAAAAGATGCCGTAAAATTACAGGGCTTAAACTACGATAATATTTATGCGTTAAAATTAAAGACGGTTATAGACGTAAAGGAATTGTTAGGTGAGTAAAAAATTTAACGACAAAGACATTGATAAAGTTGTGGAACTTTTAAAAGAGGCTAAACAGCAAAAGAGTGAATTTGTAGGGCTTATGGATTCATTTAATGATCCTTATCTTGTTTTGATTGCCTGCATATTGAGCCTAAGAACAAACGACAAAACGACATATCCGGCGACCTTGAGGATGCTGAAACTCGGCAAAACACCGCAGGATTTTGCCAAATGTGATGAAAAAGAACTGGAAAAAGCTATATATCCGGTTGGATTTTATGCTAACAAAGCAAAACAAATTATCGAGCTTTCAAAAGAGATTGTCGAAAAATATAACGGCAAAGTTCCGGATACAATCGAAGAACTGGTTAAATTCAACGGAGTAGGACGCAAAACAGCGAATTTAACAGTTGCGCGCGGTTTTAACAAACCTGCAATATGTGTTGATGTCCATGTACACAGGATTTTCAACAGAATGGGTTATGTAAAAACCCAAAATCCGGAGGAAACAGAATTTGCGCTGCGGGAAAAACTTCCCGTAAAACACTGGATTGACATAAATACGCTGATTGTAACCCACGGTCAGAATGTCTGCAAGCCGCAAAAACCAATGTGCGATATTTGTCCGATAAAAGATTATTGTGCAAAAATTATTTAGTTTTGTTAAGGTATATTCTCGATTGAGGCAAAAATTTTTCTTCACCTGTTTTATCAAACTTACAGTAACAACCAAATCGGAGGTAGTATGAACGTAGGCAGAATTATCGGCAATATTCAAAAAAGAATCAATACAAACAAATTACTCAAACAAGAAAAAGAAATCGAAAATTTTGTACAGATACATGATGTTAATACAGCTGGCGATTCCTTCGGACAACTGTATACCGCACGACCGATAATTGCAAGTTATGCAAAATCCAAAGGCGTACGTGTTGATGTGTTTGCGGCAAAAGACGGTGTTGAAAAAACTTATAAAGATGAGCCGGCAGAAAACTTGAATGTTGTTTTAACAAATCTGTTAACACAAAAATCCGTTAAACAAAAAGTACCTGCACGCACTGATATTACCTATCCCAAACAAAGAGAACAAATCATTTTAATTCCTGTAAAAGGTGAGCAAGATCTACAGTATGCAAGAACAGGTATTCAGTCTACAGAAGACAATTTCTTACGCAACTTCTACAGAACAATTGAAGATATGGCCGGCCAAATAACAGGTAAAAACGTTTAGTCACACTTGTGCTTGCCGCTCCAGGATAAATCATCACAATGCAAATAATCCATATTGCCATGCGTAATTATCCACGCCGTACAATGTGCTGTGTTGTTGCTTGAAGGATTACAATAACGGCTAAAATCTTCATCTGTTTGATATCTTCCGCTAACTCCGCTAAATACCGATTTGAACGAAATCACAAAAAATGTGTAATATACACACTTGCTTTTCTTGTGTTTGTGTGTGATAATTTAGTAAAGATTATGCAATTGTTTTGGGTTATTATTGTATAATTTTAGGTCAATACATTTACAGATAGGAGTTGGAGATGACTGTAGAAAATCATCATAAAATCAACACATCTAAGTTAGATGAAATTTTGGCTTCTTATGAGTACAAAAAATCTAACCTGATTGCGATTTTACAAAAAGTGCAGGAAGTATACCGATACTTACCGGAAGACGCAATGATTTATATCGGTACAAAAATTGAAGGACTTTCTCCGGCAACTGTTTTTGGTGTTGCAACATTTTATGCACAATTTTCCCTCGAACCTAAAGGAAAATTCGAAATAAAAGTCTGTGACGGAACAGCATGCCACGTCAGAGGCTCTATGCCGGTATTAAACGCTATTAAAAACAAACTAGAATTAAAAGACGGTTCTATGACAACTGAAGACGGTCTGTTTTCTCTGGAAACTGTAAGCTGTCTTGGTGCCTGCGGGCTTGCGCCGGTCGTTGTAATTAACGACAAAGTCTATCCGCAAATGACATCTGATGCAATAAGCATTGTTCTGGATACACTTTTGAAGGAGGGCCGTTAATATGGAGAAAACCAGTTTGAATATCAATATCAAAGAAGAACAAAAAAAAGCTCAGGAGCTTATAAAAAAACAAGGGTTGAGAGTTCTTGTCTGCGCCGGAACAGGCTGTGTTGCTAACGGCTCTTTAAAAGTTATTGAGAAATTTAAAGAACTCGGAGCCGATGTATCTGTTCTCACGGATTACGACAAAATGACAATTGTTCCGACAGGCTGCCACGGTTTTTGCGAACAGGGTGTTCTTGTTATTATTCCGGATAAAGACGTTACTTATGTAAAAGTAAAAGTTTCTGATGTAGAAGAAATTTACGAAAGCCACATCAGAAACGACAAGCCTGTTGAACGCTTGTTATACACTGACCCTAAAACTCATGAACATATTCACAAAAGCGAAGAGATAAATTTCTATGCAAAACAAACACGTACAGCGCTTGCAAACTGCGGACACATCAATGCAGAATGTATTGATGAAGCAATTGCGGTAAGAGGTTATGAAGCACTGGCTAACGTCATAGAAGCGAATGATCCGGATGCTGTAATTACAGAGATTGAAAAATCCGGCTTGCGCGGCAGAGGCGGCGGCGGTTTCCCGACAGGAAGAAAATGGAGATTTACAGCTGCAAACAGAGGCGGAAAATCTTACGTTGTATGTAACGGTGACGAAGGCGATCCGGGTGCTTTCATGGACAGAAGTATTATGGAAGGCGATCCGCACAAGCTTCTTGAAGGTATGGCAATAGCAGCATTTGCTATTGGCGCTGATGAAGGTTACATTTATGTTCGTGCCGAATATCCGCTTGCGATTAAACGTTTGCGCAAAGCTATTGCGGATGCTGAAGAAAGACATTTCTTAGGCAAAAACATAATGGGCAGTGATTTTTCATTCATACTCCACATTAAAGAAGGTGCCGGAGCATTTGTCTGCGGTGAAGAAACCGCTCTTATCGCATCAATTGAAGGTGAGCGCGGAATGCCGCGTCCGAAACCGCCGTTTCCTGCAAACAAAGGACTTTTCGGACGTCCGACACTGATTAACAACGTTGAAACGCT
>CALUUH010000016.1 GCA_944323875.1 Candidatus Gastranaerophilales bacterium
TTGACTCCTTTTCTTTTCTCTAACTCTTTTATTCCCGGTTTTTTGTCAACGATTTACTTAACTTTTACAATCCCGCAGCGGTTTCACGGCGTCTTGCCATAGTTGTTGCCTTGCGGGATCTCAAATTTTTTCTGTTGGGCAAGAATGCCCCAACCTACATCTGTGACCTGTGAATAGTAAACAGTGTACTGTTATTACAAAATAGGGTAATGCGAAAATATTCTCACATTGCCCTATTTTTGTAAATACTTAGTGCCTTAGTGCCCTAGTAACTTAGTAACTTTTTTAGACAATGTGAAAATTTTCTCGTTGCCTTATTTTATTAACGAACTTATCGTCTTAACGTCTTTATTAACACCTTTTTGCCTTTGGATGCACTGTGCTATGCCATATTATTGACGATTTTGCCAAAATGCATTATTATAGTCTTGTAAGAAAAAGAGGAGCTTAAAATATGCAAAATTTTGAATTTTACGGTCCGACACGCGTTGTGTTCGGCAAAGACACAATAAAAGAGTTATCACGCCTAATCCCGCGTGACAGAAAAATCCTGATGACTTATGGCGGCGGTTCGATCAAGAAAAATGGCGTCTATGATCAGGTAAAACAAGCGCTTGCAGGATATGATTTGTTGGAATTTGGCGGTATTGAGCCTAACCCTAAATATGAAACACTAAGCAAAGCTATTGAAATAGTAAAACGCGAAGGCGTTAACTTCCTTCTTGCTGTTGGCGGCGGCTCTGTATTGGACGGAACAAAGTTCATCGCTCTTGCTTCAAAGTATGATGGCGATGATGCTTATGATGCAATAATAAAAAGGGGCGAATTACCGGATTCAGCAGTAGAACTTGGTGATGTGATAACACTTCCTGCAACAGGTTCTGAAATGAACTGCGGCGGTGTTATTTCCAGAATTTCTACGAGTGAAAAACTTGCATTCCACCATCCTGACGTATTCCCTAAATTCTCTATTATTGATCCGTCAGTGACATTTACTTTGCCGGAAAAACAGACTATCAACGGTATTGTTGATACATTTGTTCATACAATGGAATTTAACTGTACTTATGACGTAAATTCTCCATTGCAGGACATCTGGGCTATGGGTATATTGAGAACTCTTATTGCAGAAGCCCCGAAAGTACTGGCTAATCCGCAAGATTATGACGCACGTGCAAACCTTTTCTGGTGTGCTACATGCGGTCTGAATTACTGGATCTCCTGCGGTGTTCCGCAAGACTGGTCAACACACATGATAGGTCACGAATTGACAGCCTTCTATGGAATAGATCACGGTCAGAGCCTTGCAATTGTTGAACCGCGTCTTTTGAGAAACCAAAAAGTCGCAAAATCACAAAAACTTGCCAAAATTGCCCGTGAAGTCTTTGGTATAAATGAACCTGTTGATTTGAAAGCGGCTGATATGGCAATTGACAAGATTGAAGAATTTTTCAATTCAATCGGTATGAAAACTAAATTGTCAGACTATGGCATTGATGCAAACGAAGCGGCTGAAAAAATCAGAGATCGCTTTAAAGAACGCAATGTTGCTTTTGGTGAAAAAGGCGCTATTACAGCAGATGTGGCGTACGAAATTGTTAAAGCATGCTAAGTAAAGATTATGTATTTTAAGAGTGGCGCGGCTTGAAAAGCCGCGCCACTCTTCTTTATTGCGTACTATTTTCTATATCTATAAATTCCAGTTTATACCCGAGAAGATCTGCAATAAGATAGGCTTCATCAAGCGAAACCGTACCGCGCTGCATTTTCCCGACAAGACTTTTAAATGTATAAGGCTTACCGGTTGCCTGTGCCATCATTTCGGCCAGCTTGGTCAGAGTTACGCATCTTAATGCGGCCAAAGATTTTATTTTGTTTCTCGCTTGCATATCAATATTATAAATTACTTGACATATTTGCGGTAATCGTTTAATATACTTCATGTATTTAAGTAATATTACTTGGATATAAGTAGTTATCTTAATATATGAGGAAAAGAGTTTATGTTTCAAAATCCTACCTGCAAATACCGATTGGCATTTACGCTTGCAGAAGTGTTGATTGCGCTTGCAATAATCGGGATTGTTGCAGCAATGACAATCCCTTCACTTGTACAAAAGTTTGAGGAAAAGGCGCGAATTACTGCATTGAAAAAATTCTATGCAACTATAACGCAGGCTGTTCAAATGGCAGTTATAGAACATGGAACACCGGATATGTGGGGGATTGGCGAAGAACCTTCTGTGATGCTTACATATATTATGCCTTATATGGGGCATGCCAAAATGTGTGGCGGTGGTGGAGAAAAATGCCATGCCTCAGATAAATTATACTGGCGCAATGGTACTTCAATTGAAAATTATATATTTAATGGAGATAATACCAGATTTGGCTTGCAACTTTCGGATGGTATGATATTGGGCGTATATTCTGCTCCTGGCTCAGGACAGGGAGTTACATCTCAGGAGCCGTCAAATTGTAGTATTAGTTTGGGCACAGGCAAGGCAAATAATATTTGCGGCGAATATATGATTGACATCAACGGCTCTGCCAGCCCGAATACTTACGGAAAAGATGTTTTTATTTTTAACCTTATAAAAGACGGCACATTAAATCCAGTTGGTACACGTGAATATACAACAAGCCAGTATACCTTTGATGAAGGCTGTCTGGCTGAAAATGCTCAAGGCTGGGGCTGTACCGGCTGGGTAATAGAAAATGAAAATATGGATTACTGGCACTGTGATAATTTGAGTTGGGATGGAAAGCGTAAATGCAGTAAGTAATCAGCAGGTAACTGTTTGTTCAAACAAAGTTTTGTCAAATTCGTCAAATGTTGTTATGATTTGGCTTACGCAAGGAATATCTTTATACAAATCTTTGCCATCCATAGAAGCAATAGCAATGATTTTTCCTATACCTGCATTTTTTGCGGCTTCAATCCCTGAAAGTGCATCTTCAACAACAATACATTCTGCCGGTTTTAGATTAAGCTTTTGAGCAGCTATCTCATAAATATCCGGCGCAGGTTTTCCGCGCATCGTACCGTCTGAATAGACAATTTTATCAATATCAAACCATTGTGCAAGATTAAACCCTTCAATATAAAAATCTACATTATCCTTTTCTGACATAGTTGCAATTGTCCGCGGAATATTATTTTCTTTCAGCCAGTTCAAAAATGCAACGGCCCCCGGTGCAAGTTTAAAATTTTCAGGATCTTTTCGGCACATATCGCGATAAAGAGCCTCTTTTTCCTGTCCGTATTTTTCAACCTGCTCTTTTGTAGGGCGTTTTTGTATCGCGTAAGAAATAATATCTTCATTTGTTCTGCCAAACATATATTTGCGCATCTCGTCATCAGTAAATGCCGTACCTCTCAGGCGTCTTGAAAACTCACGCCAGGCTTCAAGATGTTTTTCTGAATCAAAAAACAATGTTCCGTTGAAATCAAATATTATTCCTTTATATTTCATAATGCCTCTTTATTGTATATTATTGTCAATAATTTTATTGTAGTAGTCAAGATATAGTTTTGCTCGTTTTTCATCATTCAGCTTTTTATAAACATAAGCAAGGTTATAATGAAAATCCGCTTCTGTATTTTTTAGTTCAATTGCGCTGATGAATGCATTTTTTGCCTTCCGCAATTCTCCTGCTTTAATATAAGCGCAGCCCATATTGTAATATGCATAAGGATATTCAGGGTTGAGTTTTATTACTTTTTTGTACTGTTCTATTGCCTGATAAGGTTTTTCCTCATTCAAATAAACATTTCCGAGGTTATAATAGGCTTTAAAGTCATTTTCATCTTCCGCAATAGCCTGATTGTACATAAAAACCGCATCAGCATCTTTACCTTGATCCTGCAATATATTACCCATTAAAAGCCAGTTTTGTGAAGTTCTTTCATTGGCCGGTATACTAACAAATAATTCAAATGCTTTTTCTATATCATTTTCTGCATAAAAAATATTCGCCTGCTGACCGGTTTCGGAATTCTGTTTTTTCGGCGCTTCTTTTTTAGGCTGAAGAAGATTTGTAACATCCAGCGCAAGAGATGTTTGGTATGTAAATATTAAAGTCATCAAAAGTAAGATTAATTTTTTCATACAAACAGTATAGAATAAATCCTAAAAATTTTCCAGCGCCGGCCAAAAATATTTGACGAAAAAAATAAATATATCATACTGTTATTGATGTCTCTTTTACTGATTTAACACCCGTCCTTCTCCTTGGGGCGGGTTTCTTTTTATGAATGAAAGAGGGCGGATTTGGCTGTTTCAGCCAAATCCGCCCTAACAAATGCTTTAAAAAACTATTGTTTTTTGTGTTCCTCTTTGCCGATTTGATTGAATTTATAGTTGTAATAAGTACCTATTATTGCAAATATGATGCATACTATCAATGTAAGAAGTTCATCTTGAGTCATTTTTTAATCTCCCTATATTGTTTTCAATTTCTTTATTAATACATATAACATTATGCAAAAATAGCAAATCAAAATAAATTCCGAAACATAATAAGATAATAAATTGAGGTAATGCTATATTGATAAAAAGCAAACCTACCGTACCACTTGTCAGTACAATCATAACAGTGATTATACTTGTTCTTAAGTTTATCAAATTTTTATTTGCTTCTTTGATATGTTCTATACAAATATATTATATAGAGATTTTAATAAGAGTCAATCAATTAAGAGAACTAGAATGCAGGAAATTTTTACTTCAAAAAGAAAAAGTTGCCATTTTTACAAGTGGCAACATTAAATAAACACGAGGATATTAAGAGAGAGAGTATAAAAAATAAACCTTTTTCTTAATCTTTATTCTTACCTTGTGAAGAATATCTGATTTTTATTAACTTTCCAATTAAAATCCTTTTTCTAAATCTTAAATTTCCCTTACATTTTAATAAAGTATTTTTGCCAAAAATAATTGCGCTATTCAGAACAATTTGTAAACATTCTGTTACAATTCTGTCAAAACGGCTTTCTTTACATATCTTGACATTTTTGCCAGATAAATTAGCGATGTTATAATTTTATTATCATGGGAGAAGTATGATGAGCAATTTTAATATAATTGAATTTTTAAAGCAGATTGTCTCAATCGGGGCATCAGATGCGCACCTTTACGTTGAAGAATATCCGAGTATGCGCAAAGACGGCGAAATATTTAAATTTACGGAAATGCCGACCCTTACCGATGAAGATTTACAGCATTGTTTAGAAACTCTGTTGCCTAAACACTTGAAAGACAGTTATGAAAAATATCTTGATCTGGATTTTGCGTTTGAAATTCCGGGAATTTCGCGTTTCAGGGTTAATACAAGCCGTCAGTTGAATCATCGTGCTATGGCTATTCGTGTAATTCCTTATATTATCAAAAATATAAAAGAATTAAATCTTCCTGCCGCAATGAATCAGTTTTCTATGCTCAATAACGGGCTTGTGTTGATAACTGGACCTACCGGCAGCGGAAAATCTACAACCATTGCTTCATTGATAGATTATATAAACAATCATTATTCAAAACATATTATTACTATTGAAGATCCTGTAGAATTTATTTTTACTAACAATATGAGTATTGTATCTCAAAGGCAGGTTCTTTTAGATACACCGTCATTTCCGGATGGCGTAAAATATGCTTTGCGTCAGGATCCTGATGTAATCTTTATCGGAGAAATACGTGATCAGGAAACTATTATAAGTGCACTGAAGGCAGCAGAAACAGGACATCTGGTTTATGCAACAATTCATACAAATGATGCTGTTCAAACCGTAAACAGAATAGTTAACATGTTTGATCCTGGAGACAGACAGTTTGTAAGAGAACAGCTTGCCCAAATTCTGCGCGGCACAGTGTCGCAAAAACTTGTACCAACTCTTGACGGCACCGGCAGACGGCCGGCATGCGAACTTCTGGTTTGTACTTCTACGGTCAAAGACTTTATCATAAAAGATGAATTGGAAGAGATATACGATCTTGTTAAAAAAGGGTCATTCAACAAAATGATTACAATGAATACATCTTTGTATCAGTTGTGCAAAGCCGGTTACATTACACCTGAGACAGCTTTGGAATTTTCTGACAATAAAAACGAACTCCAACAGGCGCTAAGAGGCGTTTACCACGGAACTTTCGCTCCGCAAGGATAGGTGGGTATGAACAATTTTGTGACAGATGCTATTAATCTAAAATCATACAATTTGAGCGAAGCCGATAAAATTATTGTGATGTACTCAAAAGACAAAGGGCTTATCCGCGGCGTTGCTAAAGGAGTTAAGAAGCCTAAAAGCAAACTCGGAGCGAGAATGGATTTGCTTGTTGCCAATAAACTAATGCTTTACAAAGGCAAAAATATGGATACAATTTGTCAGGCTGAGGCATTGAATACCTTTCACAAAATTCGTCAGAATATGGATAAAATATTCTATTCAATGTATATTTCAGAGGTCGTGAATAATTTCGGGGTAGAAGAAGATCCTTGCTCAAAAGAGGTTTATGAACTGCTATACAAGGCGCTGGAAAAAATTTCAAATGCAGAAGATAAAGTAGAAATACTTATTTCTGTTATTAAATTTCAACTAAAAATGATGCAAATATCAGGTTTCGGGGTGGAATTGGAATGCTGCCTTTGCTGCGGAGAACCTATAAGAGATGAAAAAATGTTTTTCTCAGATAAAATGGGCGGTGTTTTGTGTGCACATTGTAATGAGAACTTTGGTTATAAAACTGTTATGCACAGTAAAATAAGAGATTTTTTAAATGCGCTTTTGCAATTTGATTTTGATTACGTATCTGAATACGAGAAACTTGCAAATGAAAAGGTTTGTACAGTGTGCTTTGAATTGCTGAAAAAATACATACAATTACACTCGGCAAAAAAATTCCACTCAACAGACATCCTGCAAGAGGTTTAAAATTAAATTAGCCTTTTATATGCGACAAACTTATTTTGAAAGTATCCTCAGTTGTGTCGACAACAGCCCAGCGCAATGGTTTAAAACCTCTGTTGGCAAGCTCTGTTTCGATTTCTTTTGTGTCAACTGATTTTTTTATCTCAATTACTTCTGAAACTATCATACATAAATCTTATCATAAAAGGAGTTTTTTTGTGATATTATACTCCTACAGGAGAGAAAAAGATGATGATTAAAGATTATTTTTTAAACGAAATTGAAACAGCACTGTTAAAGGCTGTAGCTGATAAAAAAATAGGCGAACTTGGTGAATATAAAAAAGGGACATTACTCGTTGAACGCCCTAAAAATCCTGCTTTCGGCGATTATGCGGTCAATGTTTCTTCTCTTGCTCGCTTTGCCAAAATCGCTCCGCCGCAAATAGCTAATGCGATTGTTGATTATGTGTCTAAAGATGATAACGAATATTCTGTAATCGGCGGATTTATAAACTTTAAGGCTGGCAAAAAATTACTCACAGGCCTTGTTGAAGAAATATTTAAAAAGAATAAAAATTTTGGTAAGCCGGAAAATGTTGAGTGCGAAAAAATATTGCTGGAATATGTTTCCGCAAACCCTACTGGCCCTTTCCATATCGGACATGGCCGCTGGGCTGCTATGGGCAGTGCTCTTGCTAATCTTTTAAAATTCTACGGGCATGAGGTTTATCAGGAATTTTACATCAATGATGCAGGAAGCCAGATACAAAAACTCGGTAATTCTTTAGCAATAAGAGTCAGACAAGAACTCGGCGAAGATGTTGATTTCCCGACAGACGAAGTTGAACGCAAAAATTACTATCCGGGTGATTATCTGATACCCGTTGCAAAAAAATTCGTTGAGGACAATATTGAACTCTTAACCAGAGTTCACAATGATGTTAGCAAAATTGACATCCAACTGTTATGCGACTTCGCTAAAGAAGAAATGGAAGAATTGCAAATGGCGCTTCTGAAAAATTTCAGGGTGTATTTTGACAACTTCTATTCTGAACTCTCGCTTCATAAATCCGGTAAGGTGGAAGAATGCGTGAATAAGTTAAAAGCAAGCGGCAAGATTTACCAGAAAGACGGTGCTGACTGGTTTAAATCTTCTGATTACGGCGATGATCAGGATAGAGTAATTAAAAAAGCGGACGGCTCAAATACTTATCTGACAGCAGATATAGCTTACCACATTGACAAATTAGAACGCGGATATGACAGACTTATTAATATCTGGGGAGCAGACCACCACGGATATGTTGCACGCGTAAAGGCGGCAATAGAAGCTCTGGGGCATGATCCGACGAAACTTGAAATACTTCTCGGACAACTTGTAAACCTTGTTATCAACGGTGAAGAAGTAAGAATGGGTAAACGTAAAAATATGGTTACTCTGGATGATCTGATTGATGAAGTCGGAGTTGACGCAACCCGTTTCTGGATGCAGATGCGAAATATTGACACCACTCTGGACTTTGATATTGAACTTGCCAAAACAAATACTGATGAAAACCCTGTTTTCTATGTTCAATACGCCCATGCCAGAGCATGTTCAATTCTTCGCAATGTTGTCAGCGAAAAACTGAATACCGAAACCGGAGAAAAGACACCTGCTCCAATGTCACAAGAAGAATTAGACAAAATTCTGAACAATATGTCTGATGTCATGGTATTGCCTACAGTTGACACAGCAAGAAGATTAATCCTGAAACTCGAAGAATACAAAAATGTTATAAAAACATCTGCTGAAACCAGACAGGTTTATACAATATGCAGATATGTTCAGGAATTGGCTGCAGAGTTTCATTCTTTCTATAATGCGAACCGCGTAATCACAGATGATAAGGCTATGATGATATCAAGAATCGCCCTTGTCTGGAGTGTGAAAACAGTTCTCCATAATGCACTTGAAGATATTCTCGCTGTATCAGCTCCTGAAAGAATGTAGTTTTCTTGTAATTTTAACAGTATTGGACGCCGGATTTTCTCCGGCGTCTTTTTTATGTTAACTTTTGTAACGAAATAAATAAGATATAGCAATTATATACTGAGAAAATACTTTATTAATATGTAAGCAATAAATAATAAAGACTTAAATAAACACGAGATATAAACTACTTACTACTACCTACTACACACTAACCTTCTACACACACGAGGAATTACTAAAAGAATTCCAACTCCCGCTCAGGCAGGAGTTTTTTTTTGCCAATTTTTCAAAATAATCAACCTGTTGGCTAAAAAAATACCCTTTACCAAAAATCAAAATTGGTTTATAATAAGAATATGGAACGCAAAATTGTAAAACTTCAAGGCTTGCCTGTTGATACTTTTTCATTTGATGATGCTGTGGATTATGCACTTCATAGTCACGGGCAGGTTGTAACGATAAATCCGGAAATGATTGCTTATGCAAGAAAAAACAAAGATTTTGCAGCGATAATTGAAAATGCGGAATTGATTACTCCGGACGGAATTGGTGTTGAGATAGGACTCAAAATACTTGGAAATAGTGTAAAACGTATTGCAGGCGTTGAACTTGCAAGAAAACTTATCGAAATGTATACGGCAGAAAAAAAGTCCGTTGCTTTGGTCGGCGCTAAACCTGAGATACTGGCAAAAACTGTAGAAAATTTAAAAAATCAAATCCCTGAAATCAATATTGTATATGCGCAGGATGGATATTTTACTGACGAACAAACGGTTTTTGATGCGCTTAAAAACGCAAAACCTGATTTACTCCTGACTGCTCTCGGCTCGCCTAAACAGGAAATATTTAACAATAGAATTAAAGAAATTTTGCCGCAAACTCTTGCTATTGGCGTGGGCGGAAGTTTTGATGTTTGGTCAGGGGTTGTAAAACGCGCTCCTGTTATATGGCAGAAATTGGGGTTGGAATGGTTGTACCGTACTCTAAAAGAGCCCAAACGATTTAAAAGAATTTTCCCGACATTACCGTTATTTGTGCTCAGTGTGATTAAAGAACGTATTTTCAGAAAGGTGTAAAAATGCTTAGCGATATCGAATTAAAACAATTAAAATCACTTTGTAAAGAAAACCGCATCAATATTTTAAAGATGGTTTATAATGCTCAATCCGGCCATATTGGCGGAGCATTGTCCGCAACTGATATTATGACTGTTCTTTATCACAAATGTATGAAAACTGTTCCGAAATGGACAAAGGATAAACATTTTAATGAGCGTGACAGATTTGTTTTGTCTAAAGGCCACGCATCATCTATTCTTTATTGCGTTCTGGCACAACTCGGATATATTCCAAAAGAAGAATTAATGACATTCAGAATATTTGGCTCACGCTTGCAGGGACATCCTGTTCCGTTCTGTCCGGGGGTAGAAGTTGCAACGGGGTCTTTAGGACAGGGATTGTCTATTGCCTGCGGTATTGCTATGGGACTTAAACTGGATAAAAATCCGACCCATGTTTTTGTTCTTCTCGGTGACGGTGAACTGCAAGAAGGCAATGTTTGGGAAGCTTTTATGCAGGCTCCGCAGCGGAAACTCGATAATCTTATTGCAATTATCGACCGAAACAGACTTCAAATTGACGGATGTACGGAAAATATTAAATCGCTCGACCCGCTTCCTGACAAAATAAGAGCATTTAACTGGAATGTAGTTGAAATTGACGGGCATAATCTGAATGCTATTTACGAAACTATAGAACAGGCAAAAAACAGTGACAGACCTATTGCAATTATTGCCGATACCATTAAGGGCAAAGGGGTCAGCTTTATGGAAAACAATGCCGGCTGGCATGGTAAAGCGCCTAATAAAGAAGATTTTGAAAAAGCAATAGCGGAACTTGAAAAAGCATAACGGAGTACTAAATGAAAAAGAATAATTTTAAAAAAGCCTTTACTCTGGCAGAAATTGTTGTAACAATTATTGTTCTGGGTATCGTAGTGGCCGTAACAATGAAAATTACGACAACAAAAATTACACGGGTTAACAAATATAATTATTATGCTGCCTACACCGTCCTTTCAGACCTTGCAGCGGAATTAACCTATGAGAGCGATGACGGCACAATACCGCTCAGCGGCCTGTGTTCAATATTCGAAGAACAATTGAATTTGTCCAGTGAAAATGTTGTCGTAAACAATGTTGAGCGAACTCCAAGCTGTTCTATCGGTCATTCAATAAATTCAACAACTGATTTTACTGCAATTGTGCCAAACCTTGTTGCGCGTAACGGTATTCGTTTTTATAATTTGAGTTCTATATCATCCCCGATTTCACAGCTTAACGGTGCTACAGGAAATGACTTAACAGGATACACAATATATGTGGATCTGGACGGTCAGCGTGGAAAAGGCGAATTGTGGAATGATGTTTTCCCGTTTTATTTAACTATTTCCGGCAAGGTAATACCTGCATATCCGACAACAACAGCAACGGCCGGCGGAAACAGTAAAGATTCTATGCTTTTCAGCGTACGTTATGATGTATTTTCAACAGAAGGCGGCATTGATAAACGTGAAGAACACTGGCTTGTTAAAAGTGCATCATTTAAGGAAGCGGCCTGCAAATCAGGTTATGTAAAATCAGTTGTATATTGCAACGGATATACTATTGATACCAATTGCGCGCAGGACGATTCCGATTGCATTCTCGTTCCTATCAGACCTATTAAATATTTATGGAAGTAGTAATATTATGATATATGACAAAATAGAAAATATAAGTAAGTACCCTCAAATTTCTGATAAAATAGCAGAGTTTGTTACTTCTTTAGATGAAGAAATAACATTAGGCAGACATACTCTGGATAATGATAATTATGCCAATGTAGAGGAATATGCGACTAAATATCCACAAGATTGCCGGCTGGAGGCTCACAAACAATATGTTGATATTCAAATCCTTTTGCGCGGTCAAGAAGAACTTGACTTTACCTCTGTTGACGGACTTGATATCAGTGAACCGTATGATGAGACGCGCGATATAATGTTTTTCAAGACACCTGAGAGAAGATTAAACAGTATCATTCTTGAAAAAGGCTATTTTGCTTTATTATATCCTGATGAAGCGCACCAGCCGCAGATGAATTATGGTACAGAGCAGCAAAAAGTGAAAAAAGTTGTTGTAAAGATAAAATATCCGCAAGATGCCGCTCCGTTTAAAAGGGTTACAAAGAAAAAAGATATTGAATACCTGTCAAACCTCGGGGATAAGATCTGGAGAGAACATTATATTGATATAAATTCTATAGACTGTATTGAGTATATGTTGAAAAAGTTTCAATCAGTCGAGGCAATAACAAATCAGATAGAAAAAGAAAATTACGAATACTATTTTATAATGGCGGAAAATAATAAAATAGCCGGCTATGTAGCTATTCAGCCACATAAAGAGAATTTGTTTTTGTCAAAATTATATATAGATATCCCGTTTCGAGGCTGTTCTCTCGGACGTAAGGCATTTGATTTTGTCGTGAAAAAGGCTGTAGAAAAGGGATTACCAAAAATTAGTTTAACTGTGAATAAAAGGAATTATAATACAATAGATATATATAAACATCTTGGCTTCAGGATAAAAGAGGCTGTAGTAACAGATATCGGCAGCGGTTATGTAATGGATGATTATATGATGGAATATCATTTATAGACAAGTAGTTGTGTCGCAAATAGTGATAATATTACCAAAATAAGTGTAAAAATGCCTCTATTTAATTTTGTAACCCTTTTTCGGGAAGGGGTTGCGGTTTAGTGGATTTTATGCTATAATTGTAGTAGAGGGGCGTATACCTTGGGAGACCGACAGCGCCGGAGAGGCGGCAGAGTACAAAGCCCCGAAAGTGAACAGCGACACTCTGTACAAAGCAAATGAACTCTTTAGGCAAGGTCTACCGAGACCCCCAAAAGGATAGTAACTTATCCCTGAACGCCCGAAAAAAGTGAATATCAGTTTTGGTGTACACCCCTTGACGAGTGTTATTCCCCACACCACTCTTTAATCAAAAAGGTATCCGGTTACTTTTTTAATCTACAGGTGACGTTATGGATACTATGTTTTCTGTGCCAAAGTATGAGGAATTTCGTCTTATCGGTATTATTACCGGGGTTACTATACTTGCAATGCTCTGTTCGTTCCCCGGAGTATCAATCTATGCAAGCGATACCGCCTATATCGCTAAAAAATCCGCTCCGGCTATCAACATAGATGCTCAAGGGCTTAAAGAAAAAATTTTTCAGGAAGTTTCTCCTGAATTGAAGCAAAAGGAATTTGATGAAAACATCAGGAAAAAATATCCTAATGCTGTAATCTATGATGTTGCAAATGGCGTAAAACACATTAAACTTACTAAATACTATTCAGGCCGGCCGGTCAGAGTTAATGTTGTAGAAATAAACAGGTCTCTTGCTGGCAATATGATTTTGAAACCTGCACTCTCCTCCTCTGAAAATCTTAAAAGCAGACGGACAATTTCAACCATCGCAAAAAATAATAACGCTATTGTTGCACTTAACGGAACGTATTTTAAGCCGCAAACCGGTGTCCCGCTCGGCACTTTGATGATTGATGAAAAACTTTATACAGGGCCGATATATGACAGGGTTGCACTCGGTATATTTGATGACGGATATGATGTTGCGCGTGTTCAGTTGAATGCCTCTATCAAGTCACGCAATGCAGAAGTCAAAATTGATAATATAAATCAGCCGCGCACACTTTCAACGCACGTAATCGCATATTCCACTGACTGGGGAAGCACCTCCCCTGTTTCACCGAAATACGGCACTCAGCTTGCAATAGACAAAGAGGGCAATATTATCGGCGCATCCGCAAATCCTTTAAAAATTCCGCATGGCGGTTATGTTATTGTCGGACCAAAGTCCAGACTTCATGCATTCTGGGGTGTGAAAAATGTTAAAATTAAAATATCTACTACACCTGAATGGAAAAATGTACGCCATATAATAAGCGGCGGGCCGTATTTAGTCAGGGACGGTGAAGTTTTTGTTGATATGACAGCACAAAAGCTTGCCTCTATCGGCGGACGTAACCCGCGCAGCGCAATTGGTTACACATCTGAAAATAATCTTATTCTGGTTGCTGTTGACGGACGCGAAGGAAGCTCTATTGGCATGACATTAATGGAGCTTGCGAATTTTATGAAGGCAGCCGGTTGTATCGGAGCAATAAATTTGGACGGCGGCGGTTCTACAGTTATGTATGTAAACGGTCAGGTTGTAAATAAACCGCAGGTTAAAGGCGGAATACCGCTTTCTAACGCGATAGTTCTTTCTCTTACTGATGAAGCATAAAAGTTTTGCCGCGGCGGTATGCCCGCCGCGGTTGCGGATTTACAAAAATCATGAAAAAGCCATAGCAGAAACTTTTATACGAAAATTATCTGACATTGCGGTCAATTATCTCTGACACAAACGGAATATATGTACGAATGCCCAAAAATGCCGTTATACCGCAATATAAAAGTGCTGCACCAATAACAATCTGAATTATCGAATAATTGAAAAGCACAGGTGAATTTAAAAACATTATTATGTTTAGTACAATAATATTTACAATCGGTATTACTGCAAGTATATTTAAGATAAATTCCAAAAGCATACCAAGCAAAACAAGTGCAATAGAGATAAAAATTGACTGGAATATATGGTATTGCATAAAAGGTCTTAGTTTTGCGTTTGTAAAAAGCCCTAAAATCAGCCAGACAAAACCTATCAGACCAAATGTGGGGTAAGTAAGTCCTGCAACAATTCTTTCTATAAAATATACTCTGTTGTCATCCATTATGCGGCAATTTCTCCATTACGCTTTTTATCAATGTATTCGTCCATAATTTGATAATATATCAATTTGTATTCGTCGTTTTCAGGCTCTATATTGATAGACGCACGGTATGCCGAAATAGCTTGTTCTATTTCTCCTTGCAAATAATGAGCATTGCCTAAAAGCATGTAGGTCAAAGCACTGTTGGGTTTTATCTGTAAACATTGCTTATACAAATCCATTGCCAGATCTATTCTGTTAAAGTTTGTATATAAATTTGCAAGCAATATTTGTGCATTTGTTTCTTTCGGCATTATATTTATTGCACGTTTATACATTTCAACAGCCATGTCATATTCACCAAATTCAGAAAGAGAAATTGCATAACAAATATATGCTTTGTAATTGTCCCCCTCCATAGTGAGTGCTTTTTCAAAATAGCTGTAAGCCTGCTCTCTTTCACGCATTAGAGTAAGCGTGTTGCCGATACATATTGCAACGATTTTATTGTCAGGATTTAGTAAAAATACGCGTTTATAAAGTTCTAACGCGGTCTGATAATCAAAGAGTTTGAAACATACATTGCCCATATCAACGAGTGCGGTAATGTTGTCCGGATCAAGCGATAAAGCTTTTTCGTAGTATGCTTTTGATTCAACATATTCTTCAAAATCCTGATAGAGCAATGCAATAGCATTATAAATCTCAGGATTTGTTGAATTTAAGTCGATTGCACGATTGTAATAGAAAAGTGCTTTGTCAAAGTTTTTCCATTCAGCAAAAACATTGCCCATATTGTAATAGATAAGATAGTTTTTAGGGTTAATTTCTAAGGCGCGATTGTAATACGAAAGAGATTTACGAAAATCTTTTTCATAAAACCACATTGTTCCCATTCCGATAAGTCCCTGCACATCATTCGGGTGAATTGTTAAAAGACTTTCCAGAACAGAAATTACCTTATCATAATTCTGCTGTTGTATATATAATTCAGACAACCTATGGTAATGATCTGCATTCTGCGGATCTTTTGCCATAGCAATAATTGCTTCTTCTATCTTCTTATCTAATTCGCTTCTGTCCATATTTTTTTCCTGTTAATACAATACGCAATATTATTGTACCCCATATATAGAGTATTGCAAGATGTTTTCAAAATTGTAACATTAAGAGTACTGCGTATAATCTTTTGCAATATCACGCCATTCATTTTCCGGAATACTGAAAGCATTGCTCCAGAATTTTTCTATTGCATAAGTTGCGCGCTCATCTCTGTGGAGAATGTGTACAACTACATCGCCATAATCCAATAAATTCCAGCGGTTTTTTGAATCATTTTCCATTCTGACCGGCAGTCTGGCAAAGAGCGTTTTTATTCTGTCTTTTACATGCTCCATAAGCGCTTTAACCTGCGGAGTAGAATCTCCGGTAACAATTACGAAATAGTCTGCAAGCGAAGAGACATTGCTTATGTTGAGAATAGTTATTTCTTTGCCTAATTTATCATCAAGCGCACCGGCAATAATGCAGGCCAGCTTTTTAGAACTTAATTCATCTGTCATTGTCTTTTCCTAGTCTATTCAATAATATCAACCCTGCGCTTGTGGCGTCCGCCTTCAAATCCTGTTTTTAACCAGATATCTACAATATCAAGTGCAAGGTGTTCACCGATAACGCGTTCGCCAAGACAGAGAATATTTGCGTTGTTGTGCGCTCTTGAAACTCTTGCCGAATATGTATCACCACACAGTGCAGCACGAATACCTTTTACTTTATTTGCCGCAATAGACATACCAATACCGGTACCGCAAACGAGAATACCCCTATTTGCCTGTCCTGAAATAACAAGCTCCGCAACTTTTCTTGCAATGAGCGGATAATCGCATGCTTCCGGAGTATGTGTGCCTACATCAAAATACGGAATATTACGTGATTTTAAATATTCAATAATTTGTTCTTTGTAGCGAAAACCGCCATGATCAGAGCCTACTGCTACTTTTAAATCTTCCATATAAACATCCTCATAAAACTGATAACATAAGTATTATAACATTTTTTTATGAAGTTGCAAGGTTTGTAAAAATTCCGATACAATGAAGGTTATTCTTCACCTTCCGGCTTGGCTGCAAAAGGGTTGCTGCTGCCTCCGGTGTAAAGATTTTGCATTGCTTTGGTAACTAAATCATCAAGATCCTGTGGCGTTTTTATACCGTTAAGTTCTGTAGAACTAGCAGCCCCGTTATATTTTAGTGTATCAGGAATTATGATTGTTGCTTTATATGTTCCATCTGATTGCTGTTCAATTTTGATATCCTGAACAACATTGCTGTATACACCTTGTAACTTATCCGCAACCTGTTCTACTGATAATTTGTTACCTTTGTCATCATAGTAGAACGGGTCATCCTTAATTTCGTTACCTTTTGCTTTGGCAAGTGAAGCATCACCATTGACAACGACTTCCTCCAGCATACCGCCGAACAGAGTTTTTTGCGGTGAACCTTGATCCGCAGGCGGAGGTGTTTGCTGTTGAGTGGTATCTTGAGGTTGTGTATCGTCAGCCTTATCCTTTTTGAATAGGCTGGCAATCCAGGCGCCAAGTCCTATAGCCGCAAGCCCGCCCAATATACCGCCAAGAATTTTACCGGTCTTGTTACTTGAGTGTTTAGAACTTTCTTCTTCGTTTACAATGACTGTTCTGTTTATTGTTGTATCGCTCTGGAATACTTTGACGCCTTTGAAGCCTGTCGAGCGTATTCCGTTATAAGCGACCGGTTTGATATTTTTGGTTGTTTTAAATCCAACACCGCCAATTCCAGACATCTCTGTCTCCTTTTGTTATACTCTCTTATATATATAAAGTATATACTCTTTAAAAAATTGCCTTTTTTATATGCCGTAAGTTTACATTTCTTAATAAAATCCAAGGCATAAAAAAACACCTTCCGTTTAACTTTGGAAGGTGTTTTAAGCATCGTTTTGTGCTTCCCATTTTTTCTCTGCGGCTTCGGCCTCCGAGAGATCAGTATATGTTTTTGTAAAGACATTCTCGCCATTCTTAGAGCCGGTAAGATCGTATGTAGTCGTTGTACTGGATGGTATATTGGCATTATACATGCCGCCTCCTGTGAATATTTCGACAGAACCGGTTACTGAACCATCTTTATTAAGTTCATATACATTATTACCAACTTTTATTTCTTTTGGCAGATACATTTTTCTTGGCATATCCTGAGAGTTAAAGTCAGTCATGCCGTTAGCTTTTTTCAGTTCACGCATTGCCGCTTTTCTGTCAGATGCCGGAATTCCCGGATATTTGCCGTCCAGGACATCATACCAGCATTCACCGTGCCGCACCTTATGATAATCGCCTTCTTCTTCAACCGTCTTAGGTGTGATAACCGCATCGTATACATCTTTTGGGGCATCTTCCTTTTTGACCGGGTCAGTTTCAACAGGTTTTTCTTCCGCTTTCGGTGTTTCCGGAGTTTCCGGTTTCGGTGCACCTTTGCCTTCTTCGGCCGCAGGTGTTTCTTCTTTTTTAGGGAAGATGTTTGAGAATAAGTCACCCAGAGCTGAAAAAAGTGCTAAGAAGCCGATGGCATTATTCTGTTGCGGCATAGCACAGTATGTCGGTGTGCTGCAACAGTTATCAGTTCTTTTATTTATGATTATTGTATCATTTACGGTTGTTGTATTACGAATGTTAACGGCTGGCTGATAACCGCGAAATTGTCCGGCTCTCAGCTTTATACCGCCTGCATGCGTTCGACTTGTATTACAACCGACCATATTGTACAATGTCATAGTTTTATCCTTTATTTATACTCTCTTATATATATAAAGTATATACTCTTTAAAAAATTGCCTTTTTTACTACTGCTTACTTAACATTTGTTTACAAATAAAAAGCCCCGTCGTGCGGGGCTTATGGAGTATGTTTTAATTGTTTTTGTTTAACCAGTTTACACAGAAATCATCTAATTGCGCTCTGGTTATATGTCCGTTATAGGTACTGAACAAATCAGTCATAAAGTTTATATATTGTTGTTTCGTTACTTTGCCTGAGCCGTTAGACATAGCGTAGAAGAAGTTTTTCAGGTGAGCTTCATCAGCAGATGTTATGTCGACGGTTTCGTATTTTAATCTTTCTTTGTCGCGTTTTAAGATACCGTCTTTAGCATTTAATTCATAAGCTTTGTGATAAGCCATAAATTCTTCTTCTGTGATATCCTGTTCTGCATCTTTTACGTTATCTTCATGCATATTTTTGAAGGTTTTTTCAAAATCTGCGGCAGAAGTTTTTCCTAATTCAATATCTGTTGCAGGATTATTGCGAACCAGGAATGCGCCGTATGACTCAGCATTTGAAAGTTGGGCTTTACTTATAACAAGTTGACCGTCAGTGTACATTCTGTCTTTGTCATTGTTAACATAGTTGTTGTAACTGACAGCTGATTCAGGATTTTTGTCGTAGTTTTCCTGTGCCGTAACAGCGTACTTCAAGGCATTTATATTAAGATTTTGATATCTGCCGTAATTGAATGTGCCGTCAGTATTCAGTTCAACACCGGAAGGGACTTTGCCAAATACTGCTTCAAGCTCAGCCATCATTTTTTCAGATTGTTCGCGTGTCATTGGTTTGACTGAAGGTCTTTCGCCGGTTTGTGAAGTTGCAACAGGTGTTTCTCCTTCATCAATATCTTCTGTGCCTGTTGGAGATGTCGCGACAGGAGTTTCAAGTTCGTCATCTGATGTATCGACTACAACCGGATCTCCTTGAGGTGTTGTTACTGTCGTGACTTCTTCCTCATCACCAATTGTTGTTTCTTCTGTTATTTCAGTATCGTCATCTCCGACTGTGATAGGTGGTTCCTGAACTACAGTTTCCTGTTCATCGGTTATTGAGGGGGTATCGGACGTGTCAGCGCCAGTCAATCCCTCCTGTTTTTCAATAAAGTTTCTCAAATCAGTTACGTTTTCAAATGTTTTATTTTTATATGTATATTTTTGTCCGTCAGGAGTCAATTGCGGAACTTCTTCATTTTCTCCGAATTGGAAACCGTAGTCATTACCAAGATCTTTTACCATAGCCACCAATTCGTTGCCACGGGTTGCCATAACAGCCTGCTGTGCACCGTATTGACCTTGCATAGTGCTATATTGTCCCATAGTGCCGCTGTTGTAAAGCCCTTGATTAAATCCGTAATTATATCCGCCTGTACTCATTCCCGCATTACCAGGTGTATATAACCCTGCATTGTAGCCGATGTTATAGTTATTATAACCCATCATCTGTTGCTGCGGCATCATGACAACCGGCTGTTGAACAACAGTTGTTGTCTCTTTTCCTTTACCCAGAACACCGCTAAGGAAGCTTGACAATATTCCTAAGCCGAACCAGGCATTCATATTGCCGCCCCAGCCGCCGCCACCGCCGTGACAGTGATGAACATGACCGCCTCTGCTGCCGATATTTATTTCGGTAATATAGGTGTTAGTTGTGCGCGTCGGAAAAAACGCAGGTCGTCTAAAATATGGGGGAATGTGTACCATAGTTTATACCTCTCTTAGTTCTATACATATATAAAGTATATACTTTTTAAATAATTGCCTTTTTAATTAATATATACTTTACATTTGTTTACAATTGAACTAAATATCCAATCCGCTAAACATCTGTAAGCTTGTTGCTTTCTCTAAAAGAGGGTATTTTGCGAGGTCATTGTTTTTGACAAATTGTATTGCTTCATTTCTTGCAAGCTCAAGAATTTTTGCATCCCTTACAATATCAGATATAAGCAGATCCGGCAAACCGCTCTGACGTGTTCCCAAAAATTCTCCGGGGCCTCTCAATTGCAGATCTTTTTCAGCAATAACAAAGCCGTCGTTTGTTTCTGTCATAATATTTAATCTTGCACGTGTTTCTTGCGAGCGGGAAGAAGTATGTAAAATGCAATATGACTGCATATCATTTCTACCGACCCGTCCGCGAAGCTGGTGTAATTGAGAAAGTCCGAAGCGTTCCGCATTCTCGATAAGCATAACTGTTGCATTCGGAACATCAACCCCGACTTCAACAACTGTTGTAGAAACAAGAATATCGTATTTGTGATTTTTAAAATCAGCCATTATTTGTTCTTTTTCATCATTTTTTAATTTGCCGTGCAAAAGGCCTATTCTGAATTGTGGAAATACTTCGTTTTGCAATTTTTCAGCCTCAATAGTTGCGGCCTTGGCTGATAGAGTTTCGCTTTCTTCGATAAGCGGATAAACAACATAAGCTTGCCGTCCGGCCTCAACTTCTTTTTGAATAAGTTGATAAACGCTTTTGTGAGCTGTTACCAGTGAGGTTTTTATAGGTAATCTGCCTTTAGGAAGCTCATCAATAATTGTCAAATCCAAATCGCCGTAAACAGTTAGGGCAAGAGTTCGCGGAATTGGAGTTGCAGTCATCGTGAGCATTTGCGGATTTTGTGACTTCTTTTTCAGTACATTACGCTGCTTTACACCAAAACGATGCTGCTCATCAACAACTATTGCCCCCAGATTGTTAAATTCTACGCCTTCCTGGATTAGAGCATGCGTTCCGACAGCAATATTCATCTGGCCGTTTGCAAGGTCAGTTCGAAATTTTTCACGGACTTTTTTCCCCTGACTACCAAGAAATAACCCGACACTCAAACCGAGCGGTGTCAGCCATTGCTGCAAATTGTTGTAATGCTGTTGGGCCAGAATTTCAGTCGGTGCCATAATAGCCCCCTGATAATTATTTTCAACTGCTGCAAGAAGCATGATTGTTGCAACAACTGTTTTTCCGCTGCCAACATCTCCTTGCAGGAGCCGGCTCATAGGTTTATCAGAATTAAGATCGTTTAATATCTCGTTTACTGCGCGCTTTTGCCCGCCAGTAAGCTCAAACGGCAGACTGTCAATAAATTTCTGAACAAGGCCGTCTTTATGAACCTGTAAAGCAAGTGCAGAATGATTGTTAGAGGCATCTTCGCGCACACGCACCATTTTAAGCTGAACAAGAAACAGTTCTTCAAAAATCAGTGAAAATCTAGCCTGTTCCAGTATTTCCATATTTTCCGGAAAATGTATCTGCTCTACGGCAATATTTTTATCGAGAATACCGTGTTTTTTCCTTATTTCTTCGGGTATGACATTTATAATTTCATTTTTATAGAGTTGAATTGCGTTATAAATTGCACGTCTCAATACTTTAATGCTAAGATTTTCGCAAACCGTATAAATCGGGACTATTCTTGCAAGGTTAAGATTTGATGACTGATTTTCAAGAAATTCGCCTGTCATGATGGAATAAGACGGTTTATCCATTGTCATTTTGTGCGTATAGTTGTCTTTTTTAACAGTGCCGGAGAGCATAATGCCGGCGTTTAGCGGAAATTGTGCCTTGGTGCGCTCCAGTATAAATTTATTTGCTTTAGCCTGAAAAAAGCTTAACTCCAGAACACCGCTTTCATCAGCAACTTTGACTCTTATTACAGCAAGATTGTTTTTGGTATTAAATGCACTGACTGATTTAATATAGCCGAATACTGTTGTTTGTTCACCTTCTTTAAGGTTTCTTATCAGCGTTCTTGAGGAATAATCAACATGCTTTTTAGGGAAATATGTAATTAAATCCTGAGCAGTATAGATACCGAGTTTGTTTAATTTGTAGGCAACTTTTGGCCCGACACCTTTTATATACATGACATCAAGCTTGTCGGCCGGCTTTTTAACAGTGTTTTCAGCGGGAGCGTTTTCTTTTTGTTCAGGATTATCAAGTTCTGACCTGATAACCTTTATAAGCCTGTCAATTGCACGCCTGCGGCCGGTAACATTCTCAAACGGGTAATGTTCAAATGTTTCTATTAAGACAGCCCATTTGGGATTTTTGTTTGATAATTTGTAGTATCTTTGAGCCTCATGCCTGATAAAAGAAGAAAAAGCCTGCGTTTTCCCGTGAATATCTATGTAGCGGTGCTTAACCTCCACATCAATTGCACGTTTAAGCTGTTCTATATTATCAATCATTATTGCTTACTCTCAAGACTTCATAAATGTCCATTTTTTTGGATTTGCCGCGGATTGTAACCTCGCTTATTTTGATTACATCTACTATCGAACTTACTTGATTATAGGTTGATGAACTTATCAAAAAGTTTGTTTTGTAAACTTTGTTGTAACTTTCTATACGGCTTGCAAGGTTAACCATATCACCGATAACTGTATATTCAAGACGTTTTTCAGACCCGATATTCCCGACAAAAGCATCACCTGTGTTTATGCCGATTCCTATTTCAATTTTAGGTTTGCCTTCATTAAGCCATTTGTCTTGCAGCCATTCTACTTTTTTTAGCATTGCATAAGCGCATTTTACGGCATTTGTCGGGTGATTTATATCCTGTATGGGTTCGCCGAATATTGCCATTACAGCATCTCCGATAAATTTATTTATGACGCCGTTGTATTTTGTAATTATTGGTTCTATTTCGCTAAAATATTCATTCAAAATCATTGAAACTTCTTCGGCAGTCATTTTTTCGCTCATGCTGGTAAAGCCTCTTATATCCGCAAACAGAACGGTTACGTTTGCCCTTTTACCGCCAAGTGTTATATTATCAATGTTTTTGACAACATTTTTCATGATGTCCTGCGAAAGATATTTGCCCATTGCCTGCTTGATTTTTTCTTTGTTTTTCCCTTCAAGAATAAACCTGAACGAATAGGCAAAAATCATTGTAATAAGCTGAACAAGAAGCGGTGTTATAACGTCAAATGCCATGTTGCTCATATATCCGAGTACACAGAATATAAAATATCCGATACCTATTATAATAAGCATGATAAGCGAACGAAAAAAGGACAATCTGCTTATCAAAACAAAAGTTGCAATGGTTAACAGAATAATGAAACCTAATTCCCAGCTATATGGCGGAAGGGTTATAAATTCATCGTTAATCAGGTTATCCAGAATTGTTGCCTGAATATCAACTCCCGGATGCTTTTGCAGCATAGGGGTCGGCACTGTATCTTCAAGCCCTAAGGCTGACGCACGTGCATTAGCCCCGATTAACACAAATTTCCCTTTAAATTCAGAAGGGTCAATAACAGGCTTTTTACCGGATTTTAGGGCTTCATAAGAGTCTATTATATCAACGGCGGAATATTTTTTGTGTGAATATTCAGAATTAGCTTGCCGCCTGTAGAAGTGAATTGAGTTTTTAAACCCATTAGCAGCAGAAAATCCGGGGATTACAAGTCCTGTTTTATCAACCTGTATACTGTCATCATCTATAGTGATTTTATTTGTGTTGTTCAAAAGCATATACATTCTGAGCGCAAGAGAAGGATATATTGTGCCGTTAACGGTTACAGCCTGATCACATTGTACAAGATACCCGTTAATATTCGGGGTATTATTTACAGACCCGCTGTATTTTACTGAATTAAAATACCCCTCAGGATAGTAGGAAATACTGTGATAAGAAGCCGGCGGAATATAATTTCTGCTGTCCGTAACTTCTATTGAAAACTTTTCCTTGAATTTGTTATCATAATCCGAAAGACTGTCCTCATAAGGTGCAATTGAAGGAGCGAAGCCGACAACAAGTTTCGGGGTATTTTTAAGCGCATTAAAAAATTTGGCATCGGATTCGGGATTTTCCAGATCCGGTGCAGAAGGGATAGAATCAAATCCGACAACAGCAGGTTCTGCGTATTCACTGAAATAATTAAATATCGGAGCGTAAAGTTCACGCTTCCATGGCCATCTGTATTTATCAACCGATTTATCGTCAATGACGACTACGGCAATATTGTCGCTGCCGGTATCCGTTGCAGCAAAGTTGCTTACCATAAAATTGTAAACATTCGGAACTAAAAACAGATAGGAGGCAATAATTACTATTATTGACAAAAAGATATGTATTAAGCCCGAATACACAAAAAAACTCTTTGATTTAAGTTTGGATTTTAAATTAGCCATGTTAATATTTTTCCCTTATCCTATATTTTATGATATAATAACAGCAGTAAAAGGACAAATTATGAACAAAAACTTAATAGAATTATTATCGGAAGAAAAGATATTACCTATCTTGAGAGGAAAAGATGCCGCAAAAATAAAAGATACAGCGATGGCGCTGATTGAAGGCGGTATTAAAATGCTGGAAATTAATATTGAAAACACTGATATGTTTAATGTTATCAGTGAAATATCAAAATACTCAAAAGTCTGTGCAGGCGGCGTGATTACGTCAATGCAGGCAAAGGCTGCAATAGCATGCGGGGCGGAAGTGATTTCATCCCCGATATTTCAGATGAATTTAGTCAAAATTTCAAAAGACAAAATGATTCCGTTTATTGCAGGAACTTCAACGGCAAATGAAGCATATTCCGCATGGAAAGCTCGTATTCCGCTGGTTAAGATATACCCGATTACAGCTATGGGCGGTGCTATGTATATCGAAGATTTACTCAGACCAATGCCGTTTTTGAAAGTCATGCCAACTGGAAATGTAAAATTGTCAGAGGTTAAAAGCTATATAGAAGCAGGAGCACATGCTGTTGCTGTCGGACGTGATTTTTATGACGGATATTCACTCTCTGAAATAACAGCCCGCGCTAAGAAAATATTATTGGAATTAAAAGGATAATGTATGGAACAAAAACTTGATATCATTGCTATCGGTGAAAGTTTAATTGAATTATCTACCGACATGAAGCTTAGCTGTGCAGAATGTTTGCATAAATATTACGGCGGTGACGCGCTCGCGACAGCAATTGCTGCATTAAGAGCCGGTTCAAGAGTAGGATTTATTACAAAAGTCGGTGATGATGCTTTTAAAGACTATCTGCTTGACGGTTGGAACGCCGAGGGGCTTGATATTTCACAGGTTAAACTGACTCCTGAACAAAATGGTTTGTATTTTATAGCACGTCCGACAATTCATGAAAAAGAAATAGCTTATTATCGTAAAAAAATAGCGCCGTCAAAACTCTCTATTGACGATATTTCGGAAGAATATATAAAATCTGCAAAAATGGTTTATACCTCCGGAATTACGCAAACTCTTTCCATGTCTGCGCGTGAAGCTGTTTCTATGGCGTTTAAAATAGCCAAACAAAACGGTATTCAAACAGCTTATGATCCGAATTATTCCTTAAGAACTTCCACTCCGGAAGAAGCAAGAGAATATTTTAACAATATCATTGAAGATGTTGATATTCTGTTTATGAGTGCCAAATATGATACCGTTAACATCCTTGAACTGGATTCAGCAGAAAATATCATCAAAAAGCTCTGGGATATGGGAGTTTCTATTGTTGTTATAAAAGCCAGTGAAAAATCAGGCTATTATGTGGGCGCTAACGGCAGTATCAAATTTATTGAATTTTTTGCCAAAAACGTTATTGATACGACCTGTTCGGGTGATGCGTTTAACGGCGGATTTTTACATGCTCTGACGCACGGGTATTCACCTGTAGAAGCCGCAAAAATAGGTTCTATTGTTGCAGGACTTCAATGCGGCAAAATCGGAGCGATAAAATCTATCCCTTACGCTGATGATATCTTCAAAATCTATAACGGAGGCTGCGGTGTCTAAAAAAGTCGTTATTTCCGGTTATTACGGCTTTAAAAATTTCGGCGATGAATTGATTCTTTCTGTTCTGACGCAACAGCTAAAAGGATGTGACATTACGGTACTTTCTTCTGATCCGGACTGGAGCCGCAAAACATACAATATTGACGCGGTATATAGTTTTGATTTGAAAAGCGTTTTTAAAACAATAAAAAAAGCAGATATATTAATTTCAGGCGGCGGAAGCCTTTTGCAGGATGTAACAAGTCTTAAAAGTCTGATTTATTATTCTTTAATTATTTTTATGGCTCTGCTTTTAAGAAAAAAAGTTATTATTTTTGCACAAGGAATAGGCCCGATAAATAATCCTGTTGCGCAAAAAATAGTTTTTTTTCTGTTAAAAAGAGCAGCATTTGTTTCTGTTCGGGATGAAAAAAGCCATGCTCTGCTTGCAAAAAATGGTGTTCCTTCTGAACTTGTATGCGACCCTGCTTTTACTCTAAATTTGCCTGATGTTTCAAAAGAGCAGGCGGTAGGTATTCAATTGCGCAGTTTCAAAACTATGTCGGAAGATTTTATTGATAGACTTGCAGAATACACCGCAAAATATTTTTCTGATAAAAAAATCGTTGTTTTACCGCTGCAAACCGCGTTAGATAGAGAAGTTTGCACAAAATTTTTGGACTCTATAAAAAAATATGCTCCGGATGCTCAAGCGGAAATGTTTTCCCAACAGGATAATTCGGTAATTATCAACCAAATATCAAGATTAGAATACCTTATTGCAATGCGTTTTCATGCACTTGTTATCGGAATGAAAGCCGGTGTTAAATGCCTTGGTATAAATTATGACCAGAAAGTGGAAAAATTGGTCGAAGATGCAGGTATTCCGCTTTTATCACTATCTGATACATCTGATTTTGATAAAAAATTTGCAGACTTGCAGGCTGAAAATGCGTCGGATCTGAAAAATTATGCTAACTCAAAATCTTTCAACTGGCAAATTTACGATTTAGCCGATTAAAAGAATAGCAATGGACTAAATCCATTGCTAATGTCTATGCATTCTAATTGTTAACTCCTTATATAGAGTGCCCTGGGCCAGACTTGAACTGGCACTGAGTGATTAACCCAATTGGATTTTAAGTCCAACGCGTCTACCGATTCCGCCACCAGGGCTTATTTATCTGTCAATTGATTACGTTATCTATCATACGCAAAAAATACTTAATTGTCAATATTTTTGTTTCTAATTAACAAGTTGTAGTCTTTTATTTCAAGAACTTTATTTTTTAACTCTGTCAAGATATTTTCAGTTGCTGCAAGAATTTCTTTAGGCTTTTTAAGCGTTGTACGTCCGAACAATGCAGGATATTTGATATTGTCCAGAAAGTTGTTTTTGTACTCTTGAATTTCATCAAATACTTTTATATCAATGTATTTAGCATGGTCAGAGAGGTACATAAATATGTCACCAAGAAGCATTTTAGCCTTTTTAATATTATTAGAAAGAATAGCCCTGTCTACGCTGCTAAACATAGAATGCAGCCTGTCGTATATTTCAAAAAGATGATCTTGCTTTTTAGGTAAATATTCCCTGAAATATTTCATCGTTTCTTTATAGCCGGAATTCATCATTTTTTCGCGGTTTTCCTTAGACTGGTTGAAGTCAATAATGATGATATCGCCTGTGTTTATAACAATAAAATCATATTTGTCATTGTCGGAATATCTGTCGATAACAAATTCTGTAGCAATAGATGTGACACAACTATAAACAGTATTAGCATAATTAAGCGCATTCATATCATTTCCGCCGCAATCACCTTCCAATCTTACCTCAAGTATTCTTTCATCAAGGTGTTTCAGACTTTCTGACAAGCGCCACATTGGCCATGATTTTTGCAAATCACCGTCTACCAGCAAAGAACTGTTATATTCATACGGTTTCATTAAGCCCGGCATACAGGAAGAAATCCTGACTGCTGTGGCTATTTCAAAGTCAGGCGAACATTTTTTTGAAAATTCTCTGCAGCAAAAATTCGTTAAATCAGTTGTTATTATCACAAGATTTTTTTCTATATCTGCAAATTTAACAGGCGGATTTGAGCCCTTTTCATACTCAGCACCGTAATATTTTTTTTCTATAAGTTCTCTTACCCACTCAAGAAAAATTTCGCCTTTGCTTATGGCAAATTTTTCGCCCAGATTAAATTGTATATCCCGAAAAAGTTCAAAATTAGCCTGTAAAAACACATCCCGCAATTCGGCCGCATTATACCCGACAGCCAGCAAGGCTGCAACAATTGATCCGACAGATGAGCCGCCTATTGTGTCATAATCAATCTGTAATTCTTCCAGAGCTTTTACAACTCCGACATGTGCCGCGCCTCTTATTGCTCCTCCGCCAAACAAGCATGCATATTTTATTTTGTTATTTTGTTCCATATTTACCTTGAAAATTTTATATCTGTATCAAAGAGTGCTTTTTTATAATATTCGCGCTCAAGTGAAGGTAATCTGTAGTTGCCCGTATACATATCAGATCTGATAAATACGCCAAATACATTTCCCTCAAAAATCATGCGCCATCCTGCTTTTTGCTTCATAAGTTTATATACAGGAAGATTATTTTGTATAAGTATAATATCCGGCGGATATTTAGTTAATACATCATCCCAGTTGCCCTTTGAAGCATAAAATCTATCGTTCAGAACAATCAATTCATCAGGATAAACTTCTTCGTAACGGCCATCCATATAGATTTTACAATTCGGATACAATTTGTAAGAAGCATAGCTGCCAAGTCCGAAATCAACAAGAATATTGCCTTTGAGATTATTTGCTTTAATAAATTCTATTTCAGTCATAGGATATATAGAAAAATTAAGCGGTAATTCTATTTTTTTCACTCCGATTGTAAAAATCGACATTGTCAAAAGTAAAATATATATTGCCTTTTCATTAACCTTTTCAAACAGCCATACAACATCTTCGCAACAATAACATGCAACTGCCACACAGAAGAACGGCAGCATTTTTATGTGAGAAATTGCAAGATATGCAGTAACAAGCAAGACAATAATTTTTACCTTGTCAGCTTTCTGATAAACCTCAGCAATAGAGGATTTTTTAATAGCCTTACCTATATTAAATAATTCAATTGCCGCTATGCCAAATAAAAATACTTTAAAGATTACTTTGAATTTTCTGTGTAATTCAGAGAATAATCCTTGCCATTCACCGATAAGCGGGCGCTCCATTGTTGTAGCATGCAACAAGAATTTAACATAGTCTACGCCCCATGGATTAATTACAAGCACCGCACAAGAGGCCGCAAGAGTCAGTATATAATTTTTAACCGGCTTTCTGTTAAAGACTTCGCCAACAAAATACATACCGATTAATCCTAAACCCGCTACAACGCCGCCATGGATATTATTCCAGAGAATTGTTAAAACCGGTAAAAGAATGAGTAATTTTGGATTTGCCCCATGCCGGACTTTTTCCAGTATATATATAAATAATGCAAAAAATAAAAAACTGAATAAATGGCATCTGACCGGATGGTTAAGATTTGCCATTGCAGCGATCAAACAGAAAAAGAAAAATAATAAATTGTACGGCTGCAGCCCGGTTCTAATTTTAGCAACTCTTGTTGCAATAAAAAATGTCAAAAATGGCAGTAAGGTTTGCAAAATTAATATGCCATAATGCCCGAATAATTTTAAAAATGCATAAAATATAACACCTGCGCCCCATTCATGATCATACCAGGTATGAACAGGCGTGTAAGAGAGAAAATCCTGTGTCAAAACATGACCGCCCTCAATTACCCCCATGCCTGCAATTAAACGTGCCCATAAGTCAAAATCAAGATATGGCGCGTTAAGCGTATAAGCAAAAATTAAAATCAATAATGTTATGTAAAATAATATAATCTTCCCCATGCCTTTGATTATCACACAAAAAAAGCCGGTTCACAACCGGCCTTTTAAAATATATTTAAAAATTAAATTACGCTGCTACAGAGCCTTTAATTTCTCTAATCAGGTACTCAGCAACCCATTCAAAATCTTTGTTAACTTCTGCTGCTTTTTTAAGGTATTTAACAGAAGCATCACCGATACGGATTAATGTCATTGCAACAACGCCGCGTTTAATACCTTTTACTACCTGTAATTTATTAACAAGTTCAGGTAAAACTGATGTACCGATGTTTACTAATTCATTTTCTAATTCATTTTTAGTTGAATTGTCTGCGTTTTCTAATTTTGAAAGAATGTCGTTTACTGATTCCATAATTTTCTCCATTCATTTATTCTTAACTATGTTATTATTATAGATTAAAATTTATTGAACATGGGATTTCCTTACATAATCTTTATATCATATAAAGTCGAACATATTTAAACAGCTAAAAGTAAGATAACGAAAGGATTTGCGCTATCTTACTTCTTAAGGATATTATTTAAAACATATTATTATTCAACGAATTTATGCAAATTCAGCTTCTAACAATTAATACATCAGCATGGGTATTTTCCAGCACACGGCGACTAACAGATCCGTTTAAAAACGAGTCTATTTTGTTTTTACTCTTTGTACCGGTAACTATTAAATCAATAGATTTGTTTTTAGCATATTTTAGTATTTCCTGTGCCGGTATACCAACAAGAATTGCGGATTCTACTATTGATATTCCGTTATCACTTAGTGTATTTCGTAATTTACTTAAACGTTTTGCGGCATACTGCTCCTGATTTTTTTCTATCTGCATAAGCCAGTTAGAATCAATATTTCCTTCAAGAAAAAGAAAATTAGGATCTTCATTTACCATGCATACATATATTTCTTTATCTGCAAGGTATAATTTAGGAAGAAATTCTTCAATTGCTTCTGCTGCACTATGGTAGCCGTCTATAGTAATCAAAAGCCGTCTTGCTTCATGCGGATTTTTAGAAATGTATGTTGAGGTTATGTTGTTGTCCAGAACTTCACGCGAAACAGAACCAAGCCATTTTTGAATACCTTTTTTGCCGTGTGAACCCATAACGACTATATCATAATTTTCGCTTTTAATTTGTTCTATTATGGCATCGACTACTCCGCCGCAATGCTTTATGCGCTCACCAACTGTCAGGCCTGCTCTTATTATTTCATCTTCGGCGTTGTTCAGAATGTTATCGGCAATATTGGCGCAGCTTGATGCAAAACCGGTATTTTCAACACTTACTTCCTCCGGCAAAAAA
Source organism: Candidatus Gastranaerophilales bacterium (assembly GCA_944323875.1). Lineage (GTDB taxonomy): Bacteria > Cyanobacteriota > Vampirovibrionia > Gastranaerophilales > Gastranaerophilaceae > CALUVH01. Next base: position 31,561 of record CALUUH010000016.1, read on the forward strand.
CTCCAGTCTATTACGCATATTGTGTCAACTACTGCATTTTTTGACCAGTGTGAAAAACTTCTTATCGCATTAAAACTGATTTTTGACCCGTCTGTACAAAATAATATCTTCATATTTGTCACTCCTTTTTAGTGATTTTATACAATATGTTAAGCAAAATTACATTGTCTGGTATTCTATAATTTTTTTTGCTAATATGAAATTAGGGATAAAAGCTTTTAAAAGGATTTTAATAATACCATGCCGGCTAATCAGAAGGTAAACCTTAGAGAATATAAAGATTTAATTGAAACAATTGCCAAGGTGGAATATCAAAAATTTTCGACATCTCATCTTATTGACCTGCCGGAACTTATTAATATCGGCAATCACACTTTGTATATATTGTTCAAGAATAAATTACCTGAAAATTTTAACAATACATATCTTTCTACAGCCATAAAATGGGCTATCCGGAATGAAGTTCGCCGCCGGTACAAATGGTATTCTCTGAAAAACCGCAAACAGGCAATGGAAGAAGATAATAACGAATTGCGTGTTGAGGTTTATAAAACCATATTATCAATTGATGAGATGCAGGATGCGGAAATCCCTACTCAAATCAAAGCCGAAGATGCAACGCCGGAAGAAAATATTGAACTTGCTGAATTAAAAGCTGAAATCCTTGAATCCATGAAAAAGCTTTCCCCGAGAGAGAGAGAACTAATTGAATACAAGTTTTTTAAAGAGAAAAAACTCCGTGAAATTTCAGAAGAATTTAACATTTCACAGTCGCGAATTTCGCGTATTATTCAGGCGGGATTGGATAAGATAAAAAAAGATTTGAAAAGACAGGGGATAATTTAGTGAAAACAATATTTGAAAAAAGCAATGGCGCAGACGGGGTAACCCTGTGCGACCTGACGGATAATATAGATTTTATAGAAGCAAAACTACTGAGAGATGAACAACCGGAATTGCCGCAGGTGAGCGAATTAGAAGTTTTGCGTCATTATAAAGAACTTTCTGATATGAATTTCTGCATTGAAAAAGGCTTTTATCCTCTCGGCTCCTGTACAATGAAATATAATCCGAAAGTTAACGAGCTTCTGGCAAATCTTGAAGGATTTACGAATTTGCATCCTGCTGCTTCTGATGAAGATGCACAAGGCGCATTGGAATTGATGTATAAACTTCAGGAAGCATTAAAAAGCATTACGGGCATGTCTGCTGTTACCTTGCAGCCGGCAGCCGGCGCTCATGGCGAACTTACAGGCATGATGGTTATTAAAAAGTATTTTGAAGTGAGAGGCGAAAAACGCAAAAAAGTTATTATTCCTGATTCAGCGCACGGCACAAATCCGGCCAGCGCACACCTTTGCGGGTTTGACGTTGTTCCGGTTGCATCTGATTCAAAAGGACAGGTGGATATTAATGCACTAAAAGCGCTTTTAGATAAAGATGTTGCCGCTATTATGATGACCAACCCGAATACACTCGGTATATTTGAGGAAAATGTTCTCGAAATATCCAAACTTATGCATGATAACGGCTCGCTTCTCTATTATGACGGCGCGAACTTCAATGCAATAATGGGGTATACAAATCCTAAATTAATGGGATTTGACGTGGTGCATTTGAACTTGCACAAAACTTTTGCGACTCCGCACGGCGGCGGCGGCCCGGGTGCAGGCCCTGTTGCCGTAACAGAGGACTTAAAAGATTTCTTGCCTGTTCCTGTGATTGAATATGACGGCAAACAATATTACAGAAACTACAATATTAAGCACTCAATCGGTCAGGTAAAGGGATTTTTCGGTAACTTTGGAGTACTGGTAAGAGCGTATGCATACATACTTATGATGGGTAAAAACTTAAAACAGGCAAGTGAGAATGCTGTTTTAAACGCTAATTATCTGAAAGAAAAGTTGAAAGATGTGTATTTACTGCCTTATGATGAGCCTTGTATGCATGAGTTTGTTCTTTCAGGTGACCGGCAAAAGACGAACGGTGTATCAACTCTGAACATTGCCAAAAGTCTTATGGATGAAAATACCCACCCGCCGACAGTATATTTCCCTCTGATTGTTCATGAGGCACTGATGATAGAGCCGACAGAATCAGAGAATAAATCGCGTTTGGATGATTTTGTCAGAGTAATGCGAAAAATAGCGGACGAGGCAAAATCTAATCCTGATAAACTAATCTCGGCTCCGCATTCAACACCTGTAAAAAGGATTGATGAGACAAAAGCTGCTAGGTATCCTGATTTAAGGTACAAGGGAACCGACAAAGAAGGATGAAAAGCACGATATCCTGATTTGAGGTATAAGGGCGCCGATAAAGAAGGATAAAAAAGCTAGGTATCCTGATTTGAGATACAAGGACGCCGACAAAGAAGGATGAAAAGCACAATATCCCGATTTAACAGGGGAGCTTGAACAAGACAACAGAAAGAAGTAAAAAATGGCACAAAAGAAAAAATTAAAAGTAGCATTCCCGCACATGGGCAATATATATATAGCATGGTCAGCAGCGCTGAAAAAAGTTGGTGTTGAGCCTTTTATCCCGCCATATACAAGCAAAAAAACATTATCTCTCGGCACAAAACATTCGCCAGAAGCTATTTGTTTGCCGTATAAATTGATTTTAGGTAACTTTATAGAAGCAATAGAAGGCGGTGCCGATTATGTAGCAATGATTACCTCTCCCGGAATTTGCAGGCTCGGTGAGTACGGAAGCTGTATAAAAAATGCACTGACGGATTTAGGGTATAACACAAAATATATAGAATTAACGCTGTATGACGGCATACAGGGCATGTACAATTTTTTAAAAGAAATAACCGGTAAAAATGACCCGATTTTGTTTATGAGAGCTATCATTATTGCCATCAGAAAAGTTTTCATAATGGATGATCTTGATGCGCGCCTGTCCTATTTGCGAGCAAGAGAAGTCACATCAGGGGAGGCTGACAAGCATTTTCATAAAGCTGTACACTATATTATGAATGCAAACACCAACCGCTCGCTTGATAAAGCAAAAAAACTCGCTTTTGAGGAATTGAACAAAACTCAAATAGACCCGAACCGCGAAGTTTTGCATGTTGACTTAACAGGCGAAATATATATTGTATGTGATGATTTTTCCAATCAGAATATAGTAAAAGAGCTTGGTAAAATGGGTGTGGAAGTCAGACGCAGTCTGACTGTCGGCAGTTTCTTAAAAGATGCCATAATCCCGAAGATTTTCAGAAAAGGCGAAACTCACCTCCAGCGTGCAAACAGAATGGCGAAACCGTATCTTTTACGTGATATCGGAGGTGACAGTCTTGAATGCGTTTCTGATGTGGTATACGCTGATATGCGCGGGATAGACGGTATAATCCACGTAAGTCCGTTTACCTGCATGCCGGAAATTATGTCTCAGAATATATTTCCTGCAATGCGTGAAAATTGCGATATCCCGATTTTGCCGCTGATTATGGATGAACAAACCGGTAAAGCCGGATATTTAACACGTCTTGAAGCATTTGTTGATCTTATGCGCAGAAGAAAAAGAAAATTGGCAATGGAAGAAAAACAGGCTGAATTGACTAAATAATCTGTAGCTTACATTATTAATAAAATGAGGTAAAAATAGATATACTATGCTTAAATACTTGAAAAATGCACTAAAAATAACTAACGAAAATGTAATAGTCGCAGTGCCGCTGTTAATATTTTATATACTAATAAATCTTTATCTCGGATACACAAAATATATGGCCGACACCCCGTTGGAAGCCTTAATCGCAATGTTAACCATAACATTTATGGTTGCGGTTTTCCTCGCCGGCTGGTTCTATATGATAAAAAAGGCCGTAGACTTGTCCAAGAAAATATTTGTGCTTGATGATGAAGCTGCAAGAGCGCATCTAGCTTTGATAAAAGAATTTCCGGCAGGTGTCGGGAAATTTTTCCTTTCATTTATTGGATTTTTCTTGATTTTTATAATCTTAGTTATTATGCTGAGTACATTTATTTTCACTGTCGGGATTAATTTTATAGGAAAAATTGATTTTTCGCCCGAACAAATTGCAAATCTTACCTCCTCAACACAAGGGCTGCTTAATTTTGTAGAAACAATGCCTATAGAGCAGTATATTCTCCTTGCTAAATGGAATTTTTTACTTATGGGGGCAAGCTTTGTTTTCTCTTATCTTTTAATGTTCTGGATACCTGAAATTATCTATACAGGAAAAAATCCACTTGTTGCCTTGTTCACGGGAATAGGAAAACTTTTCAGAAAACCGCTTAAATCACTGTATATGTTCATTGTTTTGACAGTCATTAACTTTATTCTTTCATTCATTATGACATTTACACTGCTGTTTCCGATTTTGTATTTTATAATGGCAACAGTATATCTTTATTACATTATTTACGTGTTAATGCTGATATTCTCTTATTATGACGGAGAATTTGTTCGAGAAGATGAAGAAGATTAAGGTTGTTGCAATTGTCGGACCGACGGCAAGCGGAAAAACTTCATACGCCATAGATTATGCAAAACAACATAACGGAGAAATTATTTCTGCTGATTCACGTCTTGTTTACAAGGGATTTGATATCGGAACAGCAAAACCGACACCGGAGGAACGACAGGGGATAAAACACTATCTTATTGATATTGTTGACCCGACGTATGATTATTCTGTTGTACAGTTTGTTAAAGATGCGGAAAAAGCTATTACAGAAATTGTTTCAAAAGGCAAACTTCCTATTATTACCGGCGGCACAGGACTGTATCTGAAAGGATTGCTTGAAGGATATGACTTTCCTGAAATGCAAACTGACTATGAATTGCGCGAAAAACTTAAACAGCTTGAGGTAAAAGAACTTTATGATGAATTAAGTCGCTTGGATCCTGTATCAGCACAAAATATTGAGCAAAATGACAAGAAAAAAATTATCCGTGCACTGGAGGTTATAAAATCCCTTAACAGGCCTTTGAGTGAAGTCAGAGGAGTTAAAGAACATCCTTATGACGTTGAATGGATAGGATTGAATTTTCCGCGAAACGAACTCTATGAACGCATAAACAAACGCGTTGACATGATGCTTGAACTGGGGCTTGTAGAGGAAACCGAAAGATTACTTGACCAATACGGCAGAATACAAAATCTGCTCCATACAATCGGGTATCAGGAAATTATCGCTCATCTGGATGGCACAATGACACTTGAAGAAGCAGCAGACAAACTTAAACAAAATACAAGAAATTACGCCAAAAGGCAGCTTACATGGTTCAGAAAAAACGAGAATATAAAATGGAACTGTTATCCGGAAAAATTAAAAAAATAAAGGTATTGCATTACTGTAAAAGTTTTAATATAATAAGGTTGTCAGTTTAAATAAAGGAGATATTTTATGTCATTTGAAGGTTTTAAACGCGGATTTGCGGACAATTTAAAATTCATTAATCCGAATATTTTGTCCGTTCTTGCACTTCTTGTTTCTCTGGAAGCAGGATATTATTTTCTGGATGCTAACAAACAAAAATTTCTTTATCTTTGGATTGTAGCGCTCTTACTGTTCAGACTGGTTATCAACTGGACAACAAAAGCAATTATGGAAGTCAGAGGCGACGGCGCATCAAAAAATGTTTACTACCAGATTGCAGATAAATATTCAGAATTATTTATCTGGGGTGGTTTTATGATATCAAGATTGACAAATTTCTATCTTGGATTTTTCACATTAATCTCCATGATTTTGGTTGGCGCAACAGGACTTATCGGAAAGGCTGAAGGTGTCGGCTGCGTTAAAAACGGTCCGATGTGTAAAGCAGGCAGAACACTTTTGCTTGTCATTATATTACTTGTTGAATACTTCTGCATGAAACACGGCAGACCATTTATGATATTCGATTTAGAAAAAGGCACAATGTTCTCATGGCAGGATCTTGGAAGCTGTATTTTGATCGTACTAGCACAGTTGACAATATTCCTCAGAATATTAGAAATAAGAAAACGTGTTCAGAGCGATGAAAGCAAAAAATGGTAAAAATTGATTATTAATAACAAAGAAAGTCGGAGATATTTACTCCGGCTTTTTATTGTTCTTTGTCTAAATTTTGTAAAGCATTAACAAAAATGAAAAATGATAACGCAGTGAGTAAGGTGAGTGGACAAGTCCACTCTTACACATCAAAGGTGAGTGAAGTGAGTACAGTGAGTGAGGTGAGTAAGATGTCGAAACAAGGCAGGCTAGCCTGCACTAACACGCAGGGAATCGCAGAAAGAAATGTTTCCCTCAACGACGCTCTCACCTCCGGCTCCGCTATGGTTTCGGAAAACATTTCTTTCTGCTCACAATCTGCAGTTCAGCATGACGGAATGGGATTGGCTAAAGGCGAACAACAGTCGCTAGAATTTCCTCGCCCCTTGCGGGAGAGGACGAATTTGTTAGCGAACGAATGTGAGCTTAGAAATTCGGGTGAGGGGTCAAACAAGTCTGCTCTTACACACAGGGAGACAATGCAAAGCGACAGTAAGGAGATCCTGAAACAAGTTCAGCATGACGTACCCCGTCACGAAGCCACAGAGCCTGCCTCATTTAAATCCTTAGTGCCTCAGTGCCCTAGCAACTACTGCCTTTGTTCGCTCTATCCGTCCGCAAATCCGCTAGTCCCTTAGCCCCTTAGTGCCTTTTGAAACAACAGTTCTCTTTTTTATTCCTCCTGAGTCAAGCAGTCAATTCCTCCCTGACTTCTCAAAAATGGAGTTGTTGATACAAAATACATTTTGTCAACGCCGGCTTTTTGGAAATATTTTTCCATTGCTTTATTAAGTTCAGGATAGTCGGATTTGTTTGTTATATAAAATGATTCGCCGGTTTTAGAAGTTCCTCCGATGCCATTCATGTAGTTTATAGTAGAGTTACTGTCTGTTGCAAAACATGGAATTTTGACTATTTCGTATCCGCTCTCTGTTAATTTTTCTTCGGCTTTTGCACGTATATCTGCGGTTTTATCCCGCATTTCTGTCATTTTAGTGATTAATTCCTGTTTTGATTCCTCGCTCATTCCTTCGATATTTGTTTCTTGAAGCAGCTTAATCCCTTCATCATAATCCGGTACAGCCATTTGTCCGTTATGGAGCGGTCTGTAGGCCATATCAATATGAAAATCATACTGCGGCATGAAAGTTACGTTTTCAGGTTTTAGTCCTAAATCATCAGCTATTTGTTTCTTTGCAATTTCGATATTTTCGTCGCTATTTTCCAGCTCCATGGCATGCAAAGTATATCCGATAGATTCTTCACCTATAACTGCTGCCGGAGTTCCGTCGGCAAGTTTGGTATTTAAGACATTCCCGCCTTCAAGATAACTTTTAGAGTGTATTACGTCTTGCGGCTGAATTTTTGCCTCAACTAAATCAAAATAACTGGCTGCAGATCCTTGAGAGGTGTTTGAAATATTTTTTCTATTTTGAATGATACCATCACGATTACGGCGATTGGCAATAACGTTACCTGCCGCATCCTCGGATAAAATAACCATTTTGCCGTCAGGGCGTCTGACACTGTAATCTTCAACCCATATTCCGCCATCATTATACAATTTCCAGTCATTTACTTCAAAACCGACTTCTTTGCCGATTGCTTCAAGTTCTGATTTTATAAGAGGAAATTGTTTACCCTGAGCGCCGTTGCTATTTATGCTGGAGATATTTATTTTGCTTATTCGCCGGTCAATGCCTTCTGACCAGCCGGATTTTGAGAGATTTGACTTAATCCTTTCTGCTGTTGTTTCATCAACTTCTTGTGCAATAGTACCATCTTGAATTTTTTGTGTTAGAGCAATTAATTCTTCATTATTTATCTTTTTATCGGCTTTTGATCCTTCAACGGATTTATCAGCTGCTTTTAGCAGTTGATTTAACATTTTTAGTTCATCTTTCTGGACAATTCCGTCTCCGTTGTCAACTAAAGTCCATAATGAATTAAACTTGGCATTATTAGTTTTCTTTGCTATTTCAGCCCAGTTATCATTCTTTTTGAACTTTATTTTGTTTAACTGCGTATTATTCGTATTCCAAAAAGAATAGTCCATTAATATACCTCTCTATATTTAAAAAGTATTTTTACAACACAAAAAAAATAAATAGTTGAAAATTGATACAAAGCTTAATAAAAATCTTGTAGGATACACAAGATTTGAATGCATTTAGTAATACAGAAATCACCTAAAATGCTGTATACAAATTTATGCAATACTGTTCTTTAAAAAAAAATTTAGGTGTCAAATTTTATATTTAGCAGTTTTATAACAGTATAATGAATATAAAAGCGACTAATAATATTATCTATTCGCCATCATTTACGGCAAATATACATAAAATATCTCAGTCTATACAAAATAATGAATACATGCAAAATGTTTCCGGTATGTCAAAAAGTGTCTTATTGCAGAAATTTTGTGAATTGTACGGGGAGCCTTTAGCTGCAGAATTTGTGCAACATTTAAAAACTGAAAATCTGAAATATCTTTATTTGTTGGCTTCAAAAGTTGATTTAAGCGGTTATCGCAGAATTGAAATGGATAAGCTTCAGCAGTTTTCGCAGATCGATATGCTTAAATTGAAAGAGGTTGAACCTTTATTGTTGTCAAAAAATGATCTCGGTTTATGGAATTATTCTGCTGATTATGTGCTAAATTTTAAATCTTTGAATAAAAAGCAGCAAGCAGCATTGTTGGATTTGATTCAGTGCAATGTAACACCGTTTAGCGCAAAAGGTATTATTGAATATCCTGATTTAAATTGGAATAAAATTGTTGAAAAGGCAAAAGCATTAAAAAAATATTATGGGGATGATTTGCGGGAAATTGAGTTTTACAGTAATACCAAAGGTGAAAATTTCTTTCTTGCAGATGTACAGCTTCATGATAACCAAAAGCCAGCCTGGCTTAATTATAAGCGTATTACGGTAAAACTTGATGATGATGTGAATGCGTTTGCTGGTCTGGGAAAGCAGACACCAATTGGAACGATTGTTGATAAATTATATTCAAAGATGACTAAGCAAATGAATATATATTCAAAACAAAATCTTAAAACTGATATTGCGAAAATATCGAATGCCGTTCCTGATGCTGCACCAACCGAAATTTTAACGACAATTCAGAAAATCACTCAGTTTGCAAATTATTCATCTTTACCGAAATTAGCTCAACAGTTAACCGGTTACAAAATTACTTCATTTGATTCTGTTGGCGAATTGCATAAGTATTTTGAATATTTTTATGAAAACAAAGGGCTTTTTAAGCTGAGTAAATCAGAAGAAAAACTCGGCTGTATTGTAACTTTGAATGATCTTAAAAATGAAAATACTCTTAAAGAAATTAAGGAAAAAGTAGCTGCTAATAATTTGACATTGATAAATTTAGAAGGATTCAGCGATGGCGTTAATTTGTTTGAAGACGATAGAATTTTGCCATTAAGAGCAGTGAATGTTTTGAAAAAAGCTAAAAAAGTTCAGATGGAGTTTCCTGATGCTGATTTTGCAGATTGTGTTTCCTTTGTCTTGAATAATCCGCTTGAATCCAGATTAAAGGAACTGGGATTGAGTGCTATTCGTGTTAGTATTGAAAATCCTGCAACCCAAGCAGGTGTATTAAAACAACTTCAGCCGATTATTCCGTCTAAGGAAAGAATTAAAACAACTATTGAAGCTATTGCGGATAGCTATTCAATTACTATGAGATCTTACAATCGGCTAAGTAATACTATTGCTGAGTATTTTAATTCAAATGCTCATGTATATTCCAAACAGTCTATGATTGAGACTTTGGAAAAATTGAATAATAAGATTGATGATTATTTACAAGGACACAATATTCCAAAAGAAAATTTGTATCTCCTTCAGCATAGGATGAGAGTAGTTAAAAGCTTTGATATATTGATGAAGATGTATAAGGATATGTATAATTTTCCGGAAAGTAGAATTGTGCGGGTAGATGATGTTCAAGATTTAAATAAATATCCCCCAAATAGTGCCTTTGTGATAATTGACGATATTGTTGGCAGCGGTGATTCGATGATCGGTACTGCTGATTATTGTACCGGTGCCCGAAAACTTAACAAAGATAAATTTATAATTTTTGCCCCGATAACTGCAACTCAAGCCGGCTTGGATGCTATTAATAAATATATAGCCAAACATTCAAGAACCCAAAATGATATTATTATTTGTCTAGATGAAAATGTCTTAGAAAAAGCGGATGGTAATAAAATATTTAAAAATTGGTATCTAAATTTAAAAAATCTTTTAATCTTTTCGAAAATCAATGATAAAGGTTTTAAAGAACAGGCATTGAATATTTCATTTCCATATATGGCTCCTGATAATAATTCATTTATTTCAGCAAATCTTCAAGATTTGTTTTTGATTAATGATACTTGTATAAAAAATAAATCATATTCATTTTGGGAATTGAGAAAGAAAGCAGCAGACTATGATTTGTTCGGGCAGGATGAAAAATATCTGCTCCCAAATTCAGTAAATGACAAAGCTCCTACATTGATTGATAAGATAAAATTTGTGATAAGACAAAAGTTAAGAAAAGAAAAATAAACCTAGCACCTCCATAATTTTGTAGCAATAAAATTTAGAATTTTAATAGTATTGTTTAAAACGACCTTACCTGAATTAATAATCCTAAAAATTAATATTGAAACACCATGTAGTATATCAATTTATCTTACAATAAAAATATATAAAGAAAATTAGAAGCAATTAAAGCATTAAATTCATATAGATAGTATTTTATTCAAATAAAAAATCACACACAAATTACCTGTTAAGTAACATAAGAAACCAGAAAAATTAACATGAAATTTCAGAAATTTACAGAAATGCAGATCTAATATAATCATGCTAGAATTGCTATATAAGGAGTGATTAGGTGATTAATAAAAAAGATCAGATAGCATTTATTCGTAATTTTTTAGTTTGTGATGGTATAGACTTTTTTCTTGGTTCCGGAGCATCCTTATTAGCTGGTATTCCAAGTGGACAAAATTTAGTCTGGGAGTTTAAAAAAGAAATATATTGTCTGAAAATAATGTTTCAAGAGAGTTATTTAAAGACTTGCAGTCAGAACGAAACAGAAGAAAATTGCAAGATTACTTTGATTCTTTAGATGGTTTTCCATCAATAGGTTCAAAGAATGAATACTCTTTTTATTTTGAGACATGTTATGATAATACTGCTTCAAGAAACGCATTTATACAGGACCTTGTTGCAAATGTTGAACCTACAAGAGGACATCTTTGTCTTGCCAATTTATTTATCAACAATAAGGTAAAAAATATATGGACAACAAATTTTGACGAGTTAATTGAAGCTGGAATTAAAACCTTATCTCCTCAATATTCGTTTAATATTATATCTTCAATACAAAAAAATAGTATTTCTCAAATAGCAAATAATCGTTTTTCTAATGTCATAAAATTACATGGTGATTATAGATATGATTCATTACAAAATACAGAACAAGAATTACAGGATCTAGAAAAACAATTATCAGATTTATTCTGTAAGGGTCTAATTAATAAAGGTCTTGTCGTTATAGGTTATGCCGGGAATGATGACTCTGTTATGAAAGTTCTTGAGAATAATATAAATAATAAAGATTTTCTAAGTAAAGGAATATATTGGTGTAAACCACGAAATACTACTTTATCAGAACGAGCAAATGCGTTTATGGAAAAGGCTTGTCAAAACAATGAGCTGTCCTGTGTAATTGATATGGAGGGTTTTGATGAATTTTTAAATTTGATATACCAAAATTATGAGTATAAAAATTCTATAATTGATGAACGATGGAAAGATTTTGATAATAGAAAAAAAGAAATTAATTTTTCTTCGGATAAAATAGCTCAAAGTCCATTAAAAATGAACACCTTTGTCTCAACAGAATTACCTTCTTGCAATGTATTTGAAACAGATATAAAAAATTGGAAAGAACTACGAGAAATAACAGGTACAAATAATATAATTGCAGGGTTATTTAATGGAAAGGTATATTCCCTTTCTAATAGTGATAAACTAAAAGAAATATTTAAAGGGCATATAAAGTCCGAAATTACAACAGTATTTCCTGAAACCGAACTATTAAATAAAGAGAATTTCGTATATTTGGGACTGCTTTATGAATTAATAAAAACCTCATTATTGCAAAAT
>CALUUH010000017.1 GCA_944323875.1 Candidatus Gastranaerophilales bacterium
AGCGTTCCCTTTCGTTTCTTTCCTTACTCTCTTTATCGGATTTTTCATATATTTTCTTTAATTTTCTTACTCTTTTTTTTACATTTTGTAATATTTGTGATATATATTTTACAAAAGCCCTATAAATAGGACTTTTACGCGATTACAATTGCACTATATAATGTAACATTTTGTCAAAAATGTATTCACAATCTATTTTATTTAGTGTTTGTTTAGGCTATATTCTATTGGTTGAAAAAATCAGATTGGAGATATGATAATGTATAATGTAGCAATTGTTGGTGCTGGTCCTGCGGGTATTTTTGCGGCTTTAGAGATTACAAAGCTTAAACCGGACTGGAAGGTCGTTCTTGTTGAAAAGGGACAAAAAATTGAAAATCGCAAGTGTCTTTTGCGTGAAGGATATGAAAAATGTCCGTCCTGTAAAAAATGCGGATTGCTTTGCGGCTGGGGCGGCGCCGGTGCTTTTTCTGACGGTAAATTAACTCTTACGCCTGATGTTGGCGGTCATCTCGTCGACTATATGAGCAGACAAAAGGTCGAAGAACTGATTGACTATGCAGATCATTTATATCTTGATTTCGGGGCTACTGATGAGGTTTTTGGTACTGATATGAAAACTTTTCAGGAGCTTGAAAGACAGGCTGCGCTGGCTGAATTAAAACTTGTTCATTCTCCGGTCAGACACCTTGGAACAGAGAGAAGTCTTGATGTATTAAAAAATATGCAGGATTATCTGGATGAAAGAATTACTATATTAAATAATGTTTCAGCAAAGCACTTAATAGTTGAATGTGAACAGGTTAAGGGACTTGTGCTGGATAACGGTGAAACAATAAGAGCTGATTATACTATTATTGCTCCGGGGCGTGAAGGTGCAGATTGGTTAACTCATGAATTTGCCGAAAATAAAATCGGTATGGTTAACAATGCGGTCGATGTGGGGGTACGTGTAGAACTTCCGGCTCCGGTATTTCAGCCTTTGACTGATAAACTGTATGAATCAAAGCTTGTTTACTACTCTCCTACATTCGGGGATGAAGTCAGAACTTTCTGTATGAATCCGAACGGAGAAGTTGTTCAGGAAAATTATAACGGAATAGCAACGGTTAACGGTCACAGTTATGCTGAAAAAACGACTAATAATACAAACTTTGCTTTACTTGTCAGCAAAAAGTTTACTGAGCCGTTTAAAGAGCCTATCCAATACGGGCAGCATATTGCAAGTCTTGCGAATATGCTGGGCGGCGGTATTCTTGTTCAGCGTTTCGGTGACTTGCTTGAAGGACGTCGTTCTACTCCGGAAAGAATTAATTCCAGCATAATCAAACCGACTCTTGCCTGTGCAACTCCGGGGGATTTGAGTCTTGTAATCCCTTACAGGCAGATGTTAAGTATCATTGAAATGATTTATGCGCTCGACAAAATCGCGCCGGGTACGGCTTCAAGATATACTCTATTATATGGTATTGAAGTTAAATTCTATTCTGCACGTGTTAAACTCACAGAAGAATTAGAAACCGAAAATGTTAAAAATCTTTTTGCAATAGGTGACGGCGCCGGTGTAACCAGAGGGCTTATTCAGGCTTCTGCATCAGGTATACATGTTGCAAGAACTATTTGCGCAAGATAATTAGTTTGTGCTTTTTAACTTCAGGTGTTATAATTTCAGTATGAGCAGTGCAAAGGTTAGTTTAACAACTCAAAACAGATTGATTATTACCGGACTTATATTAAGTACGGTTTTAATCGTTGCGATAGCTGTATTTGCGATATTTAATATACAAAAGAAACTGAATATCGGCTATCAGAATTTCGGTCAGGTTATCTCAAAAACTCTGGCTATTGAGAGTGTTGAAATAACCAGAGGGCTGGATATTGAGGCTACCAAGAAAATTTTAAAAACACATTCTGACAGCATATTAAAAAGTCATAATGATATTATATATATCGAATTTCGTGATTCTGCCGGTAATATAATATATTCAGGTAGAAATCCGCATAAGGACACGGATAAAGTCCCGAGTATAACTGTAAGTTCGCCGATGATAACGCAGAACGGAACAAATATGGGATCTGTTACTGTCGGGCTTTCGGGAAATATCATAAGTGAAATATCAAGCACAACACGCGCTTCATTATTATTTGTTTTTACTGTTGCATGGATTGTATTTGCGTTTGTGATTTTGATAAATACATATCTTATAACGCGTGAGCTTCGAATACTGCATGAAGGTGTTTCAAAAATTTCACACGGCGCTTTCGGGTATAAAATTGAGGGCAAGGACGTAAGTTCAGAGGTCAAAGAGCTTTTTGACGCTTTTAACGATATGTCCGGCAGGCTTCATATTTACGAAGAACAGAATATTGAGCAATTGACTCTTGAGCGTAACAAACTGGAGGCGGTTTTGTTGAGTATCGCAAACGGTGTTGTTGTATGCGATAATTATGACAATGTTGTCCTTATTAATAATCATGCACAGCAGCTTCTGGAAGTTGAAGAAGATCAGTTGTTAGACACAAAAATACAGCAGTATATGGATACAGAAGGAAATTTCTGTTTTAAGGATAAAATTGAGGAATTTAAGGATACTCCGCTGGAGCAAATTCAAAGCAAGCCTATTGTGTTTAATATTGAAATTGACAAGCGTGTTCTTAAATCAATTATTTCCCCTATGTTTACGCGAAATAACGACTATGTAGGTTATATTATCGTTCTGATTGATGTGACAAAAGAAACCGAAATGGATCAGATGCGTGCGCATTTTATCTCAAATGTTTCCCATGAATTGCGCACACCGGTTACGGTTTTAAGAAGTTATATTGACACATTATATAATTACGGTGATGAGTTTGATGAAACTACGAAAAAGGAATTTGTTGCAACACTAAATCAGGAAATTATCAGATTGAACCAGATGGTTAATGATATTCTGGACTTTTCAAAACTGGAAGCAAACGACAGTGTTGAAAAATCACCGAATAATATAATAGAGCTTGTTGAGCGCTGTGCAAATCAGGTACAAATTCTTTTGAAAGAGCGAAATCTTAAAATCTCTATTACCAAAGATGAAAATATCCCGACAGCTGTTTTCAATTACAACAGCATAGAACGTGCACTCACAAATTATATCTCTAATGCAATAAAATATTCACCTGAGAACGGTGAAATTAAAATCGCAGTTACGACTTTAAACAACAATAATGATATTCAGGTTACGGTAACCGATCAGGGATGCGGAATAGCACCTGAATTTCAGAAAAAAGTATTTGACAGATTTTTCCGCGTAGAAAATGATACGCATACGGTAAAAGGTACAGGCCTTGGTCTGCATCTGGTAAAAACAACTATAGAAAAGCACCATGACGGACAGGTATTTGTACATTCAGAGCCGGGTAAAGGTTCTACTTTCGGATTTATTATTCCGGTTGCACCTGTTGATGATAAAATCACAATGGATAAATAACAAAATCTTCTGATAAAAATATGATTAAAAGCATCACAAATAATCCTGATAATTCAAATATTCAATATGCTCATAATGCTGCAATAAATGTAGCCGGAACAGCCGGCGGCATTATCGGCGCCCGCATACTCAGCAGAGCGTCGAGAATACCTGCAATGCCTGTTATTCACAATCTCGTAAAACTGGAACGTTCGGTTTCTGTTGAACACAGCCGAACTATTCTGGATGCTTTAGAACAGATGAAAAATAACAGTGTTTTAAAGGATACAAATTTTGAAACTAAAATATTTGATAAAGCGACTTTTGAAGATGCGGATATGTCCAAAAAATACCAGACTGCCATAAGAGTTGACAAGAAGTTGTCTAAATTTATTAAAAGTGATGCCATACGCGCATATATTGCAGGCACATACAGCAAGAGACCTCTATACGCTATTATTAAAGGAGCAGGAGCAGCGTACGCGGAAGAAAAGAACATGGCATATTTTGCAGATAATTATCTTATTGCAGGCCCGCACGAATACGGGCATGCAATTATTCATAATACTAAAGGCACTTTGGGAAAATTTTTATCCAATGCTTATGCCTTTATCGGGCGTCATAGAATTTCTAATAAGGTTTTGATACTGGGCTTGCTGGCAAGAAATCATAGTGACAAAGATGAAAAAGATTTGAATACTTTTGAAAAAGCCGAAAAGCGGTTTCATAAGTATTTACCGTTTATTACCGGCGCTTTAAGTATTCCGTGTTTATTCAATGAGGCGCAGGCCTCAATTACCGTCGCAAAGTATATGAAGCCGCTTTTACCGCAAAAAGTGTTTAAACAGATGAATAAAGGTAATATTATGGGATTTGCCACTTATGTAATGGCGGCTGCATTAAATATGGGCTGTGTTGCAGCCGGAGTAAAAATTAAAGACGCAACCTGCAATGCGCTTAAAAAATACTTTTCATCAAAAGAGGAAAATAAGCCTAGTTGAATAGCGCATTAATTTTATCAATTATTTCCTGCGGATCCATTTCGTTAGTAACTTTGTTTATATCCTGCGCTATCTGGTATAATTTTGCCGCCTCAATTTTGTCGCCGGTGATTGTAATTGCGCGCGCAAGATTGAAATGCGCAAGTGCGTAATTCGGGTTGCATTCTATGGATTTTTTAAATAATTCTATTGCTTTTTGAACTCTGCCCAAATCATCAAGATAGATTACGCCGAGGTTGTTGTATGCTATATCATAATTATTATCATATTCAATTGCCAGCCCGTATTCCTTAATGGCTTCATCAATATCGCCTTTGCCCCAGTAAAGGAAGCCCAAATTACAGTGAATTTTTGCATTATTCGGGTCTAAATCCAGTGCATTACGATAAACGGCAAGTGCGTTATCTACATCTTCTTTGTCATAAAATGCACTGCCTAAATTAACATATATATCTATGTCATTAGGCGTCAAAAGATAAGCACTCTGATAGGAACTTATAGCCGCATCAAGATCTTTTTTGGATTCCTGATAAACATAGCCGAGTGTCTGGTTTATGATACTTGTCCACTGCTTGCGCGGGTTCAGGGTAACTGCAGTTTGAAAATGCGAAATAGCGCCTTCTAAATCCCCTTTTATATAAAGAATATTCGCAAGATTTGAATGAACATCCGGCATGTTTGGCATAAGCTGGATTAATTTCAAATAAATTTCAACAGCGCTGTCATAATCCCCCTGTTCTTCGTAAGCCTGACAGAGATGTCTGTAGGCCGGAATGTTAAGGCTGTCGAGCCAGATAGCCATTTTGTATTCGGTTATTGCATCATCAAATCTTCCCATTGCGCGGTATAAATCACCTAACAGGCAATATAAATTCACCATGCCCGGAGCTTTTTCTATTGCATTTGTGTAAAGTTCAATAGCTTCGTTTAACTGGTTTGTCTGGATGTAAATAAGACCTTTCCAGAACACAGGTGCAAATTTCAGATAAGATATTGCCCGGAATACGTTATTTATAGCTATTTTATCAAATGGCAATGTCAAAAGTGACAAAATATATTCGTATTTTGACATGAACCAGTTTTTAAAACTTCTGTAAGATGAAACTTTGTATAGATTAGATAGAAGAAAATGAGCACAAGAGCTTGAAAAAGGCGCATATTTAACAGCTTTTTTCGCATTCATTGCCGCTTCTAAAAATCTTGCACGTTTGGTATAGGTTTCGGCAAGCAGATAATAGGCTTTTGCATATTTATTGTCTTTTGATATCGCCATATCAAGATAATTAACAGCCTTGTCCAAATCCCCTTTAAAATAATGTGCCTGACCTATCTTAAAGTAAATTTCAGGAGAGTCTATATAACTTTCTAATGCCCGCTGATATTCAGTTATTGCTTCATCAACATATTGGCATGAGTTATAAATATCAAGATGCCATTCAAGGTATAAATCCCCTAATCTCACATGCAAATCGGGGTTGGTCGGATCTTCCTGCAAACCAAGCTGGCAAAGTTCAATCGCGTTTTTGACATTGCCGGTTTGCCGTTCTTTATTAATCTTTTTTTCCAGTGTTTTTACGTTTGTCATAATTATCTTTTAAAACTGCTTGACATGAAACTTTAATAGCTTCATACTAGACATTGTAAATAATTTGGATTAAAAATGCAAGTCGTTTATAATTAATAGTATAATAAAATTCGGCAAGGAGTCAAAATGAAAGAAAACAGAATTTATTTTGTGGATGTTACAAACAGGGACGGAGTGCAGACTTCCCGCTTAGGTCTGGCAAAGCTGGAAAAAACGATTATTAACTTAATGCTGGATGATATGGGAATAACTCAGTCTGAATTCGGTTTCCCGACAACTGACCACGAAATAAATTACCTCAATGGCAACCTTGAACTCGTTGAACTCGGCGTAATTTCAAAAACAAAACTTTCAGGCTGGATGAGAAGTATAGTTCAGGATGTTGAACTTTCATTCAAAAATGTGCCGAAATTGAAGAACATAAATCTTTCGCAATCAACTTCTGAGCAGATGATTAACGGTAAATATCAAGGAAAAAAGACACCTGAGGATATGATAGCAATGACTTATGATGCTGTTCAGTGTGCCCGTGCAAAGGGGGCCGGCATAATCGGGGTTAATGCGGAAGATGCTTCAAGAAGTGATCTAAAATATCTTATCCGTTATGCAAATAGTGCTAAAAAAGCAGGTGCAGACAGATTTAGATATTGCGATACACTTGGTTATGAAGATCCAAAGACAACTTACGACAGAATTTATACAATTGCGAAAGAAACCGGCATGTCTGTAGAATTACATTTTCATAATGACCTTGGAATGGCGGTTGCGTGTTCTGTTATGGGGGCAAAAGCGGCTATAGATGCAGGAGTTGACGCATATATTAATACTGCAATTAACGGTATGGGTGAGCGTGCAGGCAACGCGGATTTAGTTTCATGCCTCCTTGCAATACTTAAATCAGCAGGATTTAGAGAGCAATACAAGATTGATGAAAATATAGACCTTAGTAAGGCATGGCATATTGCCAAATATACATCGTACGCCTTTGGTGTTCCTATTCCTATCAATCAACCGGCTGTTGGTGATAATGCTTTTGCTCATGAATCCGGTATTCACGCAGATGGTGCGCTTAAAGACAGACGTAATTATGAATTATATGATTTTGAAGAATTAGGACGCGGCGAACCTGAAATTATTGAAACAGGCCGTATGATTACAACAGGTGAATATGGCGGTATTAAGGGTTTCCGTAACGTATATGACAATCTGGAGATAGAATTTAAGGATGAACATGAGGCAAGAAATATCCTTGAACTTGTACGTTTTGCCAATGTACACACGCAAAAACCTCTTACGACAAGTGAATTAAAATTCATCTACTACTATCCTGATATTGCGGCTAAAATAATGACGGTTTCACCGTACTATGAACCGGTTGGTGCGATAAAAGATCGTGTTGACGCACATGTAATAACAAAACCTTGTAAGATTGTATAAATGAGTATAGAAAAAGTCAGAGAATATTTAAAAGAATTTAATCGTGAAAAGGATATAATTGAGCTTTCACAGTCCAGTGCTACCGTACCACTCGCGGCGGCTGCACTGGGTGTTGAACCTGCAAGAATTGCAAAGACTCTTTCATTCAAAGCGGACTCCGGAGCTTTGCTTATTGTGACAGCCGGAGATGCACGTATTGACAATAAAAAATTTAAAAATACCTTTGGGTTTAAGGCAAAGATGCTCACGTCCGAAGAAGTTATTGAGTATACAGGCCACTCTATCGGAGGCGTATGTCCGTTTGCAATTAACTCTGATGATGTAAAAATTTACCTAGATGTTTCTTTAAAACGTTTTACAACTATTTATCCTGCCTGTGGAAGCTCTAATTCCGCCATAGAACTGACCTGTGAGGATTTAGAGAAAATATCTAAAGCGCTTGATTGGGTTGATATTTGTAATATTTCTTAACAATACGTTAAAGTATTACTATAATTTTGCCGTCTTACATATTAAGGAAAAAAGCAAGGGAAACGGCTATGGGAATGGCAGCCTCACAAGCACGTTTTTTGGGTTTAACAGCCCGAAAAACAAATCTGGAATATGAAGGACAGCAAGTTAACCAACAACGAACTGCCCTTTCAAACCAGTCTGCAAATTACTATACTCAATTACTGGGTATGGAAGTTCCTGTCGTACCTTCTGTTGCTGATTATACCAAGACAGTATATAGTTTTAACGATGGTTCTTTAGAAAACTCAATCACGTCATTGATTGCCGCCGGTAACGGTATGTATAAGGTTAGTTATTTATCAAGCTGGCAAGATGATTTTTCAATTGTATCAGGAGGCTTTACGTCCATTGTAAATTCCCAAAACGGCGGTGTGTATTATGTAGGCAAGGATCAGTTAAGACCGCTCGGAGAAGCTTTTACAAACTCCAAAAGAGCAACAAATGCAAACGGAGAACAGTTCAGATTAACTGACAGTCTGACCTTTACTCAAAACGGACAAACCATTCAGCTTGTTCAGGCTGATTACAATAAGATTGTTTCTGTTATAGGTAAAGAGCCGCAGCTTAGTGATTACAGCATGGCCGGTCTTGCAGCTGATTACAAACAGACACAATGTTATGGATCTGTTTATACTGATAATCCAAGCCGTCAACAGGGGCATATTGAACACAATTTATGTAAATTGATCTGGAATCAGAATACAGTCGGGGAATCAATTACCTCATCAAGCGGTGTTACATTGACAAGCAATCGCGCAGCAGGGCTAACATCACTTTGTACCGATTGGGGCACAAGCAACGCTCCGGATGCAACAACCAGAGCAATTAAAGATAAATTGCAAAATCTTTATCCGGATGTTTATCAGGAAATGATTGATTTATATGTCGATCTTGTATTATATATGAATGATAATCCATGCGGAGAATCAGGTTATGAGGTACATGATTATACTTTATCAACAACAAACTATGACCATAACGCTATCACTGCACAAAGTCTGCTTACAAGATGGGAAGAGTTTTGGACTAAGGTTGAAAATTTGAAGCCGGAAAATCTTTATAATGATGCTCATGCAAAATGGCAGGAAGAATATAACAAGTATGTCGGCAAATACATGAATGCTGCTGATTATACTGACGTTTATGATGTGGATAATGCATTATTTTATGACGGTCAGGATGAATATCTATCATCTCTTACAAGTGAAGAATTAGATAAACTTTATGAGGGCGAAAAATATTACGCAACCCAATTAAATGAAATTTATGGTGAACCTAAAAACGGCTGGTATGTAAGATATGTAAAAGATTCTACTTTAAATAACTACTATCCTGTATTCTATAACGGCGACGATATGGCTGAGGGCATAAGTATAGATAACGGTGATATCTATTCTAATGTAAGAACTTACAAAGTCGGCTCACGTGAAAGACATACTGAAATCAAATCACAGGATGCAAAATTGGAACAGGATTCTACCGGAAGATTTATAAATATAACTCTTTATGATGACTTGGGCAACGCAACAACTTATGCATTAACTACAAACACAGTGACAGATCAGGCGGCTTATGATGATGCAATGAACCAGTATGAATATAATAAATACCAGTATGATCAATCTATTCAGGAAATCAATGCAAAAATCGAAATTACTCAGTGTGAGGACAAAAAACTTGAATTGCGCCTGAAACAACTTGATACAGAGCAAGACGCAATACAAACAGAAATGGATGCTGTACAAAAAGTTATAGAAAAGAATGTTGAATCAACATTTAAAATTTTCGGATAATATGTAAACTTTTTCTTATTTATGTTAGTATAATGACATAAAATAAGGAGATGTTATGGGATTGACTTTAGCGGAAAAAATAATTTCCAAACATGCCGGCAAAGAAGTGCATGCCGGAGAATTAGTTATTGCAAATGTTGATGTATGTGCTGTGCAGGACGGAACAGGTCCTTTGACTGTTCAGGAATTTAAGAAACTCGGAAAAGAAAAATTAAACAATCCTGAGCGAACAATTTTGTTTATAGATCATGCATCACCGAGTCCGCGTAAAGAGCTTTCCAATACACACACAGTATTACGCGATTTTTCCAAAGAATACGGAGCGGTCTTATCAGATGTTGGAGCAGGCGTTTGTCATCAGCGCCTTGTGGAAACTTTTGTTAATCCTGGAGAAATTTTAGTCGGAGCAGATTCTCACACCTGTACCTCAGGCGCCCTCGGGGCTTTTGCAACCGGCATGGGGTCTACTGATATTGCTGTTGCAATGGCTCTTGGCAAAACATGGTTAAAAGTTCCAGCGACCTTTAAAATAGAAGTAAGCGGGAAATTCAGACCCGGAATTTGCTCAAAAGATTTGATGCTTCACCTTATCGGTATGATAGGTGCTGACGGAGCCACATACAAAGCTCTTGAATTTTGCGGTGAAACAATAGAAAATATGGAAATGTCTGAACGCTTTACTCTTGCTAATATGGCTGTAGAAGCAGGTGCAAAAGCCGGATTGTTTGTAGCTGATGAAAAGACAAGAGCCTTTTTGAAGTCACGCGGCCGCGAAGATAAATTCTCAACTCTTGAACCAGATGAGGATGCTGTTTACGAACGCATCATAAAAATTAACGCGGAAGATGTTCCGCATACTGTTTCCTGTCCGCATACAGTTGACAACACCAAACCTGTGGAATATTTGAAAGATGTTAAAGTTGATCAGGTCTTTGTCGGAACTTGCACAAACGGCCGTATAGAAGATTTACGTATAGTTGCGGATATTTTGAAGGGCAAAAAGGTTAACCCTGATGTCAGAATGCTTATCTGTCCAGCGTCCAAAGATGTATATTTGCAGGCCTTGGATGAAGGATTAATAACAATATTTGTAGAAGCAAATGCGACAATTTTGCCGCCGGGATGCGGGCCTTGTGTCGGTGTTCATGCCGGTACTCTTGCTGACGGAGAAGTTTGTCTGGCAACGCAAAACAGAAACTTTCAAGGTCGAATGGGAAATACTAACGGATTTATTTATCTGGCATCGCCTTATGTCGCGGCATATACTGCATTAAAAGGGTATATCTGTGCAGATTAGAATTTTGCTCTAAAAAATATACTCCTTTAAGTATATAGCAACGTATGAGTAAATGACTGCTTAAATTCCTTACTATGTATAGTAAGGAGTATTCTAATGCCCGAAAAATTGCAGTACAAAAAAATGTCGACTGAAGAACTGGTTATTCTGTCACAGCAGAATGACCTGAGAGCGTTAGAAGAACTAATCAGGCGTGAGCAGAAAAATATTTTTACAACTTTTTCATACCTCTCTCAAAAACGCGAAAATACGGCAGATTTAACTCAAGAGGCGCTTTTGCGGGTAGCAAAGAATATTCATACACTTAAAAATCCAAAAAATTTTAAAAGCTGGTTAAATCAGATAGTAACCAATCTTTTTTATGATGAACTCAGAAAATTGCAGCGGCGTCCGGAAATACTTTCCATTGATGACGAAGATGCGGAAAATCCGGCATTTTCAATAAAGCTGCAGCTGCCTGATAAAAAGTGTAAACCGCATGAAAAATGTGCCTCATCAGAGCTTGAAAAAATGATTAAAAATGCGATACAGCAGTTGCCTGAGCCATTTCGAATTGCCATAATCCTGCGCGAACTTCAAGGGTTGAGTTATGAAGAAATAGCCAGCGCAACAAATGCAAGTGTCGGGACAGTTAAATCCCGTATTGCACGCGCAAGAGGCAAGCTGCAGGAATGTTTAAGACCTTATATCTAGGAGATAAATTATGCAAAAAGAATTAACTTGTGAACAGGTTGGCGCAATAATAACCTTTTATATGGAGGGAAAACTCTCTGACACCTTACAAAAGGCAGTAAAACATCACCTTGAAATTTGTCCTGAATGCAGGGCTAAATTTGATGAATTACAAAGTATGCTAAAGCGTTTCAGGCAAAATAAATGCGCAAATACACTTGATGATGAGGCTCAAAAACAGTTTAAAAAGAAGCAATATGCAGAATTTAGGGCCAATTTGTCCGCATACATAGACAACGAACTTGATGATAAAGAAAACATGAGGATTAAAAAAATTACCATTTCAAATCCAATGGCGCGCAAAGATCTTGAAGAAATGTATGCTTTTAAAAAACTTTTGCATAATTCTTTTGATAAAACCCGCAGCGATTTAAAATATGATTTTTCTAAAAATGTATTAAATCAAATGCATTCACATCCTGCAAATTTCACGACATCATTCAAAAAACTGGCAATTGCCTATTTGATAATGCTGTCGGTAATTATTGCAAGTGCTCTGTATTTATGGCTGTTATATCTTTAAACCGGCGCTTTTGTTAGAAAATTTTATAGAAGCCAGTTTTTGATAATCCGCTATAGAAATACCTTTCGGGTGCTGTATATTTTCTGTCTGATATTTTTGCATGTGTGCAATTGCTTTTTTCTGTCTTTTGGACGCGTATTCATTACGTAAAATAGGGGTCAATATATTACAGGAAATAATAGAGCCGACAGTACTTGTTACAACATCAACACCGTTTCTGAATGACTTATAATGATCTGCAAGCGGCCCGAATTTGTCCTGTTCTGCAATATTGAAGTCTAATTTGCCGACTTTGCCCATTAATTCATTTCGCTCCAAAAAGCTTCTGATTCTTTTTGTTCTGAGTTTTCCTGTGGAAACGAGTTTAGCGCCGAATTTTTTGAGAGAGTTAGTTAGGAGGTAGAAAGAAAGTATGTTTATAGCCGCATCGGCAATTTCTTGCGGAATAAGGAATGTTTTTTGTTCCGGTGAAATTTTGTCGTTGAAAACAACTGCCCCGACCTGTGCAAGAGATGATAAAATCCACCCTAGAGTGCCGGTATGTATGAGCATATTGCCGGGGTTTTCACCATAATTCTGGAGCATGTGGACTTTAAAATGAGACCAGTTGTTCGCGACTGTTTTATTTATGTTCTTGAATATGTTAGACAGAGGTGCCATTATTTATCACCTCCAGCCTGAGAAACGAATTTATTTGTCAGCCACTTGGTCAAAGGCGCGTCAATCAGGAAGTTTGAGAACAGCATTACAACAAGGGCAATTACTGTTCCCATTGCATTCTGATATTGCTTAAAGGCTTCTGTATTTGCGGAACGTGCGCCTTTAGGGGTAAATAGTGTTTGATATTTTGGTATGCCTTGCCCCGGAATTTTTGACCAGCCTTTTATTGCTTTTATGCAGCCCTTACGTATAAGATATCCGGTAGCCGTTCCTGCAAGAATTTTGGCAATAGTACGGCAAACAGAGACTTTGCGGGTCTTTTCGTCAACATCCTTATTCCTTGCATCAATAAACGGCTGTGACATTAAAGCTGTAACACCGAGAATAAGCCTGTTTTCTGCAGATGAAATGTCGCGTCCTATATCCCCGATTAACTGTACTGTTTTAGGCTTATTAAAAGTCGCATCCGGTAAAAGGTCTAATGCTCCCTGCTCAAAACGCCGGATGTTCTTTTGAACACCCTTGTATAACGGAGTATTGGTAAATCTACTAACTATTTTATTTATCACGACACTTTCACCCAAGAATATAAAGCACAAAAATCATGATAATTGCTAAAATAAACAAATTTGTAAAGTATTGTAAATTAACCGTTTCTAAATATTAGTATCTTTACGTAGTGATTTTAAAAGTTCAATTACGTATTGTGCGGATACTGAATATTGTCTTATATATTCTTCTTTTTTATTAGGTTTGGGGACATTGGGAACATGGAAATATTTGTTTGTATAGTTGATAAAGTCAATAAATTTTTGTTCATTAGTATCAAGATTTACTTTTAATGCTGCTGCATATGACTTTTTATCTATAGTTTTTAGTGCGTGTAATAATTTTTCCTGCTGTTGTGGAGAAAGTAAATCATAGTATTCTCTGAATAGAGTAAAATCACTTATAACCGCTACCATATCAAGATATGAATTTTGATGCTGCGGCTTTGTTTTTGCAAAATAATCTATTACATTGAGTCTGTTCTTTTCTAAATCCACCATTAAGTTATTCGGGTTCACTGAATCTATTTTGAATCCTATTATTGTATCATGTTTATTTTTAGGTGTAACATCCAGAGTTTTTATTTGTAATGCTAAATCATTAAATGCTGACTGTTTCATCTCTGAAATTTGAATAACTTTGTTGTAGTATACATTTGCCTGTTCTTTAGTGACAGGAACAGCCCAATTTATTTCTGTATTCCAGATAGTAGATGACCAATTTTTTATTGAGTGAGGCTCACCTGATACTTTTTTCAAAATCAATAGTCTAAAATTATCCGGATGAATCCAGACCGGCTGCCCGAGATTTATATTTTCAGGGAAAATATTCAAAGGTATCTGGTTAGGTTCGATATTTTTTCGGGGATGTAAAACTTTCAAAACATAATTATCAAGTTCCGGTATATTGTAAACCACTGAATTTGCACCTGTTCCGGTTATATTTTCCTCACGCGGACTATCCAAAAATTTCAAAAACTTCTCATATTTATTGTTATATGACAGTTCTTTTTGTATATCTTTTGGTAAGGATTTGGCCAGCGGCGTATCAGGAAGTGCCGTAAAAATTTTTCTTACATTATTTATATTTCTTCTATGAACAAGATAAATTCCTGCTCCGGCAAGCGATAAACCGCTTAGAGCAAAAGCTGTTGTCTTGTATATTTTTGACGAAGTGTCCTGATGTTTCTGCTCCGGACTAGTCATCCGGTATGCAGCAGATGAATTTTGTCTGTTTTGCACCGGCTGACTACTATTAGTAAAATTCACACTCCTAATCGCACTAATTTTCATTTAGACTCCTGAATCATTGTAAAAAATATGCAAAAAACTAAAATTATTATTGGTAAAAAATAATTAAAAATCAAGTATTAATAGCCAAATTGTTCACGTGAATTCAAATATTCTTTAATAGAATTTAAGGAGGCCTGAACAATACGTGTAACACGGGAAGAAGAAAGGCCGACCTGTTGGGCAATATCTTTAACCTGCATATTACGGTAAAAGCGGTATTCAACAACAGTTCTTTCTTTAGGCGGCAATTTTGTTATTGCTTCTCTAATCATACGTCCAAGTTCTGTAATTTCTGCATTTTCATCAGGCATTGCATGATTATCTTTGATAAAGTCAAACGGAGAATCATTATCGCTTGCTGCAGCCGCAAGTCCGTCAATAGACAAAATGGTTTCATAAACTGCTTCGCGGACTTTTGTTTTTTCATCTACTTCGACATCATCGTCATCTGTTTCTTCTTGCTTATGCTTTAATGAATACCATTTATAACGTATTCTTAATTCGTTTCTTATTGCCCATCTTACTGCTGTTGCAATGTATGCTGCATTATATTTTTCAAGCTGTTCAGGTGATTTGTTTTGAACAAGAGCCTGAATGGCCAGAATACCGATTGATACAAGTTCTTCGTAATCAACCATGTGTGATGGTATACGCCTGTATTCCACACGCGCTACTTTTTGGACTATATCAATGTATTCTTGTAATTTGTTTTTATCTTGCATAATCATGATTAATTATAATAATATCATAAGTTCTACTTTATTCTACCTTTATTTGTAGTATTTTTCAAGTTATAAACAAAAAGGAGAATTTCGGCTACCGCTTTGTACAATTCCGGCGGTATCATCTGGTTTAAATCCACCATTTTGAATAGAGCCCTTGCGACCGGTGGATTTTCAATGACCGGAATGGCATGGTCATTTGCGATTTTGATAATTTTTTTTGCGATTAACTCGGTACCTTTTGCAATCAGCATAGGAGAGGCCATTTCATCAGCCTTGTATTTAAGAGCACAGGCAATATGTGTCGGGTTTGTAACGACGAAATCAGCTTCCGGAACAGCGTCCATCATGCCTCTTTGCAGCATTTGCATACGGCGTTGTCTCAGTGCGGCTTTAACATTAGGGTCGCCTTCTGTGTTTTTGTATTCGTCTTTAATTTCTTTAAAAGACATTTTCTGGTCTTTCAAGAACTTCCATTTAGTAACACCGTAATCGGCTGCCGATATAACCAGAAAGGCAATGCAAGCCTGAAATATGAAATCAGTAATCAGTTTTCCGAACTCTATCATTACTGCAAAATTGTTATCAACTGCAGCCAGCATCAATATGCTTTCAATATGTTTTGTGTAAACACTCCAGCCAATATATCCTAAGAGTACGACTTTTATAATATTTTTCATTAACTCAAAAAGAGTTTTTATTGACATGATATTTTTAAAATATTTTGTAGGGTTAAGTTTGTCCAATTTAGGCATCAACGGTGCAGTTGCAACAAGCGGCCCTACCTGAATAAAATCTGCCATAATTGCGACAAACCACGCAAGGAACAGAATTGGACCAATTATCAAAAATGTACTTTTTAAAGTAACCAGAAGTATATAACTCATACCGATATTTGATAAATGGGCATTAGGTATTTGTTCATAAAGCAGAGTATAAAGCTGTACGATTTGATCCCATACAAAAGGGGCAAGACCGACAATTGCTGAAAAAAGTATAAGCAGAGAAATAGCTGTTGAAAAATCTTTTGATTTTACTACTTGGCCTTCTTTTCTTGCTTGTTCCAGTTTCCGTGGAGTGGCGTCAAATTGTTTATCTTCATCACCCATAGCGCTACCTTTTTCTTACTGGTATTATAGCATAAAAGATAGTAGTAAATACAAAAATTCAATATAAAAGCTCCAAATCAGATTTGTGTCTTGATTTGGAGCTTTTATATTGTTATAATTAATCATTAATCATTAATCATTAATCAATTGATTCCACAATTCTTTTTTCTTTTCAATTTTCTTTTGCTGTGCAGCTCTTGCTTTTTCACGTTCTTTTCTCTGTTTTTCTAATGCTTTTTGGCGTTCTTGTTGTTTCTTTTGTAATTCTTTTTGACGTTTTGCTTGAGCTTCTTCTCTTGCTTTTTGCTGCTGTTGTAATTGTTTTTCCTTGTCTACAATTTTTTGAGTGTGTTTTTGAATAAATCTTTCAGTGTAAGTAGACTGTTCTGCAGCCAAAACAGATGTTCCGCCAACAACTGATAACACTAATAATGATGCTAATAACTTTTTCATAACGCATTCTCCTTTTTAAATCACAATAGAATTGTACTACACTTTTTTATATTTTTCAATAATTTCATCAATACCTTTTTTTGCAATGTTAAAAATCTGTATCATTTGCGCATGTTCATACGGCTCGCCTTCGGCAGTGGTTTGAAATTCTATGATTTTACCGCTTTGCGTAAGAACGATATTGGCATCTACCTGAGCCGAAGAATCTTCTTCATAATTTAAGTCAAGCTTTACTTCACCGTCGACAATGCCTGCGGATATTGCGGCAATAGGCTCAATAATAGGATTTTCTTTGAGTGTACCATTTTCAATTAATTTTTTTATGGCCTCTCTAAGTGCCAGAAAACCGCCGCAAATACTTGCTGTTCTTGTGCCTCCATCCGCCTGAATAACATCGGCGTCAATGGTTATTGTCAAATCCGGCATTTTGGTTAAATCAACACATGCTCTGAGGCTTCTGCCGATAAGTCGCTGAATTTCCTGCGTGCGTCCGGAAATTTTAGTTCTTTCTCGCTGGCATCTGGTGTTAGGGGCTGACGGAAGAAGTGAGTATTCTGCTGTTATCCAGCCGCGTTTGTCCTCTTTATCCATCCATTTGGGTTTCCCTTCTTCAACTGATGCTGTTGTTATTACTCTGGTGTCGCCAAATTCCACAAGCACAGAGCCGGGAGCGTGTTTGGTAAAATTGTTTGTGAATTTTATTTCTCTTAGTTCGTCATTTTTTCTTGTTCTCATATTTATACTCTCCTTGTGTTATTCGTAATCCCACATGTAAATCTGACCGCAATATTTGCATACTGCATGTTGGTTCATAAATTGTAAATCAGGAATAAATTTGAAGCCGTCAACAATAATTTCTATTTCTTTTTTGTTGTTGTAACGCTGTTCAAAATGTCTTGCCCCTCTGTAGTCAGGCGAAAACATCAGTTCAAATTTATCTACAGATTTACAATTTTTACATATAAACATTGTTGTCTAGTATTCCTCATCATCCTGCATAGCGCGTTTGAGAATATTTTTATCTAATTTTTTCTGAGTTGTTTTTCTTGGCTTTTTTTCCTGAACAGGCGCTTCTTTGAACGCTGCAAGGTTTTTATACCACAGAGTCCAGGATATACTTCTTAATGGCAGCGTAAAACCAAGTGTGATAAATCCCGTCATATTAGACAAGATGTATTGCGCTATCATATCAGGTGTAATAAGTATATTAAAATTCTGATAGACTGAATTTATTTGATCAAGCGGAAGCGTCATTGCCCAGTTTGCAAATACGCCTGTTAAAAATGTATTTAATTTGCAAACTTCAAATAAAACCGTTAATCCGTGGTATACAAGGAATAAAACCAATCCTTGTATAATGAGCAAAACAGCTGTTCTTGCAAAACGGCCTTTAATGAGTTGCAGGCTTTCTTTGAAACAGTTTATTGCGGAAGTATTTTCGTCAAATGTAAAGACCTGAAATATCAATATAAAGTAAACGAAAAATATACCGCCGAGCACCCAGAATAGCGGGAATGTAGCAAATGCGGTAAAAATTCCGAACAAAATCCATAGCATTATAAAAGTCAGAGTTCTTGATTTAACAACTGCATTATGCGCCGGAAAATCATATACGCGGCCTGTTGTAACAGCACCTTCGGCCATTGAGTTAAGTGCTCCGTAAGCTACAAGATAATCCCAGAATGCCTTTAAAAGTATAAGCAGTCCCGGCAGTGCCAGAAGTATTATCACAAGCGTCAGAGAGGACATATTATCAAGAGCAGGATATTTTTCAAGAATGCGGTTTATATTATTGTTGAACCAGAAAGTAAGTCCGAAAATTAATCCTGTACCCAATATTGTTCCAAGTACCGGAAACGCCATATATAAAAGAAATTTATGCAAATTCATTGCAAAAATTTTCATGGATTCAAAAAATATCAGCCATACACTTTTATCAGTTTTTGTTCTTGCCATTTTCCCTCCTGTTATATATAATAATTTTATTACAAATAAACGTTAAAAAACAACTATGAATTACAAAGATTTGATAAAAACATTTACCGCAGAAGATTACAATACACACAGAGTGAATTTACATATTCACACTGATTATTCTGACGGAGAAGCAAAGTTTAGTGATATAATTCAACAGGCAAAGGACAAGCAGTATAAGTATATTGCAATAGCGGATCATAATACATTAAACGGTTATTATGAAAACGGAATACCTGAAAATGTTGTTCCGGCCGTGGAATTTGACTGCTGGCATGGATATGTTTTTTTGCACATGCTGGCTTATGGAATAGATATCAATAATGAAGAACTGAAAAAATATCTTGCAAAAACAAAGAAAGAAACAGAACTTGATATTGTAAGATTTTTCACTTGCCGCAGAGCGCCGGCACTGATTAAGGCAATACATGCAGCCGGCGGAATAGCTGTTCTTGCACATCCGGCCTGCTGCTGGTGTCTGAGTCTGGACAGATTTGTTAAAAACTTAACAAATCACGGACTGGACGGATTGGAGGTTTACTATCCTTATGAGCGCCATCGCGGAATAATTAAATTCCACAGCAGAGAAACCGTTGATAAGGTCGCTGATAAATACGGACTAATCAAAACAGGCGGCACTGATTTACACGGCAGAGAATTACAATAAAAAACGTCAGAATAGGAGATAAACTGACGTTTTGATAAACAACAATCATTTAATGTTAATAACAAGAAAGGATCTCAAACATATTAAAAGCGTAGCACAAGTTTTATAAAAAATCAAGAAACAACATATTTTGTAACAATCTTGCCATGCCTTTATTTATCAGGTATTTTAGAAAAGGAGGGCTTTGACATGAAAAAACGCTGGTATGATATTGATCCTGTAGTTAGCCGCGCAACAGAAATGCTTGAAAAAGCTGATGAAGAATTGCAGATTATTTGTGCCGAATACGTTATTGACAGACTAAAGGATTTTGATTTTGAAATGTCTCTGGACGATCAGTTTAACTACATCATGCGGCGCTGGTATGATAAAAATATCAAGGTTTCTCATGCCATGGAGTATTTGAAACATGCCCCCGAAGATGTCAGACGCGAACTCGCTCTTGATATAATTGAACATATAGAAAAGAATACCGAAAAGTAAGATATTATGGAAAACGAAATTAACCGAAAAGTAATAGATATATTTTCAAGGCATAATAAAGAGCTTCCGGCCGATACTCCGGAAAAAGTAAAGTATTATGCCGGATTTAACTATGTCCGAATTGATAAAGATAACAACGGAAATAAATTTTCACCGGAACATCTTTTAAAATACGCACAAAAATGCCACTATATAGTAAGAGTTATGCGCGAATACAAAAATGAAACGGTTTTGTATAACTATGATGTTCCGAATGCAGATTTGTTTAAGTTTATAAAATCCTTTCAGGAAAACACACTTGACGGCACAATAATTGAGATAGATAAATATTTTCCTGATGATTTAGCGTAGAATGCGAGTATTATGAATTGCTTTTTTGAAAAATATCATAATGAATTGTTTAAATGTAATAAACCATACCAGTATGTTGGCGGAGAATTTTTGTCTGCAAATAAAGATTTTGACAGTGCAAAAGTCCGATTTGCATTTGCGTTTCCTGACAAATACGAAATCGGCATAAGTAATCTGGGGTTGCGTGTTTTATACAATCAGGTAAATAAGTGCCCTGATTATATGGCTGATCGTGTTTATGCACCGGAACCGGACTTTAACCCGAAACCGCTTTATGCTCTCGAAAGCAAAAAAGCGCTGAAAGAATTTGATGCAGTGGGTTTTTCATTGCAGTATGAAATGGCTTATCCGACGGTTTTAAAAATGCTTGAGATGGCCGAAATTCCTTATAAAAATGAAGAAAGAACAGATGAAGACCCGATAATTATAGCCGGCGGCCCGTGTGCATTTAATCCGCTGCCTGTTCAGGATTTTATTGATGTATTTATGATAGGCGACGGCGAGGACAGTATAATTGAAGTTTGTGACATTCTTAAAAAAACAAAAGGAATGCCGCGCAAAGAAAGAATTAAAGCACTGGTTGAGGGGGAAAACAGCGGACGCTGGTCAGCCTCTGTCGGAGGAAATGTAACAAAAAGAATTGCGCAATTGGATTATGAAAGTGCTCTGACATCTTATCCGATACCGTTTTCATCATCAGTTCATGACAGAGCCGTTGTTGAAATACGCCGCGGCTGCGGGCGTATGTGCAGATTTTGTCAGCCGGGGCACGTTACGCTTCCTGTACGTGAAAGAAGCGCTGAAGATATAATAAAAATTGCAAAAGAACTTGTTAAAAATACCGGTTATGATGAATATTCGCTGTTGTCGCTTTCGTCAAACGATTATGCGAGTATAAATGAGGTTATAAAAGAATTAGCAGTTGATTTTGATGATAAAAAGGTTTCTGTATCTTTGCCGAGCCAGCGCATAGACGGATTTAATCTTGAACTGGCAAATCTTGTCCAGAGTGTCAGAAAATCCACAATGACACTTGCGCCGGAAGCAGGCAGCCAGCGCCTCAGAAACGTTATAAAGAAAAACATAACAGAAGAACAAATCTTAAACGCTGTTCTTACTCTGTATGAGAACGGCTGGTCAAGAATTAAATTCTATTTTATCTGCGGGCTTCCGACAGAAACTCTTGCGGATATGGACGAAATGGCCGAATTATTAAGTAAAATCCGATACCGTTGTAAACTTTTGAAAAAAGAAAAAGGCCTGAATCACGGAATGGATATTACCTGCACACTGTCTATATTTGTCCCGAAACCGTTTACACCATTCCAGTGGTGTCCGCAAATGAGTCTTGACGAGGTTACGGAACACATTCACTATTTGAAAGAAAAGACAGATAAGATTAAAGGCGTAAAAATCAACTATCATGAAAAATTTGTTTCACAGATAGAAGCTGTTTTGACCCGCGGGGACGAAAGCTTATGTAAATATATTGAGGCGCTTTATAAAAAAGGCTGTTATCTTGACGCGTGGGGAGAATATTTTGATAAAAAAGTATGGCAGGAAACAGCAGAAGAATGCGGCATTTCGCTCTCAGAACTTGCTGAAAAACAGTATGACTTAAACGCAAAATTACCATGGGATTTTATCAATATCGGCGTAGATAAAGAGTGGTTTCAAAAAGAAGCACTATATAGCGGGGCGGTAAAATCTAACACAGATGAAACGGAATTAGCGTCATCTTCATTTGTTCCGACCTGTCAGACCCAATGCGTAAACTGCGGTGTCTGTAAAAATCTTAATACGCACAAAGTAATGGCTAAACCTTACAGAGCAAGTGAAAAGGCACAAAACCATAAGGTTGTCTATCACGATCCGCGTACTTGCCCGACAGAAATTCGGGAAACGTTTAAATACAGAATAAAGCTGACTAAAACCGGAATTTTGCAATATTTTTCACATCTCGACTGGCAAAATACGTTTTTTAAAGCCGTAGCAAGAACGGATCTGAATGTGGCATTTTCTCTCGGTTTCAACCCGACAATGAAAATATCAATGGGTGTTGCATTGCCTTTGTTTGTACAGAGTTATTGCGAACTTGTTGATGTTGAACTGTATGACGATTTGCCTGAGGACACACTCAAACTAAAGTTGGAGAAAGTTTTGCCAAAAGAAAGCAAAATATTAAGCGTAAACAAAATACCTAAATCCGCTAAATCAATTGATACAACTGTTGTTTGGGCGGAATATAAAATTAACATTTTTAATAAATCACTTTACGATTTTGAAGATTTACGCTATAATACAGAAAAGGTTTTATCTTCTGATGAAATGTATATCGAGAAGAAAAACAAAAAAGGTTTACTTAAAAAAACAGATATAAAACCGTCAATAAAATCCTATAGATTTGAGGACGAAAATCTGTTCATAGTGTTAAAAACCGGTCAAGGAACAGAAATACCGGCTCTTAGAGCAGATGTGCTGATGAATTTAATCGCGCCGGATGTACCGTTTGAGATTACACGTACACGCTTCTTTGACGAAAATTTAGAAGAGATTTAATTATAAAGGATTTTTTATTATGGCTAATGACAAACGTAAAAACGGGAACAACCAGAGTGTGGCAAATAGTGTTCCTGACAAAAAGATTATCATAGCAGAACGCGATAATATCGCAGCGGTTATGGAAAACGGAAAAGTTACCGATTTCTTTATCCACAGAGGTGACGTACTTTTAGGTGATGTATATCTTGCGACTGTGGATAATATTTTGCCGAGTATTGATGCGGCATTTGTTGATGTAGGGTCTGATAAAATGGGCTTTTTGCATGCAGAAGATATAATGGGCAAAGGCACATTAAAAGAAAAAGTTACACCGAAACAGAAATTAATTGTTCAGGTTGTGAAAGAACCAACCGGCCACAAGGGCCCGAGAGTCACTACAGAATTGAGTCTGCCGGGAAGATTTCTTGTATTGATGCCGAATGAACCGGGCGTCAGCATCAGTAAAAAGATTGAAAATTCAAAAGAAAGAGCAAGATTAAAAGCTATTGTTAACCTGATTAAACCTGTCGGCGTCGGAGTTATTATCCGTACAGAAGCAGAAGGCCAGTCAGAAGCAGATATTCAGGAAGATTTGGAAATTCTTCTTGAAAAATGGAACAACATCATTACATCAGCAGAAACACTGACTCCGCCAAATCTTTTATACAGAGATCAGGATTTGTTATACAGAGTTATCCGTGAAGCTTGTACGGATGATGTAAAAGAAATAATTGTCGATACAGCATTTGCCATGAACAGAGTTCAGAATATTCTGCAAAACTGGCATATTAACAAAAATGTTCAGGTAACTTTATACAAAGGTACAGAACCGTTGTTAATCGCAACTGATGTTCACAAAGAAATAAAAGCAGCTTTGCAGACCAAAGTTAATATGCCGTCAGGCGGATATCTGTTTATCCAAACAACAGAAGCTCTAACCGTAATTGATGTTAACAGCGGTAAGTTCACAAGTTCATCAACTCAGGATGAAACCATTTTGAAAACAAATATAGAAGCAGTGCATGAAATAGCACGCCAGCTTCGTTTGCGTAATATCGGCGGTATGATTATCATAGACTTTATTGATATGATGTCCCGTGCTGATAAACTGGCAATGATGGAAGAATTGGAAATTGCACTTGAACCGGACAAAGCAAAACCGCAGGTCGGCCAGCTTTCGGATCTTGGACTTGTTGAATTAACAAGACACCGTCAGGGACAGAGCCTGTCAGAAATATTTACAAAAAAATGTCCTCATTGTCAGGGCAGCGGATATTCAATGGTTGATTTTAATTTTGCAACGCCAACTGCAGAGGGTGAATACCGTGCTAAAGCAGCAAAATTGAAATTGCCGATAAACAGCGGTTTCAAAAAGAACAAAAATAATAATAACCGCCAGCAGTCAGAACAACAAAACGCTGAACAAAATGTTCAGGAAATAAAACAACCTGCTGTAGAGATAGAGGTTGAAAATCCGTCAGAAGCTGCAGTTCAGGAAACAGAACAACGGGAAAATACGAAAAAACGCGGCCGCCGCAACAACAAGCGCGACAAAAAGGTTGTAGTAGAAGAATCAATCCCGACAGCAGAAACACTTCTCAAGCCAAATGAAGAAATTAAACCTGTAATCGAAGAACAGCCTGAAAAAGTTGAACAGGCTGCTGAAAATAATGTTGAAAATACCGAAACTGTTCCAAATGAAGAACAGCCGGAAAATGCGGCAAAAGCGGAAAAACCAAAGAGAACACGCAGACCAAACCGCGGTTCTTCAAAATCTTCTAAAAGATCCCGTTCAAAAAAATCAACTGAGACAGATGAGGCAAAAGTTGAATCATAATTTATCAAAAAAAAGTATAATATTGAGTTTAGCGGCACTTGTCCTAATTGTGTCTGCCGGCATGGGGTTTTGTGCAGCTGATACTGTGCAACAAGCCGGTCAGGCATTGCCGCAGACTCAAGTTACTTTTTATTCAGCTGCAATAAAATTCTTAAAAGCAATGGCCGGAGTCGCGATATCGTCATTTATTATTTATGCCGGTCTTACTATTTATAACAAGTTTTTTGTAAAAACGCCGCTCGACGGGAATTCTGAGGAAGATGTTCTAAAAACACCGCATTCAACAGACGAGGCTTTGACATTTTTTATTAAAAAGAATAAAATAAAATAAACAGGAGGGGTTATGAACAGAAAAAATGCATTTTCAATAATTGATTTGTTGTTAGGGGCTGTTGTTATATTTGCGTTATTTATGTATTTTCTGCCGTCATTAAAGAATTACAGCAGACGTCCGATAGATAATAGCGCACCTTCTGTGGAAGAGCAGGTGGATCAGCAAATTCATGACGTACAAAAACTCCGTCAGGAAGCCGAAGATCAAAACCGCAGAATTTTAGAGCAAATGAATTATTAGTTAAACTTTCTTTTTTATATCGATTTCATACCCCAAAAAATCAAGGATTTCCTGAACGGTTTGAAACTTTCTTCCGGCTGTCTTGATGAATCATCAAATGGCTGGGGTTGCGCTGGCTGGGTTATTGAAAACGGCAATATGGATTACTGGCATTGCTCCGATCTTGCATGGGACGGCAAACATAAATGTTCCGATTAGGCGGAGCACGGAATACGCGTTTTTATATTCTGATTTTCCTGTATAATCTGTATCATTTCATAGAGCGCATGGTTGTAGGGGGTTGGAATATTATGCTTTTTGCCAAGCCTGATAATAGTGCCCGCAAACATATCAACCTCTGTCGGGCGGCCTGCTTCTACATCTTGAAGCATTGAGGTTTTGCCCTCCGGACACATCATCGCAAGCGCCTCAAGGCCGTCTTTTACAAGGTTTTCAGAATTATGTACACCTTCGGCTTTTGCAATATTCGCAACCTCTTGCATAATCTTTGTCGCAAATTGAACAAAGACTTTGTTCTCTTGCATTTCACCAAAAGTCATTTTTAAAATCGCTGATGGCTGATTGGTACTTACATTAAGAACAAATTTGCGCCAGAGGGAATATTTTATGTCAGCCGGAATTTCATATTTTATATGCGCTTTATCAAGAAAATCTTTTACAGCAAGAACACGTTCATCCAATCCGTTTTCAGAACCGAATACAAGAATGTTGTAGTCATCATGTACTACATTGCGTCCTGTACGTACCGCGCTGTGGCCTATAAAATACGAATATAAGACTTTATCACGGCCATAAGCCTGCGCGATTATTTCTTCGCTGGTAACGCCGTTTAAGAGTGACAGAATTATTGTATTGTCGCTGATAAAATTTTTAATATTGTTTATAACTTCATTCAGACCGTCGAATTTTGTTGCAATAATTATCAAATCAGCTTTGAAGTTATTATCTGACGGCAAAATATAGTTGAAGTTTAATTCTCGTCCGTTAAAAATAATCGGATTTTGTTCATATCTTTTCAATCTGGAGTCATCAACCAGAACTCTAAGGTTATCAGGGCAAAATTTTTGTATTTTATCGGCATAAATGCTGCCAACAGCACCTATTCCGCACACTAATATGTTTTTTATTTCTCTTTTCATAAACCGATTTTAGCACATTTTTTTCAGAAAGATATTATCCTTTATATTAATTTAATAAATTAATACGTTAGCGGATTTGCGGACTTGGCGTGAGCCGACAGATGGCGAAACTGTGACGGAAGGCAGCATTCAGAGCCGTTTAACGCCGCAGAGCAAGACAATCCCATCAGGCGCCGCATAACATAGCAAATAACAAAAGAATATAAATAATTTTCAAATTTAACTCAAATATTCGGACCTCAAAAGGAATACAGTCCAATGACTGTTCAAGAATGTAAACAAGCTATAAAAAATAACCAATTTGGCATTAAAAAATGTGCCGTACAGCCAGATTCATGGGCAGGGGCTGCAAGAATATGCGGGGGAACTAATAAAATGCCAACATTGGAGCAATTAACTCAATTAGATAGATATTTCTATGAATTTCCGGACGATTTATCTGATAAGTCCGAGGTTTCATTGGTTAATGGTTTTCATTTAAAAGAAAAAGAAATTGCCCCATTTGTGGACAAATCACCTTATTCTGATGTATCTTTTTCTATATGGTCTAATAAGGAAGATTCTGATAGATTTAGCTATACGCATATGTACTCCGTATTTTTTTCATATACAAGCTTGAGCGCTAGACATTTTATTACAGAGCTTGCAGTATGTGTAGCTCCTTATAACAAATAATTGTAATGTATAAATTTTTTATCGGCATATTATTTGAGTTCCGGACACGCTGCAATTGTTGTTTATATAGTACTTTAGTGCATTTTTAAAATCATATTCATCCCTGATCTCATAAATTAGCTCAGCAAGAGAGTCCTCTGTACTAAAACTTGAGTACCAGGCTGCTTGGTCGATCATTTTATCAAAGAGGGCATTAAGGTCACTACTTGATGCATTTTTAAGTTTATTAACTATATAGCTTGATGTACAATTGCAAGTTCCTTCAGCAAAAACCGGTAATGTAAATATACCTATTACTCCAACAACTAATGACATGACACAAAACTTTTTCATAAATATTCTCCTTTTATTTTCCACAAATATATAACGATTTTGCTTGAATTATGTTCAAATTAATTCGCATTAACATTAAAATTATGCTTATTTTGTGATATTCTAATTTTGTAATAAACATTGAGGTTAGTTATGTCAAGGCTGCAACAGAGAATAGAGAACTTTAACAGAGCATTTTCCATCTTGTCAGATGCGGTCAGTGCTTACCAGAATAATAGTATGAATATTTTAACTCACATGGCTTTAATACAATCTTTTGAAGTTTGTTTTGAGCTTGCCTGGAAAGTATTAAAAGATTATCTCGATTTGAATGGAGTTAAAGTATACTTACCTAAAGAAGTTATAAAAGAAGCTTTTGCGTCTGAGATTATACCCGATGGGCAGATCTGGATTGACATGTTGAATGCACGTAATTCTACATCTCATGAGTATAATTTAGACAAAGTTAACGCAATTATGACAAATATTGCAGAAACTTATTTTGGAGAACTCAGCAGATTTAACAAACAGGTAAAGGATTTTCATGACTGATTTTGGATTACCGCAAAGAACTATTGATGAATTACTAAACTATTTTTCATCAAAACCTGATATTGAAAAAGTTGTGATATACGGTTCTCGTGCAAAAGGGAATTATCATAATGGATCAGATATTGATTTTGCTGTATGGTCTGATGACAATAAAAACTTTTTGCACATCGCGTCAGAATTAGACGATTTGCCGACTCCATATAAATTTGATGTCACCGACTATAAAACCCTAACACACGAAGGTATGAAAAACAGTATTGACAACGACGGAATTATTTTTTACAGACGTAAATGACTCTCCGTAGAATAAAAATTTCATATTTTGTAAAAAAGTATTAAAAATACGCAATATTGAGATGAAAAAATCCTTTATATAAGAGTAGTAGTGGAAAATCGTGTGTAGATAATGGTGTTAGATATAACAAGACCGCTTGGTGTGGGCGGAATTTATACCAATTTTACTCTGAATAGAAGGCGAAATGTTCCTTTTGCAGGTAGTGCGCAGGAAGATACATTTCAGTATACTTCACTGAATCGTTATGTTAGTGAAAAGGCACTTCAACAGATGATTTCGGCTAACCCTCAGGTCGCGGCGATTTTGAATACAAGTCAGGTGAATTTGAATATGATGGAACTCAATAAATTACTACAAGGGCATGCTAAAGATACTCAAAATATTGCAAAAGGTATTATTGAAAATTTGCCGTTCTCACTAAAAAATAATGTTGATGAAAAAGCGGTTACTGATGCCGCATATTTACACGATATCGGTAAAGTCCTTATTCCGCCGGAAATTTTGAATAAAAACGGCCGTCTTACTCCGGAAGAAACCGAAATTATGCATAAACATTCCGAATTAGGCTATGAGTTGCTAAAAACAACTGATATAAACAAAAAAACATTACATCTTATCCGCAATCACCACCAGAATGCCAAGAAA
This sequence comes from Candidatus Gastranaerophilales bacterium, assembly GCA_944323875.1. Taxonomy (GTDB): domain Bacteria; phylum Cyanobacteriota; class Vampirovibrionia; order Gastranaerophilales; family Gastranaerophilaceae; genus CALUVH01. The sequence continues at coordinate 29,158 of CALUUH010000017.1, forward strand.
AGCGGATATCCGTTTGTCGGAAAAGATTTCAAGGCTGATTTGAATTTACAGATAGTCGCACTGGCCGATAAATTTTCAGCACTTACGGAAGAACGGGTTTATAAATCCGCTATGACGCCGAAACAGGCGCTGACAATTATCTATAAAGATGTACAGGAAGAAAAACTTAATCCGCTTGTCTTCAAGGCGCTTGTTAACTACACAAATTCGTCGGCCTTTATACAAAACAATCCTGTAAATCTTGTGTGATTATTCTTTAACACCGCCTTGCAGAATATCACTGATAAAATATTTTTTGCCGAGTAAAAAGACGCCGATTACCGGTATTGTACAGATAACAGAACAGGCAAGAAGTTCGCCCCACAGTGTTATTTCGCGAAAACTGCCTTTATAAATAGCAAGTCCGACCGGAAGTGTGCGCATGCCTTCACTGTTTGTTACAATAAGCGGCCACATAAAACTGTTCCACGTCGTGACAAATGTGAAAATTGCAAGCGTTGCAACCGTCGGTAATGCAAGCGGCAGCGCTATTTTGAAAAATGTGCTAAATAAATTGCAGCCGTCAATTTTTGCGCTTTCTTCCAGATCACGCGGCAGTCCGAGAAAATACTGGCGCATCAAAAACACTCCCAGCCCTCCGAATAATGAAGGTAAAATTAATGCCTGATATGTGTCTATCAGATGCATTTCCCGCATAAGAAAAAACAGCGGAATTATATTCACCTGCGGCGGAATAAGCATTGTTATTAATATAATCAGAAAAAGCCCGTTCCTGAGGGGAAATTTAAGTCTTGCAAATGCGTATCCGGCCATTGCTGCAAACAAAACCTGTCCGATAGTAGAAATTACTGCAACAATAAGACTGTTTAAAAAATATCTGCTGAGCGGTAATTCAACAAATACATTTTTGTAATTCTGCAAGGTAAGATTTGTGTGGATTAACTTGCCGGCTTCCGTAAAAATTGCGTTATCATCAGCAAAAGAGAGGTTTAGCATTGCAAAAAACGGATACAACATACTTATTGCAATTAAAATCAATGTTAAATATCCTAACGCAACTCTAAATCTTTTCATCTGTCCCCTTTTGATTACAAGCCTCGTCACAATTATAACATAAAACTTGTTTTGCGTGTTTCTTAATTTTATAATCAAAGTATGAAAACTCTGAAAGACTTTGCCTCTGATATAAATAAATGTTCCAAATGCGGCTTGTGCCAGTCTGTCTGCCCTGTTTATAAAGAAACAGGCAATGACTGCGCTGTCAGCCGCGGAAAATTTGTGATGCTTGACGGGGTTTTGAAAGGCGATTTGAAACTTAATAAAACAATTAACAAATATTTGGATTTGTGCCTCAAATGCGGAAAATGCAAGGACTTTTGCCCAAGTAATATTGATGTGTGCAAGATTTTTGAAACCGCAAAGTTTGAATATGTACGTAAAACATTTTGGGGAAAATTTATATGGGCACTAGAGTCCAAATATATTTTTGGCAGTTGTTTAAATATCCTTGGCAGGGTGCAAAAGCTTTTGAGCGGCGGACTGTTTCGCAAACGCTTAAAGGCTTCGCCTGCCGCGAAAAAATTGCGGCTTGTGTATTTTAAAGGCTGTGTTAATAAAGTTTACCCGAAAGTTGAAAATGCGTTGATGAAAGTGCTTTCCTTCTATGACGATATTGAAATAATAGAAAAGGAATTTTCCTGCTGCGGGCTGCCGTTTTTATCAAGCGGGAATATTGAACGCTTTGAAGAAGTTAAAAAGCATAATCTTGAATTGCTAAATTGTGATTATGATTATGTTTTGACGGATTGTGCCAGCTGCGAAGATACATTGAAAAGTTACGGGCTTGAGAAGGTTTTGAATGCCGCCGATTTTATCGCAAAATACCCTAAAAAATTTGTTTTTAAAAAGCCTGTGAAAGTGACTTTCCATAAACCATGCCACTTGCAGAATATTGATTTTCTGGCAAAAGTTTTAGAAATGTGCGAAAATGTTGAATATATTGAGATGCAGGGAATGGAGGACTGCTGCGGGTTTGCGGGTGAATTTGCGATGAAGAATAATAAAATTTCACGCGCAATAGGCAGGAAAAAAGCAAAGAACATTATTGATACGGGGGCTGATTACGTGTTGAGCCTGTGTCCTTCCTGTACACTTGGACTGCATCAGGGGTTTGCGGCGAACAAGAATTTTAAACATCCTGAAATAAAGAACTTGATTGAATTTCTGGCACAGGCGGACGAAATTATTTAGACCAGATTGTATTCAGGTCAATATCTAACGCCTGACATATGCGAATTACAATGACGATAGTCGGGTTAGCTTTTCTGTTCTCTATCATATTTAAGTATTTGGTAGAAATATCAATTTTTTCCGCCAATTTTTCTTGTGAAATTCTTCTTTGAAGCCTTGCGAGGCGAATGTTGTCAGAAACGACATTTAGAATATCTTTATCATCCATAATAATATTTTACTTGCTTGACAAAATAAAAATATCTAATATAATTCATGATATTGAAATATAATTCATAAATAAGGAAGGATATAACTATGAAAGAGAATTATAGTGCATTCACACTTGCAGAAGGCAGGCCAGCCTGCACCAACACTCTGGAGACCGCTAAAGAAGTACGGTCAACGTCAAGCCTTGCTATCCTCTCCCGCAAGGGGCGAGGAATGCGCGCCGCTTTCACTTTGGCTGAAGTATTAATCACCCTCGCCGTTATCGGCATCGTGGCTGCAATGACTTTACCCGGCTTAATCCAAAACCATAACGAGAAGGCATGGTCTACGGCTAAAGACCTCTGGGAAAAGAAACTCACAGAAACTGTTCGTAGAATGAACATTGACGGAGTGATGACAGGGCATGACACGACCGAAGATTTTATGAATACTTTCAAAAACTACATGAAAGTGATTAAGACTTGCGACAACAATGACATTAACAAGTGTTACGCTCCTAAAGTAGTGAGAACAGGAAGCGAGTCTGAACCGGAAGAAATCCAAACATCTGATTTAAAGACAGCAGAGAATTTAGGTAACGACTGGGGCACAAATACAATGAGTTTTGTTGTGGCAGATGGTACAACTGCAATATTTGCATACAATCCTAATTGTGCTTATGCTGACCCGATTGAAGATACAGGGAGTCAGGTATCCTGCTTAGCATACATGGTAGATGTTAATGGTAAAAAAGGACCGAACAAAGTAACGCAAGATATAGCATTAGTAGGTCAAATTGCACTTTCAAATTGTGACAATCCTATAGGTGACATGTGCTGGAGTACAGACTTTCAACCGACAGCATTGGATACTACTTTAGAAGAAAACCAACAGTATGATCCAAATTTACCATACGGCAGCAACTATTGGGCGGGAGCGAAGAAAGCGTGCTCAGATATGCAAATGAGCTTACCGACAGGAGCACAACTAGCACAATTAGCTAGTGAATTATATGTAAACTCAAGCGATGGAAGCGAAGTAACAATAGGTGCAAGCGAAGACAAATACAACCTCAAAGTAAAGGACGAATACAAAGATAATCCTCCTATCACCCTTGGCTACCACTACTGGTCCAGTGAGGAGGGCGGTACGCTTAACGCGCACTTACGGTACTTCTACACTTCCGACAGTTTCTGGCTCAACCACAGCAAGATGACCAGCTACTACCGCGCTGTTTGTATATCCAACTAAGGGCTTTGGCCTTAGTTGGACGTGACTAAGTGACTAGGTGATTAAGTTTCGTAGGGTGCGTCGTTTGACGCACCGCTTTTTTATAGGATTAAACTGGGAAGCTAGTACTTTTACTATTATTACAATATGTTACGTTATAAGAATCTTTCAGGCAAATTTTTCCTTTCTCTTGTTTTATTTAATTTATATTGCAAGTGTAGGTTTTCAAAATAAAAAGGAAGTGTGTTATGGAAGTTCAGACAGTGGGTTCTCAAAATCAGGTACAGTCAAATAAGTCAAAAAATAAGCTCGGGTGGCAAATTGCAGGTACTGCAATCGGTGTTGCAGGCGGGGCTTATGGTGGTTATGCTCTTGGCGGTCATTTGATGAAAGATGAACTCGCTTTAGCCACAAAAAACACTGATCCAAATGTTATAAAAGAAACTTTGCGTAAGGCTGCTCCGGATCTGTCAGCCGAAGTTTTTGAGGATTACTGGAAAAAGAATGCAGACCAATTGGCTGAAAAGGCTCAACATACACTTAAAGAAGTTACTAAATTAGTTAAAAAGATTAAAATCAATGCGGCAGTAATGGGCGCAGCTGTAGGCGGCTTGATAGTCCTTGGCGGCAATGCACTGATAAATAAATTAAATAATAAAAAGGCGGCTTAATCAACCGCCTTTTTGGTAAATATTATTCTCGCTCGTAGAATATTTTTCCAAGAGTTTGTATATTATATTTAAGTTTTTCATTAGTGATCGAGGCAAAACTTAATAGGTCAAACATATAAGGTGTAGGCAGTTCGTCAAGTTCAGCCGCGAGATGCCGAATAAACGGGAAATCTATATCTTTACCTATCAGTGCAAAATCAATATCTGACGATTTTTTGTGTGTATTGTCGGCTCTTGAGCCGAATATTATAACTTTTTCAATATTATTGTATTTTTTAAAGCACTTTTGTACAAGTATAATAGTATTTTCATCCAATCCAAATTTACTCATTAAATTTTCCTGTAAAGATAGTGTCTAATTCTTTTAGTGCCGGCATGAATTTGTTAGTAATTTCATCAGCCAGAGATTTTGCAAAACTTTCATTGTAGGTATGCGAAGTTTTGTTTCTTGCTTCCATCATATCAATCCATATTTGCCCGTCGGGGATTAAATTTCTCAGAAAAGCGGTTTTAATGGTTTGACGCGGTGTATCTGTTTTTATACCTTCATACTCCAGATAATCTTTCATTGTTTTCCAGGCTAGCTCAAATACTATTTCAAATGCCTGAATAAGCGCCATTGTGTATATTTTATTTAATCCGTTTTGCTGTATACAATCATAGGTTTCATTGATATTTACGAGTGCTAATTGAAAATTTTCAAATCTTTCGTGCCATCTGATTTTTTGCATAGATACTCCTTACAGGTATATTATAACATAAATAAGGCAATGCAAAATTTTCGCATTGCCTTATTTTGTAACAACAGTTCACTGTTCACCATTCACAGTTCACAGCTTTATATAATTCAACAGGGTTCTGACGCCGGCACCGGTTGCTCCGGCAATGAGTTCTTTTTGCGGCTTTTCAAGGTACGCAGTACCTGCAATATCTATGTGCGCCCATTTTACATCTTTTACAAATTCCTGTAAAAATATTCCGGCAGTTGATGCGCCGCCGTATCTTGAACCTGTGTTTTTCATATCTGCGATGTCTGATTTGAGGCTGTCTTTGTATTCTTTGAACATAGGCAGTTCCCAAAATCTTTCGCCTGAGGATTTTGCTGTTTCGATTAAGCGGGATATCATATCCTCGTTATTGCCCATGATTCCTGCTGCGTGAGTGCCGAGTGCAACCATGCAGGCACCTGTTAATGTCGCAATATCAATTACTTCATCAACGCCGAGTTCACAGGCAAAACACAAAGCATCCGCAAGTGTCAAACGTCCTTCCGCATCTGTATTGTCAACTTCAATGGTTTTGCCGTTTTTAGCTGTCAGAATGTCACCCGGTTTGTATGAAGACCCTGACGGCATGTTTTCACAGGCTGCAATAATTCCGTGGACTTCCATATCAGGTTTTAATTTGTTCAGTGCATGCATTACGGCAAGAACGCAAGCTGCACCTGACATATCGTCTTTCATTGTCAGCATAGAAGCCGGAGGTTTGATGTCAAGTCCGCCTGAGTCAAAACAGATGCCTTTTCCGATAATTGCAATTTTCTTTTTAGGATTTTTGCCGGTGTATTTCATGTGGATGAATTTTGGCGGTTGAATACTACCTTGCGCAACGGCAAGATACGCCCCCATTCCCATTCTTTCTATCGCATCTTTGTCGTAGACTTCGGTTGTAACATCTTCCAAATGCCGGGCTATTTCCGCGAGCTTTGAAGGTGTTGCGTATTGAGCCGGTTCATTGGCAAGATCACGGGCAAATTTCATTGCTTCACCAAATATTATTCCTTCATCTACTGACTCTTGAGAAAGAGCGCCAAAGGTTATTTCATCAAGATGATGAGGTTTTTCTGATTTATATTTGTCGAAAGCGTAATCTGCAATTAGTGCGCCGATAGCTGCTGATTTTCCGTAATCACTGTTTATATCTAAGTCAAAGCAAGCTTTTTTTGCTTTGATTTGCTGTAATTTTTTAACAGCTTTTGCAACGGCTTCGCAAACCTTATTCCCGTCTAATTCTTCTTTTTTACCAAGACCGACAATCAGAATTTTATCGGCCGGAATTTTACCATATGTGTGCAAAAGATAAGTTTGACCGAATTTTCCGTCAAAGCCGTCTTTGTCTACAGCATAAGTATTTGCAAGTTCCTGTGATGTTTTTTCGCCTTCAAACTGGCTGATTACAAGAACTTCTGTCTGCTGTTCTTGTACGTTTTGTGAAACTTTTATTTCCATTTTCTCTCTCCTTTTACCTCTTTATTATAGCACTTTTGTCAATAGTTGTAAATTGTAATTTTTATGTATCAAAATCTTAATTGCTACTATACAAAAATTCATTTATATGCTATGCTATTTACAAATGTAGTAGGTAAATATTTTTGGATATATATGCAATAAAGAAAAATATTTAAAAAGAGCTTTGAATATACTCGATAGGTTAAATGTATCGAGCTATTGCATATTATTAAAAAATAGAAAAGGATAAGGTAAAAAACTTTATGGACTTTTTATTGATTATCGCGATTATTGTGGTAATAGCTTTGATCGCAATGCTGTATGTCCAGCAATCCAAAATGAAAAACGTGCTTACAAGCACAGAAAAAGACCGTTTGGCTCTGGAGGAGAAAGAAAAAATCCTTTTAAAAGAAGCAAAAATCAAAGCAATCGAGGAGCTTCAGGATGACAGAGAAAAACTGAACGAAGAAGAAAGAGAACGCAGGCAGGAGCTTGCAAGATTGGAACAAAAACTCGCAAAACGCGAAGATATGCTTGAAGATAAAATTCAGGAATATACTGACAAAGATCTTCAAGTTCAGCGTAAACTTGATGAACTTCTTGAAAAAGAAGATTATCTTGCAGAAATAGTTCAAAAACAAACAACCGAATTGGAAAGAATTTCCGGCATGTCCGCAGAGGATGCAAAAAACATGCTCTTAGACCAGTTAAAACACGACCTTGCGCAGGAGCAACTGCAGCTTATCAGAGAAAATGAAGCTAAAATAAAAGAATCCGCGCTGGAAAAATCTAAAGAAATTCTTTCAACAACAATGCAAAGATGTATGATAGAGCAGGTGGTAGAAACAACGGTTTCCGTTGTGGCTCTGCCTAATGACGATATGAAAGGCCGTATAATCGGACGTGAAGGACGTAACATACGTGCGCTGGAAACCCTTACCGGTGTTGATTTAATCATTGATGATACTCCGGAAGCCGTTGTATTATCAAGTTTTGACCCTGTAAGACGTGAAATAGCAAAACTTGCACTTGAAAAATTAATCGTTGACGGCCGTATTCACCCTGTCCGTATTGAAGAAATGGTTGAAAAAGCCCGTGAAGAAATTGAAAGAAAAATATGGGATGAAGGTGAAAGCGCCGCTGTTGATATGGGTATAATGGGACTTAACAAAGAGTTGATAAAAACTCTCGGCCGCCTGTACTATAGAACAAGTTACGGTCAAAATGTTTTGAAGCACTCACTGGAAGTCGGTCATATTGCAGGCATGCTGGCTGCTGAACTGGGCGCAAATGTAGCTGTTGCAAAACGCGCAGGACTTTTGCACGATATCGGTAAGGCTGTTGATCAGACTCAGGAAGGCACTCATATTCAACTCGGTGTTGAGCTTGCTCTGAGATACGGTGAAAAACCGGAAGTAATTCATGCAATAGAAGCGCACCATGATGACGTTGTGGCAAACACTATTGAGGCTGTTCTTGTAAAAGTTGCCGATGCAATTTCTGCAGGACGTCCGGGCGCAAGACGCGACACCCTTGAAATTTACATCAAGCGCCTGCAAAAGATTGAAGAAATCGTCAACAGTTATGAAGGCATCAAGCAGTCATTCGCTGTTCAGGCCGGACGTGAAGTCCGCATTATTGTTGAGGCTGAAAAGTTTGACGATCTTGCTTCTCAAAAGCTGGCGCGCGATATTGCAAAACGTATTGAAGATGAACTGGATTATCCGGGACAAATTCGCGTTACTGTAGTCAGAGAATTCAGAGCAACTGAAATCGCTAAGTAAAATAAAATTATGTGAGCGGTATTTTAAAATACTGCTCACAATTTTACAAAAGGAATAAGAAAAATGTCAGGTGATGAAACATTAAAAATATTATTTTTCGGAGATTTGGTCGGTAAACCCGGACGCTATGCGGTCAGGGATTTTTTGGCTGATCCGAAAGCTTTTATCCCTGATGCCGATTATGATTTTGATAATGTTTTCTGTATTGCCAATGTTGAAAACGCATCCCACGGGTTTGGATTGACTGATAAAAATTACCACGATATTGAGTCTTACGGAATTGACTGTATGACGTCAGGCAACCATATCTGGGATAAAAAAGAGATTTTTAACTATATTGATAAAGCTGACAAGCTTGTCCGTCCTTTTAATTATCCGCCGGAAACAAAAGGCGCGGGAAGTCGTATTTTTGAGTTTAACGGTATAAAAATAGGCGTGATAAATGCACTGGGGCGCGTATTTATGGCTCCTGTTGATTCACCATGGCAGGGTGTATTGGATGAAATAAAACGATTAAAAGAAATCACCCCTGTTGTAATAGTAGATTTTCATGCAGAAGCAACCGCTGAAAAAATATGTTTTGCCCGTCACTGTGCGGAACTCGGTGTCAGCGCTTTTTTCGGTACGCATACTCATGTGCAGACCGCTGATGAACAGATTTTAAACGGAATGGCATATATTACGGACGCCGGTTTTTGCGGCGCTTATGAAAGTGTTATCGGAATGGATTACGCCACTTCTTTAACAAGATTTACAACCTGCGTGCCTGAACGTTACGATGTAGCAGACAGCTCTGTTACCCAGTTAAATGCTGTTGAAGTTGATATTAATCCTTCCGTGGGGCAAGCTGTTGCTATAAAAAGAGTTTTTTGTTTTATAGATAAGAATGATAAGGAAGAAAGGCATGAAGAGTGATTTACACATCCATACGCTGTATTCTGACGGTGTATTCTCGCCGGAAAAAATAGTGGATACTGCAATTGATGTCGGGCTGCAAGCCATTGCCCTGACAGATCACGACAATATTCTGTCGTATCAGGTCGCGAAAGACTATATGAAAAAAGCAAATCTTGAAGATAAATTAGAAGTAATTCAAGGTATTGAGGTTAACACTTTATATAAAAATTATGAAGTACATATTCTCGGATACTTTATGGATACGGAAAACGATGATTTTCAGGAACTGTTAAGACTGCAGCAGCAGGCCAGAATAAATCAAACCAAAGAAATAATAGCTTTGCTTGCTAAAAAAGAAGGCATAAAGATAAAATTTGAAGATATCAAAAAACAGGTTGCAGAAGGCGGAAGCATAGGGCGTCCGCATATTGCTAAAGCAATAACCAATGCCGGAGGCACAGGAAGTGTTATAGAAGCATACTCAAAATATATTCATGACGACTCACCTGTGTATGTTGCAAGAAAAACTGTTTCTCCGCAAGATGCTGTGGAGGTTATTTATGAAGCAGGCGGTGTACCTGTTATTGCGCATCCGCACGATATTGACATTGCAGAAGAATTAATTAAAGATTTAATGAATTACGGTCTGAGAGGAATTGAAGCCTATCACAGAAAACATTCTCCGGCCTGCGTTGAATATTTTTCTTCAATGGCTGAGAGATTGGGCTTGATTGTAACAGGCGGCTCTGATTTCCACGCTCCGAATATAATGAACGGGCAGGTTATCTTAGGTAAAAACTTTGTACCGGAATGGATTTATGATCAGTTAATAAAAGAAAAAAAACGAATTGATATGGCGTAATTATGGCGAAAAATAAGTTTTGGAAAACAGAATATTCAATAACATTGTTAGTGCTTTTTGCAGTAATAATGCTTTTTATGCCAATGTCTATCCAAAATAAAACTCAGGCGCTCTATATTTCACGCTGGAATGAGCGCTATAACCGGCTGGATTACATGTTTTCTGTTATAAATACTCATATCTCCGATGATATCATAAAGAGTTACAAAGAAGCAAAAACTTCCGCGCAAAAGGAAAAGTTTCTTCTGGCTTTGATAAAACCTTATTTGCGTATTGATACAGAAAAAAATCCGCCTAAACGTTATAAACCGCGTTACATGAATAATGCGAAAGTATATAAAGGTCAAACTTATTATTTTGATGAATTTTATTTTGCCGAAAAAAATTCAATAATCGGGATAAAAGATGTAAAAAAGGTTCATCCAAACGATCCGATATTCCTTTTGATGTTTGATATAAACGGTCTTTTGCCGCCAAACCGCTGGGGCAAAGATATTTTTGGCGTAAATATATATGATGACGGCAAAATAGATGCTTTTGGCAGTGATTTACCAATGGAGAAACTTAAACAGGACTGTTCTCTGGAAGGTACAGGACTAAGCTGTTCATATTATTACAAGATAGGCGGAGGATTTGATGAGTAGCATTAAAAACGTATGCGTATTTGCTTCATCCTGCGATTATCTGGACAAATCATATTATTCGGCGGCTGCAGAATTGGGAGAATTGCTAGCCAAAAACAATATGAATATGGTATATGGCGGAAGTTCACTTGGTATGATGTGGGCTTGTGCTTCTAAGGTTAAAGAGAACGGCGGCAAAATATTCGGAGTGATGCCTGAAAGACTTTACAATATGGGAGTTTCAACGGATGAATGTGTAGAACTTACCGTAACTCCCTGTATGCGCACGCGTAAAGCAAAAATGGATGAAATGTCTGACGCTGTTGTTGCTTTAGCCGGCGGATTCGGGACACTGGAAGAATTATCCGAAATGATTGTGCAAAAACAACTAGGATATAACAGTAAGGCAATTGTTATTCTTAATACAAATGGTTTTTATGATAATCTTTTGAATTTTTTTGATGATATTTGTAAAAAGAATTTTGCAAAAGTTGACGCCGGAGGGCTTTACTATGTAGCTGACACTCCGCAAGAAGCAATAGAATATTTGAAAAATTACAAATGTGAATTTAGAGCACTTACGCGGGAAGATTTATACACACGTTAGCCGTTCAATGTTTTTACGAATTTATAAATCAATCGTGTTAAATCTTCATCTTCATTAATTAACTCATAGGCGGCCGCTTGAAAAGCGGCCGCCTATAATATTTCTTTATAAATTTCCAATTAATATTTCACCATAGAAACGATTTTTGGCGCATCTGTAAGCTTTTCACGGCCGTTTAAATCTTCCAGTTCGATAAGGAAGGCTATACCAACGAGGTTTGCACCTGTTTTTTTAATTAGTTTGCAGGCCGCTTCTGCAGTTCCGCCTGTTGCAAGTAAATCATCAACAATTAACACATTTGCACCTTGAGGAAATGCATCTTTATGCACTTCAATGGTGTCTGTGCCATATTCAAGCTCGTAACTTTGTGAATAAGTTTCTGCCGGAAGCTTGTGCGGCTTTCTGATAGGAACAAAGCCTGCTTTCATTTTGTATGCCATTGGCATTCCGAATATAAATCCGCGGCTTTCTATACCTGCGACGTAGTCGATTTTTGTATCCTTAAATTGTTCGCATAAGTAGTCTACCATAACCGGCAAAGTTTTGGCATCTTTCAGCGCTGTTGTTATATCTCTGAATATAATTCCTTCTTTTGGAAAATCAGGGATAGATCTTATTTTATTTTTCACATCAATAACTGCTTGAGTTGTCATTATCGTTCTCCTTTTTCAGCTAGTACTTGTTTTAGTTTTTCAGTATATTCTTTTGTGTAATTTTTTGTTTTTTCCAGTTCTTTTCTTATGAAAGCCTTAATACTTGCTTCTTCTTCAAGAACAAGTCCGTGGGCTGTTTTTCCCCAGTTCATATCCTTTTTCATAAACAGGATTTTGAAACAAATAAATAATACGAGCGGGAACCATATAATAAAAAGATAAATTGAAGTTTCCAACGCTTCAAATGTCGCGTCAAGACGCGGCATGAAGTCATATCGCCTCAATGCGTACCGTGCGGCAAGAAAAAATCCGAAACCGATTATGCATCCGATGAATATAGATGAATATAAGGTATGCGGTGAGGCATCTCTTAGTATAACTTTTGATCCTCTTATCAAAATTTCTATCAAGAACCACATTGGCATGATAAATTCTGATATATAAGCAACCATGTCAATTTTGGCAACAGGAGACATATCTCTTGAACGTAGTGCAGCCCCTGAGTATTCAAGATATCTTCTTATTGTACCTTCCAGCCAGCGTCTGCGTTGACGGAATAAAGGCTTTATATAAGTAATACCTTCTTCATAAACAACTGCGTCAAGACAAAATCTTATATCCCATCCTTTTATGTGAAGTCTTGTTGACATGTCAAGATCGTCTACAATTGTATAATTGTTCCAGCCATTGATACTTTCTATTGCCTGACGTTTAATTAATTCTCCGTTTCCGCGGAGTTCTACTGCCCCTTTAACAGAATCACGACTAACCTGAAAATGCGCGTCCATAGTGTATTCATTATTCTGGCAGCGGGTTAATAAATTTTGATTTTTGTTCCGTATAACTTTTCTGGCCTGAACAGCCCCGACATCTTTAGGTTCAAGATGCGGGATCATTTTGGTCAAAAAGTCAGGATCAACCGTTGCATCTGCATCAAATACAAGTATAGCTTCGCCTTTTGCAAGCTTAAATGCATCATTGAGCACTGCAGATTTTCCTGGAAAAGCATCGGGTGTACGAATCAGTGCAGTAACTTTTTCATATTTTTGTTCAAGTGATTTTATAATACTTGCAGTGTTGTCTGTACTGCGGTCATCTATTACTATAATTTCAAAGTTTTCATAATCCAGCTTGAGAATGTTTTCAATAGTAGCTGTTATAACACTTTCTTCATTGTGTGCCGGTATCAAAATTGATACAAAAGGTTTGTAATCAGGGTTAACAATCTGCGGATATTTGGAAAGCTGTCTTGTTTTAATTTTATACGCAAGGTTGGAGAGGCTTGCATATATAAACATGCATGCGCATAAAAAAGCCAGCCCCCAGACTGTATTAAAATAGCTTTGGAAAATGTATATAAAGACTCCCAAACCAAATACTATTGTGAATAATATCAATCTCTCTTTCATATTTTTTGTTCTTTACTCCCATGTGGAACATTCCTCTAACATTGTACCAAAAACGCCTGAAAAAAGCTCTTTTTCTATAATATTCTTAACTTTTTGTATAAAATATACACATTTATACTCTGTTTGGATGTTTTATAAGGTAAATATATGTAAAGATAGGTTAAAATACTTGCAAAATAAAGATATTTAGATATAATAAGTTATGTACAAATAGGAAAGGAGTTTTATTATGAACAAAGAAGAATTAGTACAAGAAGTAGCTAAGAAAGCTAATGTAACTCAAAAAGATGC
>CALUUH010000018.1 GCA_944323875.1 Candidatus Gastranaerophilales bacterium
TGCCATTCCCATAGCGTTCCCTTTCGTTTCTTTCCTTACTCTCTTTATCGGATTTTTCATATATTTTCTTTAATTTTTTGAGTAAAATTCGTAACAAAAGTTAACAAAAATCATCCAAATGCAGGAGAAATATCGAAATAGCAGCCTTTTAAATTTTAAAATCTCTATAAAATTTCTTTTAATTTATTAATAACAAAATCCAATGCGCCTTGCTGGTCATTAAAAACTACTTCGCAATCGCGGCATGCAGTTTCATAAAATTCTTTATCATTCAGCAGCAAATACATATAATCTTTCAATTCTTGAGGTGTTTTTACGACTTTACCTGCATTAGTGCGGGAGAGTATGCCGTAAATGTCACGGAAATTATGTATTGAAGGACCGGAAATTACCGGTTTTGAATAAACTACTGCTTCCAGCGGATTATGACCGCCGGTATTATTAAAACTTCCGCCGATAAATGCAAATGTACATATCTGATACATTTTACTGAGTTCACCAAGTGTATCAAGTATTATGATATCTTTATCAGTGAAGTTGTCATTATTTGAGCGTAAGCCGTATGGCAAGCCGGTTTCTTGAGCAAGTTCTGAAGCGTGCGGGACTCTTTTTAGGTGTCTTGGTACAAGCAGCAATTTTATATCCGGAAATTCTTTTTTTAATTTTGTAAATGTATTTATAGCAATTTCGTCTTCGCCCTGATGAGTGCTGCCGGCAATTATAATTCGGCCTTTACCCATGTCTATTTTTTCAGGAGATTTTTTTACATCGAATTTCAAATTCTTCATAATACAGGTTGTTGAAGGATTTGCCCCTATATTAATCAGTTTTTCGTTATCATACTGGCTCTGGGTAAATATTCCGGTATAGTAGCCGAGAATGTTTTTGAAAAACAATCTGAAAAATCTATATGATTTGTATGTAGAATCGGAAATTCTGCCGTTAATAATATACAGCGGGATATTTTTACGCTTGCAGTCGAATGCAAATGTCGGCCACAATTCTGTTTCTGCAATTAGCACAACTGTAGGTTTTATTTTTTTTAAAAAGCGATTTACACAAAAAGGTATATCAAACGGAAAATACGTTATGAAATCAGCAATTTCTGAATATTTTTTGTGTGCTATTTCCTGACCTGTCTTTGTGCCGGTTGTAACAACGATTTTATATTCAGGAAAAGTTTCTTTTGTCTTTTTTATTAAATTTTCCAGCGCAATAACTTCTCCGACAGATACGCCATGGTACATAATTACTTTATTACCGAGTGCAGGCGGGGTAAAAAATCCCAGTTTGCTTTTCCAGCCGTAGAGGAATTTACCGTTAATCGCCCTTATTATATATATGAACGGCAAAAGTAATATAAATAAAATTGTTGTTATAAATCCGTATATATGCATATCCTAATTATACATGATTATTTTCAGAATGCCAGAATGTTAACTTATTTTTATATATTATGGATAATTTTAGTTTGTCAGTTGACATAATATGTGAAAATCTATAAAATTATGGTATGGCAATAGTTTATTTAAGTTTGGGTTCAAATAAAGGTGACCGTATCGGTTATGTGCAACAGGCAACAAGTTTGCTCGGTGCTATTGATGGTATTACAATAATTCGTACATCTGCTTTTTATGAAACTGAACCGTGGGGGATGTCTACAGAAACCTGGTTTGTTAATGCTGTTGTTGAAATTAAAACAAAACTTTCACCGCAAAATCTGTTGTCAGAATGCCAGCGTATTGAAAAACAGCTGGGAAAAACGCCGAGAGAAGGGAATGAATATCAGGACAGAAATATCGATATTGATATTTTGTTCTATAATAACGAAATAATTAATGAAGATAATCTTGTTATTCCGCACAAATACGTGCATTTAAGAGCATTTACGCTTGTGCCGCTGCTTGAATTAATTCCTGACTATGTGCATCCGGTTTTACATAAAACTATATCTGAACTTCACAACGATTTAGAAAACCCTGAAATGGTATTTTTATATGGTACAAGGGTTGAATTATAAAGCTGCTGTTATCGGCGGCGGGCCGGCCGGTTGTATGTGTGCCTATTATTTGCAAAATAATTTGGACGTAACTGTTTTTGAAGCGGTTTCACCATTAAAAACTCTCCTGCCAACCGGCGGCGGAAGGTGTAACCTCGCGCATTGCGAATATGATTTTAAAGAGCTTGCCGCAAATTATCCGCGCGGAGAAAAATTTTTGTATTCCGTATTTTCAAGATTTTCCACCGCTGATACTCTGGAATTTTTTAGAAATATCGGTGTTGAAACTTATGTTCAGGATGATATGCGCATCTTTCCGACTTCTAATTCCTCGGTTGATGTTCGTAATAAATTTCTAAAGGCACTGGATAAGGTGAGGTTTAGAAAAGAAAAAGTTTTAAGGATTAATTGTACTGACAAACATACTGTCGTAACTGATTGCGGAAGCTATAATTTTGATTTTGTAGTAGTTGCAATAGGGGGGCACGCATCGTTTAACCTTTGCAAGTATTTAGGACATACTGTCGTAGAGCCGAAAAAGGCGCTTGTAGGATTAAAAACCAAAGAGGATTTATCGCAATTGGCCGGTGTTTCTGTAAAAATTAACGGTGAAGATTTACTGTTTACACATAATGGTATTTCCGGGCCATACGCTTACAAAATATCTTCTTTAAGGGCACGTGACGTGTTTCCTTATACCATTACCCTGGATTTTTGCGGCATGTTGGATTTGCAAAGCCTGCTAAACAACAATCCGCATAAATCCATCAAGAATATACTTTCAGAAGTTGTTCCTAAATCTCTGGCCGAATACTTGTTGTATAAATCAAGCATTGATACTGATATCAAAGCTTGTATGATAAATGGCAAACAGCGAGATGAAATATTACTCCGGCTGAATAATTTTGAAATAACGATAACTGATACTGCATCTGGTGGTGAAGTTGTAACCTGCGGTGGGGTTTCGCTTGATGAAGTCAATGCAAAAACTATGGAGTCAAAACTCGTTCAGAGGGTGTATTTTGTCGGGGAAGTTTTGAATATTGACGGCTTTTGCGGCGGATTTAATCTGCAAAACTGCTGGTCTACAGGATATGTGGCGGCACAGGCTATTCTATGTAAAGCAGCTTGTTGATATTAACATCAAGTGCCTGTGCTAATTCAAGTATTTTCGCAAGTGACATATTTATTCTGCCTGTTTCAATTTTTCCGATATAAGTCGGGTGTACTCCCATAAGTTCGGCGAATTGTTCTTGAGTAACGCCTTTTTTCATTCGTGCAAACTTAACATTAAGACCAAATTTTTTTAGTAATTCTTTTTTATCCATTGTCATAATACTTTTTTAGCCTACTTGACAATTTTTAGCTATAGAATTATAGTTGTTAATATACATATATATAATTCTATATAACAATATATAAAGTGCATCTAAGGAGGCTGACAATGAAAGATGACAAGGTTAGAGAAGTGAGTACAGTGAGTGAGGTGAGTAAGATGTCGAAACAAGGCGAACAACAATCGCTACATTCCCTTCGCCCTCTGGGAGAAGGTGGCCGGAGGCCGGATGAGGGTGCGGACGTGCCCCGTCACAAAGCCGCAGAGCCAGCCTCATGTAAATCCTTAGTGCCTTAGTGCCTTTTGATAACAACTGTTCACCGTTCACTACTCCTGTAACTACTCTTATGCTTGTGCGTTGAGTTCTTTTTCAAGATCTTCTTTCACCTGAAAATCTTTATTTCCGCTCAGATATCTTACGCCAATCATAATCAACGGAACAGCAACCCCAAGGGCGGCTACGCAGCTTCCGAGATTGATTTTTACAGCATTCCGTTTGTGTTTCTTAACCATATTCAGGAACTCATCCAAACCTTTGCCGGAAGATAAATATTCGTTATAAAGCTTGTTGAGTTTTGTATGAATACCTTTTACGCCGCTTTTTGCATCCGCGTCTCCGATATCAAGAAATCTTCTTGTATCAATTGCGTCTTTATCCTGAATTTCAAGGTATGGCAGATGAAGCATTTTCTTGGCTTTGTTCAACCAGTTGTCAGATGCGCCGAGCGTGATAATTTCATCGGATTTCTTAGCCATTTTGACAACTACGTTGTCAGGATTTTTGTGCAGGAATTCGTATATTTCAACATCTGATCCCTTTATCGGAAATGCTTTCATTTGTTTTTCAAACTCAGCCTTATTGGCAAAAGCTTTTCTCAAATCTTCGCTTTCGATTACTCTTGCATCAAGATCAATAGAATGGTTGTGTTTTTTTACAGATCTGTTTTCAAGGAATTTTTGTATCGGCTGGCTTGCAAAATACATAAATGCCCAGGTCGCACCTTCTTTGATTGAATATCCGATGAATTCCTGTTTGTTTCTTGAATCTTTAAGTCTTTCTGTTGTAATAGTTCCGTCTACAATCATAAGGTTTTGGACAGGATCGAACATAAAGTTTTGAAGTTTTTCGCCGGCCTTTGCCATAAATCCCTGCATACCTGTGAATGACGGAGCTGCCGGGGTATTATCATTTTTTCTATTATTCAAGAAACTGCTGAAAGAAGGTTTGTTGAACGGGAACTGCTTAGCCGCCTGTTCTTTTTGTCTTTGAGCAAGAATTTCTTTTTTAGCTGCTTCTCTGGTCTTTTTGTGTCTGTATTTTGTAAGGCTTGCATAAGAAAAAATAGTTAACAGAGTTGCAATACCGAATTTGCTAACCATAAGTGTTTTAGAAAATTTCGGATTATTTTTCATTGCAATAAGACCTTCTTTGAGAATATCGTGTTTAGGTCTTGCGCCCTGTTTTACTACGTAAGGTGAAAGTTCTATTGCTTTATCCAGTAATTCCGGATGTTTCAGCATTCTTACATCGACTTTAGGGTCGATTTTTAAAGCTCTGTATAGTGTGAGGTCTGTAATCTTTTTATAAACAGGAAGTCCGAAAAGCCATATTGCCTGTGTTCCGAACTCGTCTAAAAATCTGTCTTTGCCTTCAAGAGAGTCGCCTGTGACGTAAGAGCCGGCAGTTAAACCGAGACTGTTTGCGACGTCTTTTACTGCGAGGGGTACTAATGAACTGTTATTTCCTAATGTTGAATATATAGCGCTTGCTGTGAGTTTTGGTAACATTTTATCCTTAACCTTCTGCGGAAAAGCTTTCCGCCTCAATCTAGTGTACTACAAGCCCCAGATTAAATTTTGTAATCTGACGATCGGGGCATTCGCCTTTATGATTGAGTTTCGTCGTAATTCTTTTTTCATGGTCTACCTTCACCTTTCATTTATAAAACTTGTAAAAATAATAATTGCTTAATTTTGGGCTTCATTTAACGTTTTTTAACAAAAAACAAGACCTTTTAACGAAAAGGTCTTGTTTAAATCTTTATTCCGACAGAACGTGACGGGCCTTATTTGATAAACAAGCCTTTTTTAAAACATCTGCGTATACGTCGGTATTGAATTAATCTAATCATAATTTAATAATACCGTAAGAAAAAATTTTGTAAAGAGGTTACCTGTAACGATTTAGTATATTTTTAATCTGTTGAGTGACGTCTTGCACTGATGAACCTCTTATTTGAAACTGCTTTTGACTGACTGGCCTTGCCTGAGGCGGAATGCAGCCGGATTGGATGTGTTCCACTCTGCCGCTAGGGGTACGTATATCAATGCTCATATTTCCATATTGATGTGCAACAGAGCGCATCTGGTTTATATAATCGTTTTCCGCCTGTCTGCGCTTGCGCTCTTGTTCGCGCCGAGTTTCTTCTAAATCCTGTCTCATTTGCCTATGAAGTTGATTCATATATTCTTTATAAAAATTGACGGACTCTTTATCTAAATTTTTTTCTGCACTCTTGCTTTGTACCGGTCCAAGATAGGGGTGTTTCTCAACTGGTGCTATTTTGTCTGCCCTTTCAAGTGAAGGTAACGTTTCTACTGAATGTTTTTCTGTGAGTGTTGTTATATCATGGCTATTTAAAATAACATCCCTAATTTCTTTTTTATTCAGGCTATCATCCAGCACATAAGTGTCTCCTGCCTGTTTGGCAAAATTTATCTTAAATACTTCATCTGTTAAATTGCCTATATTATCGACATTAATATGTCTCCAATTTTTATAACCTTCATTTTCAAGCACTATTCCGGTCCCAAAGGCATTAAATGTGACGCCTTTAACACCTGTTTGTGCTGATACCAGTTGGACTAGACTGCCGCCAAGAGAATGTCCCGTTAAGACTAAATACGCATTTGGTAGATGAATTTTGGCAAATTCATATAATTTTATTGCATCATTTAGTTGTAGAGGTTTGTGTCCTGCTCCAAGTTGACCATCATTATGTAGATCTTTCAAAAATGCTTCTCGTTGAGATTTACTTTTCCAATTTTTTGGAAAATCTGTTCCTGCAAACGCAACTACAGCAACATTGTTTTCTTTATTATAGTATATTGCTCCTTTAAATCCGCTTATCCCTGCCATTTCTGTTTTTAATAATTTCCAACCTGGCGGTATTGGCTTATTGTAAGGATCATATACATAAATTGATAATTTCTCTAAGTCTTCATAAAGTTTTATTTTGTCCATGATTTTTCCTCATTTTGTAATAATATTTATGTAATAGAATGCATGTTCATGCTAAAATTTAATTATGAACATATTAAAAATAAATAAATCACTAACTCTAAACATAGCTGCATTAGTTGGCTGGATAAATTTAATTGCACATATTTTTGTCTCAATAATTGTCTATTTTGATTTATTTCAAATTGAGAAAGAAGACGGATCAGCTATCTCTGTATTTTGGATTTTAATTATATTGCACTGGCTGATATTGTTAGGCATACTTGGCGTGCTGTTGATACTTGTTTTGTCAGAGTTAATCTTAAGGTTATTAATTCAGCGAAAATTTTGCTGTGGATTTAATGGAGAATACAAGGATAATTCACGCGCATTTATGTACTTTTATATAGGTCTATGGGGCAATTTCTTTACCTTTTTGACGCCATTTATTTGCGAACTGTTGTTTAGAGAAAGTTATTTTGTTGCTCGTGTAATATTTTATGTAATTTTAATCATTTCGTTTGCCTCCTATCGTGCTTATAAACTAAAAAAGAGCAAGGATAACCATAATAATTAATCCTTACTCTTTATCTTACTTTATATAATTTATGCTATAACTGTAGCATAAATTATAATATTTGTCAACATTTTTAATAAATAATTTTTTTGTGGTTTAATATTTTTATGAATCCGTTCAAAATAAATCAAAATTTAACATTTAATATTTTCGCATTCAGCGGGTATTTAATCGCATTATTAAATATAATTGTATATGGCTATGCACAAATATCTTTTATACTACTTTATATTGGTTTTGTCATACTTTTTGCCTACTATTATATTTTTTATTTTTTACCTGTTCTGTTTGTTATGTTTCTTGCCGAAATTATATTTCGCAGAAAATTAGTATGGCATTTTAGTGATGAATACAAACATAACAAACTTGCTCTTGGATATTTTGGGCTTGGAATTTTATTAAATATTATTATATATTTTGTAATGTATAAAGTATTTATTCTTGCATCTTATCTAACTTAATTATTTCTTATCTGTCGTTTTTTCGTCCTCATCGCTGTACAACTATATTTTTATGCTTAAATATTAGTATGAATCCGTTCAAAATAAATCGAAATCTAACATTTAATATTTTCGCATTCAGCGGGTACGTCTGGGGTATATTGAGTTTATTGCATCTTGCATACTGTGAATTTTCATATTTAGAGTCTATGTTTTTCTTTTTACTTCCGGCGCTCTGTTTAATAATTTTTTATCCTTGTATTATATTTTTCTTTATTATAGAAATTGTTATAAACAAAAGGCTGCTATGGCAATTTTCTGCAGGGTATAGTAATAGTTGGTTTGCAAAAGTATATTTTTTCTACGGAATATTATTAAATGTCTATTTTGGTTGGTATGTTTACCATAAAATAATAAGACTAATTTTAATATTTATGTAATAGAATTTATTTTCATGTTAAATTTCAGTTATGAACATATTAAAAATAAATAAATCACTAACTCTAAACATAGCTGCATTAGTTGGCTGGATAAATTTAATTGCCCATATTTTTGTCTCAATAATTGTCTATCTGAATTTTTTTCAACTAGAGAGGAGAGCACCTTCAGCTATAGCCGCGTATTTTCTTGTAGTGGGTATACACTGGCTGATTTTGTTAGGTGTACTTGGCGTGTTGTTGATACTTGTTTTGTCAGAGTTAATCTTAAGGTTATTAATTCAGCGAAAATTTTGCTGTGGATTTAATGAAGAATACAAGGATAATTCACGCGCATTTATCTACTTTTATATTGGACTATGGGGCAACTTCTTTACCTTCCTGACGCCATTTATTTCTGAACTGTTGTTTAGAGAAAGTTATTTTGTTGCTCGTGTAATATTTTATGGAATTTTAATCATTTCACTTCTCTCATACTGTGTTTATAAGTTAAAAAAGAGGAAGTAATCTTTACTCTTAAGCTTTTTGTGGTTTAATGTTTTTATGAATCCTTTCAAAATAAGTCAAAATTTAACATTTAATATTTATGCATTTAATATATATGTAGTGGCGTTAACGCATATTATCAGTTATTGTTCATCTGCTTCGGCTTTTATGTTCAGGACTGAAGCTCAGAGCTTTGCCTTTTCATATCTTTTATTTTTTGTGCTTCTATTTTTACCAAATATGTTTTTTCTGGAAATAGTAATCCGCAAAAAATTTGTCTGGAAATTCAATGAGGAATATAGGCATAATAAATTTGCTCTTGCATATTTTTGGGGCGGCGTTTGCTTGAACCTGATTTATTATTTTCTGATTTATAAGATTATTGTCGTCTGGAAATTTAGTTAGAATAATATTTGTTCATTATTTTTAATCTTGACAACTAATTGAAAATATGATATGTATATCATTGTTTAAAAAAGATTAAGGCTTGGTGGTGATGAGAAAGAGATATTTATTATTGTTTTTGTGCTTCTTTATTGTGAATGCATTGCAGGCAAATTGCGTAGCAGACGCGATTGATAATTCAAAGATTTCCTCGACTGCATACAGCAGGCAATATCAAAAGCAGCCAAGACAAGTTAATTATGTAAATAATTCAAATATAAATTTAGAACAATTAATGTTCATATCAGTGCCGGCTGATTATCCGATACCTTTTGTGATTACAGAAGAAGTATCAAGCGAAGATACCACAAGCGGGCAACAGATTGAAATTCGTGTTGACAAGGATATTTACGTAAATAATGTTCTGGTATTTAAAAAAGGAGCCAATGGAACTCTGCTTATTAAGTCGGTCAAACCGGCAAGAAATTTAGGTAAAGGCGGTTATATAATTTTTACAAAGGGTTATGTAAAAGATACAACCGGAACATTGCGAGAAATAAGTTTTAGAAAAAAATATTCGGGTAAACGCTGCAAGTGGGCCGGTATAATAGGGCATGCTATGATTTGGAATCCGATTGGCTGGGTTGTTGGACTAAAAGAGGGTGACCCGATTAGTATTCCGGCCGGAACAGAAGGGGTTGCTACTCTGAAAAACGGATTTCAGATTAATAAAAAGCTCTAAAAGCTAAGATATTGGTGATATTGTATGGTGAATTTTAAAAAGAAAGTAATCTTATTTATTTTTATATTTATGTGCTGTTATCTATACACGAGGGCGGACGAGATAAGGCTTCCGCGTATAGAAGGCAAAGAGTCATATATACTGGTCGCACCCCCAATCACTAATAAAGACGTAGAGAAACCTACCGAGGAGCAGCTGACTTATTTTGATGATTATATGAGGGATTTACAAAAGACTATTAAGTCAAACTGGCATCCGCCTATAGATAGCACAAGCAACCGTGTAACATTGTTGTTTTCGATAGATAAAGAAGGAAATATTCATTCAATTCAACTCAAGAAATCATCAGGGTTACCAGCAACAGATATATCTGCAATAAGGGCAGTATCAGAGCTCAAAAAATTCCGTCCGCTTCCAAAAGAATATGATGTGAATGAGATAACTATTGAATTTAATTTTGATTTTAATGTTTATGGAATGCCTGTTGATTTATGTAATTATGGTAAAATAAACAAGTATTTATACTCAGCAAATAAGAAAAATTTTATCAAAGATGGAAATTATATTTATTTTAATGCTGTTGAATTTATTCCGCATATTCCGATGGCAAAACTCATGGAATGCAAGATAGATTGCGCTCAAAAGTTAATAGGAGTTAAAAAATCAGACTTAGAATCAACGTTTTCAGGAGTGCGCAAACTTGATAGTGCGCCAGATGTTAAGTCTGCTGACACTGCCCGATTGGTCCCAGTCCGCAAGAAAAAGTATTACAAACAAATCTACAATTATGCCTGTAAGCCTTGAGGGGAAATGTTTTAAATTTTTCTCTGTTCTTTTTAACCATACTGCTTAATAATAGCATCATTTACAAGATGAGAAACAGAAACATTTTCTTGTTCTGCAAGTTTTATTAATTTTAAATGTGTGGATTTTTTAGTTCTTACATTTAAAATGCCGGAACAATCTTCAGAGGTAAATGCAATTGTAGAAGACGGTTTTGGGATTGGAAGACCATCCTCTTTTAAGCCTTCAAAATGAAACTCTAAAGCTTCAAGAAAATTTTTCCTTGTTTCATCCGGAGTAGAACCTGTAGCGATACAGCCATCAACATCAGGGCAGTATGCACTATAATTGTTTTCCTGTTTTTCAATAATAATAAGATAGTTATCAAACATAATATCAAACCTCCTTCAGTTTGGCTTGTTTAAAGATACTGTTTAGAGTTCCCTTGTCAATATCATCTGACAGCTTGCCAGCAATAGTAACACGTCCAGTTTTAGCCGGATGCTTGTATTGTCTGTGACTTCCTCGTTGTGCAACTTGAAACCAGCCGTCTTGTTCTATTAACTTTATAATTTCTTTAACTTTCATATTGTAATTATATCACATTACAAGTATTTTGTCAAGACATACCATTACAAAAGTTAAAGGTATAAAATAATTGCTTAAAATTTATATTAATCAAAACAGTTATTTAAAAGCGTTATTCGTTGCATTTATTCTTCTTGCCAAAAATTAAAAAGACGCTTTATAAAAGCGTCTTTTTAATGGTACTCCCAGGGGAATTCGAATCCCCGTCTACACCGTGAAAGGGTGTTGTCCTAGGCCTCTAGACGATGGGAGCATGTATATTTCTTTCACAAGTCTTATCTTATTATAACCAAAATTAAATGTCAACCATTTTGTTTTATTTTTTGTAAAAGAAATACAATAATGCTTTAGTACCTTATTTTTCTCGGATAATCATCAGGAATTTTCCAGCCGTTTTTGGCAATTATTGCAGTACAGTAGCCCCCGCTTGCACTTGATATACTACAACCTCTGTCCTGATCATTATATAAACTTTTAACCTCACCATCCCAACGATGCAGTGTCGGCTCTAATCCTTTTCCCATTAAGTACTTCCATGTCCAATCAGTATTTGATGACATTGAGATATTAACAGGATAAAATTCAAATGCAAAAGAACAAATGCCCAGACGCTCTTTTTTTTCTGCAAAGGTAATGCAATTTTCAGCTTTATACGGGAAAAACTCCCAATCGCGTATTTGATGATATACATATGCAAAAGCACTGCCATCCGGGAAAAAATATAAAAATCTCTTATTCCCTTCAAAATCAATTACTTCCTTTTTAGAAATGCCCTTCAGATATGGAGCAATGTATTTTTGGAAGGCAGCATCTGTTGCATCTGATTGATTTATTAAATTATCTTCATCATCATATTCGTCTGTCACCCAGTAATCCCATGTTTCCGGCGCTCCGTTGTCAACTTTTGACATTTGTATTGCCTGATTCATCATTGAATAGAATTTCGCAAGCCTTGCTTCGGTCATTTTTTCTGTGTATTGCTGTAATATTCCAGGAATTGTTAATGCAGCGACTACTCCTATAATTGCAATGGTAATAAGAACCTCTGCAAGTGTAAACGCAAATTTTAAATTTTTAATATATTTCATAAATTTTACCTCCAATAATTATTATACCTAAAAATGGATTTAAAATCCATTCATGTAACAAAATATATTAGATTATTAATAAATGAATGAAAAAATTATCGACACCTTCAAAAAAAATCTGGTTACCTTGCGAAAGCGCTATGGCTGCACCAGCAAGCAGCTCTCAGAACTTATCGGCTGTGATTCCTCCTATATCAGCAAAGTAGAAAACGGCCGCATTGTCCCGTCTTTAGACAAACTCATAGCCATAGCAAATTTTTTTGAGATGAATTTTACGGATTTGTTTAAAGATTAATTCGCCTAAACCATTGAAAGTTTTTGTTTTTTGTGTATAATATTTATATAATAAGAAGTAGAGTATAGGAGTCATTTAATGTTTGAACGTTTTACGGAAAAAGCTATAAAAGTAATAATGCTCGCTCAGGAAGAAGCCCGCAGATTGGGACATAACTTTGTCGGCACAGAGCAGGTGCTTCTCGGTCTTATCGGAGAAGGTACAGGGGTTGCAGCCAAAACGCTTAAATCTATGGGCGTAACTCTTAAAGATGCGCGTGCGGAAGTTGAAAAAATTATCGGCCGCGGCTCCGGTTTTGTTGCGGTAGAAATACCTTTTACACCGCGCGCAAAAAGAGTATTGGAACTTTCCTGGGATGAAGCAAGACAGTTAGGTCATAATTATATAGGGACAGAGCACTTACTTCTAGGGCTTATAAGAGAAGGTGAAGGCGTTGCTGCACGTGTTCTTGAAAATCTTGGTGTTGATTTGAACAAAATCAGAAGCAATGTTGTGAAAATGCTCGGTGAATCAAAACCGCAGTCTGTTTCGTCCGGTTCTTCAAGTTCTTCATCAAGCTCCTCCGGCGGAAAAACTAAGACTCCGAGTCTTGATGAATTCGGCCGTGATTTAACGCTTGCGGCGCAAGAACTCCGTTTAGACCCTGTTGTTGGCCGTGAAAAAGAAATTGAGCGTGTTATACAAATTCTTGCAAGACGTACCAAAAATAACCCTGTTTTAATCGGGGAGCCTGGTGTTGGTAAAACTGCTGTTGCAGAAGGTCTTGCTATCAGAATTGTTAATGCGGAAGTTCCTGATATTCTGGACGGTAAAAAAG
Source organism: Candidatus Gastranaerophilales bacterium (assembly GCA_944323875.1). Lineage (GTDB taxonomy): Bacteria > Cyanobacteriota > Vampirovibrionia > Gastranaerophilales > Gastranaerophilaceae > CALUVH01. Next base: position 13,193 of record CALUUH010000018.1, read on the forward strand.
TTATTCAGCTTGATATGGGGCTGCTTGTTGCAGGAACAAAATACCGCGGTGAGTTTGAAGAACGTCTTAAAAAAATCATGGACGAAATTCGTCAGGCCGGAAATATTATTCTTGTAATCGATGAAATGCACACTCTTATCGGTGCTGGTGCGGCAGAAGGTGCAATTGACGCAGCTAATATATTAAAACCGGCACTTTCAAGAGGTGAAATTCAGGTTATCGGTGCCACAACTCTTGATGAATATAGAAAATATGTTGAAAAGGATTCTGCTTTGGAACGCCGTTTCCAATCTGTAATTATTGAAGAGCCGTCTGTCGATGAATCTATTGAGATTATCAAAGGGCTGCGTTCTAAATATGAAGAACATCACGGATTAAATATCTCTGATGAGGCGATTGTCGCTGCAGTTCAACTCTCAAGCAAATATATTACAGACAGATTTTTGCCGGATAAAGCAATAGATGTTATTGATGAAGCATCTTCAAAAGTCCGATTGAAAGTTTCAACTCTTTCTCCGGAAGGTAAAGAGCTTGAAAAAGAATTGCGCGCTTTAATAAAAGAAAAAGAGGATGCAATACGCAATCAGGAATTTGAAAAAGCATCTCAATTACGTGATGAAGAAGCTGAGATGAAAGACAGAATCCGAGAAATGTCTATTCGCTATAAAGAAGAACACGAAGCAAATAAACCGACAGTTACGGCTGAAAATGTTGCGGAAGTTATAGCGACAATGACAGGTGTACCTGTTACCAAGTTAACTGAGGGCGAAAGTGAAAGGCTTCTCAACCTTGAAAAAACTTTGCATGAACGTGTAATCGGTCAAAACGACGCTGTCGTAGCTATTTCAAAAGCAATCAGACGTGCGCGTGTTGGTTTGAAGTCACCCAACAGACCAATCGGAAGCTTTATCTTCTGCGGTCCGACCGGTGTAGGTAAAACTGAATTAGCTAAAGCGCTTGCAGAAGCTGTATTCGGGTCAGAAGATAATATGATAAGAGTTGATATGTCAGAATTCATGGAAAAACATTCAACCGCAAAACTTATCGGATCTCCTCCGGGATACGTCGGTTATGATGATGGCGGCCACTTAACAGAACTCGTCCGCAAAAAACCTTATTCAGTAATTCTTTTTGATGAAATTGAAAAGGCTCATCCGGATGTGTTCAATATAATGCTGCAAATCCTTGATGATGGTCGTTTGACCGACTCTAAAGGACGCCATATTAACTTTAAAAACACAATCATCATTATGACATCTAACGTTGGGGCAAGCATGATTACAACAACATCACGTCTTGGCTTCTCAACATCAAGTGATGAAAGCAAGGATAAATACGAAAAACTTAAGGAAACCGTTACAGAAGAAATGAAAAAAGCATTCAGACCGGAATTCCTGAACCGTATTGATGAAACAATCGTATTCTCTCATTTGAACAAAGAAGAAATCAGACAAATTGTTGACTTGATGTTAAAAGATTTGTTCAAACGTCTTGCAGAACGTGAATTGTCAATAGAGGTAACAGATGAGGTTAAAGATCATCTGGCTGAGGCAGGATATTCAGAGGCCTATGGTGCAAGACCGCTGAGAAGATTAATTCAACGCAAGATAGAAGATATGCTTGCAGAAGAAATTCTTTCCGGTAAGTACACGGCAGGCGATACTATCCGATTGACACTTGTTGACGGCAAGATTACCTGTGAAAAGGCAACAACCAAGACAAGAAGGTCAAAGGCAAAATCTGAGGAAGATACGCCGCAGACCGAAGAACAAGAGGTTACACAATAGATTAAAGGGCCGGTTTTATAAAACCGGCCCTTTTAAATACATTATTTTACGCTTGTAAATCAATCATATTATCTGTTGTCAGAGCTTTGTTCCATGCTTCATCAAAAGTTTTCTTATCTATTTTTCTAACGTGATAAACAATATTGTCATCAGTGTAAACTCTTACGACATTTTTTCTAAATTGAGTTGTTCTGATGATTTTTTCAGGGTTAATGGTGTAATCTTTGTTTCGGTTTTTCTTAGCAAAATTCCAGCGTGAAATATCGCCATGAACGTGAAGTGCGCCTGTAAAATTAGGTTGGATGCCATTAATCATGATTTTCTCCTTAGCTTTTTGAGATACACTTAGTTTATAGTTATACAATACAACAAAATAAGAAAAAATTGCAAGGGCATATAGCGTTTTTAATCAAGTATCCCCTGATAATTCTGTTGACGATTATACGAAACAATAGTGATAAAGACCATGGAATTTTGTACGCAAAAACGTTTGTAATAAATATATCTATTATACAATAAAAAATAGTCAGATATCGTTAGATATAGATATAGGTCGTGCTTCAGCCCGACAAATAAAATTAACATTACAAATGTAAAACATTTATGGTTTAATTATCTAAATTATTGTCGGGCTAAAGCCCGACCTTGCTTTGTAAGTTCAAAGTTCTTAGTTTGCTACACAAACAGCGCGGTAGGCACTAGCATACTTGCCGATGCCGTAGTATATGCTAGTATCTGTATAGTCAAAATAACGAATAAGTGAACAACTTATATTGTCTTCCTGCTCCTCACTGGACCAATAGCCGTAACCAAGGTTAATAGGGCAATTTGTGCTATATTCTGCTTGGAGTGTTAGGCCGGTTTTGTGCTCGTCTGCTCCTATTGTTACTTCATTCCCGTTTTCAAGATACATATTGCTTGCTAGTTGTGCTAGTTGCGCTCTTGTTGGTAAGCTCATTCCTTTATCTCTACAGGATTTTATTGCACCTGCCCAGTAATTGTTTGCACAATATGTATTTGCTGAACCATTCTGGTCGTATGTTGTATCATCGCAAGTATTTATTGCTGTTGGTGCAAAGTCAGTACTCCAGCACATGTCGCCTATCGGGTTATCGCAAGTTGAGAATGCTACGCCGGAAGATAATTGAATATCTTTACCTACTCTATTCGGCCCTTTCTTTCCGTTTACATCTACCATATATCCCATACAAGATACTTGAGATCCTGTATCTTCTATAGGGTCAGCATAAGGACATTCCGGCTGGTATGCCATAATTACTGTTGTGCCATCTGCTACTACAAAGCTCATGGTATTGGTATTAGTCTGCCAGTCTTTTAATCCCATGCTGGACGCAGAAGTAAGGCTGTCTGTTTCAATTTCCATAGGGTCGTCATTCTTACCTGTTGTAACGACTTTAGGTGAGTAGCACTTGTTAATGTCTGTGTTGTCACAGGTTTTGATAACTTTCATATATTGTTTGAAAGTGTTCATAAAGTCCTCTGTTGTATCATGACCTGTCATGACGCCGTCAGTATTCATTCTTCTGACGGTTTCAGTGAGTTTCTTTTCCCAGAGATCTTTGGCCGTAGACCATGCCTTCTCGTTATGGTTCTGTATGAGCCCCGGAAGTGTCAATGCGGCCACTATTCCTATTACTGCCAGAGTAATCAAGAGTTCTGCTAGCGTAAATGCGGCGCGCATTCCTCGCCCCTTGCGGGAGAGGATAGTTGGACTTAACGAGCGTTTAGCGAGTTTAGTCCTAACTTGGTGAGGGGTTACATCCTCAAGACTTGCTGCATGGTGAAATCCTGAAACAAGTTCAGGATGACGAAGAGAGTCATGTGCTTCTTTAGCGGTTCCCCCGTATGTAAGAGCAGACTTGTCGGACCCCTCACCCGAATTTCTAAGCTCACATTCGTTCGCTAACAAATTCGTCCTCTCCCGCAAGGGGCGAGGAATGTGTAGCGATTGTTGTGCGTCTTTAGCCAATCCCTTTCCGTCATGCTGAACTGCAGATTGTGGACAGAAAGGAATGTTTTCCGAAACCGTAGCGGAGCCGGAGGCGAGAGCGTCGTTGAGGGAAACATTTCTTTCTGTAATTTTCTGAGTATTGGTGCAGGCTAGCCTGCCGGTTTCCTTTAAACCCTCATCCGGCCTGCGGCCACCTTCTCCCATAGGGCGAAGGGAATGTGGCGATTGTTGTTCGCCTTGTTTCGACATCTTACTCACTCCACTCACCTTACTCACGTTTCTCACTTTGTTATCATTTTTCATATACCCTCCTTGTGAATAGATTACAATGTTATTATACCCTAACAGCTCACTTTTATAAAATGATTAAATATTTTATATGTTAATATAATTTCTATAATAAAATTTTTATCTAATTATAAAATATATGATATTATATTTGAAACCTACTGTCAATAACTTTATAATTTTAAATATGAAGATTACAGATTGGGATAACGGCGAGATTGTTCGTGTACTTGTTGCACGCAACAAAATTTCGCAAAAACAGTTGATAAAGCTGCTGGAAGAACATACAAACGAAGAAATTCCGCAGTCAACTTTTGCCAACAGAATTTTTCGCAACAGTATGCGGCTTCGCGAAATGCAGCAAATTTGCGAAGTATTGGGCTATGATTTGATTATTGAACCCCGAAAAGAGAATTAAAAAACGGGACCGTTAATTCAACGCCGTCCCGTTTTCTTGCTTATTTGTTCTTGCTAAAGAAACTGATTATTTTTTCTAACAGGCCGCTATCCTCCTCCATATTGGAGTTTTCAAGTTTAGCGATTTTGGCTTTGACTTTTTCATAATCATCAAGCCCGCGTGCTCGTTCTATGTATTTGTTATAAAACTCAATTGCCCCCGGTTTGTTGCGCAATTTTTCATAGGTTTCAGCAAGTTTTTTGATAACTATTGTATTTTTATTGTCTAGATCATACAGCTTTTCAAGACAATCTGCAGCAGTTCTGTAATCGCCGATATTTTCTCTGTATTCCGCAACTTTTGAAAGCGCAATTTTATTTGTCGGCTCAAGCTTTACAAGTTTTTCGTAAAACTCCATTGCATGCGTTTTGTCTCCGCTTTCTTCCATAAGTCCAGCAAGAATAGCGGTTAAATCAGCATTTGAGTCGTCTATTCTGTCTGCACTCAGAAATTCATTTATGGCAATATCTTTGTTCCCGCGCAAAAGATTGTATTTTCCCCAGTTGAGGTGTGCGTTGAAATCATCATCTTTATTTTCGTAAATCATTGCACGCATCTGGAAAAGAAGCGGGTTGTTTTTTTCGTATTTATCATATTCATTTACGCATTCCAGTGCTTTGTCGTAATCCCCTTTCATAAAATAATACTGCGCGCGCAAAGCATGGTACTCGCCTTTGTTTTTATATTTATCTTTTAAGCGCTCAAGTTCGGCAAAGCCTTCTTCCAATTCATTAAGTTCAAACATACACTTGATTTTAAACAATTCATTTTCGGTTGCTTCTTTGGCTTTTTGCGGCTGACCGCTTTTGAGATAAAGCTGTGCAAGGGATTCTTTTATCTTAGCGTTATTAAACCCCTTTTTTACACCTCTTTCCAGAATATCAGCGGCACTGGACGGAGCATCTTCTTTAACATATAGATTTGCAAGCCTTAAATATGCATCCTCCGGTGTTGCATCGTATTCAAGGAGTTTAAGATATTCATCAATTGCTTTTAGCGGGCTTGCGATTTGCTCAAGCAGAGTAGCAATGGTGAACCTTGTCATAACAATTTGCTTGTCATCCTCGGCAAAGGTAAGCGCTTTTCTGTAGTCGTTTACAGCGTGTTCAAGCTGATGTTCTATAGAATGGCGGTTGCCGCGATAGATGTAATATTTATATTTGTCGGTTGAAAAATATATATCCATTAATTGTTCATAAGCTGTAGGATTTGTTGCATCAAGCTCCAGAACTTTAGAATAGTATTCGGCAGCTTCTTCCGGCTTTTTCAAAACCATTGCAATGTGGCCCAATCTTTCCAGAAGGCTCAAATCTTTAGGACTTTTGGCATAAGATTTTTTGTATTCTTCATAAGCTTCTTCGTATTGTTCGTTTTCTTCAAATTGTTCTGCGAGTTGTATACTCATTGTTTCTCCTTTTTTATTTGATTATATAATAAAAGTTTTGTAATGCTAATAATCCGGTTAGTTAAATTTATTTTGTGCTTTTTCCATACCGTTTTCAAGATAAAATTCGACAGCCTCAATGGAGTTTAATAAAACTTCTTTCAAAAGCGGTAATTGTTCTTTTGAAAAATTTTGCAGAACAAAATTTTCAGACGGAATATTTGGCTGCGGACCTATTCCTATTTTCAGCCGCGCAAAGTCTTTTGTCCCCGCATGTTTTATTATTGATTTAATCCCGTTATGCCCGCCGTCAGACCCGTTTGCCCTGAACCGTATTCTGCCCAGATCGAGAGATAAATCATCATAGATTATTAAAATATCACTGACCTGTATTTTGTAATAGTCCATTATTGCCCTGACCGCTTCACCTGACAGATTCATAAAAGTTGTCGGTTTAGCAAGTATTATATCTTCGCCGTTGAGTTTGAATTTAGTTATAAAACTTTTTAATTTGCTTTCCTGCTTGAAAGATAAATTATTATCCATAGCCCATTTATCCAGCACCATAAATCCAGCATTATGGCGTGTAAAGCAATATTTGTCACCTATGTTTCCGAGTCCGGTTATTAATTTCATTATTTTGTATCCCTTATACTTATTATTTTAACTTAAATATATATTACCGTTCAGGTTTGCCGTGGTTACGCTTAACAAAATGATAAATAAAATTTATTTTATAAATGCAAAGCAGCGAGGATGAGATTATGAGTACAAAAAATAAACCTATAATACAAGAAAAGAGTTCTGAAAAGGTCGCAAAATTTTTAGAAAGCAGTTCTTTACACAAAAAAGATTTTGCGGAGATGATCGGAGTGACACTTTCTTATGTTTATAACCTGATAGATAACACAATTCCGTTTTCTACGCGCGGAACAACACTGGAGCGAATCGCAACTGTTATGGAGATAGAACCCGAGGAATTTGAAGAATATAAAATCCCTCAGGAGCCGATTTTAGTTGACGAAGCCGTAGAAACCTTTCATAATGCAATGAAGAAGAAAAAAATATCCGTAGTGAATTTTCTGAAAGCGTTTCCGCGCAAAAAACGGTTAGAAATGGTTGATATGTTACGCGGGGCGTTGCCAGTCCCTATTGATTATAAAGAATTAGAGTTAATCGGTCAGGTTCTTGATCTTGGCAAAGACGAGATTTATGCGATGTGGGAAAAGCGGGTGCGTCAGGTACTTGAAACAAACGGGATGAATGTGTATGCTAATGCCGCTCTTGTAAATTCTATGTTTGATTGCGCCAAAAAGTTTGTTAATCTGAAATAATAAAGGAGGGGCGGGTTACAATATTTATTGTAACCCGCCTTCTTTTGTGTTTTAATCACATGAGCATTATATAGGAGTTGGAGCATGGACAGCAGAAGAATTTTAGATAAAATGGTGGAAGATTATAGCAAATTTGAAGAAGTTACTGCAATTGCTCTGGGCGGCTCATCGACCTCAAATACCGATGATAAGGCTTCTGACTATGATATTTATATTTATTGTACAAAAGAGCCGGATGTAGAGGCGCGCAGACATATTGCACAAAAATATGCTGATAAAATGGAGATTGACAACCATTATTTTGAAACCGGAGATGTTTATGTTTTGCGTGAGACCGGAAAACCGATTGATATAATGTACCGCTCACCGGACGGGATTGAAGGAAATATCAAATGGGTTTTGGATGGCTGTAATGCGTGTCTTGGCTATACGACCTGTTTTGTTTACAACGTTAATAAATCGGAAATTCTGTTTGACCGTTCGGGTTGGTTTAAGAAGCTTCAAGACAGGACCCGTCAACCATATCCGGATACATTGGCAGAAAATATTATAAAGAAGAATTTCAATTTTCTTAAAGATGTAATGTATTCTTATTATGACCAGCTTGCTTCTGCTGTAAAGCGTGAGGATTTTGTGAGTGTAAATCATCGATCTGCTGCATTTTTGGCGAGCTATTTTGATATAATTTTTGCAAAAAACAAGCTTTTACACCCCGGCGAAAAGAAACTTGTAAAATATGCGTTGACGCATTGTGATGTATTACCTGCGAATTTTGAAGGTGATGTAAATGCGCTGGCCGTTGGAGATGTGGGGGAAAGGCTTGCAAAGGCTGACGAAATGGTTGAAAATTTACGAAAAATTTTATAATCATTTTGTTTGAGTTATAATAATTGTGGTTGACAGCCGGTTGTAAAACCGAAAATACCATTATTGGTTGCGGCAAAGCCGCGTTTGGCCTTGTAGCTCAGTAGGATAGAGCGACGGTTTCCTAAACCGGTGGTCGCGGGTTCGACTCCCGCCAGGGCCTTACTTTTTCTTTACAAAGAAAAAGTAAGCAAAAAGAAAATCACATACTAGATATTGTAAAACTTTTTAGGGTTAATGTTTTTTATTATTCACTGGTGAGGAGTTGAATTCGCCTAATATGCGGGTTGCGCGAGCCGGCAGAGGGCGAGGCTTGTCTGCAAAATGGTTAGCCATTGCAGCAGACAACCGCAGACACGTTTAACGCCGGCGAGCAAGACACGACTCCCGCCAGGGCCTTACTTTTTCTTTACAAAGCGGATTGCGAGCAGAGGGCGAAACGGCACGTAAAGCAAATTTAACTTTACGGTGCTGTTGTAGACCTGTTTAACGCGAGCAACCAAGCAGAAAAAGATTAGATAAAGATAATATATTATTAGGTCATATTAGGTCTAATTAGGTATTTACCGGAAGTTTGCAAATCTTGTTGAAAACAATTATCTAATCAAACACGGTAAAACTCGCGGTGTTTGGTATACAAAGGCGTAAACATAGCAATTGGGATCCGTGGTAAAAATTTACAAAGAAAATGAGGAGACAGAGTTGTGTTTAATGTTTCATTTAATCTACAAAATGGTGCATTCAATGATATATTTACCATCTTCCTTTATTAAATTATCCATTCGATATGAAAATCCACGTTTTAAAAGAATTTCTGCTTCTGAGCCTTCCAGACGACCTGTTAAATTTCCGCCCGCACTGGTTGCAGGTCCTCCATATTGAGCAGGATCCAATTTTTCAGGACAAGTAGCCTTTGTACCTTTCGGAGCTTTAAATTTATAAATAATATCGTTTTTTCCTCCGCCAAAATCACGCGCAACATGAGGACTTACTGTTGTTGATACAAATTGTTCTTCTTTAACAATTTTACCTTTTCGGAAAATCCTCCTTACAATTTCATCCATTGAAACAACTGGTGTTGTTATTGATTGACCATTAACATATTTTGAGGCTTGTAGAGGTGCATCAGGATCAGATATCCATCCATTTTCAACTTTGCGCCAACGTACTAACTCGCAATCCTCATATTCAGAAAACAAAGAAGCATATCTATAATTTAGGTGAGAATCGATTACAAAATGATCACCTCTATATAAAGTAATATCCTCAGTAAGCTCTGTTTTTTCTAAGGCCTTATCTAGCTTAGTTACTAAAGGATTTGTGAAATCTTCTTTTTGTATACATGTATTTGCTGTAAAAGAACTACCTTTATAATCCCATATTGCTAAATTATCTTCATTAGTACAAACCTGATTACGCTGCTCAATCATATCATTGAGAACACGTGCGCGCTTATCGCTTTCAATATTCACTTTGTTTATTTGATGTCTATATTTTTTATTAACAGTGTCCTCAACTCTTTTTATGTAACTTGAAATTGACTCATCCGGTTTAATATCTGTTTTTTTTGTTTCATTTAAAACATAAGCCAAATATGTTTTACGATTTTGTAGTGTTGTGAATAATTCAGGATTCATATATATTCGTACGGAATTATATAATTTTTGCATATCATCATTCGTAACACTTTGTACCCGTTCAAGTGATTTTATAAAATCATTTCTTGTCATATTCTGAAAAACTTTTGCTGATTCCGGATTAATTTGAGGATCCAATAATGTTGAAAGCTCAGGAACCTGATTTCCAAACTCTTTCTTAGCTCCACGTGCCCTAAAATTAAGTGCGCCGCCAAAATCCAATCTAACAGCAGAGTTGTTTTTAATACGCGTGTTTCCGGAACAAACGGCATCCCAGTTAGCCAGCCAGGCATCAACGGCAAATCCTTCATAAGCAAGTTCCGGATTATCCTGTATCGGATTTAAGCCGGCAATAGCTTTACTTTTTATCCAACAATTATCAATCCCCAATTTGACATTAAATCCGGGAGCAGCAACCAGGTTCATATCAGGAGTATCAATTCCGGCGGCTCTGTATAGTTGAGAAACAACATGTTCAGTTACATTTTGCTGTCCATTGCCTATTTTAAAGTAAAATAAATCTCCGCTTCCATTATGTTCTACCCAAAAACCAGGATTGGACCCTGATTGGGTAGCCTTATAAATTTTGTAGGTACCATCATATTGAGTTTTTAAAACAGTATATTCTTCACCTACCTGTACATTTTGACCTTCCTTATCATAACAGTATTTTTGCCTTATTTTAGTTTCTTCAACTTGTTTTGTATAAGGATCAGTAGTGAGTTCTGTCAACTCAATAAGTTCTTCATCGCTTGCTCGAGAACTAAGCGATTTTTTCATTTGAGCAAGCTCTGCAGCATCTGAGGCCGGATACAGATTTGTTGTTGTTTTTTTAGGAATAACAATCTGAGGAACATCTGTAGGTTTTTCTCCAAAAGGTATGCCCTTAACAAATTCATGACCGGCTTTCCCAGAAACTTTCATGCCACCGCCGATAACCGGTGACATAATAGCACCACCTACAAAACCTTCAACAGCAGAATTGGCAACATCTTCCAGACTTCCGCCATCATAAGCAGTTCTGAACGCATTATCCACAGCCCCGCCAACAGCACCATCCGTCGCCATTTCAGCCCCCTGTGCAACTCCGCGTTTCAGCAATGTACCGCCAACATACTCATATCCCGTCGGGTTCGTAAGCATTGATTTAACACCCTGTTTAACACCCGCTTCCGCAGCATCCGCCGCAACCTCTTTTCCTACCTGTTTTATGGCCTGTACCCCAAGCTTGGTGGCTACTGTTTTACCAACAGCTCCGCCCATACCTCCTGTAACAGGCGCTAATACTCCTGAAAAAGCACCCGTCGCCGCATCATGTCCGGCATCTTTAAGCGAATATTCTCGGCCGGCACTGGCCGCATCCGCCGCCTTTAAACCTGTCTTAATTGCCGCACCGCCTGCTGTTGCCGCAGCTAAACCTACAGCAATAGACGCTCCGCCTGTAAACGGCGCAGCAGCCGCTGATGCTGCATAAATCCCGACTGATGCAATACCTGATACAATATCTGCAGCCACATCTGTCGCCATTTCTTGACCTTCTTTATAACCTTGCAGAGCCATTTCTGATTTTAGTTTAATCTCGCCTTTAACAAATTTTTGCAAGTTTTCTTCTGTATATTCAACTCCTGTTAATTCTTTAAATGTTTGTGCCCTTGTTTGCTCATTAGAATTAAACTGAGCAAGAAGTTTTACTTCCTGTTGCTGTTGTTCTCTGACTTTATCTGAACTGTCGCCAATACCGGTAAGATTTTTAAACCCGCTCCAGGCTTTTCCGATAAACCCGTTGTCTTTTTCAGCATCTTCAAGATTTGTAGTTACTGTATTAATTCTTGTTTCTAATTCTTTGTTGAGATTGTGTGTTTTTCCGTCATCTGTTTTGACGTGAATATCTGAACTTTCAACTTGTTTAAAATAACTTTCTTTTAATTCAGTTCCGTCTGTAGCATAATACTTTGTTTCCCCGCCAAGAGTAACACTGTAACGTCCGGAATTTTTAACATTTATAATACCTTCTTTTTGTTGAAAGTATTTTTGATTTAATTCGGTACCGTCAGCGGCGAAGTATTTAGTAACGCCGTCTTTTATCTGAATACGTCGTCCTGAGGCGAGAGTAATATTTTTTTCATTGTGAAGATCTTTTTCAACAGAAGTGCCTTTTGAGTTTTCTTTTGTAGAGCCTGAGATGAGCGCGACTAATTCAGCATTAGAAAGTTTTTCTAACTCGGCTCTTTTTGCATCTGCATCGGTACCGGTCAGCCCCAAACTTTTTATATAATTCTTTATTTGTATACTGTCTGCCATAGATATTCCACACACTTGTACATGGATTATTACGGTGTGAGGATGGGACATCTTTAAATAATCTCCAGTAATATTAATTTTTATTAAGTTAGAATTATCAAAGATACCAAATTAAAAAATATTTATTCTTTAAACAATAAAAAGGCCCTCGTCGGGCCTTTCTATCTAATATAGACAATGAAAAATTGTTTGCTTATTTATATTTTAGAAGTGCATATCGAAACTTGGCGGCATTCCGTTCATTTTTTCGTCTTCCATACGCATTGCTGAACCGATTGTAAAGCTTTCTGCAAATAGTTTGTTTATCTGGTAATTGATATCACCATTGAATACCTGTTCATTTTCTTCCAAAAACTTAAATAACGGATCCGCCGGTGATTTAGCCAGATTACCTAATGTTTCTCCGGCCAGTTTCAGAGTGCGTTCCGGAACTTTTACGTTCATCCCGAATGGTTTATATGGGCGATTAAATGATGCACCTGCTTCTGTCATATCCGTTTATTCCTTATTGACTAATTACATTTATCTATTCGGCACTTTGCTGTAAAAAGTTTAGGATTTTTAACGGTATTTTTACATTTGTTAATATTTTTACTTAAAAGCTTTGAGATCTAAACGGCGGCCGCTCTCCTGTTCATAAGTTTTTACCATTTTGAAAAACGTTTCTTTTGCAATGTTGTTTCTCTTCACTTCATTCCATATTTCAATAAAATATTTTTGTTGATTACTTGGTTTAAACGGTAATATAAAAGTATTCATCGGCTCGCTTGAACGGTTATTGTTGTCGCGTCCGCAGGCAAGAGCATAGTTATATAATTCATTCGGGCCGTTATCTGATTTTGGATGCATGTGCTCTATTGTCCCTAGGGATGGTCTGAGCATATTAAATCCTATGGCGTCAGATGCTGCATTCTCGTGCTTGGTTATAAAAGAATTTACACTGGTCTGGGAATTAGGCAGGCGTTTGACAATTTTTTCTATTTTTTCGCGGAGTGCATTATCAGGCATTCCGTCTAACACTTCATTTAGATCATACCTGAATGCCTTGTTACTGAATTTTATTTTGACAGGTTTACCGTCAATCGTATCAATTGCTGTATTACAGAAATTCAATATATCTTTTCTGTTCATTATTCCTGCATATTTAGCGATTTGATTGATTAACAGTTTTTGTAAATAAGGTTTTGAGATTTGTTTCGGATCATAATCGCGTGTTTCAGTCATTGAAAGGATTTTTGAGGTGAATTTGTCATTCAGCGGCGTATCTGAGTTTTTGAATATAGGATGAGTAAGCGGCTCTGTCAATTTTATAATCCGTGCTGCAAGGTAGTCGTCTTTAATAGTGTCGCTTATACGGTGAATTTTATATGAAAATTCTTTTCCGCTGAATTCATCCGGAATATATTCTTTTTCCTCTAGACGGTAACGGGAAATAGTCATTAATTTTTTATATTTTGTTTTCCAGCCGCGTGGAAGTTCATCAGCCAGCGCTGATAGTTCTTTCAGAATGGGTTTTTGTTCTTTTAAAAGCTCTTTGTTAGCTTCGGGATAAAGTCTTTTTATAGCTTCTGAAAGTCTGATATTAGGTGAATCAAAAGCCATAATTGTTATACGTTTCAGGGCTTCTTTTTCTGTCGGGTGCATATAGTCAAGAAACCCGAGCATTTCTTGCGCAAAGTTTTTTATTGGGCCAGAAAATACGCCGTTGTTTTTCAACCGGCCAATAACTTTACTGCCAAGCATCGGGCGGCCGCAATACATACAGTGAACTGTACGGTAATTTAACAGATTGCGGAAATCTCCGGCTGATTTTATTCCGGTGAAGGAAGGAGCATTTTTTACAAAGACATCCTCACCCTGCGTCCTTACAGGCAACCTGTAAGGAGAATAATCAGCCTGATTATTCTGAATTCTGTTTTGTGACGCAGTGTGAAAAATATTAAATCCTGTTATCCCTAAAACTTTCATATACATATAACTCCTATAATAAAAAATTTTGCCGGTATATTAAGAAACGTTACCGGCAAACTCTTAAATCTAACCCATTGGAGGCGGCTGGATGTATAACGGAAGTAATTCACCCCAGTTGCCTGATGCTGCTTTAATCTTTTCACCGGCAAGCTCTGCCAGTATTTCGCCCAGAGGATAGTGTCCTTGCTGATAAGATTTTCCGCCTAAAAGCGGCTGTAATTTATCGTCTGTAATAACTTCATAATCGCCGGATTTAACAAGTTCCTGAACTTTTTCCAGCGGTATTGCGCCTTTTACTTCGTTATCCAGCCAGAGGTACGCCATATTTTTTCTGGCATCAAGTGCAACAAGCGGATTTTTGGCCGCAAGTTTGGACAGAATTTCAAGGGACGAAACTCCTATTACTTTACAATTAAGCTGTTGCGCCATGACGCGTGCAACCGTTGTACAGGCTCTTATTCCGGTGAAACTTCCGGGCCCTATATTTATTGCTATCAAATCAACATCTGCCGGCATGATATTATTTTTACTCAGAATTTCCTGTAAGGTGGAGATTAAAAAAGCCGAATGATACTTTTCTCCGGAATTTTCCACAACTTCGGAAGCCAGTATTTCACCGTCTTTTTTCAGAACAACATACATTTTATCCAAACAGGTATCAAATGCTAAAATAATCAATTTTTTAATCCTTCCTCAATAATTTTTGATTTTTCGCCGACTCCTTCAAATTCATATATTCTTGACTCGTCATCCGCGTAAGTTACATTGATTTTCAGATGGTCGAACGGTATTTCATCCTGCGAAAACTCGGCCCATTCAACAAAAGTTAAACAATGGCCTTCTGAGTATTCACGTAATTCATCTAAAATTGTGCTGACACCTTCATTTTCAAGTCTGTACAGATCAAAATGATAAACCGGCAGCTTGCCGCTGTGATATTCGTTTAAGATTACAAAACTCGGGCTTGTAACTTTTTCCTTAACATCAAGTGCGTCTGCAGCAAGTTTAACAAATGCGGTTTTGCCGGCGCCTATTTCGCCGTAAAGGTTTACAAAACAGCCACCCTGTACAAGTTTTGCAAACTTTTGTGCCAATTTTTTGGTATCATCTAATGTTTTACAGGTTATTTTGTATGTCATAAATCACTACCTTGTTTCTACCGCCGGATTTAGCCTCATACAAGGCTTTGTCCGCTTTTTGGATTAAATCTGTTTCGTTTTCATCTGTCTGCAACTGGTGAACGCCTAAACTAATTGTAACATTAATATATTTTACCGGAGAATCAGGAACAACTTTTGATATATCAATATGTTTTTTCTCAACGGTAATTCTAAGTCTTTCTGCAACCATTTGTGCTTCTGAAAGCGTTGTATAAGGCAGAAGAATAGTAAATTCTTCTCCGCCGTATCTTCCTGCTATATCATAATCACGAAGTTGGGATTTGATAATATGCGCAACATTTTTCAGAACAATATCACCGACTGCATGCCCGTATGTGTCATTAACTCTTTTGAAAAAGTCGATATCAGTCATAATAGCGCACAGAGGTTTGTTTTTACGTTTAGCACCGGAAACTTCCTGTTTGGAGCGTTCTTCAAGCTGTCTGCGGTTGTAAAAACCTGTGAGAGCGTCAAGTGTTGCGTGTTTTAGTATTTCTGCATAAACATTAGCCCTGTCAATTGTTGTTGCAGCCTGATTGGTAAGCTGTTCTATGTATTCAACTTCTTTTTCATTCAGGCGGCCGTCTGTACTTTTCGCAACTACACAGCCGATTAGTTTCCCTTCTGTAACAAGCGGAAAAAGACCGATTTTTTTATCTGCAGTCATCACGCAATCAGAATTAGGCGTTAAAACGCTTAAAAGTCCGTAGATTTTCTCATCCTTGCAGGCCCCCGGCCAGACAAGTCTGTAGGTTTGTTCAGTCTCGTTTCTGATGAATATATAAATAAGATGGTTAGATACGAATTTGTCTATCATTTCTCCAATAAGCGGAATAATATAGTTTAATTCGTACTGGGTTTCGATAATTTTTGCGATATTTTTCATTGAGTCGTGAAAATCAATGTTTTTCTGCATTTTTTCAGACAAAATGACATTTTGGATTTTTAACGAGATAATGTATGAACCGTATTCTAAAAATTTTATCAGGTTTTCGGTGTCAATAAAACTGACATCCATTTTCAGCATACCGATTAATTTAGTGCCTTTATGTAGGCCGTAATAAAGAAATTTGTTTTCTTCTACATGTAATTTGTAGCAAAGAACTTCAAAATAGCTGTATAATTGGCCGGTTGTCTGTTTGTCGCAAATTTCTTCGATATACAGCCAGTTTCTTGCAAAATCACGCAAACTCTTTGTTGTATCGTCAAACACGTAAATATCAAGTGATGAAATACCGAAATTTTGGACAAAATATTCTGACAATACATTAACAATATCCTTTGCATTAAAAGTATTGCTGAGTACCTGTGATAATTTTTTAATATTGTCTAACATTATGCCTCAAGTTTTTGTAATATTTCATCAGAAATATCGAAGTTTGCGTAAACATTTTGAACATCGTCGTGTTCTTCCAGCTTGTCGAGAAGTTTCATAATTTGGCCGGCTGTATTTTCATCTGTAACCTCAACTGTGTTTTGTGGTATACGTGTAAGCTCGGCGGTCATACTTTGAAAGCCTTCTTTTTCCAAACCTTCAGCCACTTTTTGAAAATTTTCAACAGAGGTTAAGACTTTGTATTCTTCCTCTTCCTCAATGATATCTTCTGCATCAAGATTAATCGCTGCTTCAAAAAGTTTTTCATAATCAACGGATTTGTCAAACGAAATAGCGCCCTTTTGATCAAACATCCAGCCAACACATCCTGTTGCGCCTAAACTTCCGTTGTATTTTGTAAAATAGCTTCTGATATCACCGGCCGTGCGGTTTCTGTTATCAGTCATAGCCTCAACAACAACAGCAACGCCGCCTGCTGCATATCCTTCATAAATCAACTCTTCATAATTTTCAGATGCGCCGGCGCCTGCTCCTTTTTCTATCGCGCGTTTGATATTGTCGTTAGGAAGTCCTGCGGCCTTTGCCTTTTCAATAGCTGTCCTGAGTCGGAAATTTCCTGCAGGATCAGGGCCGCCAAGGCGTGCCGCTACTATTAATTCTCTTGAATACTTTTGAAATACAACAGCGCGTTGTGAATCTACTTTAGCTTTTTTATGTTTAATGGTTGACCACTTTGAGTGTCCTGACATGTCTTTTCTCCTTATTAATCTTCTGTCCTGACAATAGTATAGCATGAAAAGACTTTTACTTGGACTTTTATTGAAAAAACGCCGCTAAACTACTGTTTAACGGCGTTTAAATCTAATATTATCTAAAATTATTCTTCTAATCCTGCAAGTTCTCTTGCTCTTGCGTTAGCAAGAATGGCCTGTGCTGATTTTAGATTTGTGTAATTTTGCACAGCCTGTTTATTTCTTACTGCAGAATGATTGAGGGAATGAAGAACTGTACCGAGCCCGATAGCAAGCGGAGCAGCAGATAATCCTATCATACCTACAGCTTTTAATGCCGGATGCATTTTGGCTGTAAGTGCAGCGTATTTATTGACTACACCTTTAACAAGTTTGTTGTCGTTGAATTTGAGAACGCCTTTTGCTGCACGGTTCCAGAATTTTTGACTATTTTTGTTGATAAGTGTTTCGCCGAGTTTATTGATACCTTTTCCTGCTGCATAGTTAATTCCGACTGCTGCCGCAAAAGCTCCGGCAAGCGCTGTATAAGGCTGCTCTTTTACAAAACGTTTAAATTTCGGGGATTTTTCTTCTAACTTTTCTGACCCTGCAACAACTCCGGCCGCAATAGCAATTGCACCTATCCAGCCGCCAAGTGTTTTTGCTCCGGCTAGTACGCGTGCCGCCGGACTTGATACTATTTTGCCGTTAAATAATTTGACATCTTTGCCGCGGCTCAAAATTGTATCACGTGCCGCCGCAATTACCGGTAGCGATAATATCGCGGCCCTGTCTATTTTGTTATGTTTTTCTTCATCTGTTTGCAGACATGCCTGATAATAGGCAAATCTTCTTAAATCATTATCCTTTATTGCAATTGCTGCATCTATATTAGCCCTTCTGTTACTTCCAACCTCTTTTGAGGCAACTTGGCCGAATGCTTGATTATTTACTGCTTGTACTTGCATATGCACACACATCCTTCTTTTTTCAATAATTGTACTATATTTAAACACAAAAGTAAAATTTTTTGCTATAATTGTAGTTGTATTTTCATAAATATTTACAATTTACTTATGTTTTTATATAATACAAAAATGAAAAAGTTTTACATTCACACTATGGGCTGTAAATCAAACCAATTTGAAAGCGCCATTATCAAAGAAAATTTAGTTAAAAACGGATTACAGGAGGCTGAAAATATTGAATCGTCAGATATTTTTATCCTCAACTCATGTACTGTGACTCACAAAAGTGATAATGAGGCTTTTTATCTTTTACGGAATGCAAAACATAAAAATCCCGATGTAATAACCATTTTAACGGGATGTGTCGCACAAATTGAAAAAGAAAAACTTTTGGAAAACGAATTTATTGATTACGTAATCGGAAACGATGAAAAATTGAATTTGTATGAATTTTTAAAACAAATTATAAATAACAGGACAAATTGTGCGGTTTCAGATATAATGGAATTAAGGGAATTTCATCAAGCTGTTCTTGAAGATACAACAAAAACACGTGCAAGTGTAAAAATTCAGGACGGCTGTGACAACAGATGTTCATATTGTATAATTCCGTTTGCAAGGGGGCGAACCAGAAGTGCTGGTTCATATTTCATTACCCAACAGGTAATGAAACTCGCAAATCATGGTTTTAAAGAAGTAATTTTGACAGGTATACATATAGGTCAGTGGGGAAAAGATTTCGGACTTGAATTGTTGGATTTGTTAAAAGATATAGAACAGAATACAACAATTGAACGTTACAGGCTTGGCTCCTTAAATCCTCTGGAAATAACTGATGAATTGCTTGAATTTTTACAAAAATCAGAGAAATTTTGTCCGCACTTTCATCTTTCTCTGCAATCGGCCTGCAACAAGACGCTAAAATCAATGAACAGGTTTTATACTGTTGAAAAATATCTTGCGCAGATAGAAAAGATTAATCAAATCTTTGATCTGCCGTTTTTGGGCAGCGATATTATAACCGGTTATGCTGGCGAAACCGGTGAAGATTTTGAAATTACACGTCAAAATCTTGAAAAATCAGGACTTTCTCAGATACATACTTTCCCGTATTCAGTGCGTGAAGGTACAATCGGAGCGTCTGCTCCAAATCAGGTTGATGACAAGATAAAAGAAAAACGCGCAGATATCGTAAAAGCTATTTCAAGACAAAAATATGATGATTTTGTCAGAAAAAATATCGGTACTGTGCGGGAAATATTGATTGAAAAGCATCCGGATAAAAAATCAGGGTTTATGAAGGGGATTACCCGTAATTACCTGACTATAATAACAAATACAAAAGATACAAGTCTTGCCAATACGCTTCAACAGGCCAAAATTACCGGTTATGAAAACGGACGTATTTATTGTGAAATTTTGTAAAATTAGCATGGAAACCGGACAATTAATTTTTTGCCCTGACTTAATCTTTGTATGATAGCTATAAACAGTATAACGCCCCAAACCAGAAATTATGCGGACAAAAAACAGATAAATTTTTGCGGAGAAGCCTGTGTAGAAAAACTCGCCAAAGATGTTTTTGTCGGGGCTCGTAATGTTTTAATTCAGGAAACGGCATTTTTCCGAGAACCGGATACTCTTGAATTTATAAAAAAATACATTCAGAAAAAATTCGCGGCAAAATCTGAAATAAATATTCTTGACGGGGCCTGTTCAAAAGGGTATGAAACATATACTATTGCAATGATAACTGATAACTGCGGTAAAAATGTTAATATAACCGGTTTTGATTTGGGGAATAAAGCTATTAACGAAGCAAAGAAAGGTGTTTTTTTAGTTAAAGAAATTACCGGAGATAAAAATAATTGTGTGCTGCTGGATATGCATACAGCGGCCAATAACGATACCTATCTTGCCTTTCATACAAATATCCTGTCAAGAAAAGAAGCGGAATATAAAAAACTTTTTAACGGATTTTTTACAGAAATACCTTATCAAAAGCCAAAGCAGAGTTTTTTTGAACGGCTGGCAGATATG
The DNA here is from genome assembly GCA_944323875.1 of Candidatus Gastranaerophilales bacterium. GTDB lineage: Bacteria > Cyanobacteriota > Vampirovibrionia > Gastranaerophilales > Gastranaerophilaceae > CALUVH01. The sequence goes on from CALUUH010000018.1 coordinate 33,423, forward strand.
ACTTTTAAAAAATATGAGCCGCATATAGCAATTAAAGCTTTTAAGATAAATCCGGACAAAGCTGATAAATGTAAATTTATTCAGGGAGACGTTATGAAACTTGATGAAATAACATCTCCTCATAAAACAGATGTGTTGTTGTTCAGAAATGCGCTTTATCATCTGACAACAGCCGAAAATGAAATTTCGTATAGAGCTCCTTTGTATCCGGAAATAGTTACTCAAACCATTGAAAAGTTTGTCAGACAGATTGACAAAGCAATAGGTGATGGCGGTTTGTTCGTTATAGGAACACATAAAAGCGATCATTCAAAATCTGTTGCTCCGATTTTGTATAAAAATTTAAAAGAATGCGGCTTTAGACCGGTTTATTATGAAAATAATGTTCCTGCTATCTGGAGAAGGATATAAAAAAGCTCCCTAAATAGGGAGCTTTTTTAAAGTTTAAAAACTTAACGTCTGTCATTTAATTTTGCCAGTAATTTTAAAAGTTCAATATATAACCAAACTACTGTTACCATTAAACCAAAAGCACCATACCATTCATATTGCTTTTCAAGCATTGCCTCAGCACCACGTTCAATAAAATCAAAGTCTAAAATTAAATTTAGTGCTGCAATTGCAACGACAAACAAACTGAATACAATACCCAAATTGCTGCTTGTAAAAATTTGCGGAATACCGCGTCCAAAGAATGATGCAATAATTTGGATTAAATAAATGACTGCAATAGACATTGTTGAAATAAGTATTACGGATCTAAATTTTTCAGTTGCCTTAATAAGTCCTGCTCGATACAAAGCGAGCATGGAAAATACAGCAGCAAATGTTGCAGCTACAGCCTGAAAAACAATACCTGAATATGCAGCTTCAAACATAGCCGAAATACCGCCGACAAAAAAGCCTTCACAAACAGCGTACAAAGGTGTCAGAACATGCATTGCTTTTTTAGTAAAAATAATAATCAGTGCAAGAATAAAGCCTACAATAGCACCGCCGGTTGCCAGCATGCCGGCCATATCAGTATAGCCGGATGACATTAAAAACCATGTGTAAGCTGCAGCGGCAACAAGTACACCAAATAAAATAAAAGACTTTGAAATAGAACCGTTAACCGACATTGGTTCGCCTTGGAGAACGCGTTCGTTCTCTAAAAACTTTTCATTTAATACAGGATTTGACATAAATTTCTCCTTCCTTTACCATATTATATAGTATAAACTATATGATATCATATTATCAAATATCTTAATTATTTATTAACAAGGGTTAACACATGAAACTTAATAATTTCAGAACATTTATAAAAAATTTTGCAGGCGGAAGATATGTAAAAATCGGAATATTCTTTATAATGTCGCTGTTTGCGGGATGTTTTGAATTCGTAGGTATTGCATTAATATATCCGTTTATAATGATGATTATTAATCCTGATATTGTAACAAATTCGTCATATTATCAAAAATATGTTGAGATAACTCATATTGATAATGTAACAATAACAGCTTTCATTATAGGATTTTCAGTACTTGCAATTTTTATTCTGAAAAATATCTATATTATTTTCAATACTTATGTACAGAGTAAATTTGTATCAAACTGGAAAAAGGACATGACTAAATTATTTATGGAATATTTTATTTATGCCCCTTACAAAGATACAATGAATGTGGCACGTGCGGATAAGATGTATATATTAACAACGCTTATCGGCCAGTCGATAGACGGTTTTGTCATGCGCTCGCTTAACCTTGTGACCAATGTAATAATTATATCAATGATTATTTTGCTGTTGTTTTTCAAATTTCCTCTGGCTGCAACAACGACTATAATCTTTGTTGTTGTTAGCATGAGTATTCAGAACAAATATTTCAAGAATAAAATCAGCAGCCTTTCCAAAATAATCAGTGAAAAATCGCAGGCTTATAACAAGACCGTTATGGAGATAATATATAATTTAAAAGAATTTAAGATATTATCATCCGAGAACGCATTTTACGATAATTATGTAAGGCAGGAAGCGGAATTGCGTAAATTGCAGATAATAAACGGATTTTATGCATCAATTCCGCCATACATAGTTGAGATATTAATAGTTCTGTCCTTATTAATTCTGGGTGCAATTATATCAGTAAATAACATGACAAATAATTCAGCTCTTGTTGCTTCTTATGCAATAATTGCAGCATCAATATTCAGGATAGCGCCGGCACTTAACAGAATACAGACATCTATTATAAATATCAATGCATCACGTGAGTATATACGTCGAATTAATGAATATTATGATAAATTTCAACTGAAAAAATTCAAACCACTGCATGCCGATAATAAAAAACGCTTGAAATTCAACAATAAAATAGAATTAAAGAATATAAATTTTGAATATACAGAAGGCAAACCTGTGATAAAAAATCTGTCCTTGACAATAGATAAAGGTGATTTTATAGGTATAATCGGCTTATCCGGAGCGGGCAAGAGTACCCTTGCGGATATTATTATGGGATTGCTTCCGATAAATTCAGGAGAAATACTTCTTGACGGAATGAAATTAACCCCCAAGAATTTTCCTTACTTTCGTCACATAATAGGATATGTTCCTCAGCAGGTTAATGTGCTGGATAAATCTTTCAGGGAGAATATAGCATGGGGAGTGCCGGCGCAAGAGATAATTGATGATAAGGTCAAACATGTTTTGCAGGCGGCGCAGTTGTATGATATCGTTGCGGGGTATGAGGACGGATTAAGCGCCATGCCGCTTGTGGATTCAACAGGTCTTTCGCAGGGACAGAAACAGCGTCTTGCTATAGCGCGGGCATTGTATCGTGATCCGGAGATATTGATTTTGGATGAAGCAACAGCCTCACTTGATGTGCAGATAGAGAGTGAAATAACGGAAATGCTTGGCATGTTCAAGAATAAGAAAACAATTATAGCTATTGCACATAGATTATCAACATTGAAGGCATGCAATAAACTTGTATATATGAAGGACGGGCAAATTGTTGATATAGGGACATTTGAGGAACTTTCAGCAAGGCACGAAGATTTTGATAAGCTTGTTAAATTATCTTCATTAAGTGCATGATAAATTAATAAATGGAAAATAGGAGAAAAAATTTTTCAAAAAAATAGATAAAAGGTATTTACAAATAATTTTTTTCATATTAATATAAAAAGGTAAACATTCCTCAGTAGCTCAATGGCGGAGCAACCGGCTGTTAACCGGTAGGTTGTTGGTTCGAGTCCAACCTGGGGAGTTTTTTCATAAAAAGACGGGGATTTATCCCCGTCTTTTTATGAAAAGTTTTTAGGTTGAGATGTAATAAAGTGAGTGCTTTGCGTATGACAGATGGTGCGATTATTTCGGGCAAAATAAATTTAAAATGTTAAACAGTTGAGCAAAGTTTTCATTAATACATTCTTAATAAAACCC
>CALUUH010000019.1 GCA_944323875.1 Candidatus Gastranaerophilales bacterium
TCTCTTGCTAACCAGCCAAGACCTAAATCAGCAAAATTTCCTTTTAAGTCTAATTCTTTTTTCATTTTTGCGAAAGTTGTTTCGCCGTTGTTGTTCAGATAATCATAAATTTGTCCTGCTGAAACACCAATTTGTTCTTGTAATTCTTGCATAATTCTAACCTCCATGCAATTTGTCTTTTTGGGTACCTAACGTTTCCGTTTACAGTTTATATATTAGAGCAATTTTTTCAAAAAGGCAATAGTTTATTAGGTGTAGTTTGAAAGTTTTTTTGAAAAATTTTATGCTATAATTTAATACGGGAGGAGGATTGATTTTGCTTTTTGAGGGCAGCATAGTTTCAGACAAAACAAAAATTCTGACAGACAAATATACAGAACTTTTAAACTCCGGAGTTAATGCGTCTGAGATACTTGTGCTTGTTCAAAATTCCACTCTCAAAAACAAATTTATTGAACGCACACTGAAAGGACTAAAACAGGACAGCATAGAAAAATTACAGGTTCATTCATTTTTTTCACTCGTCTATAACACAATAACTGACAACTGGGCATTAATAGAAAATGGCAATCCTTTTTCCAATCCCAAAATTTTACCTAACCTTGCCGGACTTGAAGTGTCACAATTTATTCTCAAAGATATTATTAAATCCGTGCAATTCAAAGGTTATAATTCAAAAAAATCTCTCCTTCACCAGCTTTTAAGACGTTATTCACTGATCGTTCAAAACAATCTTAATGATGACGATGTACAGCTGCGCGCAAATATTTTAGGAGAAAGTTTTGCAGATGACGCCAAAAGTGCGCTGAAAAAATTTCTTGCAAAAACATTGCAGCTAAGAGATTTTGATTACCTCAGACAAACTCTAGTGTTTAATTACGTTTACAAAAATACAGATTACTTTAAAAATATAAAATATCTAATTGTTGATGACGGAGATGAAGTAACTCCTGTTTGTTTTGATTTCATAAAATATCTTGCTCCGCAATTAAAAGACGTTTTTATTGCTTTTGACAGAAAAGGCGCAAGCCGCGCAGGATACCTGAGTGCGAATAAGCTTGCAGTATGGGAATATGAAAAAATATTTAATCAAGAAGTCGTAAAACTGAATTCTGATACAAAAACACAAGAGGATGCCGAAAATATTTACACAAATATAACAGAAAACAAATCAACACCGCTCAAATATTTTTCAATCCAATCACCTTCAAAACGTGCAAGCATGCTTGATATTGCAATTAACAAAATCAATGAACTGACCGGTAAAAATATCCCGCCGTCAGAAATTGCAATTATCACCCCGATTATTGATGAAATGCTTAAATTCACTCTTAAAGAAAGATTGAAAAAGCATATCAATCCCGTTTATCTTTCAGGAAGCGAAAAACTTATACAAAACCGGCTTGTGCTTTCTGTGCTTACTATTCTTAAATTAAACACAAGATTAAAAGACAAATTGTCGGAATTTGATCTGCGTCCTGTGCTTGCAGATTTTTTAGGAATTCCGGTGAAATATTGCAGGAAAATTCTTGAAAATTTTGATGAAAATAAAACCTTTATTGAACAGGAATTTCCATTGCAAGAATATTCTGAAAAATATAAAAAATTTCTTGCACTTCTCAATAAACTTTCGGACTCCGGCGACAAACTCTCCGAGCAGGTTTGCGATATCTACAATGAACTGGCAGAATTTAGTGCAATAAGTCCGAAAGAAATAACAAAATTCAATTTCTTTATTAAACAATTACAGGATTTTGAAAACATTTTCGGCGATGATTTTGACACAAGAAAAGAAGAAATAATTACGCAAATCGAAAACTCCATCATCTCAGAAAATCCGTATTCAACTCTTGATATAGAGGAAAATGATTTAGTAATCGGTACTCCGCAAAAAATCATTGATAATCAAGTCAAAACAAAATACCAATTCTGGCTTGATGTATCAAGTGATGAGTGGATAAAAAGCGACACCGGCCCGCTATACAACGCATGGGTGTTTCAGCAGGGCTGGAGCAAAGATGAATACACCATTGATGACAACATAGAACTGGGACGCGAAAAAACAGCACGAATTTTGCGCAAGCTGACATTATGTGCGCAGGAAGAAATTTTTGCACTCTCAAGCCTTTTTGACGGCAACGGTGTGGAAAATTTTGGCGGGATAGAGGATTATATCATAATCTCTGAAAAAATCGAAAAATCAGAACCAACAAAAGCCATGAAAATAGTTCCGCGTGAGGATCAAAAGCCTGTACTGGCATATGAAAGCGGCAAAATGGCTATATCAGCCGTTCCGGGCGCCGGCAAAACAACAATCCTTCTGGCCTTGATTTTGAAACTCATGGATAAAGGTATTAATCCTGAAAATATTTTTGTCATGACTTATATGGAAAGTGCAGCCAGAAACTTCCGCGAGCGTATAAAAAATATAAGACAAAATTCTACTCAATTGCCAAACATCAGCACTATTCACGGACTTGCGCTGAGAATATTAAAAGAAAACGGGAACTTTGAGCGTCTTGGTCTTGATTCTGATTTTGAAATTTGTGACGATACGCAGCGAACACGAATAGTACGCGACATAGCCGGCGCTCTTAAACTCAAAAAAAATGAATCAGAAGAATTTGACCGCGCTGTTTCTGTATTCAAAATGAGCGGCGGCGTTTTTCCGCAGGTTTTCACCGATGTAAAGCTCAAAAAATTCTCCACATTTTTTGAAAACTATCAGAATACACTCAAAGACTCTAATCTCATAGACTACGATGACATGCTTATTTCATCAGTAAGGCTTCTGGAAGAAAACGAAGATATACTGGCTTACTACCAAAACATCTGTCATTATATTATAGAAGATGAAGCGCAGGATTCTTCTTCTATCCAGCAGCGTTTAATCAATCTTCTGAGCGGCAAATACGGAAATCTAATCCGATGCGGCGACATAAATCAGGCGATTACAACAACTTTTTCCAACGCGGATGTAGAAGGGTTTAGAAAATTCATAACAGAAAGCAGCAATGTAAGCATGGATTGTTCCCAACGCTGTACGCATGATGTTTGGACACTGGCGAATGATCTCGTTATCTGGGCAGATGAGCAGCCGGAATGTAAAAACGCCTTCTATAAAATATTTATGCACCCTGTTGAAGGCCGCAATCCTGAAAGTGAAAACGCTATCCATGCAGATATTTTTGAAACCGCGCTCGAAGAAAGAAACTTCGTCTTAAAAGAAATAAAAAATGCTTTCAAAAAAAATCCGAAAGCAACCGTCGGAATACTTTTACGCAACAATTTTCAGGTTGCGCAATGGATGACATTTATTAATGACAGCGGGCTAAAAAGTATTACCCGAAGTGAATGTCTTGAACAAAAAGCCATCTTCCGAACAATATTTGCTGTCTTAAACATGATATTACATCCATTTGACAATAACGTAATCGCAGATGCTTACGAAACACTTGCCGAACTCGGTTTTTACAAGCAGCGTTTAGGCACGGAAATACGCAAATATGAAACACCTTTTGTAAATACTGATTGTGATGAAATTCCGCAAATGAGTCTTGCGCAATTCTACTGGGATCTGAATTACTGGCTTTCCTTCCCGCACCTGACAGCTGATGAACTTGCAATTAAAATCGGGCTTCACTACTATTCTTCGGAAATTGAAAAGTCAAATGTCTATTTGATCTCCACTCTGATAAAGCGTATAAGCATTAACACGAAAAATTTCTCAACAATTATGGAGCGTCTTGGTGAACTCGCTAAAAAGCCGCGGCTTAGCGGGTTTAACTTCTTTTCTGAAGAGGATGAAAGTGACAAAGAATTTTTTGCCGGCAAAGTCCAGATAATGACCCTTCACAAATCAAAAGGTGATGAATTTGACTATGTATTTATACCTGAAATGTCAGAAAAAAATCTCACGCTCGACATTACACAAATAAAATTAAAATCGTCTGATTTTATGGAAAACCTGAGACGTCTTAATCCGAATTACAAAGCGAAATCAGAAGATGATTTGAAGCGTGAATTGCTTGCTGAAAACCTTCGGTTATTATACGTTGCAATAACGCGTGCAAAAAAACATTTATACTTCACGGTAAGTCAAAAAGTAAAATCTTTCGGCCGTGAAACAACGCAAGAACCGGGGATTATTTTCTCTGAACTCCTTAATGAAAGTGCAGGTGAAATATGATAATTTTTTCTCCTAATATGCTAAAAACATTTTTGGATTGTCCGCAAAAATATATTTTTAAATACACAGAAAAAATTTCTGTCCCGCAAAAATCAAGCTGGTTTGAAAAAGGGAAAAAAGTCCACGCGCTTGCGCACTACTATCTTCGCGGAGATAATATAACAAAGCTTGAGCCGGCCCTAAATGAAGAAGAAAATCGTATCTGGCAAACATTGAAATCAAACCCGTATTTTCAAAAAAAATATGTAAAATCCGAGTACAGTCTGTCATGTAAAATAGGGGATTACTGGATAGGCGGCCGACTGGATGCGCTCATGGCGACAGATAGAGATTTATTTATTCTTGACTACAAAACCGGCTCAATACCTAAAAAGCCTGAACAGGATTTTCAAACAATGGTGTATCTGCTTTGCGTATCCAAATTGTATCCGGACGCTGAAAACTTGTATTTTGTATACATAGACTTAAAAAACAATGAAAATCATGTAGTAGAATTTAGTAATGAATTAAAAATCCTCTACGAAAAAGCAATAACAACGGCCTGTGACAAAATAACAAAACTTATTCCGCCTGACGAAATTGAGCACACCAAACGCTGCGACTTTTGCGAATATAGAAAGATTTGTTATTAGCGGCCCAAGGCACTAAGGAGTTTATGAACTCGTTAGGACGATAAGTTCGTTAATGAGTGACTAGGTGATTAGGTGATTGAGTGACTAAGTGGTTACAGGAATAAGGTAACGAGAAAATTTTCACATTGCCGATAAAATATTCCTCGCCCCTTGCGGGAGAGGGCAGAATTTGTTAGCGAACGAATGTGAGCTTAGATGTAGGTTGGGGGTTTCTACCCCAACAAAAGATGTTTGTAATTTGCGTTACTATTTCCACCATAAATATTTCCCTCTCCCCTTGCGGGAGAGGGTTGGGGTGAGGGGTCAAAAGAAACCGTTAAAGACGCACATGACTCTTTCAGTCATCCCGCAACGGTTTGAGTGCATCACGCCAGAATTGTTGCCTTGCGGGGCAGACAAGTCTGCTCTTACACATCTGGAGACAGCTAAAGAAAGATGTAGGTTGGGCATTCTTGCCCAACAAAAAAAATTTGAGATCCCGCAAGGCAACGACTATGGCAAGACGCCGCGAAACCGCTGCGGGATGACGGAATAAAAGGCAACATGAGAATATTTTCGCATTACCCTATTTTGAAATAACAGTTCACGGTTCACTGTTCACAGTTCACAATTTTGTAACCCCTTAGTCACTTATTCACCTAGTCACTTAATCACGTCCAACTAAGGCCAAAGCCCTTAGTTGGAGATGCACACAGCGCGGCCGCTACTGTAGTTCTTGTGGTTCCAGTAACCTTCACTGCCGTTCGTGTTGGTAGCGTAGAAGCGCCGGTAGTACGCGAAGTTAGCATTGTACTCCTCACTGGACCAGTAGTAGTAGCCATTGTATTTGATTGGAGGATTTTGTTGGTATTCGTCCTTTACTTTTAGTCCGCTTTTGTATTCGCTTGCTCCTATTGTCACTTCGCTTCCATCGCTTGCGTTTACATATAATTCACTTGCTAATTGTGCTAATTGCGCTCTCGTAGGTAAAGTCATGTTCTTCTCTTGACAAGTTAATTTCGCTCCTGCCCAATAATTTCTAGAACAGTAACTTCTATTTCCATGCATTTCTTCCATATCTTCGTATTGGCTACCTACGCAAGTATCAATTGCTCTATTCACTTGGAACTCTGTTGACCAGCACATGTCGCCTATCGGGTTATCGCAGGTTGAGAATGCTACGCCGGAAGATAATTGAATATCTTTCCCAACTCTATTAGGCCCTTTCTTTCCGTTTACATCTACCATATATCCCATACAGCTTACTTGACTACCTGTATCTTCTATAGGGTCAGCATAAGGGCATTCTTTCTGGTATGCCATAATAACTGTTGTACCGTCAGCTACAACAAATGACATTGTATTTGTATTAGTCTGCCAGTCGCTAAGTCCCATGCTGGACGCGCTTGTAAGGCTGTCTGTTTCAACTTCCATAGGTTCTTCGTTGCTTCCTGTTGTTACGACTTTAGGAGAATAGCATTTATTAATATCTGTGTTGTCACAGGTTTTAATAACTTTCATATATTGTTTGAAAGTGTCCATAAAGTCCTCTGTAGAGTCGTGCCCTGTCATGACGCCGTCTGTGTTCATGCGGCGAACTGTTTCAGTGAGTTTCTTTTCCCAGAGATCTTTAGCCGTAGACCATGCCTTCTCGTTATGGTTCTGTATGAGCCCCGGAAGTGTCATTGCGGCAACTATTCCGATAACCGCTAAGGTGATTAATACTTCAGCCAAAGTGAAAGCTTTCTTTTTCATATTTATCTCCTGTATTACCTAATATATTAGGTATATTACTATAATATTATGTAGATTGTCAATATATTAGTTAATAAAATTGAAAAATGGAAAACAATTTTAACACGCACACTGTAGAAAAATTAGGGCAAAAAATTCGCATAGAACGCCAGAAAAGAAAAATTTCTCAAGAAAAACTGGCTGAAATGGCTGATTTAAACAGAAATTTTATCGGTATGGTCGAACGAGGCGAAACCAACATAACAGTGAAAAATCTTGAGGCCATTGCCAATGCATTCAAAATGGATATAAAAGATTTATTTAATTTTGTATTATAAAAAAGCTCCCGAATTAACGGGAGCTTTTTTGAAACTTCTATTGAAAAATCGACTATTTGATTTCAACAGTAGCGCCAGCAGCTTCAAGTTGTTTTTTGATAGCTTCAGCATCTTCTTTTTTGATGCCTTCTTTAACTGCTTTAGGAGCGCCGTCTACTAAATCTTTAGCTTCTTTCAAGCCAAGACCTGTGATAGCACGTACTTCTTTCAATACAGCGATTTTGTTAGCACCAGCTGAAGCCAAGATTACGTTAACTTCTGATGCTTCTTCTGCTGCTGCTTCGCCAGCTGCTGCCGGAGCAACTGCTGCAACTGCTACAGGAGCTGCTGCTGATACGCCGAATTTTTCTTCCATAGCTTTTACTAATTCAGCTGCTTCTAATAAAGTTAATTTTTCAATTGATTCTAAAATAGTTTCTACGTTACTCATTTGTTTTTCTCCTTGTTATTTTTATTTTGTTAGTTACTAATTTGTTGCAAAATGCCGTAAGCATTATGCTTTTTGGTCTCTAACAGCTGCCATAGCACGGGTAAGTTGAGCCATAACCGCATTGATAGAGTTTGCGATACCTGAAGCAGGTGAGTTGATTGAACCAAGAATTTTTGCGTAAAGTTCTTCTTTTGAAGGTAATTTTGCTAAATCTTCAGCTTCTTTTGCTGATAACAGTTTACCGTCAAGAGCACCGCCTAAAATAACGCCTTTTTTAGATTCTTTAATAAAGTTTGAAACTGCTTTTGCAGGACTTACCTGATCTTCGTATCCAAAAGCAATAGCAACAGGGCCTTTTAACATATCTGCAAGAATTTCGTATTCAGTGCCTTTGATTGCTATTTTAGCGAGTGTATTTTTTGTTACCATATAGTCGCCGCCTTCTTTTTGAAGTGAACGTCTTAATTTGGTAATTTCATCTACACTGTAGCCTTTGTATTCGGTCAGGATAGCGACCTGAGCTTTTTCAACTTTTGCTTTAATTTCATCTATTTTTTCTGATTTAAATGCTTTTGTTGCCATTTTAAGCTCCTTGTACTTATTGTTTTATCGACCTGAGTTTGTAAATACACATACAAAAAAGACTTTGCTATATGTATTTAACCGCAAAATCTTACACAATAATATATTTTCGAGTTTTATTTCTATTTCGACTTTTATGTGTAACCTCGGCAAGCTGTTATATTAAGGGTTTTAGTCATTTGTACCTTTAGTTTCAAAATGTTTTCTGCATCTTGACCTTCCGGCCTCAACCCGCTTGCTGTCTGCGGCTGTATCTTTATATTAGCAGAAAAATTTCTAAATGCAACCTGTACTTAATTTTTCTTAACTAATGTCCATACCTTATCGCTTTCATCAATAGAATATGTGCCTTTTAAAACAGGCGTATATTTTTTATCTTTAATAAATTCATAACGAAGCTGAAAACTGCCAAGGCATACGATTTCACCGGGCATTTTTAACGCCAGCAGTTTATTCAATGTTGTAAATACTTTCTTGATATCTGCTTTGTTGTCATACGGTTCAACCGCAACATAGGTTGTAAGGGTCATCTGGCTTTTTAAAACATATTCATCCATCTGCGCAAGTAATTTTTTTAGATAGTCAAGAAGATAATCTATTTTTTCAAAGTTGTTGTTCAATATTAAAAATTGTGTACCTGATTTTGCAACTTTACACCCGGGGATTTTAGAAAGTGCATAGTACATCTGTTTATCAACTTCTTTTTCTTTTGCTTCCATTGAATCATTGCTCTGCTCGGACCAGAAGGCGTTTCCGAGGACATTACTCAATGAATAGCTGACAAGTATCGCTATATTGGAATTTTTTAGCTGCTCTTTTTCGTAATCTTCCTGCAATTGTTTATTAAACAGCTCTTCCTGATCGCGTGCGACTTTATCTATAATAATATCAATTTTGGTAATTTGTTTATCAAAAAAGTCTTTCAACTGCGTGCCGCCCCAAATAACAAGTAATGCAACAATGTCAAATAACAGGATAGAACCGTCAATTTTAACACCGCCTATTTCAATCATTCGTCTGTAGAATATTTTAACAAGTCCTGCAATATAATCAGAGATTGGATTTACAAATGTCAAAAACTGTTTATCAACAAGGTCTAAAAACCAGTGCAAAGTCACCAGAAAAATTATTGCGAACAAAACAATTTGAATTATAAATACTGTATTTATCAGAATTTGCCACATCTTTTTTTGTGCGTAATAAAATTTTAGCATCAATAAATCCTCATTAACCTAACAAAATATTATCTATCAACCTTACATCACCGATTTTCAGAGCTATAAAGACCTGTGTATTATCATCGGCAACCGTTTTTTCTTCAAGATTTTCTTTATCTCTAAATTCAAGATATTCAAGCGCATGGTGCTCGTTCAAAAAGCTGTATGCAGTTTCTGTAAGAGCTTTTACATCCGTAATACCTTTATCATAACATGCTTTTATATTGAACAATATTTTACTCAGCGCCAGCGCCTCTTTTTTATCTTCATCAGAGAGATATTTATTGCGGGAACTCAGCGCAAGCCCGCTTTCTTCTCTCACTATCGGACAAGGTATTATTTCAACAGGTATATTCAAATCCTTAACCATTTTTTTGATAATAATAAGCTGTTGCGCATCTTTTTGACCGAAAAATGCATAATCCGGCTGAACAATATTGAACAATTTATTCACAACAGTACAAACGCCGTCAAAATGCCCTACACGGGATTTTCCGCAGAGTTTGTCAACATAGAAATACGGCGGGATTACATAAGTCAAAAAATCATTAGACAGAATATGTCCTTCGCCATACATTTCTTTTGGTGACGGAGCAAAAACAATATCTACACCCGCATCACTACACAATTTTTCATCAGCCTCAAGTGTACGCGGATATTTATCCAAATCTTCGCCCGGGCAAAACTGTATCGGATTAACAAAAACCGAAACAACTGTTCTGTCGCATTTTTCCACACTTTTTTTAATAAGGCTCAAATGTCCGGCATGCAGTGCTCCCATTGTAGGCACAAGCCCAACTGTTAAACCTTCTTTTTTCCATTTTTTTATCTGCTCTCTAACTTCGTTTATTGTATGTCGTAACATATTTTCTCTCCTCGTATGAAATCTTAACACAAAATAAGTACGAATACAAAAAAGAATAATAACATTTCCTTTTTGTAAATACTCAATTATTTAATGTTCTTAATATTAAAATTCTAGAACATTATGTCAAAAATTGTATCTATTGCGTCAGATAGCTAGAAAAGTTGTTTCAATTCTTCTTCACTCAGTTTAAAAACTTCATCATCATTCGGATAATTACCGGATTTCACGTCCTCATTAAACTGTTTTGCGCAATTCAAAATAAGTGATTTCATATCGCCGTATTTACGGGCGAATTTTGGTTTGAAGTCAGAAAATTTTCCAAATAAATCATCACATACCATTACCTGTCCTGTACAGAATCTGCCGGCACCGCAGGAAATTACAGGAACTGTCAGGTGTTCTGATATATATTTTGCGCTTTCTTCCGGCACCATTTCCAGTACAATCGCAAAAGCTCCTGATTGTTCCAGTTGTTTACATTGATCTAAGATCTGCTGTGCTGTTTCAAAAGACTTACCCTGTATGTTATAGCCGCCAATTGTATTTAAAAACTGAGGAGTAAAGCCTACATGGCCGATAACAGGGATACCGCAGCCGACAAGGCGTTTTATTACTTCATAAATATAGTCATCAGCACCTTCTATTTTTACGGCATTTGCACCAAGTTTAATCATTTCCCCGCAATTTTTTACCGCTGTCGGGATATCCGTGTGATAGCTTAAAAACGGCATATCCGCCACAACCATTGCATGGTTTACTCCTCTTACCACAGCTTTTGTAAAAATTTTCATCTCATCAACGCCAATTGCGTGTGTTGTTTCATATCCAAGAGCTGTCATTGCGAGGCTATCGCCGACTAAAATAACATCAATTCCGGCTTCGTCAAGATATTTTGCGGTTGAATAGTCATACGCCGTTAACATTGAAAACTTTTCATTATTTTCTTTTATCTTTTGAATTGTTCTCACTGTAATTTTTTTAGCCATTATAGTTTACAATCCTGTTTTTCAATTTCTTTTGCGGTAAAGAACAATGTTTTATCGTGTTTATGTTCTTTTTTATACCAGTAATAAATAGCACGTGCCACACGGTTGGAACTGTGTCTGACAAGACCTTCTTTACTGTCCTCAATCAGTTTTTTAGAAAACAGTCTGATACCGAGTTTTCTGATGTTGTCAACATCAACTTTTACAGGATATGAGCCGGACTGCTGGTATTTTTGAGCAAGATTATTCGGCAAATAATCATTTACAAGTACGGCATCAATAATTTTATCGCTTCCGGCATGTTGAATAAGTGCTTTTAAGTGGTCTGAAACGGCGTAACCGTCAGTTTCGCCCGGTTGTGTCATTATATTACATACATAGATTTTCTTAGCACTTGATTTTGCTATTTCTTCTGCTATTTCTTTTATTATTAAATTCGGGATAACACTTGTGTATAAACTTCCCGGCCCGAGAATTATCAATTCGGCATCCTTAATCGCTGATATAACATCAGAAAGCGCCTTACAATCAGCAGGGTCAGTATATAGACGTTTTACACGGCCATGAGCCTCCGGAATATTAGATTCACCATGGATAATCCTTCCGTCCTCCATTTCTGCGACGAGTTTCATATCATCAAGAGTAGACGGTAAAACACGACCGCGGATAGACAATACGTTTGAAGATTCTTTTACGGCCCGAACCATATCACCTGTGATTGCGCAAAGAGCAGTCAAAAACAAATTACCGAAACTGTGGCCTTCCAGTCCTTCACCTGATTTAAAGCGGTACTGAAATAATTTTGTAATCAAATCTTCGTCATCAGCAAGTGCCGCAATACAGTTTCTGATATCGCCCGGCGGCAGCATGCCCATTTCTTCACGCAAGCGGCCTGAACTTCCGCCGTCATCGCCGACAGTAACAACAGCCGTTACATTATTTGTAATATGTTTAATTCCTCTCAACAACATTGAAAGCCCTGTTCCGCCGCCAACGGCAACAATTTTAGGGCCTCTGTTCAATTTACGTCTTCTGTATAATATTTCTAATAATGATTGATTGTCTTTACCATCAAGTATTGAAAGATTGGTTTTTTCCCAGCCTTTGAAAAATAATGCTGCTCCCAACATAATAACTGCAAACGCAAGCCATTCAGTTGAAGCATGTAATGCTATTTTCCGCACGAATTCCATTGTATAGAATACCGGTTTTATATCAAATAAAATCAGCACACCGAGAGTCATAACAGCTGCACCCAAAAATATCAGCATAAACCATCTTTTTACCTGCAGCCCCGGAATTAACCATCTTGCATCCTGTGTAAATTTCATATTATTTTTAAATTTCATCATCCTTTACTCCACCCAGCCTGATTTACAAGCGTTTTTGTAATTCACAGGCAATGGTTCCACAATATCACGTGCCTGTTTTGCCAGAGTCAGTGCATTTGAAATTCTGTTGGTAAAGTGGATTGTATCAGCTTCAACAACAGTCTTTCCGCCTTCATTATTATAAACTTGAGAACTTGATAACAACAATCTTAAACGTGAAATTGATGTATCTGTATTTTCAATATCTTTTGCCGAATAATCAACTGTTCCGTCAATATTATATATCTTGTTTAAAGAAACTTCCTGTGCAACCGGAAGATTAACATATTCACCTACTTTTGCAGTCACATCGCCTGATGCCCCGTAATAGACAAGCCATTGTGAACATTTTTTCACGGCTTTTGCAATAGCGCAGGCAAAATTAAAATCCTCAGCAGCCTGTTTATACATAGCACCGTGAGGTCTTACATGTTCAATTTCCAGTTTAAAGCTTTTTGCAAAAGACATCAAAGCGCCTACCTGATATATAACAAGCGCTTCAATTTCATCTTCTGACAGGTCCATTTGTCTGTATCCGAATCCTTGAATATCGTCAAATCCGATATGAGCACCTACAACAACATTTTTTTCTTTTGCCGCAAGAAGTGCATTCTTAATAGTCAAAGGATCTCCGGCATGAAAACCGCAGGAAATATTAACAGAGCTGACATAATCCAGCAGTTCAAATTCCGAACTGTTTTTATAAATACCGAAGCTTTGCGCTAAATCACAGTTAAAATCTATATTCTTTATAACTTTTCTCTCTAAAGTATTTTGCATAATCATTATTCCATTAATTGTAATGAGTTAATTATACTTGATAAATATTTTAATGCCACTAATTTTACATAAATTTAATATAATTGTCCTAAATTTATGATTATTCACATAAAGCAGATAAACACTTATTGCGAAATATTATCCAAAGAATAAATGTGAGATATTAAATTGTTTTAAGTTTTAAGGTTTAATAATTGACAAGACAGACACATTGTTAAAATATTTTTCAGCACATGATTTAATCTGATCAGCCGTAACCGTTTTTATTTTTTCTTTCATTCTTGCATTGAAATCAAATCCCAATCCCAGCACACCGTAATGAGCATACAAACATGCCTGCTGGTTATTGGTTTCCTGCGTAAATGCCCATTTGCCCAGCAAATTGTTTCGCGCATTTTCAAGTTCTTCTTCACTCACAGGAATTGTACGGATTTTTTCGATTTCTTCTCTGAATCCATCCAGTGAAACCTGAATATTTTTTGGCTCAGTTGCAATATAAATTGCAAAATTTGCGCCCAGTGAAAGCGCTTCGTAAGAACTTCTTACAACATAAGCAAGCCCTTTTTTATCACGGAGTTCCAAAAACAATCTTGATGAAAGTCCTGATGCACCGAGAATAATATTCAAAAGCATTAACACAGGATATTCTTCACTGTCATAAGACGGAACAAGCCAACCCTTTACAATATGCGCCTGATTTAAGTCCTGCTTTATAATTTCTACATCCTTGCTTTCCGTCAACTGAGCCTTGGCTAGTTCTGGTTTGTCATCAACAGAAACAGGCAAGGAATTAAATTTTTCATTGGCTTTTTCATAAACCGTCTCAAAATCAATATCACCGACAAATGTTATAACTTTTTTACTGTTATTTAAAATTGTGTCATAAGCGGCAATAGTATCTTCTTTTTTGAGGTTTGGAATATTATCAAGAATTCTTGTATATGTATGACCGTAATTGTGACCGTCAAACAGGTTTTTATAATAATTTTCCAGCGCTCTGGCTCTTGGAGAATCCAATTCCGCGGTGATCTCGCCCTGCATTTTTACAATCTCTCTGTCAAAATCTTCAAATGTCGTATTTTTCACAACATCTTCCAGAAGTTCCAGAGCCTTATCAAAATCTTCATTAAGGCAGACAAACTTGAACCGTAAATAATCCTGTTTTAATTCACAAATAAAATCTATAGCATATCTGTCAAATTCTTCGGCCAATTGTTCTGCTGTACGATTTTTCGTCCCTTGCATAAATAGTCTTGTCATTACAGAATACAAGCCCGGAAATTTTTCAACCTGATTTAGTGAAAAATTCATACAAAAAGCAACACGCGGAGTGTTTTCATTTCTTTTATAAAATAAATCTATATTATTATTTAATCTCTCTTCTCTTTTCATAAAAATATTATAGCACAAAAAGAATTAAAGATAAACAAACCGCAATAGATGACTGATTAATATAAAAAATCAAAAAATGTTTTATAATCACGGCATAACAAAGAGGGATAAAATGAACAGATCATTAATCATATTTTCTATAGCCGTTGTATCAATACTTGCCTATGCAGACGCCCGCGACAGACTGAAAGAACTCGATGAAGTTGCAGCCAATACTCCGGCTCAGGTCGAGATGAAACCAATGTTTAACAATAACTTACCAAATCAGGAGTTTGATAACAAAAATGACGCACAGCACCGAAAACCGGAGTCTTCCCCAAATCAGTTTGAAAAAATTAATAAATACAATGAACAAAATGAACAGTCACTCAAAGATTTCCAAAAACGACGGAATGACGATCTTTTCAAATAACCGGCAAAAACATTGTTTAATAATCCATTAATATTTCGCCGTAATCCATTGTATCATTTTCTTTTTTATTTGAAGATGGTACAGCCGGAACATTACTGTCAAACCTCAACATGCCGCCGTTTGTATCCTCAATTTTTACAGGCGCTGATTGTATCGGATTAACTACCTGCGGAAAGAAGCGTAATATTATATTTTGCGCTGCATCCGCTGACACAATATGTTCTGAATATCTTCTCAATTTTTCAAATTGTGTCCGCGCCTGAGCATAATTATTGGCGATAAAATATCCCTCTTTATTGCTGATTTTCTTTACATATGTATTTTGCCACATCGGTAAATCGTTTACCACATCAAGCAAAATCACATTGGTATTCAGATAGAAGTCATGAGAAATATTAAAGTATGAAGTTATATCCAAAACATCCCATATACTTCTTTTCAGTGAGTTATCCTTACTTGTTACGTAACTTCTGATTATAATCACTGACTTTGCATCAAATTTTGCGGCAACTGTCTTATAAGTTTTGTAATCAATGTATTTTGAATAATGAAATTTTTGCAGCGCGGAATTCAAAGAATTTTTAAGCGAAGTATCATAATCAAGCACAGAACGCACACGATACAAATCAGGCGATACGACTTTCCCCTTTGATGCATTCAGATTAGTTATTATATCTTCGGCAAAAATTTCTGATGGTTCCACAAAACCGAAATAATTTTCATGCGTGTTATACAAATCCGCAGGAAGCGTCACAACATTGAATGTTATAGCGTTTGCATGCAGCGGCAGCAAAAATAAAATTGTAACTAAAAATTTTATTACTATCTTCATGCTTTTATTATAGCACAGTTTTCATACAATCAATGGATTATAAATAAAAAAATATATTATAAAATTCTTTTAGAAGAAGGAGACTCCGGAATGGACTACGAAAAATTAATGGAAAAAGCAATAGAAGTATCAGAAAAAGCCTATAATCCGTATTCAAAATTTGCTGTCGGCGCATGCGTTCTGTCAGAAAACGAAAAAATTTATACAGGCTGCAATTTTGAAAATGCAAGTTACGGACTGTCAATATGTGCAGAGCGCAACGCAATAGGTTCTATGATAGCTGACGGAGAAAGAAAAATTAAAGCAATAGCAATTTACTCGCCAAGCATGAAAAATTGTACTCCATGCGGCGCTTGCAGACAGGTAATACACGAGTTTCAAACAGAAGGCGGCACTGACGTTATTACCAAATCAGGCGAAGGGCTTAAAATATGCAAAATTAACGAACTTTTACCGGAAGGTTTTGTTTTATAGATGTATTTCATAGAATTGCTGGTTAAAAAATTTCTAAAAAAGGACAAATCCGAAGGTTATGATCCGCTGAGTTCTGATAATCATGATGCAGAATATGAAAATTGTGAACACATATTCATGCCGATTGACAGCAGCGGCGAAACACTTGCCTGCACACTCTGCGGCCTTGTTGTGAATAAAAAAGACTTGAAACGAAAAAATATTTTTAAACCGTAAATAAGAATGCTAAACTATCCCTACTTATTTAAGTTAATTGCTCTCGTTAAAAAAACGCATTATAATAAAAATACATAAATATGTGTTTTCCTTACATAAAAGGATTAGGCAATGATTTAATACCTAATCCTTTTATTAATTTAATAAATTATAAATTACACACCAACGAGTGCAGGCTGAGCAGCAAATATATTTTCGCTTCTGTCTGCCAGAAATCTTTCTTTAATTTCTCTTAAATCCTGCTGCATAAGACGTCTTGGAGAACCTTCTTCCATAGAGTGGTTTCTCAACAAATATGACGGGTGGAATATTGTCATTGCTGGATATTCAACACCGTCTACAGTAACTGTAAGCCACTGGCCGCGAAGTTTTGATATAGTTCTTTTTCTGTCTGTTTCTACAAATGTTTTTAATGCAGTTGCGCCGCAGAGAATAATTGCGTCAGGTTTGATGATGTCAACCTGTGCATCTAAAAATTTTCTGCATGCAGCCTGTTCTGCTTCTTCCGGAACTCTGTTTTCAGGCGGACGGCATTTTACTGTATTGATAATATACAAATCTTTTTCTCTTGAAATGCCGGCTTCTGTCAAAAATTCGTCCAATAATTGGCCTGCACGTCCTACAAACGGTCTGCCGCATTCATCTTCCATTTCACCAGGAGCTTCACCGATTAACACAATTCTTGCCGTTTCAGGATTACCGTCTGCAAAAACCATTTTTGTGCGTGATGCAGCTAATGCGCATGCTTTACAATTTTCACATTTTTCTCTAACTATCTCCAGACATTCTTTCTTCATCTGTTTCTTTCTCCTCTTCTTTATTTTTATAAAGCCCGATATTATATCGCTTACAATATCTTTTCAGTTCTTTCATGATTACGTTTGATAACATGAATACTGCTATTAAGTTTGGCACAGCCAAGAATAAAGTAAATGCATCAGATAGATTAATTATACTCTTAAAATTCATGGCAGAGCCGATTATTATGAATAAACAATATATAACCTGAAAAGTCCTTGTTGTCAATTTATTTTCGCCAAACAGAAAATTCCAGCTTTTTATTCCGTAATAAGACCCGCAAAGCATGGTTGAAATAACAAAGCAGCTTGCCATAAAAGTCAGTAATAACGGGAAGTACGGACAAACTGTTCCAAATGCTTTGGAGGTCAATTCTATACCGGCAAGCTGTCCTTGAGTTTGTAAATAAGCACCGGAAACAACTATGACAAAAGCAGTTGCAGATCCTACGATTACAGTATCTACAAACGGCTGGAGCATGGCGATGAAAGCCTGCGCAACCGGCTTGCATGTTTTTACGGCCGAAAATGCAATAGGAGCTGTGCCAAGTCCGGATTCATTCGCAAACATTGCGCGTCT
Source organism: Candidatus Gastranaerophilales bacterium (assembly GCA_944323875.1). Taxonomy (GTDB): domain Bacteria; phylum Cyanobacteriota; class Vampirovibrionia; order Gastranaerophilales; family Gastranaerophilaceae; genus CALUVH01. The sequence continues at coordinate 17,809 of CALUUH010000019.1, forward strand.
AAATCCCCAGAGCATGCAGGCAAAAGCTCCGCCTTGCAAAGCTTGCGGCTTAAACGCTTCTTTTACAATAAGCATAATAGTTTCAGGCACATGGCCGATATTCATAAGGCAGACAATAAATGCGGTTGCGACGTATAATGTGCACATTACAGGCGTAACTTTGGAGGTAAATTTTCCGATAGCCTTAATCCCGCCGATAATTGTAAAATATGTAATTATCGCAACAATAAGCCCCAAAAGCCAGCTTTGATGTGCAAAAAAGCTGTTTTCGCCGCCTGTAACCTCTGTTATTTGAGCGGTCATGGCATTTATCTGGAATAAATTCCAGCCGCCTATCATTGCAAAAACGCAGCATATTGCGTAAATTTTAGCAAGATACGGAGCAAAAGGCGCAATATATTTTCCGCGCAATCCGCCGAGAATATAATACATAGGCCCGCCGGCTATTGTTCCGTCCTCATTCACCTTTCTGAACTTAATTCCAAGAAGTACTTCTGCAAACTTCAATGCCATGGAAAAAAATCCGGCAAGTATCATCCAGAAAATAACTCCGGGCCCGCCTATAGAAACAGCCGCGGCTGAACCCGCAACATTCCCGATACCGGCTGATGCGGATATCGTTGCCGTTAGCGCCTGAAAAGACGAAACTTCACCCTTTTTCTTGCGTTTTATTACGTCTTTATGTTCATAATTTTTTGTTATCAGATTAAGAGCATGTTTAAATCCCCATATTCCGATAAACTTTGTTCTGAATGTAAAATAAAATGCCGCTATCATCAATAGTGCAACAAGAAACTGAACTTCAACACCTTTTATGGTTATTGAAGAAAATATTATCCCTGAAATTTTATCGGCTATTGGGGAAAGCAGTGTATCTATCGCGCTATCTAAATTCATTCCTTTAATATACAACAAAAATACATATTTTTGTTATAATATTGAAAACTTATTTAATATATGCTATAATGATACTATAAGTTTGAAATCTTAATGGAGATAAAAGATAGTATGAAAAGAATAAAAAATCACTTAATCACTCAATCACACAGTCACTCAGTCACTTATAAAAAAGCATTTACACTTGCGGAAGTTATGGTCGTATTATTCGTTTTAACGGTTATTCTGGCGGCATTTGCGCCGATGATGACAACCAGAACAAAAGTAAATAAAACATCTCCGTGGACTTATGCCTCACCAGATACAGCAAACGCGTATTTTGGTATGGGGCCTAATCAAACCGTTATGATTGGACAAAAAACAAAACCCGCAACAGATCTGGCGAACAGATTAACTGTTAACACAAGCGCAGCAACTCAGGCGCACATGCTTTTTAAACAGGGGACAAATATTCTCGGACAGTTAAACTTAAACAATGACAGTGTTGTTCTTGGCGGAAGCCGTGAGGCGCTGGCAAGCGGGTCAGGTAACTCTGCAATAGGTGTTGAAGCCCTTAAACTCAATACTGACGGTACAAATAATACTGCAATAGGTTATCAGGCAATGTTAAACAATGCAACGGGCGGCTTTAACACTGCTGTCGGTACACTGGCGCTTTCTGACAGCACTGCAGGCTCATACAGTACAGCGCTCGGATACAATGCATGTGACGGCGTTAATGCAAATTACACAACATGTATCGGTGCATTTTCCGGCCCGAATACGCCTGTAGATGGCGCGGTTAATGATGTTTATATCGGTAATACCAATTCAAACGTTATGGTTTACGGTGTGACCGAGTTGAGAACATTGATTGAGGCATCTGACATCCGTTTGAAAAATGTCAAAGATGAAAGCACTGACGGACTTGACAAAATAAAACAAATAAAAACATACAATTATACATTCAAAAACGATAAAGAGAAAACTCCGCGTGTCGGGGTCATGGCGCAGGATTTGAAAAAAATCTTCCCTAATGCTGTGACAGAATCAAAAGACGGTTATCTTAAAATCCGCAAAGAAGATATGTTCTATGCTATGATTAATGCAATAAAAGAACTGGCTAATAAAGACAGCGAAAAAGATTTACAGATAAAAGCTCTCGAAAAGAAAAATGCAGAACTCGAAGCGCGTCTTGAAAAGCTTGAAAAAAAGCTGAAAGAAGATAAGTAAATCTGTTTGAAAGTTTGTTTTACGGGGCGAATTGCTAAAAGCAATTCGCCCCTTTCTGTATTATCCTCAAATTTTCCTGTTTGTGTTATTATAAAGTCATTATGAATAGACAGAACACCAGACATTATATAAAAGAGTTATTAAACATTGCCCTGCCCATTATAATGGGGAATTTAGGTTTTATATTAATCGGAGCCGGAGATGTATTAATTGCAGGCCGGCACTCCACCGATACACTGGCGGCAATCAGCATCGCAACAGCCATTACAAATTGTATTTTGACCTTTGGAATAGGCTTGATAGCAAGTGTTTCGCCGCTTCTTTCCAATATAAGAGGCGAAAATAAATCCGCAAAAAAATATTTTTTTCCGACAATCCGTTTTTCAATGATACTTGCGGTTATAACGGCTATTGCGGTATTTTTGTTTGTTCCGGCAATAGATCATCTGGGGTTTGAGGCAAAACTTGTGCCGCACATCAAAGAATATATGATTATTACGGCACTTAGTACATTCGGCGCATATTTACATGCCTGCCTGAAAGAATTTTTACAGGCATTTGAAATTGTACTGTTCCCGAATTTAGTCACAGTATTTTGTGTGTTCTTAAATGTTGCATTGAACATAATACTTGTATTTGGCTGGGGGCCTATTCCTTCACTGGGCGTTATCGGACTGGCTATTGCAAGCTTTATTGTGCGCTATGTTATGGGTTTTGCTCTATTAATATACTGTTTGAATATGATGTCGTTCAGAGATTATCATGACAAAACCTACTATAAAAATCTCTTAAAAATAGGTTTCCCTATATCAATGGCTGTACTAATTGAATTTGTGGCATTCAATAGTATAGCGATATTTATGGGGCGTGCATCAGGCGTTTACGCTGCGGCACAAAACCTTGTATGTACACTTACAACAGTATCATTTATGGTACCGCTTGCCGTATCTAATGCAATTGCCGTTAAAGTCGGTTTTGCAAACGGTGCAAAAGAGTTTGTGGATTTAAAAAGATATTCAATTATAGGTATTTTAATCTCTGTGGGCTTTATGATTTGCAGCGGTATTGTATTCTGCTCATTCCCTGAATTTCTTGTAGGGTTATTTACAAAAGATCCTCTGCTTGCAACAATAAGTGTTCCTGTTCTTTATATTGTTGCAATATTCCAGATATTTGACGGATTACAGGTTGCACTCGCAGGTATATATAAAGGGATTAAGAAAACAAAAATTGTTCTTATTGCAAACTTTTTAGGTTACTGGATGATTTCAATTCCGCTTGGATACTGGCTGGCATTCGGTCAAAAAATGAAACTTCTCGGATTCTGGTACGGCCTGTTGTGTGCGGCTATTGCTCTGTGCATATTTATGCTCCTAATGCTTTCCAGATATTTTAACAGATTAAAGTTAGAATTTATGCATGCAGAATAAATACTGGCTTTTTTCACTGTTTTATGTTAACGTAGTTGTATATGGAGGAAATTAACATGCATTTAGAACAAAGAACATTTATTGCAGTAAAGCCGGATGGCGTAAGAAGAGGGCTGGTCGGAGAGATCATAAGCCGGTTTGAGCGAAAAGGTTTCAAGCTGATAGCTATGAAAATGCTTGATGTAACTCATGAACAGGCTGCTAAGCATTATGAAGAACACAAAGATAAACCTTTTTACGGAAGATTAATCGAATACATCCAGAGCGGCCCTGTTGTTGCTATGGTTTGGAAAGGCTACAACGTAATAGAAGGCGCACGTCAGTTAATGGGTGTTACTAACCCGCTGGATGCACAGGTTGGTACAATCAGAGCAGATTTTGCTTTAGTTAAAGAATACAATGTTATCCATGGTTCTGACTCTCCGGAAAGTGCTGAACGTGAAATTGCTATTTACTTTTCACCGGACGAACTCTGTGATGAGTATGAAAACATGGCAGAAATTGTTATTGAAAAATTAGATGAATAGTTATGAGAGATGCCGCTTTAGATAATTTTAGTTATGAACTTGTGCACACCTGCAAACAAACAGGTGCAAGAGCCGGAATTTTAAAAACTCCTCACGGGATAATAAAAACACCTATATTCATGCCGGTAGGTACAAATTCTGCTGTAAAGACACTTACAAAAGATCAGGTAGAAGCAACCGGAGCACAGATAATTCTGGCAAATTCTTACCACTTATACTTGCGTGCCGGTTCAAAGCTAATAAGCCAATTCGGCGGCATTCACGGATGGATGAACTGGAATAAACCTGTTCTGACAGATTCCGGCGGATTTCAAGTGTTTTCACTCTCAAATCTACGTAAAATAACAGAAGAAGGAGTAGAATTTACCGACCCGAAAGACGGCAAAAAACACTTTATAAGTCCGGAAGTTTCAATGGAAATACAGCAGGATATCGGCGCTGATATCATAATGGCTTTTGATGAATGCGCCCCGTATCCTTGCGATTATGATGTAGCAAAAAACGCAATGGAACGCACTCACCGCTGGCTGGAAAGATGCTTTAAAGCCAAAACAAAGCCTAATCAGGCTCTGTTTCCTATTGTGCAAGGGGCGTTTTTTGACGATTTAAGACGGGAAAGTGCTTCGGTAATTTCTACATTTGATGCAGTCGGATATGCTATAGGAGGAGTCAGTGTCGGTGAACCTGATGAAATTAAACGGCATTTTGTTGACTTAACAGCTCCTCTCTTACCAACGAATAAACCGCGTTACCTTATGGGTGTCGGAACACCGGAAGATTTACTCGACGGTATAAGATCCGGTGTAGATATGTTTGACTGTGTATTACCTACACGTAATGCAAGGCACGGCTCTTTCTTTACATGGGATGGCAAACGAAATATAAAAAATAAAGAGTTTTCTTATGACAACCGACCGCTGGTCGAAAACTGTGACTGTTTTGCCTGCCAAAATCATTCACGCGCGTATATAAGGCATCTGTGGCGTTGTGGCGAAAGTACGGCTGCAACACTGCTCTCTATTCACAACATAAAATTTCTCGTGGACTTTTCTCAAAAATGCAGAGAAGCCATAATTAATGATGCCTTTGGTGACTTTTATAATGCACATTATTCAAGATTTATTAAAAAGTAGAGATATTACGTATTCTAAGGCACAGGGTCATACCCGCCTTCGTGCAGCGGGTGGCATTTACATATTCTTTTTATGCCTAGCCAGCCGCCCTTCAAAACTCCGTATTTAACAATTGCCTGTCTTGTATATTCTGAACAGGTCGGTGTAAATCTGCACACAGGCGGCGTGTATCTTGATACTTTTTGATATATTCCAATTATAAACAACACAAGAGACTTAACCATATCTTACTCCATAGCGTAAGCTTCGCCGATTGTGTCGACCGCTTCAACTTTGATATCCGTAATCAATTCTGAATAAGAGATTACAACGATTGTCGGAATATGACGTTCCAGAAGCTGATACAACGGAAGCCGTATTCTTGGCGAACACAATATTACAGGCTGCTGTCCGCATGCCTGATGTGCACGCATCAAAGTCGTTGCAGCGCTTTCAATAAGCTCCTGTACCTGCATAGGATTCAACAGGAACATTGTACCTAACTCTGTTCTCTGACAACTGTCATCAAGTGTTTTTTCCCATTCAGGAGAAAGCGTCAACGCATACAAAACCTTATCTTCCTGAACATTAGACAAACAAATCTGACGTCCTAATGCCGCACGCAGACGTTCGGACAAAATATCCGGCTCTTTAGAAAACCTTGCGTAATCACAAAGTCTTTCAAATACAAAGATAATATCCTTAATTGAAACTTTTTCTCTGATTAAGTTAACAAAGATTTTTCTCAAGTCACTGGTTGAAATAATAGTCGGAACAAGGTCATTAACAAGCGTAGGGTCTTGAGAACGAACAAGCTCCATAAGCTTGAGGACATCGGTTTTTGTCATTACTTCATCAACGTGTTTTCTTACACATTCCTGTAAGTGAGTAACGATTACGTCAGTAGCATCAACCGCAGTAACAGAACGAGCAGTTTTTGCATCATCTGCAGAGATCCAGTAAGCTTGTGTCTGATAAGTCGGGTCAATACCGATAATAGCATCGTCAGGCACTTCGCGTCGTGTAGAATCCCACTGGTCAGCAATTACCATGAATTTACCCGGATAAACATAACCGGTTGCAACTGTATTACCACGAATGGATATCATATATTCATTCGCGTCAAGTGCAGACGAATCCATAATTCTTATGTTCGGGATGATATAACCCAATTCATCCGTAACTCTTTGACGCAAAGCAGCAATTTTAGCAAGCAATTGACCTTCCTGATCCGGATCGGCAATAACAAGCAGGTTAGAACCTACCTGCAAACTCAAAGTATCAACACCCAAACGTTCATACATTCTGTTCGGGTTAACAAGGTCTTGCATGTTTTGACGTACATTTTCCAACTGACCCAATTGAGATTGAACATCCGCATTAATCAATACAGAGAAGCCGGCAATGCCAAGACCGATTGCGAACAATGTAAACGGAAGCCAAGGTAAACCGGTAACAGGGCCTGTAATGGCAAGAAGCATCAAGAAAGCTGAAGCAAAAAACAGAGCATGTGGTTTACTCATAATTTGTCCTGCTACATCAGCACCCAATGTAGCGCTTGCCGCTGATGAACGCGTCATGAATACACCGGCTGCAATTGACATCAAAAGTGACGGAACCTGAGAGGCCAAACCATCACCAATCGTTAAGATTGTATATTTTGAAACCGCATCAGCCGCCGGCATACCGTTTAGCAAACACCCGATACACAAGCCGCCGACAATGTTAATAATTACGATAATAATACCTGCAATAGTATCCCCTTTTACGAACTTCATCGCACCATCCATACTACCAAACAGGTTTGATTCTCTTTGCAAATCTTCACGCTTTTTAGTTGCTTCTTCCGGTGAGATTAAGCCGGCGTTAAAGTCAGCGTCGATTGTCATTTGTTTACCGGGCATAGCGTCCAATGCAAATCTGGCCGCAACTTCCGCGATACGTTCGGCACCTTTTGTGATAACCATGAACTGTACAACCGTGATAATAAGGAAAATTACACCACCGACGATCATGTTACCGCCGGTTACGAATGTCCCGAACGCGTGGATAACTTCGCCCGCCTCACCCTTTGCAAGAATAAGTCTTGTTGATGCAATAGAAAGACACAACCTAAACATTGTACCAATCAGGATAATTGACGGGAAGGAGGATAGTTCCAGCGTTTTCTGAACATACAGGGCAAACATCAATAAGACAATCCCGAGTGTAATGTTAAGACAGATACAAACGTTAATAATCCAGTTTGGTAATTCTACCAACAGGATTACAATGAGGAACAGTACGAATACTGCCATAAATATTTCACTTAATGGATTTCCTCCGCTTTGTGCCTGTGCCATTACAATTCCTTCAACGCCTCACTAATTATTGAAACCTGGGTTTCAATTGTTGCATCAATAATGCCGTTTGTGGTTGTTACCATACAGCCGCCAAAGGTTATATTTTCATCCGATATTATATTAACTTTGGCTTCTGACCCTGCTAACGCCACTACCTCCGGTATTTTTTGTTTAACCAGCATTGCCTGCTCCGGATTTACACGCAATGTGACTTTTGTTTCTTCTTTAGACAAGGTTTTCAGCACATCCGTTATATTTTCTAAGATTATTGTCGGATCCTGCTGCAATTCTTTTTTAATTATTTTTTTTGCTATATCAACACTTATTTCCAGCAACTCAGGTGCGATATATTCAAAAACTTCCTGCTTTGCAGATAAGAAAGCGCCAAGGGTTTCTTTAAAATTATCAATATCTGCTCTTGCCTGTTTTAACCCTTCTTCATAACCTTCTTTTGCGGCCGATTCTTTAATTGATTGCGCTTCTTCTCGTGCACGCGAAATAAGGTTTCTGTCGTCAATTCTCCTGAAACCTCTTCTTCTGTCGCCTTTACGGCGTTCATGACGCTGCTTGAAGTCGATGTTATCCAGATCAAACAAGTCTATTTCTTCAACTGTTTCAACCGGTTTTTCTTCCTGTTCTTCAACTGATGTTTCGGTTTCTGAAACAGGAGCTTCTTCAACCTTAACTTCTTCTTCAGCCGCGTCCGGTTTGTGTATTTTTTTCTTTATAATCATGATTTAATTATATTATACACTATCTTCTATATGTGAGGCAATAATGTTACCAATTCTTGGTGCAATTTCGTAAAATTCACCCTCTAAAGCATTGAAAACAAAGCGTTTTACCCTTTGGCGTTCAAGTTTAAGAATTTGTTCCATCTGGGCTCTGTCTACATATTGTGAAATATTTTGTATGCGTTGAATTAATTTACTCGGGGTAACATCTTTTGTCTGCGGCATGTTCATCTTAATTTCTTGCAGACAACGTAAGGCAATTCTCGGGTCAACCTGCTTATTCAAATCATCCATTTCCATAAAGCGGATAACGGATGTCGCATCCTCAGGATCAAACTTGTTCAAAATTGTCTGAACTTTTTCTTCTTTCATGCGTTGGAAAAGCATAGCAAGCGTTGCAAGTTTAAATATTTTAGGCTGCGCCTGATTTTGCGCCTGCGGAACACCACCCTGAACAGGCTGCGGAACGCCGCCTTGAACAGGTGCTCCGCCTGCGGCCTGCTGTGCTGCGGCCTGTTGAGCCGCCTGCTCTTGTGCTGCCGCTTGCTGCATCATATCGTCAATATTGGACATTTTTGATGCTTTGTCGCGTAATTCTTCGGTAATCAGATTTTTTGCCTGTAATTCACCTATTGCATCAACATAAGTTTTTCTTACGTGGTGTTCAATTAACTGTAATATCTGATCTTGCGGCAAATTTTGTTTAAAGGCCTGCTTGGCAACCTCAAATATGGTAAATGCAATTTTCTGCATTATCGGATCCCAGTACTGTTGCGGAATACCCGAACGTATCAAGTCAACCGATTTGTGGAAAGACCACTCAGCAATAATCTGAGTTATTAAAACCGCTGTATCTGCATTGAAATTTAATGTGGTATCATTATAAAGCGCTTCGCCGGCAACTGTTGAAAAGTTTAACAAGGTGTTTGCGACATATTGTTTCTGCGCATCATTAAATTCCGGCGGGACTAATTCAACCGCCTGTTGAGTTAAATTTTGGGCAAAAGCCTTATAATCAAATCCTTGTATTGCCATTTTTTTCCTTTAGTTTTCTGCGGGATCAGTCTCCCTGATAACCGCTTGTCTTACAACCTACCCTTGTTCAATCCAGCTCTTAATCTTTTCTGCTGTTTCTTCATCATCCTCATCAGACATTTGTGATGACAAATCAGATAATGTTTCCGCAAGCCTGTCCGCATTAGCAGGCAAAGCATCTCTCTGCTGTTGTTCAATTAAGTTTTGAGCCAATTCTGACTGACGCTGTGTCAACTGATTTGCACGCTGGTTGATATCGCTCAACTGCTGTTCCTGCTGTTGAGTACGTTGTCTTAACATTTCTACTTCTTGCGCATTTTCTTCCTGTATTGCCTTAACCTTGTTAGATATAATTCTGAATACTACGATTAAACCAATACCGGATAATGCAACTGCAAGCCACCACGGATTACCTGTTTCATCCGGTTTTGGAAGGTTAACAGGTCTGTCAGACGCAAGGTACGGGTCTGTAGCATCAGAGAACGCTATTGAAACATTAGCCGGATCAGCTTTCGGGCTTGCCGCATGCGCTATCAATTCTTTTAATTCTTCAAGTGTAGTGTTTGCAGGCAATGCACTCTTTTCAAGTGTTACTGCAATAGAAATTTCTTCTACCACACCCGGTTTTATGTATTCATTAACCTGAGTTTTGGTAACACCATACTGGGTTTCGGTTGCAGAGCGGGAATAGTTTCTGTTCTGGGTTGAATCTGTTCCGTTAGCAGGCAAACCGTTTGGCAGATAAACACTTACTGCATTAACTCCGCGGTTTGTGTCCTGCGTTCTGTCACCAAGGCCTTCTGTGAATGACTGTTCATTTACTGCTGTTTTTTGTTCAGGGTCATAAATTATACTAAACTTTTCAACAGGTGCCTGAACAAGAAACGTGCTTACAGTCGCAATATAATTACCTTTACCGATAAGTCTGTCCAATTGCAGGTTAACTTTTTGCTGCATGTATTTATCGTTTTCTTCAAGACGGGTAAGCATTTCGTCCTGAGCGTCCATCATGCTGTGATAAACATTACCGTTGGTATCCGTAATCGCGATATTTTCACCTTCCAGACCGGAAACGCTTCCCAAAAGCAGGTTTGTAATAGCCTTAACCTTCATCTGGTCTAATTTTTCGCCTTCCGGAATAATTACCTGAACTGTTGCTGTAACAGGTTTTTGCATAGATGTAAACATTGTCTGTTCAGGTATTGAAATAAATACTGATGCATCGGTAATTCCTCCGATATTACGGATTAAACGAGCCAATTCGCCGTTTATCGCACGGGACAAACGGATTTTCTTATCTTCTTTTGTGGATGTAAAATCGCCTTTATCAAAAATTTCCAAACCTACGTTTTTATCCATCATTCCGCTTTTAACAATAGTAATGATAGCTCTGTCGCGGTCTGTAACAGTACATTTTTTAGTCAAAGTTGAACAATTATCCTTTGGCAAATACAAAACAGATTTTGTACCGTCAGCTTTTCTCTGAGCGGTAATCCCCTGTCTTGCGAGTAACGCTTGAATTTCCAGAGCTTTACCCAAATTATCGGTAGTCAAAAGGTCAACATCAGCCTTTAACGGTGTTCCGCCCTGTTCCTGACTATTGCTGCCTGAGCCCGCTGTTAATGCTATAACAAGAATAATTGCAAGTACAACAGCAACAACGCCGCCTATAATTCCATATAATAAAGGTTTGTTTTCAAGTAATTTTTGAAAGTCCATTTTGTCCCCACAGGTCTGTTATAATTATTTTTAGATATTTATATTCTACACCTGAATCTGCATAACTTTGTCATACGCCTGTATGACTTTTCCGACGGCCTGCGTCGCAACGTTAACACTTATTTCTGATTTAGCCATAGCGGTCATAACGTCGTGAATATCAACATTCTGACTACCTGACATAATATCTTTCAGCAAGTTATCAGGCGCATTTAATTCTGTGTTAAAATTTTCAACAAGTCCTGAAAATACCTGTTTAAAATCCGGTGTATCAGGATTTTCAACGCGTCCCATACGAGCCGCCGGCATCCTGTCAGAAATGCCCGGATCCAGCTTGGTGTGCTGTATTCTGCCTGCTAAATCATACTGTGGATAAAAACTGTTAAACATAATTAATTCCGCCTTTCCATAATTATTGTAACGTAAGTTTTTGTATTATGAATAGTGATTTTCCCATAAATCATACAAATCGTGTAGATAAATGGATTGATTTTAAATGTACACAGTGTATTTAATGAAAAAACAGACAAAGTCCACACAAAACTATTCGTATTATTTTACAGCCTCATATTGATTATAAGTCATTGATAAAGTTTAAATTTATAACTACTAAATATTTATCATATTAATTACTTTTTATGCTAAAATTACTATTGTATAAAAGGAGAATAATATGAAAGCTGTAGTATTTGATAAAGAATTAAAACTTGTCAGTGATTATGCAAAACCTGTACCGAAAAAAGGTGAAGCATTAATAAGAATTACACTTGCAGGGATCTGTAACACTGATTTTGAAATTACCAAAGGTTATATGGGTTATGTCGGTATTTTAGGGCATGAAGCTGTAGGTATTGTCGAAGAAATTAATGATGAGGATAAATCGCTTTTAGGAAAGCGGGTCGTCGCTGAGATTTCTTATGGCTGCAAAGACCCTAACTGTTCTTACTGTGCTGAAAAATTATACCGCCACTGCCCAAACCGTCATACCTTAGGCATCTGGAGAAAAGACGGCTGTTTTGCAGAATATATGACAATGCCTTTAGAAGTACTTTTTGAAGTGCCTGATAATGTTACCGATGAACAGGCCGTATTTGTAGAACCGCTTGCTGCTGCATGTGAAATTACAGAACAGCTTCATATAAAACCGTTTGAGAAGGTGGTTGTTCTGGGGGATGGCAAACTTGGCTTGATAACAGCACTGACACTTAACGCGCAAAATATTGACGTCATTCTTGTCGGCAAGCACCAAAACAAGCTTGACATAGCAAAGGCACAGGGTGTTGAAACGTATTTATTAAATGACTTCTCCATAGAGAAAAAATATGATGTAGTAGTCGAAGCAACGGGCTCAATTTCCGGTTTTGAAACAGCTCTGGCACTAACAAAACCGCGCGGTGTTCTTGTTCTGAAAAGTACAGTAGCAGCATCCAAAGAATTTAATCTCGCCCCAATCGTAATTGACGAAATTACTGTATTAGGTTCCCGCTGCGGACAATTTGGCCCTGCTTTAAGGCTGTTGAAAAATAATCGTATTGATTTTTCACCCCTAATTTCGGCTGTTTATAACGCTGATGAAGCTATAGAAGCTTTTGAAAAAAATAAAGAAAAGGATGTGTTAAAAGTCCTTTTAAAATTCTAAAATCATTTAATAAAAAGCGGCGCGGTTGAAAATCAACCGCGCCGCTTTAAAACTTTTGTCAAAAAAACTATTTAACAGCTTCTTTGAATTTTTTACCGGCAGTGAATGCAGGAACTCTTTTAGCAGCGATTTTCAATGCTGCACCTGTTTGAGGATTACGACCTGTTCTAGCTGCTCTTTGACGTGGTTCAAAAGTACCAAAACCAACTAATGTAACTCTGTCTCCTTTAGCAAGAGCTGTTTCAATAGTGTCAAGAGTAGCAGCAATTACATCAGCTGCTGATCTTTGAGAAACTTTTGCCTTTTGAGACACTTCTTTTACTAATTCTTCTTTGTTCATTACGAACCTCCTTCTTTTTAATTTGCCTACGGTAAATAAACCATTCTCTCACCCGCATGCATTTTGTATTCGACAAAATAATTATATCACTTATTTTTGTTTTGACAAGGGGGTTTCGGATAATTCATACGTCCGGAAGCCTTATATATAAAGGATATCGAGCCATTTAAAGGCGTTTTTCCGTGATATTATTGAATTTCAGCTAGTTATAATACTCCGGATTCAGTCTTGCAAAAGTCACATCTTTGTAAAAATATTGTAAAATTTGATAGGCATTATACCCTTGTTTTGCAAGGTTATTTGCGCCATGCTGTGACATACCGACTCCATGCCCGTTCTTTTTCACATTATCGTCAAAAGAAGGCACTGAACGCAAATACGGTAAATTTCCGCCCCACACATCACTGGCCGAAACACTTTGACCTCCTGCAGATGCTGAATAATATGCCGTTATAACTTTCATATCATAGGTTAGAACAATACCTTTTGTATCTTCTACCGCCTTATTGGTTTTTGCAGTTTCCGCCGATGCTCCGCCATAGGCCTGATCTTCAGGAGTGTCTTTCAGGTCAAAACCTAAACTTGCACGCTTGCCTAGATTTGCTACAGCATAACTTCTTGCTGCAACAGCCTGAGCCTTATGCGCCTCTGACTCCCAGCTTGGCGGCATTTCAGCAGGCACAACTCCTTTTATGTAATCATCTATTCCAACGTCATTGATAACTGTTAATTTACCGCCCTTATTTTGCACAATTAAAATTCCGCGATACCATTTGCTTTTTGTACAAACATATCCGGCATCAAGTGTTTTTATAACGATATTATCCGAATTAATCTTATAAAACTTTCCGTCAATTTTTATTGCAATAACATTGTTGTAAGGTTTAAGCTCATACCCTTTCATTGCTTCTGTTTCTAAAACAGTATGATTAGTATTTGCATCAATAATAGTGCCTTTAACAGAGGTCCCCATAGGAACATCTTCCGTGTCTACCAATAAACCTATTTTTATTGCGAAACACGGATTTGCCAATAAAAATATAGCTAAAAACAACAATATCTTTTTCATATTGATATTATAACATGTATCAATAAAAAATACCTTAGGCTACATGATTGATTTTTTCGTTTTCTTCAATGTTTTCATTATTAGCCATCAGAGTTTTTATGACCTGATTTAGAGTTTCGTCATCAATTTTTTGCTGTTCGCTCTGTTTAGTTTTAACATTTTGTGCAATTTTATCACCGGCAATATGTCCAACTTCATAAGCAGACATAGATGCGGCCAAGAAAATCAATCCTTTAATTATTGCACCGGTTGCTCCGCCCCAGTTTTTCTTTTTCAAGAACTCAAATACAGGTTTTAAATATTTTTGTTTAGATGCAGAGGTCAATAATTGCTGCATATTTTTAGAATTTAGTATCTTATCATAGTGTTTTTTAACAAGAGCTTCACCGCCAAACATTGCAGATAATGCGGCCGTTTCTGTTATGGCTGCGGACTGCTTATCATCAGACATAAGTACTTTAACACCGCCTGACAATGCGATTAACGGGTTTACATTATTACTTGCAAATTTGGCAAATTTACCTGCATAATTCATCACTTTATTTTCTTTTGACAAATCACTGAATACAGATAACATATTTTTAGCGGTAAGCGCAGCAGCGTTATCATACTTTGCTATTTCTCCAAGTACACCGACAGCTTGCCCCAAAGCCACCGGCGCTCTGCCTATTTCGCCATTTTCTGTTTTGTCTATATTTCTAAAAGTAAATATTGTTGAAGCTACAGGACTAAACACAATAATCTAACCTTATAAAACTACACTACATCTATATAAAGTATTTTTTACCGGTGAAATTTCCTAATGAAAAAATATGTTTACAAAAATTTGCAAATAAAATCATTTTAACGCCTAATTCACTTGTTAACATTTGTAACAAATAGCTTAATTTTTTAAAGAATAAGCAGAAAAAAGCCGTAATACATCATGTATACTCAGCTAATGTTACTAAGTTACATAAAAAAGCTTGAAAGGATATCAGGTAAAAATGGGATTAGCAGCATCACAGGCAAGATTACTAACCATAACCTCTCGAAAAGCTGATTGTGAATACCAATCAATGAGATTGTCACATCAGAAAATCGCGCTGTCCCGTGAATTAAACGAGATATCTAATGAATATCAAAACTCTCTTAATCAGACGACATTATACTATGATTTTTACGGCAAAGGTGACACTTCAAATCCTTTGACTTATAGTCTTTTAATGACACCATCTGCACTGAACGATTACTTCCCTACCTTGATTTTGAACCAGCAGGGCAGAGTTGTCGTAGATTCAAGTATTGCTGCAGCTGCACGCGCAGCAGGTATTCCGCAAGAAGGCCTTAACAGTATGCCAAGCAGTGATATGCGTAATGCGTTTATTGAAGGCTTATTTACAAATGGTGTTATCTCCAAGAAAACAAGAGATTCTATTCTGTCTACAGTATACAATCAGGCTGCAGGTGTCGGAAGTACAGAAATGATTTCAACACAGTATGTTGAAACTGACCTTAACGGTTTGATTGATGCTTTAGGATCTTTAACTGTTTCTCTTAATCCGGAAATAGCAGATTGCTCTTATATCGGACCAGCTTCTAATGCTGCTGACGGTTCTAAACAGAGTGATTTTTACCTCGCTGATTTATTAAATGATCAAGAACAATATTTGATATTAACCGATGCACAAAAAGGTGCAAGATATCCGGCATCAGCTGCAAAGGCAATTGCAGATTCGGTTTCTGCTGATGGCGGCTTTATAGACGAATTGTATGAAGCATTCTCAGAAGTTCTTAATGTTGACCCTGTTAGTGCAAACGCCTTAGCTTACGCACGTAATATGACTAAATCAATGTTTGATACTTCAGATGTCGGTGACAACAGTTACGGACACCATGATGGAGACAGCCACGGTATTGAAAATATCGGTACTATTGGACAAGGCCTTGATGGCAAATGGGATAGTGGCAACAGAGGTAAAGGTAGCGACTATAAAGATAAAATTAAAAATGAAGCTGAAAACTATGTAGGTATTGTTTATACACATACATACAGAGGCGGTATTATGGGGTACAACCGTAACATTAACCATGCTGCCTTGAACTTAAATAACGTTGCTAAAGCATTCTTAACTTACTTTGCACAATATATGGAAAGACTGGCTGTTGAACCTAATTATTCAGCAGTTGTCGCACATAAAGATGAATCTAACCTTGTAACGGACGATCCTACTTATATATACAAAATTAATGCAGGTTCAACCGTTGCAGAAGAAGATGCTAAAATCGGATTGTTCTATGATACATTATTCAACCAGTTATGTGTAAACGGCTGGACAGAAAACGCTGAAGTAATAGACCAGGAATACCTGCAAGAAATGCTTAAAAACGGCATGATGTTTATTTCCACAATTGATGATGACGGCTACTACTATCAGGAAAATTACGCAACTAATACATTCATAAAAGAGGTTTCTGATGACAGTGCAATAGCTGAAGCTGAAGCTAAATACACAAATACCAAAGCGCGTCTAAACAGCAAAGAAGAAGAATTAGACCTCAAAATGAAAAATCTTGATACAGAAATATCCTCACTAACAACAGAATACGACAGTGTTAAATCGGTTATTGACAAAAACATAGAAAAATCTTTCAAGCGATATAGTGCATAATTTTAAAAAACTCCTCTGTAAAACGAGGAGATTTTTTTATACAC
>CALUUH010000020.1 GCA_944323875.1 Candidatus Gastranaerophilales bacterium
ATAAGTAGACGTGTATAAACAGCCTTTGTCCAGTGATTTCTAACATTAAAATCTTTAAAATATTTATCATAATCAATTTTAATAAATTCAATAGAAAAATTGTCGAAGCTGGTTTTCAACGATTTAATTTTTTCAACATTACCAGGAAAAATGCCGCCATCTAATACATAGAATTCAATAAAAGATTTAGTGTTAGCCAGAATGCTTGCCATAGTTGTTGCAACAAGCGGAGCATAGTTGTTATCACTTGACAGAAATATTGGTATATTCATGATTTTTCTCTCTTTCAAATTTGATTTTTGTATGCTTTGCGTATAATTTCCAAGTCATTAAGTCTATTTGCATATTGCGCAACAAGTCAGTTTCTCTTTGTCTATTATGAGTTTTCTCATCCAGTTCTCCGTAAAAAGGTGTCATCTTAGCGTAATGCCAAAATTCTTTTAGATTTGGCATAAGATTTGTTTGAGTATTTTCGTTTATTTGCCATGGTCTTATACGACCAACCATGTGACGCAGAATTATATCCTTGTCATTCTCATAGTATACGAAGTTTGAAGTCAGGTAATTATATTTACGCGGCAAGATTTTATAATTATTGTCGAAACATTTATTTAATAAATCCTGATCAACGCATTTTATTTTATCTTCATATTCTACTTGAATATCCAAAAATTTTTCAAATAATTTTTGACTCCGCCATTTTTCGCAGTTGATTAATAATACACCGGCATTAAAATATTTGTGAGACGAACTGGAATTCAAATACTCTTTGCGGTGTTGATTCCAGTAACCATCTTCTGTTTCTTGCCAAATCGCTCCAATAATATAATCATCTAATTGTTCATTGTATAATTCTATTATATCTCCAGTCGCAATGATATCAACATCTAAATAAATAGCTTTGTTAATATTCGGTTTCAAATTTGGTATTAAAAGTCTTGAAAAAGTTGATTTGCTCCAATGACCCGTTGCGTTAAATTCTTTAAGAGCTTTATCATAATCAATCTTAATAAATTCAATAGAAAAATTGTTGAAGCTGGTTTTCAAGGATTTAATTTTTTCAACATTATCAGGAGAAATGCCGCCGTCTAATACATAGAATTCAATAAAAGATTTAGTGTTAGACAGAATGCTTGCCATACATGTTGCAACAAGCGGCGCATAGTTATTATCACTTGATAAAAATATTGGTATATTAGACATTAGATAAAGCCTCCGTCTTTCTAGCCTTTTCAATCCATATTTTTAGGTAAATTTCATCAATCTGGGCATTTCGTAATAGTAACGCCTGCTGTTTTGATTCATGAGTTTTCTCATCCAGTTCTTCATAAAAAGGTGTCATCTTAGCGTAATGCCAAAATTCTTTTAGATTTGGCATAAGATTTGTTTGAGTATGCTCATTAATCTGCCACGGTCTAATTCTGCCAACCATGTGACGTAGAATTATATCCTTGTCATTCTCATAGTATACGAAGTTAGGTGTCAGATAATTATATTTACGCGGCAAGATTTTATAATTATTTTCGAAACATTTGTTTAAAATGTCTTGATCGTTCGTTTTTTTTCTATCCTTATATATTTTCTCAATCTCAACAAGTTTATTAAATATTCTGTCTTGTCGCCATTGTTTGCAATCGATTAATAAAACACCAGAATTAAAATACTTATGTTTGTCGTTAAATTCCATGCAAATTTTACGTTCCGGATAAAAAATATATTGGTTAAACTCTTCCCAAACTGCACCAATTGTATAGTTTGTTAAATCTTCATTATAAAGTTCAGAAATATCGCCTGTTAAAATAATATCAGTATCAAGGTAAATTGCTCTATTAATTTGCGGTTTTAAATCAGGAATTAGGAGTCTTGAAAAAGCTGATTTAGTAAGACGTTTTGTTAATGTAAAATCACTCAACATTTTTTCATAATCGATCTGAATAAATTCAATAGAAAAATTGTTGAAGGTATGTTTTAATGATTTAATGTTTTCAACATTATCAGGAGTAATGCCGCCATCTAACACATAAAACTCAATAAAAGATTTAGTATTAGAAAGTATGCTTGTCATACATGTGGCAACAAGTGTTGCATAATTATTGTCACTGGATAAAAATATAGGAATATTTGTTTTCATTTATAGTTATACCTTTAGTTCGGAATTAGAGTTTTAGTTGCACGCAGTTTTTTGTTTTCTTCAAAAACAATAGCTTTTACTCGTAATTTAAGCATATCTTTTTGTGGTGTATATTTGACTTGTTTTAGTATATCTTCATAGAATGATGTAAGTTTTGCGTAATGCCAAAATTCTTTTATTCTCCTCGAAGGAGGTATATTCTCATGTTCTCCAAAATCAGGAGTGAAGTGCCAAGGCTTATCATTGTTTAAGAAATGCAAAATGGCTTTATCTTTATAAGCAAAATGTGTTGGTGGTATATTGTATATATCATCAATACGTTTATAACCGCCATTTTTATTACAGTATATATTTAGGCAGCCTTGATCTGCATCACCAAGAAGATCGCGATATTGATTTTCTATTTCCAATAGTTTGTCAAATATTTTATCCTTATTCCATAGGGCATTATTGAGCAGTAACACACCTGCATTAAAATATTTATAATCTTTATTTAATTTAAATTTACTTCTCAATTCTTCTTGCGATAACCAAACTGCAGGTCGTGCTGCAATTGGATATCCTTCCATATCCGTATCATACAAATCTTTAATATCAATGAGTGTAATGGTATCTACATCAAGGTATATGCATTTTGTAAACTCTGGTTTAAATTTGTGTATCAAAAATCGATTATAAGTAGATATAGATAAATGCTCTACGCAGGAACGAAAATTAGAAAAATATTTCTCTGTGTCAATTTTTAAATATTCAATATCAAAATTATTAAATTTGTTTTTTAATAGCCCGATTTTTTCTTGGTTTTCATCGCTGATACCGCTGTCCAGAATATAAAAATTGCAGAAAGATTTCGTGTTATCACAGACGCTCGCTATCGTTGTAGCAACGAATGGAGCATAATTGTTATCCGCAGCTAGAAATATTGGAATGTTTGTTTGTTTTTTGTTCATTTGTTGTTTTTTGTCCTGATTATCCAATATAGTTTTCCTTAATTCCAGCAATCTTGGAGATAAGTTATATTTTGCGCAGTATTCTGGGTAAGAGTTAGTTTCTATAAACTGTTTTGCAAAGAATATATCAAAACTACTATACAAATATTTTTTTGCCCAAATACTGTCCTTGATTTTGTTAAAAAACTCTTTAAATTCATAATATGTCGTTTCTGTTATATAGCGTTTACATAGATTAGTCGCTAAAAAGAGTTTAATGTTTTTAGATTGTAATAAATTATTTTTACATAAATATTTATATAATAACTCATATATTTTTATAATTTTAATTTCGCTGTTTGGCTCTAATTTTATTATGCTATCGGAGCGTTGGCGATAATGATAGTATGGTCCTTTAAAAACATAAAATTCATCAGTATAAATATGTGTAATATAATGATAATAAATATCTTCCCAATTGTATCCATCAGGAAAGCGTAACTTATATTCATCTAAGTAAGATTTTTTATATAGATATGCCCAGGTCATCCAAGGGTAATACGTGACGGACTCCTCACAGTTTACAAAATTTCCGTCATCAGCCAGATCTTTGTAATCATCATAACATTGAATAATACTTCGTTCAGAAAGTTCTTTTACAATGCTGGTATTTAGAACCATTGGTGAAGATGTTTTTTTTATTGTTTCTACCATTGCATAAATATAATTCTTATCAATCCAGTCATCTGAATCCAGAAAATAGATATATTCCCCTGTTGCAAAATCAAGTCCTGTATTTCTTGCAGTAGAAAGTCCGCCATTTGTTTCGCGGTTGATTATTTTAATGCGTTCATCTTTAGCGGCATAGTCCTGTAAAATTTTGTCGCAATTATCAGGAGAGCAATCATTGACACAGATAATTTCAAGATTTTTATATGTTTGATTACAAACACTTTCTAAACAATCCGGAAGATATTTTTCTACATTATAAATCGGAATAATAACAGATACTTTACACATTTATAAGCTCCTTGTTATTATTTACTTTAGTAACTATGTTTGAATATAAAAGTGTTTTGTAATTAGATTGTTCAACATTTGAAGCATGTTTAACCTGAGATAAAAAATATTTATCTGAGCTATCTAAATTTTCCCAGTAATTAACTAAATAATTAAGCACATTAGGTAATTGAAAACTGAACTGATTTGCTTTCATATATTTTATATAATCATTTACAAAATCTAATTCACCATCTTCAATAAATGAGAATACTTTATGGCGTTTTACCTCATCAGAACTAAGGGGTTGCAGAAAAACAGGTTTCCCGTTTAACATGTCTACTATTGGATCTTCAGGAGATGTCATTAATAACTCAATTAAGTCCCAGTTAAATCCAACTGTACCTCCGCTTTTACCAAAAAGATTTATATAGTTATATTGGTAATTTAATTCTACTGCAAGATATATGCCAATAATATCTTTATCTGTTAAAAATTGTTCAATAAGTTTTTGTGCACTGAATAATCTTGTACAAGTATCAACAAGTCCTATTTTATTTCCCAAAAGTGATACAGAGTCAATATACTTTTTGTATTCATTTGCTGAAAATTCGTTATATTCAGTATTTTCTTGCAAGCATAGCCTACTTAACTGCCTTTGAGCATAAATATAATGATTTTTGGCTTTACAATTACCTTTCAATAAAGGATAGATTTTGTTTAGTATATATCCATCCCGAGCGACAAAAAATAAGTCTGTTAATTCTCGTATTTTAGCAATATCTATTATTGTTTGCATGAATGCTAAAACTAACGGGCCACCATACTGATAACCCAATTTATACCAGTAGTTTACGTTTTTAGGATTGACATCATTAAAAACTTGCAAACTGATTACAGTATTAAAAGTTTTATCTTTATTTGTTTGCCAGAATATTCTGTTTTTTTCATTTGTAACACTGTTTAAGTAGCGATCACGTAAAATCTGGTAATAAAAAGTGTCAATTCCCGCTTTGTTTGCATTAACTATGTCAGACTGATAATTGTCACCTATATGCAATATTTTTCCTGCAGGCACTGCTAAGTCATTAATTATATACTTATATAGATTTCCTGTCGATTTCGTTTTTCTGATTTCTGAAGAAACATATATTTTAAAGTAATTGTCATAACCATTGGCTGACAAAACTTTTATCAAAAAATCTTTGCTTAAATACATATCCGAAGTTATAATAATCGTTTTCTTCTTATCAAGGGCATATTTGTATGCTTCGTATATTTCCTTATTTTGCGTCAAAGTTTCAGCTTCGATTTTTAATTCTAATTCTTTAAAGTGTGGATATAATTTATTTAACTGCCCTGCATATATTTCATCAAAAGTTACATCTTCATAATCTTTATGTTTTAGTTTGACTCTTACTCTGGCCATTTTTTCTTCAAACTGTCTGTATTCAGCAAATTGCGACATTTGCTTTTGTAGCCCAAGATAGGCAAATAAATCGGTAGGCTGCAAAAAAGGGCGTAATAAAAGAGTATCAAATATATCAAAGGATATAATATCATGATTGTCAATTAAATCCTTTAATCGTTCTATATCAAAAGCATAAGTAGGAGTACTAGATGTTAGAAATAGTTTATAGATTGAAGGGGCAATGTTTTTAACATATTGTTTAAATTCTTCTTTATATTTGATTTGTTGGAAAAAATTTATTCCCTTCAGTTTAACTAAATCTCCTGTAGAGGATAGAGTATTCCTTAATGAATCCTGTATAACATTTATAAACCAAAAACCTAAAACATAGCAATAAGATTTGGAAGATATATTTGCGGTGTTTAAAAGTTTCTGAATCATACTTAACCCCTCAAATTTATCTTTAATTTGAGGAAGTTCAGGATAACCGGAGGTAATAGAGTTTTCGCGTGTTCTGATATTTATATACGTATCGACAATTTCAACTTTGTTTGCAAGAAGTGCAAATTGTACTGTAAATACGGGATCTTCCATATCTGATAAATTCGGAAAACGGATATTGTTTTTACTTATAATTTCACGCTTAAAAATGGCGCTGCAATATGAGTAGGCAAAATTATTTTTATCTTCTTTTATCTTATCATTCAAAAGTTTATCAACATAACTGTTGTCAGCATTCTTATAATTGCCTTTAGCAGCATCCGCGCCGGTTTCAATTGCCTTTTGGTACAATTTTTCGTAGAAATCCAAATCAGGGTAGTCATCAGAATCAACAAAACCGATATATTCACCTGTTGCTATTTCTATACCGGCATTTCTTGCAGCGGCTGCCCCTTTATTTTCTTCAAAGCTGATAACCTTTATTCTGTTATCCGTTGCCGCATACTGCTTTAATACCTCAAGAGAATTATCAGTAGATGCATCATTTATGCAAATAATTTCAATGTCAGACAGTGTCTGGTTGCAAACACTGTCAAGACATTTCTCAAGATATTTTTCTGTGTTATATACAGGTATAATAACAGATACTTTAGGCATTTATTAGACTCTACACTTCCATTTTAGCTTCACGTTCTGCGGTTTCTTCTTTTGAGTAACCTATTGATTCTTTTTCCGGTGTCCAGCCGGTTTCTTCTTTTATTTCGTGGATCGGATCTGCAAGAAGCAATTCTTGCGCATCATTGTATTCGTTTACATCCATTTCAAATTCATCTTCTGCCGCAATGTTCGCATCTATATTCGCGTCTGCATCTGATGCTGCACCTTCCATAATCAGTTCATATCCAACCATTGTGTCGATGAATTTTGTTAATCTTGCTTCAACATCTGCAGGTGCCCCGTTACAAGATTTTAATGCTGCCAGTACTTTTTCTGAAGATGCACCGTTCATCAGGTTTTCGTAAACTGCTGTTCCTAAACCGTTTAAGCCGTAATATATACCGGTTTCTGAGTTAATGATGATTGCAATGCCGTCTGTTACATCCGCAAACATTTTTGAATCATTTAATACATAGTTCATGTTCTTTCTCCTTTATTTCTTCTTTTATTAATTGTCTGTGTTGTTCTTCTGCATGTTCAACAAAAGATAATTTATAATTATTTTTTACTGCAAAATCAGCATTTATACAAGGTAATTTATCAGAATTACCCGATTGGGTAAATATTCCTTTAGCCTCTAATGCATTCATAAACAGATGAAGTTCTTTTTGAATATTTTCATTTTTATCTTCAAATACTTTTAGAGCCGCGGCGATATTTTCACTTGAAACTCCATTGAGTAAATTTTCATAAAGATTCGTTGCAAATTCATTCATAGAATATATAATTCCGGTTTCTGTGTTCAGAATATTTGCAAGATCAAATGTTATATCTATCGCAATTTTATCAGCTTCAATAATTTTATTTTCCTCTTTGTCGAGATTGTTCATGAAATCTCTCAAAAATTCGGTATTTGCATCAATATTGTGGCATAGATTGAACTTATAAAATGGCAGATCCTTTATCATATTCATCATCTTTTTTACAGTCCAATTTTCGCAAAGATCATTTGTCTGGCATAAGGTTGATTGAATAAGATGTACCATTGCTCGTCCTTTTTCAGCACTTGTACAAGGTCTGATACTTGGTTTTTCGTCTGTCACAATCTCCGGAAATATCGCAATTTTTATCGGATAATTCATTCTGAATTCGTCGTGGAAGTTTGCAATATTAAACACATATTTATCTTTTCTTGCATTGTTTGAAACGAATCTTGAGTCGCCTAAATAATCATACAGTTCGTTGTACATTTTCGGTGACAACGTAATTATTGAATAAATCGGACTTGATAAAAGTTCTTTGCCGTTTTTGTGCAAAATTAAATAGTCATCAGAAACATATTCAAAACCTTTCATCATTGAAAGCACCGCAAGGGTTGACTTGCCGCGTTGTCCGCGTGCACACATCAATATTCCGTCGCCGTTAAGCCCGATAACAGCACCGTGCGCAAGATTTGATGTCTCTGTTTTTAAAATGTTGTTAAAGAATTGAACAAATAAATGGCCTTCTTTGATAAATTCCTCTGGCTCAAGATTGCCAACTCCGTAATAATATGTATTGTTTTCGTAATCATTTCCGATGAAAAATCCTGCCTCTGATTTTACGTCAATGATTGGTTTAACCTTGGAAATGCTTTCATCAATTACACGGATATCCCAGATCGTCTTTTTAGAGTAAAGCAAATCAATTCTTAATCTCATATTGAATTTGGGATTGAATTTGGGCAAAAGATTTTTCCCGAATTCAAATGCATTAGCTTCTTTCCAGAGAATAAGCGTTGCATCATATTTTGGCGCATTATCTCTCAAGACAAACGTAAGCTGTTTTTCAATATGCGGCAAAAATTCTTCACTATATCCGATTAGACGAACAACCTTGCAGCCAAGATCAACATATTTTACAAACTTTTGTTCTAATGTCGATAAATATTTATCAACATTATTAAAACACTCTCTTATTTCATTTTTTGTTAAATCTTTATAATTCATCAATGCCTCTTTAGTTTAAACAGGTTATGCCGTAATCACGTTCTTTCAAATCTTTGATTAAGAATTTTATCAGATGCGGGTGGCCGCGTAAAAGTTTTAGCGTAAAATATGCCGGTTTTAATTTCAGATACTCAGAAATTTCTGACGGATTTTTCAGTAAATCGCTGACTTTCATCGGTCTGCATTTTGTTCTTAAATCGTTCAGATAAAATCTGTCATACATGATTTCGATTGAATAATTTGAAGTTTCTTCTTCAAAAATTATGTTGTTTTGAATATTTTTAGGCAAAATATT
This sequence comes from Candidatus Gastranaerophilales bacterium, assembly GCA_944323875.1. Taxonomy (GTDB): domain Bacteria; phylum Cyanobacteriota; class Vampirovibrionia; order Gastranaerophilales; family Gastranaerophilaceae; genus CALUVH01. The sequence continues at coordinate 8,852 of CALUUH010000020.1, forward strand.
CGGACTGATTTTGTTGATGAATTTAAGTGCAAAATTCATCTGTATTTCCATATTAATTGCTTTAGCATTGCTGATTACGATATTCCAGTCAAAATCAGGTTTGCTGTTCATAAGAAAATCGCAGTCAAAGAGCGCATATAAAAGACCTGCTTTGCTGGTATTTTCTTTTAAATTTCTTGCAAGATTTATCAGAGTGATAAACAATAAATCTTCATTTGACGGAATGAGTGATTGAACCCCGAAAATGTTTGCTTTTCTGGCACGCTTGTACAATAATTTTGCAAGCTTAGGCCCCATTTTAGAGTCCATTTCAATATACTTATGCAAATCAAGCGCACCGGCTTCCTGTCCTATTTCGTGGAAATCAACGGAATGATCATACATTTTGTCATATTCATATTCACCGGTATCAAGAACAATTTTTACAGCTTTGGCAAATTCTTCATCTTTAACCAGAGCATCAATGTCGCCCATTACGCGCGGCAAATCAGGGCGAAGATATTTCATTGCGCCGCCCTTTAATATCATCGGTGTTATTCCGTTTTCATTAAGTGCTCGGCCTATTTTGCTATAGTGTGAAATAATTTTCAGATTGTGAAATCTGAAATATTTTAACAAACCTTTTAAACGCGGACCTTCATAGTCTGAGAATTTTAAATTCGGGTGCTGCTTCATAAAGTATGCGAGCATTAAAGCTTTTGCGCCGCCTTTTACTTCAATATCCCAAATTTTAAGTAAATTATTTAATTCTTCCTGAGTAGGGTTTGGCGTGAAAAACAATTCCAGAAGTTTTCTGTCCTCCGGTTTCATAACTTCTTTATAGAAATTTTCGATAAGAGCATCTGTTATTGATATATTATTATTCAAATAACCGCTATCAATCACCTTATCTATTTCTTTTTTCCATAAAACTGCCATTATTTTTCTAACCCCTCTTGTGGGAAATGTATTAATAATTTTAACTATATTTTTAATATACTATAAACAGGTATTGATAAAATATATTATTAATATTTGTAACTACTTCTTATCGGCCGACACAATAGTATTCAAATCCGCGCTGTTTAAGTCTTTCTGCATTGTATTGATTACGGCCGTCAAATATTATTGGTTGTTTCAATAACTCATTTATTTTATCAAAATCCGGACGTCTGAACTCGTTCCATTCAGTCAGAAGCAGCATGCAGTCTGCATCTGTTAAAGCCTCATACGCTGATTTTGAGTAAATTATTTTATCTTTGAAATAGAATTTTGCGCATTCAAAAGCTTTTGGATCATAAGCCTGAATTTTTGCTCCATGTTCCAGCAGTGCATTTATAATTGTAATAGCAGGCGCTTCGCGCATGTCATTTGTTTTGGGTTTGAATGCAAGCCCCCATATAGCAAAAGTCATGCCGGATAAATCTTCACCAAATCTTTTGAGAATTTTTTGTATAAATATTTGCCGCTGTCTTTTGTTAACATCATCTGCCGCTTGCAAAAGTTGGTAGTCGCATCCGTTGTCTTTTGCGGTTTTTAATAATGCTTTTACATCTTTAGGGAAACAGCTTCCGCCATATCCTAATCCCGGGAATAAAAATTGTGAACCGATGCGTTTGTCTGAACACATGCCAATTCTTACCATTTCAGCATTTGCTCCGACTTTTTCACAAATATTAGCTATTTCATTAGCATAAGATATTTTGACTGCAAGAAATGAGTTAGCCGCATATTTAGTCATCTCAGCAGATTTTACATCCATAATTATTACAGGGTTACCCGTACGCAGGAACGGTGAATATAAGTCTTGCATAATTTCTGTTGCGCGATGAGAATTAGACCCGATGACAACTCTGTCCGGCTTCAAAAAGTCATCCACTGCAGCACCCTGTTTAAGAAATTCCGGATTAGAAACCACATCAAATTCTTCATTAGTTTTTGACTTTATAATTTCGGTTACTTTTTCGGCTGTGCCAACCGGAACAGTGGATTTGTCAACTATTACTTTGTATCCGTTAAGAGCTTCGCCGATACTTTCCGCCACCTGATAAACGTATTTTAAATCAGCAGAACCGTCCTCACCTTGAGGAGTGCCTACTGCAATAAAGCATACAAGAGAATTTTGGACTGCTTCTTTCAAATTATCAGTAAAAGAGAGTCGTTTTTCTGCTACATTTACTTTGATTAATTCTTCAAGTCCCGGCTCATAAATCGGGACAATACCCTGTTCAAGCTGTTCAAGTTTTTTCAAATCATTATCAACACAAATTACATTGTTGCCCATTTCCGCAAGACATGTTCCTGCAACGAGTCCGACATATCCGGTCCCGATTACACATACTTTCATCTATTTTCCCCCTCTTAATTTTTTGTCAAAGTATTCAATTGTTTGAGCCAAACCATCTCTGATATCAACTTTTGGCTCCCAGTTTAACTCTTTTTTAGCGAGAGTTATATCAGGTTTTCTTCTGCACGGATCATCACCCGGTAAAGGTTTATAAACTATTTTAGAATTAGAGTTAGTCATTTCAATTATCAACTCTGCAAATTCAAGAATAGTTCTTTCTGACGGATTGCCGAGATTAACAGGGCCGATAAATTTTTGCGGGTTGTTCATCATTTTTATCATACCGTCAACAAGGTCGGAAACATAACAGAATGAGCGGGTTTGCGAACCGTCGCCGTAAATCGTTATGTCATGGTTTTGAAGCGCCTGAACAATAAAATTAGAAACAACGCGGCCGTCGTTCATATCCATATTCGGACCGTAAGTATTAAATATACGTATAATTCTCGTATCTACATTATTCTGCCTGTGGTAATCCATCATAAGCGTTTCTGCACAGCGTTTGCCCTCGTCATAGCAGCTTCTTATACCTATCGGGTTAACATTGCCCCAGTAGGTTTCTGTTTGCGGATGTATTTGCGGATCCCCGTAAACCTCGCTTGTTGATGCCTGTAAAATTGTCGCTCTGCAGCGCTTGGCAAGCCCGAGCATATTAATGCAGCCCATAACTGATGTTTTTATTGTTTTAATTGCATTGTATTGATAATGCGGCGGGCTTGCAGGGCATGCCAGATTGTATATCTGATCAACTTCCGCAAAATATTCTTTTGTAATGTCATGCCGCACAAGTTCAAAATGATCGTTTGAGAGAAGATGTCTGATATTATCTTTAGAACCTGTGAAAAAATTATCTAAACAGATAATGTCATTACCTTCGTTTAAAAGTCTTTCACATAAATGGCTGCCGATAAAACCTGCACCGCCTGTTATTAATATTCTTTTCATAAATCAGACTCCTTATTGATCAATTTTTGTAAACGACATTCCCAGTCGTAAGCTGTTTTAATACTCTGTTCAATAGTTTTAGCCGGCTGCCAGCCAAGCAGAGTTTTTGCTTTTTGCGCATCTGCATATAATTTTGCAGGATCCCCTGCGCGGCGCGGCGCTATTTCAACAGGAATTTTTTTATCTAAAACTTTTTCGCATGCATCAAAAATATTTTTTACACTGTCGCCCTGCTCTGTACCGAGATTAAACACATCGGATTTATTTTCTTTGTTAAGGTACTCAAGTGCAAGCCTGTGCGCGCGGGCAAGATCTTCAACATTCACATAATCTCTGATACATGTTCCATCAGGCGTGTTGTAATCGTTGCCGAAGATTTTGAATGTCTGTCCTTTGCCAAATGTGGATTTTAATATATTTGGTATAAGGTGAGTTTCAGGATTGTGCCATTCTCCGACCCTGCATTTTTCATCACATCCGGCAACATTAAAGTAACGCAGTTTGATTGATTTAAGCCCGTATGCAATGTCGTAATCCGCCATAATTCTTTCCACCATGAGTTTGGACGCCCCGTAAGGATTAATCGGATTTTGCGGATGTTTTTCATCTATCGGAGTGTATTCCGGTTCGCCGTAAGTCGCACAGGTAGAGGAGAACACAATTTTTTTAACATCATGCTTTAGCATTGTATCAAGCAGGTTAAGAGTGCCGTAAGTGTTGTTGCGGTAATATTTAGCCGGATTAAAAACACTTTCTCCGACAAGTGAAAACGCTGCAAAATGCACAACGGCTTCTATATCATATTTGAAAAAAAGCTTTTCAAGATCATCAAGGTTTCTCAAATCTCCTTTTTCAAAACTTACATGCCCGATTGGTTTAAGAGTTTCAATAGTTTCAATATGTCCTGTTTCAAGATTATCAAAAATCACAACGTCATATCCTGCGTTAAGAAAATTAATAGCAGTGTGACTTCCGATATATCCGGCCCCTCCGGTAATTAAAATCATCTTTTAAGCTCCCGATCTGGAAATTACAACAAAATATTATTACCATAAACAAAGAGAAAAGTGAAGGGAGGAGCAAATAAAGACGTTAGGACGTTAAGTCTGTTAATGTGTGATTAAGTGATTAAGTCGTTACAGAGATAGTGATCCGTAAAAAGTGAACTATTGCAACAAGTAAATCAACGAAAAAATGAACATTGCCTGATTTTGTAATGAACTTAACGTCTTAGCGCCTTTTACGTCATGCTCAAAAAATAACGAAAGAGGCTCATAAGAGCCTCTTTTGTTACACCATACCTTCCTTTACAGCCTTTACTGCGGCTTGTACACGATCGTTTACACACATCTTTTGCAATATAGAGCAAACATGTGCTTTTGCTGTGTGAACACTGACAATTAATTCTTTTGCAATTTCTGTATTGCTTTTGCCAGATACAAGATGTTTCAAAACTTCAAATTCTCTTTCGGTCAGAGGCACGCGGCCTTCTGATTGTGATTTGTTCGGTAAAAATCCTACATTCTCAACTTTCGGGAAAGAATTTAAAGCAAGTTGTGCCACGACTGGATCTATCCAACATACACCTATTGACACATCTCTTACTACATCGGCAAGTTTTTGCGGATCAATATCTTTAAGACAATATGCACTTGCGCCAGAACTTAATGCCGCAACAACTTCTTCTGCTCTGTCATGAGATGTTAATGCAATAATTTTTGTTTCAGGTGCAAACTCCTTAATTTTAATCATCGCCTCGATACCGTTCATGCCCGGCAGTCCTAAATCCATTAATACAACATCAGGTCTGTATCTTTCTACATATTTTACTCCGTCAATTGCATTTTCGGATTCCGCTACTACCTCCATGTCATCATTGGCATTCAAAGCGCAACGCAACCCCACGCGCGTTAGCTTGAAATCCTCCACGATAACAATTTTGATTACTTTCTGCATTTCTTTTGAATTTTTGTCTTCCATCGAAGCCCCCTTACTTTATGGAATATTTCTATTCCCCACTTACATGAATATTAAAGGATAGCTGAAAGAATTAATCCATTACCCATATGGCTATAATTATTGTATTGCATACAATTATTATTTTTATGACATTTATTATTGATTATGCTATAATAATTATCAGAGATAGTATTACAGTTGAGGGATATGCGATGCTAAATTTTATTTTTGGTAAAAAAGAAACTAAAACAGACAAATGCGGACATTTAAACCAAATTTATTCAAAACTTGTTGAAAAATACAATTTTGACAGCATTTCTGACGAGAGAAAAAAAGAACTTTCTGAACTTATAGAAAAAAACGGATATCTTCCTTATCCTCATATCAAAGTTCTTGAAGAGTTGACAAATGCGGAAACTCTGTTCGGACTTCAAATAAAATGGAAGCAAAACAATGTTTTCAAAGACGGAAAATTTGTATTTGATAATGATAAAATAAGCGTTTTTACAAGAAATAACACCAAAAATTCAGACTGGATTAAACGCGAAGGACATAACATAAAACTTATCAATCTGGCCGGACTCGGAAATGGCAACACTTCAAAAGAACCGGGAAAATTCTTTGACTGGCTGAAACAGTTGCTCATTTTGCCGACCGGTAATTTGGAAAATAATATCTTTAATACAACGATTTATTTAATTCCGTTCCATCCGAGGGAATTCGGCTGTGCATACCTTCCCAAAAGCACAGAAGTCAGCGAAAATCTTTTGGATCTGGAACTCAAAGGTCTGACTGATATGGACGCAAAGCAGCAGGTGCAGACTTTTATCACAATGGCACAGCTTGCCGGCCACCCTGTTATTTACGATATACTGCCGCAGACCGGAAGATTTTCCAAAGCTGTTCTTGCAAATCCGCATATCGCACGCTGGTTTGATATAAATGAACTCAATATTAAAATAGATGAGGCCGTTGAAAAAATTGCATCTGACCTATCGCCTGAATATGACAGTGACGATACCGAATTAATAAAACGCATTTATCGTCAGGCACAGCAGGGCTGTCTCGGGGATTTGAGCGAACATTATCAATCTTTGTTTAATCTGTTTGATGAAAAAATGGCAGAGGTTAAAAAAGAATTATCAAATAAAATGTTAGAACAGCCGCTGCAGCAAAAAATACACAAACGTGTAAAAGAGATTGTGGCAAGAATTGAGGAAGTAAATTCAAATAAAAAGCTTGAAGAACAAGATATATCTAAACATATAGATATAATACAAGAACTTATAAAAACCGGTTTGTGGCCGGCTCCTGGCGGAGCATGGTGTTCGGCCGGCGTTCCTGTTTATGACAAAATGAGTGAATGCGGCGGATACCCGACATTTAAACATTACGATTACAAAGGCGAGGACGTAACGGATTTTGCAAATCTTGATTGCCAAACCCCATATTATTTCGTAAACCTTGAGAGCGGAACTTATAATAAAGAGGTTATTGACTTTTTTCTGAATGCAATGAAAGCTCTTCAAAAAGATTATAACTTTGACGGTTTCCGTGTAGACCATATTGACCATATCGTAGATAAAGTATCGGAAAAAGACGGTACGCCGATAAGTTACCGCGCGCCGCGAAAAGTTTTAGGCGAGTTGAATAAAATGATGAAAAATGAGATACCTTATTTTGCAACACTCGCTGAATACATGCTCTGGGATGATTTTCTCAAAGAATATCATGAAGATATGAAATTCGATCTTCTCTGGGGCAACGACATTGTTTCCCAGTCAGATAAAAATCCGGAAAATATCGTTGCTGATAACCAGCATTTAGCAAATTACAATCTGGCACTTAAAAATTCCGATTACCTGTCAATCTTAAAAACATATAACAATCAAGACGGTGAATTTCGCAGTATAGACCAGTATCCGGGGCAGCTTGGCGAGGACGGTGCTTTATATAAATGGTTTAAGTACAAATTACTCCCCGGCGGCAAATATGCACAGCGTTCAATGTTGTATGTAGATGGTGATGAAAGCTTTACCAAACGAGGTATCGAAAGCGTTATAGGTGAAGAAATTTCAATGCCGCGTGAAAATAATATTCAATTCTTTGAAAAATTTAATGCAATTGATAAATTAGTAAAATCTCAGCCTATAATAACTGACGGCGAAGCTCAAATTATCTGTCAGGATGATGACGGTTTTGTATCATGGATTATTACAAAAGAGCCGCTTAAAACAGCCTTTTTAATAACTTCAAACTACAAATATCCTACAGAAAAAGTCAACGTCACCGATGAGAACGGAAATTCTTACAAAGAAATTGTTCACGGCAAAAGCGTTTACAACAAAACCGTACAAATCCCTTGTGATTACACGGTAGAGAATGAATATGTTCTTGTTGACGGAGAATATCAGCCGCAGCCGCTCAAACTTGACGGAAATCACGTCGAATTCGGCGAACTCAAGCCGGGTGAATTTTCTATCATTGAGTTAAAACGTTAACATTGTTGTTCAAAATGATTTTTTGAGATATCCTGAAAATATGATTAAGCAGCTAAGAATAAAAGATTACATTTTAATAGATGAACTGACAGCCAATTTTCACGAAGGGTTAAACGTAATCACTGGCGAAACCGGCTCAGGTAAAAGTATTCTTATAAATGCTATCGATCTTGTTTTTGCTCCGCGCGTATCAAAAGAAGTTATTAAAACAGGCAAAGAAAAGGCCGTTATTGAACTTACCGTTGAAAACAGACGGCACAATGTGGAGAAATTTTTTGCAGAAAACGGCGTTGACTACTACGGAACAGAAATTGTTATCTTAAAAGAAATTACGCCGAATAATGTTCGAACAAGGGTTAATGGCACACTTGTTAATCAGGATTTTATCAGGCACTTAAAAAATTTGTTTCTGGATATTCATTCCCAACACCAGACATACTCTTTTATGCAGCCTAAATCACACATTATACTGCTTGATAACTATGCAAAAGACTGTTATGGCGAAAAGCTTAATCACTATAAAGAATGTTACAAACATTATCAGGAATTAAAAAATCAGCTAGAAACGCTTAAAACCGCCGCTGATACAACAGAATCACAACTTGATTTTCTTAAATTTCAGATAAATGAAATTGAGTCGGCCGAAATTCAAAGCGACTCGGAAGATACAGATTTGCAGGCCGAACTGGAAGTGCTTGAAAATGCCGAGAAGTTAAAAGAATTAACAGGTACTTCCTACTGGGCGATAAACGGTGATGACGGCTCTATTATGGAGGCCCTTGGAAAAATCAAGCAAAATGTCTCTAAAGCAGCGTCTTATGATGATAAGCTTACACCAATAGAACAGTGTCTTATAGATGCAATAGAAAATCTTAGAGAAGTCGGAAGTGATTTGCGCGACTACAGCCAAAAACTTGATAACGATACAGAAAGGCTGAACAATATTCAAGAACGCCTGTATCTTTTGGACAAGTTAAAACGCAAATACGGCGGAACACTTGAAAGTGTTCTTAAAACGTATGATGACCTGTCAAAAGAACTTTCGGCAATTGAATTTTCAACACAAAATATTGATGAGTTGGAAACACAGATAGCGGAAGCCGAAAAACAATTGGCGGCAATGGCGGACGAAATAAGCGAAAACAGAAGTAATTACGCAAAAGTTTTATCCTCACTTGTTCAGGATAAATTAGAAAAACTGGAATTACCTAAGGCGCGTTTTGAAATAGCCATAAAACCTAAAGAATTGTCATCAGACGGTGTTGATGATGTGGAATTTATGATATCAACCAATGTGTCGGAAGAATTGAAACCGCTTGCAAAAGTTGCCTCAGGCGGTGAGATTTCCCGCGTGATGCTTGCTATAAAATCAATTTTTGCACAGAGTGACGACATAAATACTGTTATTTTTGACGAGATTGATACTGGAATTTCCGGTAAGGCTTCTCAGAGCGTGGCGGACGAGATTGTTGACCTTGCAAAATACCACCAGATAATTCTGATTACCCATCAGGCAATTATCGCTTCTAAAGCTGACAAACATTTCTACGTACGGAAGTCACAGAATAATGAAACACAGGTGGAAGTTTACGTGCTGACAGGAGAAAACAGGATTAAGGCACTCGCAGAACTAGCAGGCGGCGATATTAATGAACAATCCATAGAGTTCGCAAAATCATTACTCGGGTGACAACTAACAAATCATGTTCGGGTAAAATTAAACCTGTTTCCCTGTATTTGCATCAATCACGGTAATTCGTTTTTCATCTTTAATTTCTATAGGGCTCTGTCTTTTTTTGATGTAATCACAGGCCAGCTGGTCTTTATCAAAATCAAAGATTTTATCTATAAAGTTCGGGTTTCTTTTAGAGAAGTAACCGTCACCGCCGGTTGCCGTAAAATCATCCATTGCTATTTTGTAAAATTTCTCACTGCTTGGATTATTTACATCTATTTCGTGTTCAACATTTTGTTTGTCTATAAATTTCAAATCAATAAGTTCGCCGTTTGTATTTACAGTGTATTTCAAGCCTGATACGTAGAATATACCGGGCTTGTTACCTTTGTTGACAAAAGATTTTGTACCGACCTTGATAGCATCTACTAATTCTTTTTCAGATACATTTGCTATAACCATTTTATTTTTGAATGGTGTAATATCAGATATCAATCTGGAATCCACAGTTCCTACATCAAAGTTGCCTCTGATATTACCGGAATTTAACAGTGCTATATCAGCATCAAATTCCTCTTTCATAGCATCAACGATAATGCTGACATTTGGATTGTCACTTATGAGCCTGTTTTTAGGTACAGGAGGTACAGACTTTATTTCTCCCAGAATTTCCGGTTTGCCTAAAATGCCTTCAACAGAATATTTGATAGGCAAAATACGTCTGAATTCTCTTGTCGTGGAGAGGTTGTTTTGAACTTTTGTTATAATCCCGTTTTCGTCAAATTCCAGATTAAGCACTCCGAATTTTTCACCGTCTTTACCGGCCTGAGTAATGATAACAGGTTCTCCGTCTTTTGAAGTTAAAAGATTAACACCGTCTTTTACATTTTCCAGAATATTATGTGAGTGACCGCCAAGAATGACGTCAAGGCCAGAGGTTTCGGCTGCAATACGCTTGTCGTTGTCGTACCCGCTGTGAGAAAGTAATATAACTTTATTTATCCCCTGAGCTTTGAATTTATCTATTTCTTCCTGAACTGATTGGATCGTTGACTCAAGATCGCTTACGTGCATTTCTTCAACCGACTTGTTGTGTTTAACACGATCAAGAACATCTGACGGCGCAATTCCGATAATGCCGTATTTGTTACCGTTGTGTTCTTCAACGAATGATTTAGTAATTTTGCCATCCATTGGAGTGCCTTTATCAACAGTTACATTTGCGCCGAGAATTTTATATTTTGCGTCTTTTGTTAATTCAGACATTTTAGTCGGAATAACATCCATTTCGTGGTTTCCGAGAGCCGTTGCACTAAATCCGGACCAATTCATAAAGTTATGCGCAACTTTATTCGCCAGATAGTTTTCGCCTAAGATTATATCTCCTGAGGCAAGTTTTAATTTATCCATTTCGTATGACGGGGTAAAATAATCAAACTGTTTAGAAATGGCATAAAGTCTCTCCATATTAGTCATTTTTCCGTGAAGATCATTTATATAAAAGATACTTGCACGGGTATGTTTTGGAGGCGTTTTTTGTGTCTGAGCCTTGTTCGGGGATGCTTGTATATATCTGTTAAGTAAATTTGTTGGAGGAAGATTATTTACCATTTTTCATAGTTCCGTTACTGTCTGTTAGATGAACACTTATAAATTTATTTTTTTGCCTTAATGTAATGTTTTGTAACATTAAGCTGCTTGTCGTTTCATTTCTCTGTAAGATTTCAGACCTTCTACCCAGTTTTCCACGATATTAACATCGTTTTCAACAACACTTTGCGGCAACGCTGCGTGGTGAATTTTCGGGAGAAGATAATCTTCTGTATAGACTATTGATCCAGAATAGTCATCGTCCGTATCATTGCAGATAAATAACAGTTTGCCGTTTGGCTGTTGTTTAACCCCTGTTATTGTTATTTCGTGGCCGTTAATGATTTTGTTTGTTTCATCGGTCTGAGTATAGCCGATAATAACATTTTCGCCCATTGCAAGTGCTGAGATTATCTGTTTTTTCATTGTATTAAAATCGGTTTCATAACCTGTGATACGTGCATTTTCATCTACTGTCTGATAAGTCATTGATATTTTATTTTTATCTTCGACAACAGATTCAGTGAAGGTTTTTTCAAATTCAATAAGTCCTTTATCGTTCTGGTTAAACTTACCGCCGCGTGTGTCAGTCAAAGCATCATAGGCTTGTTGTGAGCCTACCTGCATTAGCGTTGACTGCATTAATACGTCTATTACTGAGCGCTCGCCCGGATCACGGTGAGAATTTTGTATCTGAGCACGAAGTATGGCATTTTTATCAGGGGCAAAAGTTAATTCAGCCGTGTGATAATTGTCTGCTTTGAACGGCACTTCAAAAGCATTCAAAAGCCAGACCGCGTCTAAAACATTGTCCGCAAGATTACTCAATTTTATTTCTTTTTGAACAGAAAGTTTTGGAGAACTTAGACTTTCCGCAAATCTTACAAATTCAGCAGGGTGCTTTTGAGCGAGGTTGAACTCAATACTTGCCGCAACACAGGTGCCTGAATGTTCAAGATTAACATTGGAGTTTGCCATTCCACGCTGTATGAGATTGGTAGTTGAAGGGTTAAATTCAGGGTGTTTTTCAGCATAACGTTTAAGCGCTTCGGCCTGATATTCCTGCGGAATATCACCGAATTGCTGCGTAATTAAATACGGATTGGAAATTGTTTCAATTGCCTCTTTTAATATCACTGCATTATCCAGCCCTTGAGCACGCGGAGTTGTGGAGATTTTATACAAATTATCAAGAACAGAAGATCTGTCATTTGACTCGTTATTCAGAAGCACACCTGTTTTTAAAAGCTTATTCAGTTCTTTTTTAGTCGTCTTGTCAAGCTGTGAAGTTAAATATTTGTATTTTTCTTTCTCATCTTTTGTTCTAAGTTCAGTATTGAGAGTGGCTTTATAGCTTTGAGAACTTATGTTTTCAGAAGCTGCATTGTTGACAGCGGCGGCCTTGAATGCAGGAGCAGTGTTTTTCACCATGCCTGTACGGGCAATTCCGCTTGTGCTATAATTATATTGTTGATTAATAGGGTTAACTGAATACAACACTACCATAACTCCACTACAATTATAATAAAAAACTAAAAATAAAAAAGTTGCCATTACCGGAAGTTTAAGTTAAAAAATGTTACAAAAGATGACTGAAATTAAAATAAAACCGCTGACCAAAGAACAAATCTTAATTTCAACAGACCGCCTGACAAGGTTTAAAGAAACGGAAATAAAATATTTAAGAGTTTTTTCAGATATCATAACCTCAAATCTTTTAGAACCGCGTTATAAAAAATCTGAAATATTAGAGATGGATTATTCAAAAATTAGAGATTTGGCCGAGCGAATAATCAATTTTTCACTTGAACAAAACGGAATTTCTTTGACTGATGATTACGTGATTAATCAGCGTTTATACGACTATGAGAATGCTGTTTTTTACAATAGTGATGAGGTTAAAAAACTTCTTAAAAATAAAATAAATTATAAAGCAATAACAGACTTAATAGAGCCGGCAAGTCCAAAAAATCTTTTATGGCTCAAGGAATTGGCAACAGCCGTGGACATAAAACAAGAACGTCGTGAAAAGGGGCTTTTGTATCCTGTTGAAAAACTTGTGCTGGTAGAAGGTATAACAGAAGAAACTCTGCTGCCGGAATTTGCCGGAATTTGCGGGGTGGATTTTGACCAAAACGGAATATATACTATTTCTGCAGGCGGCAAAAATCAGGTTGTGAAATATTTTTACAGGCTTTCGCAAACTTGTAAACTGCCGGTATTTGTTTTGCTTGATAGCGATGCGCAGCAAAATTTAGAAGAAATAAAACCTAAATTGCGCGAGACCGACAGAGTTCATATTCTCCATTGCGGTGAATTTGAAGATATTTTGCCGGATTCGCTTGTAAAAAGAACTCTTGATTATGCAACCAGAAATATTTCACTTGCACCGGCGTCAGAAATTGAAATTAACGGGTCACGTGTTGAATTTCTTGAAGCATATTTCAGGCATCGCGGTCTGCACGAATTTAAAAAAGCTGATTTTGCCGCAATGGTAAAAGAAAATTTAAAAGGCCAAGAAGATATTTCCGCTGAAATACAGGAGATTTTTAATGAATTGTTTTCTCCTATGCAGGAAAAATCCGTATTCTGATTTTTATATTTCAAAATTGCCTTTTATTTTTTATGATATAATACAACTATGATAGACAGATATTCACGCGAAGAAATGAAAAAGATTTGGGAGCTTAATTCCAAATTCCAATACTACCTTGATGTAGAAATTGCTGTTGCAGAAGCATACGCGGAACACGGTGATTTTCCGAAAGAAGATATCGAAGAACTAAAAAAACTAGCAAAGTTTGATGTAAAAAGAATTGATGAAATTGAAGCCGAAGTGCATCATGATGTCATTGCATTTTTGACAAATGTTAATGAGAATTTGGGCAAATATGCAAAATATATGCATGTCGGGATGACAAGTTCTGATGTGATAGATACGGCTTTTGCGCTCCAGATAAAAGACAGCGGAAAAATAATTGTAGAAGATCTTGATAACGTTATCCAATCATTAAAGGATCTTGCCAATAAACACAGAAACACTGTCTGCATAGGGCGTTCTCATGGTGTACATGCAGAAATTATGACATTCGGCGTAAAGATTTGCAACTGGATAGATATTATGGAACGTCAGCGTGCAAACTTCATACATGCGCTGGATCAAATTGCTGTCGGACAAATTTCAGGGCCTGTCGGCACCTACAGCAATATTTCACCGGATATTGAAAAAATAACGTGTACCAACCTCGGGCTTATGCCGGCAAAAATTTCTACACAAATCATTGCCCGCGACTATCACGCGTATTTTATGCAGTCACTTGCACTTATAGCGAGTGTTCTGGAGCAATTTGCAACAGAAATACGTCACCTGCAGCGAACAGAAGTTTTGGAAGTGGAAGAGGGGTTTGGCAAAAATCAAAAAGGTTCGTCAGCAATGCCGCACAAAAAAAATCCTGTGTTGAGCGAAAATTTATGCGGACTTGCAAGAGTTGTCAGAGCAAATTCAATTGTCGCACTGGAAAATATTCCGCTCTGGCATGAACGCGATATTTCACACAGTTCGGCTGAAAGAATTATTTTTCCGGACAGTCTTACGCTCGTAGATTTTATGCTTAACCGTTTTGATAACATTGTCAAAAATCTGGTTGTTCATGAAAAAAATATGCTCAAAAATACCGACAAATTCGGCGGAATTGTATTCTCGCAAAAAGTTCTTCTAAAACTGGTTGAAAAAGGCTTAACCAGAGAAGAAGCATACAAAATCGTTCAACGGAATGCGCTGAATGCATTTGAACACGACGGAAATTTCAGAGAAAATCTTATTAATGATTTTGAAGTAACAAAATTACTTACACCTCTTGAAATAGACGAAATATTTAACAAAGAAGAATTTCTGAAAAATATCAATGAAATTTATTCAAGAATTTTAGGGTAATATATAATCTAATCACATTTTGTTTTGCCACCCCAGACAAGACCTGTGCAATGTAAATAAGCCATGTTATCATTTTCAAGTGCCCAGGCAGTACATCCACGACCGTTCGATCTATCTGTTCTTGACAAATTACAGTAAGTTTCAAAAGGATACGCTGTACCTTCTCTGCTCCCCATGGGTTTTACACCATCAGGGCTCAAGTAAAAGAAAAAGTGATTTTTTCCTTGTGTAAAGTTGTTTTTAGTATTTGGCAAAAATACAATTATATCGCCACAATAATTTTCATCACCTAAACATCTTGTCATTGAAGGAATATGTCCAAATTGAACAATAGTGCCGTCATTTAAACGTAAACCGTTTTTGCGTGTTTCCGTGGTTGCCGGAGTATAGCTGCCGCCTTGATTTATTGTACCATCCAACGATTTGACAACAGGTATTTTATCAAAGTCAACGTATTCGGCCTGTAAATATTGTTTAAAAATTGCAGTGACTCTGTTCATTCCTGAATAATCCTCATAAAGTTCACCATCTTCATTTGTTTCGCCAGATAGTGTTGTTGTGAGTCCCCAGTAATCAAGCTCTCCATACTCTCCTTTGGCAAACAGAAATGCTTGATTTAATACGGTGTATGTTTTTTTTAATTTAATTAGATATTGTTTCTCTTCATATTTCTGGGTTAATGAAGGAATTGTTACTGCGGCAACTATTCCAATAATCGCCAGTGTTATTAATACTTCAGCAAGTGTAAAAGCGGTATTGACTGATTGTAGTTTGAATAATTGAAAGTGTTTTAACATAGTGAATTCTCCTCTGCTTACCTCATTAAAACAAATTTAGCGCCTATTGTCAACCATTAGTATACTTTATTATTACCATAAGTAAACTAATATAAGATAATCTAAGTTTACCGGTAGTAAATAGGAGTGTGTATGCTTGAATTTGGAAGCAGGATTAAACAACTACGAAAACAAAAGGAGTTAACGCAGGAGCAACTTGCAAAACGTCTCTGGGTCTCAAAATCTATAATAAGTTCCTATGAATCAGGGAATAAATTTCCGTCGCTTGATATATTGATAAAACTTGCATATACATTTAATGTTTCAACAGATTATTTACTGGGAGTGGACAAAAGGCAATTTATAGACGTGACGGATTTGAGTTCGCGGCAAATTGAAATTTTGAACAGAACTATTGATGAATTTAGAAGAAAATAGTTGTTTTTATATTAAATTTTTGATATATTACTGCATGTAATATATCTATTAAAAGAGGATATTATGGCAAAATTAAATATAACAGTGTGCATGGGCAGTTCTTGTTTTGCCCGCGGAAACGAAAAAAATCTCGCATTTCTTGAAAGCTATATTCAGGAACATGATCTGGAAGCAGAAATTAATCTTGCCGGTTCTTTGTGTGAAGGCAAGTGCGCCAAAGGCCCTAATATTATTGTTAACGGGGTTGAGTATAATAACGTTGACGAAGCAAAAATCGAGAAGATACTTAGCAGTGAACAGTGAACTGTAAACTGTGAACAGTTGTTATAATAAATGAGTCGGTCTAATTGGACAAAAACAACTCAATAGAAAAGCACCATTTGCCGTTCACAGTTCACAGATAAATACAGTAAAGCACAGTTCACGGTTCACCGTTCACAGTTCACAGATAGATAGGAGTTTTGAAAATGGATAAACAACACGCAGTCTATACTCTGTCAAATGAATGCCACGACTGCTATAAATGCATAAGAAGTTGTCCGGTTAAAGCAATTAAGATAGAAAACGGACATGCCTCCGTAATACCGGAAAAATGTATTGCCTGTGGCAACTGTGTCATTACCTGTCCGGCTAACGCAAAACGCGTCAGAGTTGATATTGATCGTGCTAAAAATTTGCTTAACTCTAAAAAAGAAGTGTTTGTTTCGCTCGCACCTTCATGGAGCGGAGTCTTTGAATACAATTCAGAAAAAATGATATCCATTTTGAAACGTCTCGGGTTTAAAGAAATATCAGAAACCGCTCTCGGGGCTCAGGAAGTTTCAATCAAAACAGCAGAAATATTGAATAATGCTGGAAAAGGTTTGTTTATCTCAAGCGCCTGCCCTGTAATCGTTGACTACATAAGATTGTATCATCCTGAATTTGTAGATTGCATAACTCACATCGGCTCTCCTGCAATGACTCACGCCAAGATGTTAAAAGAACGTTATGGCGACGATATTGGTATTGTTTTTATAGGGCCTTGTATCGGTAAAAAAAATGAAGCTGATTATTCTGATTTGATAGATGTTGCTCTGACATTTGAGGAATTAAAAATCTGGATTAATGATATGATTCCTGACATCTCTGCTGTAGATATTGCTGCAAATGCCAAATTTGTTCCGTCTAATGCCTATGAAGGCGCTTTATATCCGATAGACGGCGGAATGAATGAAACTATTAAAAAAATCGGTGTCAGAAAAGATATCCAACTTATTAATATTTCGGGAATTTATGAATTTAGCCGTGCAATAGACGAGTTAAAACCGGAAAATATTCAAAAAACTATCTTTATAGAAGCGCTTTCCTGTGAAGGCGGTTGTATTGCCGGCCCGTGCAACTCTACACGCAAACCGGGCTTGAGTATTGTATCAGATATACTTTCTAATATAAAAGAACGGGAATTTATACCGAAAAAGCCGGCTACCGTTGTTGAATATGCTATTCAGCCTAAAAAAGTCGTTCAATCACAACATTCACTGGAAGAAATTTTAAAAGCTTTGAAAAAAATCGGTAAACACTCTGTTGATGACGAACTCAATTGCGGCGGATGCGGTTATGCAACCTGCCGTGATCTGGCAAAAGCACTTCTTGACGGAGATGCAGAAACGGCAATGTGTACATCTTATATGAGAAAAATCGCCATGCGTAAAGCAGCGGCAATGGTTCGCTGCATGCCGGCGGCCATTGTTATGGTTGACAACGAAATGAATATTATTGAAGCTAATGACGCGTTTATGAAAATGTTTACCGGCGATATGTACGAAATATTTAAGGCAAGACCGGACGGGCTTGTCGGGGCTGCAATTGAAAGAATTGTTGATTTTGCCGATATTTTCAGAACAATTCTGAAATCAGGTAAAGATTTACATAAAGAAAGATATTCTGTTAACAACAAATTATATGATATAAATGCCTTTACGATTGAGCCGAATGAAATTGTGGGGGCTGTCATTACCGATGTCACCCAGACAGAATACACACGCGAAAAAATTGCACAGAAGGCACATGAAGTTATTTCCAAAAATATCTCTATTGTTCAGGAAATAGCCTGTCTGCTCGGAGAACACATGGTCGAAACAGAAACGCTTTTAAGCTCCATCGCCAATGATTATGATGACAATGACGATGATGAAGATGAAACAAATAAGGAACAGCAATAGTGTTTATTGATATTGACAGTTGTCAGGTAAAAAAATATAACCAGAATGCTTACGGAGATTATTTTATCTCCAAAAGATATCCGGATGAAGGCCGGCTTATTGCTGTTCTGTCCGACGGACTAGGCAGCGGTATAAAAGCAAATATTTTGTCCTGTATGACAGCGACCATGCTTTTAAGATTTATAGAAAATGAACAAATTTCAATCAAAAAAGCTGCAAAAATCATTATGAACTCACTTCCTGTATGTAAAGTGCGTCATATCAGCTACTCAACATTTTCTGCCGTAGACTGCAATGATGAAGGTGATGTCAAAATCGTTGAAGAAGGTAATCCGCAATTTATCTGGATTAGGAACAACGAAGTTATGAAGCCTGATTGTGAAATAATTAAATCAAAAACCTTCAAAAACCGGCAAATGAAAGTGTATAGAATAAAACTCAAGCTTGGCGACCGATTGATATTTTGTTCTGACGGGGTAACTCAATCCGGACTGGGCGGCGGACGTTTAAAACTCGGATTAAGACGTGAAGGTCTGATTGTGTTAATAA
This sequence comes from Candidatus Gastranaerophilales bacterium, assembly GCA_944323875.1. Lineage (GTDB taxonomy): Bacteria > Cyanobacteriota > Vampirovibrionia > Gastranaerophilales > Gastranaerophilaceae > CALUVH01. Next base: position 27,749 of record CALUUH010000020.1, read on the forward strand.
AAGATAAACTTGCCGAACATCCTGATATTTCAAGTACAGAACTAGCACAATACATTGTCCAGCAGGCAATTAACATAGAAACCAACCGTCAGCCTAAAGATGACATTTCCGCCTGCGTTATGTATTTTAGAGATCCGCGTGAATCTCTTGTATTCACCGGCCCTCCGTTCCACCAGAATAAAGATGCTGAATACGCGCAGATGTTTGCAAACTTTAAAGGTAAAAAAGCGATTTGCGGCGGTACAACCGCAAACCTTCTATCAAGAGAATTAAACAGACCTGTTACAATGGAAAAAACAATAAGTATAGGTAAACTGCCGGCATGTTCTTATATGGAAGGCGTAGATTTGGTGACAGAAGGTGTTCTGACTCTAACCAAGGCTCTTGAATATTTAGAATCCGGAACATGTGATATTGACAACGCGGCCGGAAAGCTGGTAAAATTTTTCTTGGATAGCGACTGTATTAATTTCATGGTAGGCGCAAAGCTTAATCAGGCACATTATGATCCGGCTTTACCTATAGAGATTGAAATTAGAAAAACAATCGTTAAAAAAATAGCTGCAGTATTGCAGGATAAATATCTAAAACAAGTAAGTGTGCAATATATGTGAGGAAGTTCCTCAGTTAGGAAGGTAGAAAAATGGATAAAAAAATTAGTGTTAAAGTATGTTTGGGAACAACATGTTTTGTTATGGGGTCTGCAAATTTACAGGAACTTATTGACATAGTCCCGGCCAAATACGGCGACAAAGTTGAAGTTGCAGGTGTTCCATGTCTCGGACTCTGTTCTATAGACTGGGAATTTTCAAAAGCTCCGTATGTAAAAGTAGATGATGAAGTTATCAAAGAAGCAACTGTAGAAAAGGTTTTGACAGCTATTGATAACAAATTAAAAGAAAGTTAATATGTAATTGGCGGGGATTTTCCCCCGCCTGATAAAATAGCAAAGGAAAAATGAAAATGGCAATTAATACCCCCAAGCAAACATCACATTTGAAACGTGAAATATTAGTCAGACTAATACGCTCTTTTTTAAGCGACAATTTTGAAGAAAATACAAGACTAATCCCTTTTGATATGCGTCCGAAAGGTCATGAAGTTCCTTACAGATGCTGTATCTACAAAGAAAGAGCAATCCTTCGTGACAGAACAGTAGCCGGTCTTGGTTTTTCTATTGAAGATACAGATGACAGTACTTTACTTTCTGAACTTGCGCATAATGCATTAGACAGAAAAGAACCTGAAGAAAATCCGCTTACTGTTTTAACAACAGCATGCAAAGGCTGTGTTCCTGCACGCATTTATGTTACCGATCTTTGTCAGGGATGTGTTGCAAGACCTTGTGTAAATACATGTAAATTCGGCGCTATCAGCATCCAGAACGGTAAATCCGTTATCGATCCTGATAAATGTAAAAATTGCGGAATGTGTGTTCAGGTTTGCCCTTATCAGGCAATTACAAAAATTATTGTACCTTGTGAAAGCGCTTGCCCTGTAGGCGCTATTGCAAAAGGCGAGGACGGACACGCTAAAATAGATTTTGATAAATGTATTTCCTGCGGTAAATGCGTTTCAGCCTGCCCGTTCGGTGCTGTACACGAAAAAAGCCAGATTATAGATGTATTAAAAGCAATTAAATCAGGTAAAAAAGTAGTTGCAATGCTTGCTCCTGCTATTATGGGACAATTACCTTGTACACCTAAACAGTTACGCGAAGCAATACTGAAATTAGGTTTCAGCGATGTTTACGAAGTTGCTCAGGGTGCTGATGTGACAACAAGAACAGAAGCCGCTGAATTTGTGGAAAGAATGGAGCACGGTGCTGAGTTTATGACAACTTCCTGCTGTGCCGGCTACAATGAACTTATTGCAAAACATCTTCCTGAAATTAAGCCGTTTGTGTCTGATACAAAAACACCGCTTTACTATACAGCGGAAATAGTTAAAAAAGACCATCCGGATGCAATAACCGTATTTTTCAGCCCTTGTGTTGCAAAACGTCGCGAAGCACTTCAAAATCCGAATGTAGACTATGTTTTGAACTATGAAGAAGTCGGAGCATGGTTTATCGCATTAAACATTCAGGTGGATACTTGCGAAGAATCTTCATTCAAAACAGAAGCGTCAGCAGAAGGCCGCAACTACGCACAAACAGGCGGAGTTGCAAAAGCTGTTCAATCTATGCTTCCGGAAGAAATTCCGGCTCATCCGGTTATTATCGACGGATTGAATAAACAATCTATAAGAGATTTGAAAAAATACGCGAAAAACGGAGTTTGCGATATCGGTAATTTGATTGAAGTAATGGCTTGTCAGGGCGGCTGTCTTGGCGGTAATGCTACAGTTAACAGTTACAAAGCTGCATCTAAACAACTTACAAATTACGTTAATGAAAGCAAACATATTAAAGAACTTGATGAAGAAAAATAAATTAAGTTTAATATATCAGGGGCGGCATTTTCAATGCCGCCCCTGATTTTATCTAAATCGTTGTTGATAATGACGGAGCAATAGCAATAAAATGACGGACTAAATCGCTGTCCCATTGCGTTCCTGCTCCCATTTTTAATATTTCACAGGCTTTTTCTACACCCAATCCTTTACGATACGGACGGTCGCTTATTAAAGCATGGAAGGCATCTGCCACAGCAACAATTCTTGCTGATAACGGAATTTCTTCGCCTTTTAGTTTATCAGGGTATCCGCTTCCGTCAATATGTTCATGGTGATACTTAACCATAGGGATAAGGTCATGCAATGCTTCGTTAGGCGCAAGAACTTTTTCTGCGCCGATTGTCGGGTGCTGCTTCATAATCTGCCATTCATCATCAGAAAGATGTGACGGCTTTTTCAAGACATTTTCAGGTATACCGATTTTGCCGACATCATGGAGCAGTGCCCCGAGTTTGATGCGTTGGACTTCTTCTTCCGGAAGATTTATTGCACGCGCAAGCGCCTCTGAATATCTTGATACTGAAGTAGAGTGGCCCTTAGTATACGGATCTTTGGCATCAATAGCCCCTGCAAGTGAAGTAACCATTTCCATAAGGTGGTTTTGCGAAACAATTTGTTCATTGTTGAATTTATGAACAAGTTCATCTTCAAAATTTATACCTAACTGTGAATGACGTTTTGCAATAACTTCCGCAAAAGAATTAAGTGCGGCATCATCCCAGAAATTAAAATCAGAAGAACTGATAATTGCGGACATACCTTCTTTATAGCCTTTGGCCTGAGAAATATACATTGCCTGCTCTGCAAGAATAAGCAGTTTTTCCTGATCCTTTGTACAATCAGGATATGTTGAAATACCTACAGAGACCTTAACAGGTCCTACATCATCAACAAAGCAGCAAGATAATGTGTAAGTTATATATTCAGCCAGATACTTGGCATCAGCAGTATTTGTATCTGGTAAGATTACAGCAATTTCATCACCGCCGTAACGGCCTGCTTTGTCATTACTTCTTATATTTTGCTTAATCTTTTCCGCAAGCAGCTTTATTATTTCATCACCTTTGGCATGCCCTAACTCTCTATTGATTTTTGAAATGTTGTTTACGTCAAACATAATAATAGAGAGTTTGGTATTGTCCGCTTCTGCGCGCTGAAGTTCAGATGTAAGTAACTCCTGAAAACCGCGGTGCGTGTACAAACCTGTTAAATTATCGGTATTAGCATACTTTCCGGCCATTTCACGCAATTCAACATTATCCATAAACATTGCACAATAGTTTGATAAAAATGAAAACAAACCTATGTGAGATTCAACATCATCCTTTCCGATAATCATAACACCTTTGCAACGATTTAGAGAGATTAACGGTATTAACAGTGCTGAAGAATTTGATAAGTAGGGGATATTCAAAAATTTATTATCAGGCTGAATAACAGGCGCAACAGATGTAAAACACTGTACAACAGGGTTTTTGTCATCTGATAAAAATACTTTGGATGAATACGGGCTGCCTGCATGGTTGAATAATTTTAAATTTATACATTTTGATTTTTCATGAAAAACGCCGAATGCAGTATATACATTGTTCAATTTTTCTAAAAAGACATTATGAACAGCTGCAAACATATCATGAACCGTGCTTTTATCATTCAAAGCCTTGCCAAATTCCGTGATTAACTCCATATAATCAACGGATGTATTATTTGTATGAATACGCGGATCAGTCATAAATCCGCCGTATAAACGGTTTTGATTTTTTACATTAAAATTATTTATCCGCGCAACAATATTATTCGCCTCCTGCTCAATAGCAGAGGACATATTTATTTCAGAAGCAGGCATGCCCGGAATATTCCTTTTTATAGGATCCGTGGCGCTTTTTCTGCGAATAGGGGCTGTTTGCCGCTGTTTCACAGTATTTTTAGTTTCTATTTCCTGATTATTTTTGTTCAAAACTATTTTCCACCTACTTACACATGTTCTTAAAACTTCTAACAACTATTTCTTGCGCGAAGTTTTGGAATGTTTAACATTCCTTAAAACATTTTACCCTAACACTGTCAAAAAACAATACGTCGTTTGGACGGCAAAACACTATAATGCTTTTGACATTACAAAAATATTTATAATTATGTAAATCCTTTCTACCTCAATTTATACCGAACACAATTAGCACTACATTTGTAGTATAACATTTTTTCTCATGTATTTCTACCCCTTGACGCGAAATTTTAAATTTTGTTAAAATATATTTTCTAATTTATATTTTTTTACACCGGTTAAAATATCTGTAATGTGGTAACATACTTGATATAAGGACTTGAAATATTTTTCTTTTTCTGTTATAATATTATCATACAATGTACTACAAGTTTTTAAGGTGGTGAAATATAAATGGCAGAAGTTAAAGTTGGCGAAAACGAATCAATTGAAA
>CALUUH010000021.1 GCA_944323875.1 Candidatus Gastranaerophilales bacterium
TGATAATTGTTATGCGCCATATTTACATTATTATTCCAGGTTTCCAACTGGCCGATAAACTCTGTTTCCCATTGTTTAAGTGCATCTTTATACTCCTGCATTTTTTGATTGTAAATATCCAGTTGTTCCAGATATTCCTGATACTTTTCATTATAGTCAGCAACTGCATCATCCCATGCCGTAGAATCTTTAGCTGCAGCAAGGTCAACATGAATTATCTCGAAAAATTTATCTAAATTTGCCTGTGATGCATCGCCGCCAGTTGCCGAACCATCATAATCACCGTGCGTATCCCACAAAAAGTCAACTATTTTTTGATAAATTGTTTTGTTAGGATCATCTTGACAGGTTGTTCTGTTAATAATATCTCTAACTGCATCAATTTGTCCGCCATAGGTGTGACCATTTGCGCCAACGTGACATGTATTCCAATCCCAGTCAGAAGATTGTATTACCGTGAATCTCTGACCGCTTGAGGTTATATGCTCCCCAGGACCTAATAAGTCGGATAAAACGTGCATATAACAGTTTTTACCCTGTTCTGCATATCCATAACATTGACCGTCGACAACATATTGTACAAAGTCATCAAGTACCTGAAAATCATCAGGATCAGGCGGTGTAGGAGGTGTCGGCGGGGTTGCATTAGGAGCAATTGGCTTTTCAATGTAATCCGGTACATCTTTTATTTCATCAAGCCAGGTATTATAAAGCCCATCGGATTTATTATCTTCATTTTTGATACTATCAACTGCATTGACAAGGTTTTCTTTCCACTGTTCATATGCAGCTTCATCTTCAATAATATCAGAATTAAAAGTAGGGTTAAGAGAACCGGCATTTGTTACAACATCATCAATAATACCATCAGTAGCTCCAGTAACTCGATCAAGCCAATTATGGGGATTATTATCATCATACCATTGCCCGAATTCCTCACCATAAATCTTATCTAATTCAATATCTCTTTCCGGATTATTGGTATCACCTATATCATAACAAGCAAGAAAATCAGGTAATGTCGCACTATTTTCATAATTTTTAGCATCCTCCGCAGAAACAAGAATACGTCCAACTGAGTCTATAAATCCATACTGATGCTTGATATCACTAAATTGTGTCACGGCCCCAAATGTAAACGCCTGAGTATCACGTATACCGGTAGAATCATAATTCATATAAGTAAATTTAGTCGCATCTAATGCATCCATATATTCCCGACTCGCCTCGCCTGATTTGTCCGCAAGTCGTAATTTTGCATTTGTTATTAATTGAGATCTTGTCTCATTTTGCGTCAAACGGGCTGTGATGCTTAATAATCTGGCCTGTGATGCTGATAATCCCATAAAATTTTTCCGGTTCTACATTGATAACTATATATACGGAATAATAAAGACTTTACTTTAATACATTTAACTATTTATATCTATAAGTTACAATTCTTTACATAATATTTAAATCTATGTTATCATTAATATATGAATTATAATTATATTTTAACAGGTATTATAATTTTATTTATCTGGGCTCTTTTGATTGAACCCAATATTCTGACTGTAAAACATCTGTCGCTCAAATGCGATGAATTAAAAGGCAAGCGTATTGTGTTTGCTACAGATTTACATATCAAACCTTATGAAATGGCACGATTAAAAAAACTTGTTAAAAGAATTAACAAACAAAATCCGGATATTGTACTTTTGGGCGGGGATTATGTGAACGGACACAGGAAAGGCCGCTCAATGCCAATACAGGATATTGCACGTGAACTCGGGAATATAAGTGCACCGACAATTGGTATAATCGGCAACCACGACGGCTGGCAGGGAAAAGAAGAAGTTATTCAAGCCCTCGCTGCAAATGGCATAAAAATTTTGGATAACGAAAATATTAAAATCGGCGAGTTATACATCGCCGGGCTTGACGATATCCAAACAGGGCATGCTGATATTGAAAAAGCATTACAAAACACGCATCAGCCGCGTATAGTACTGACTCATTCGCCCGATACCTTCCCTGATTTGCCGCAAGATATAACCCTTGTTCTGGCCGGTCATCTCCACGGCGGGCAGATCGTAATCCCTTTTATGAAACCTCTTACTGTGCCATCTATTTATGGAAACAGGTACGCTTACGGGCTTATCGAAGAAAACAACAAAAAAATGTTTGTCTCAAGAGGGCTCGGAACAAGTATTCTTGCAATGCGCTTCAACTGTCCGCCGCAAATTGTGGTCATTGATTTTTTGTGAAAACAATACCAAATTTTTAAATATTGTGCTACAATATAAACAGAAAACTTTTAATACCAAAAATATTCACGGAAACTTTTTTCACAAAAAAACATCTTATACTTTGTAAGTTGTACAACAGTTGGTAGGAATTAAGAGTTTTTGGAGGAACTACTGAAATATGAGAAACTTTATGAGAAAAAGCATTTTATCACTAGGCATTTTTGTCCTGTTATTCGGATGCGTAATAAGGAACAATGTATTTGCCTACACGCCAGTGGAATTGTATGATCAAGTTTGGCGTCTGATTAACACCAAATTTGTAGACCAGACAAATAATGCTCAGGATTGGAGCAAATGGCGTCACAAATATGACAATGTAATTATGAGTAACGAAGATGCTTATGTAGCGATTAACACAATGGTTGCAAGTTTGAATGACCCGTATACCAAATTTATGGATCCGAAAGAATTTGCAGAAGAAACAAATTCAATCAAAGGTTCACTTAAAGGTATCGGTATTCAAATCGGAGTTAAAGACGGCAAATTAATGGTAATAGCGCCGATTGAAGATACTCCGGCTGAAAAAGCAGGTTTGCTTGCTGATGATGAAATCCTTGAAATTAACGGTGAAAGCACAAAAGGTATTACTGTTGACAAAGCGGCTGACAAAATCCGCGGTAAAGAAGGAACAACCGTTACTCTGCTTGTAAAACGCAAAGGCATGGAACCTAAAAAATACACAATTACCCGTGCAGAAATAGAAATTAAATCCATTTCACAAAAATTGCCTATAGAAATGAAAGTCCCTGATGAGTTCTGCTATATCAGATTGAGTTCTTTCATCAGCAGGAATGCAGCGAGTGAATTTGGTGAAATTTTGAATAACACCAGAGACAAAAAAGGTTATATTATCGACCTTCGTTCAAATCCGGGCGGCCTGTTAAGCAATGCAATATACATTTCTGATATGTTTCTCCCTGGCGGCACAATTGTAAGTACAGTTGACCGTGACGGTTACAAAGAAACCCAGAAAGCATCATATACAACATACACCGACAAACCGGTGGTAGTATTGATTAACAAGGGGTCAGCCTCTGCAAGTGAGATTTTCTCAGGCGCAATGAAAGATAACGGACGTGCTGTTATCATCGGTGAACAGTCTTTTGGTAAAGGACTTGTTCAAGAAATAAACAAACTGCCTTACGATGCAGGTATCAATATTACAATCCAAAAATATCTGACTCCAAACGGAACAGATATCAACAAAAAAGGGATTACACCTGACATTGTTGTTGAATTAACAGAAGAAAACGTCAAAAACAAAGACGATGTTCAACTGAAAAAAGCAATAGAAGTGCTTACCAAAATGACAACATCTAACAGCTTTGCAGTGAACAACAGATATCAATAAACAAAAAGCCCCTTTTAAAAGGGGCTTTTTTAATGCCGAATTTAATTGCTTGATAACAAACATTATAATGCAATTATGCAGATTTTAACTCAATTTTATATCCTAAACCGTTTAATAATTTTAATGTTGTACTAATTTTTGGCTGTACTTTTCCGTTAAGAATATCCGACAAGTTACTTCTATCCATGTCCAAATCTCTTGCCAATGCAGAAATTGCACCTCGACCACGAGCTTTTACTACATGTTGTAAAGAACGAATAAATGCATTTATATTTCCATCTTTTGCAAATTCTTCAAGGGAAGTTTCAAGATAAATTCTCTGATAATCTTTATCCTGTAGTTTTTTATTCATATAATCTTCATGGCTAAGTGTGTTAGCCATAACTTTTTCCATATCTAAATTAAATTCTTCTGCAAAATCTGTCATTTTGAATTCCTTTCAATAAAGTCTTTGAGATATTTTTCTGCTTGTTTAATAATCCTGTTTTGGTTACCTTTATCACTTCCTGCAATAATTATTATTACAACATTTGTAAGATCTTTGTAATAAATTCTATAGCCTTTACCAACAAAAAATCTTAATTCTGATAATAAACTATTAGATAATTTCCGGTGATCGCCATATAGACCATCCATTAAACGTTCTATTCTATTATCAATAATTGACTTGTTCTTGTTGTCTAATGTACTTATCCATTCATCAAAAGGACAACGTCCGTCAACAGTTTTATAATATATAATTTGCTTTAAGTGCTCATTTTCTGTCATAAAATATCACCTATTTATATTGTAGGCTATAGACCACAAAAAGTCAATCCTAAGTATCTATAAGTTTACAAAATTTATAATAGCTGGTATAGTTTTTGGGTGTAATAATTGTTGAGTAGAATACAGGTTAAAAAGTTCTTGAAAGAACAACCGAAAATTTTTACTACTTACGTTTTTCAAACTTTATATCATATCCAAGCAAGTCCGCAATTGCATCTACTTCTGCAAATTTTATTGTATTATTACGTAACTTTCTTGAAAAGTTATTTAAGCTTAATTTAATACATTTTTCTTTCCATAGTCGTTGCGACATTGCTTTCATTGTCGTAGCTTCATTAGAAAGCATATATTTAATTTCTGATCTTATGTTCATATTGATATAATAATTTATTTGACAAGAAATGACTATTTTGCTATATTAATAGTACATATAAGGTATTTAGACATTATACATGCTATTAATATTATGTAATTATATGCAATGTGATGAAATAATAAAAAATTTTGAAGAAATATTAGATCTTGAACAAGTCTTACAGGAAGCTTTAGAACATAATGAAATAGCAGGAACGCACTATGCAACACTAAACAAGATTATAATTAACAAAATAAAAACTTTATTTGATACAATCCTCAAAACTTTATAGCCACTGACAGAAGTTCCTTTAATTTGAGTGATTGTAGAAACGCCGGCGGAAAATCCCGCCGGCGTTTTATGCTTAAATTTATCATAATCAAATTTAATAATAATATTTCAATTATTTAGACGATTATATTTATATTTTCTTCTGTTTTAATTAAAACAAAGGGCAGTGCTCCTTCCTATCTCTACTTTCAGCGGCACAGACTTCAAATCTGAAATTCCCGCGTGGAAAGGAGGTGATAGATTGTGGAATTCAGTATAACTGAAAAAGCGCTACTGCTTATCTTATTGATAATAGTAACGCTTAAACTACAATAAAAAGGGGCATTTATGCACGGGTAGCATCCCGTGCGCCCTTCTTTTATATTATATACCCTTTTTTGTAAAATTTCAACCCTTTTTTAATTTTTATAGTACAATAAACTTAATGAAAAAGAAGAATATAGCATTTATAGGAATGATGGGGTGCGGCAAAACCACTGTAGGCAGAGAATTAAGCAGGTTTTTGCCGGAATACTCGTTTGTCGATATTGATGAAGAAATAGAAAAATCCACAGGTAAAAAAATTTCCGAAATTTTCCTCAGATATGGCGAACACCACTTCCGAATGCTGGAAAGTGAAAAAATTAAACGCGTTTGTGAAAAAGAAAACCAGATAATCTCACTTGGCGGCGGTGCGTTCGAAAACCCGCAGACAAGAAGTTTGCTGGACTCAACAAGTCTGACCATCTATCTCAAAGCAACACCGCAGGAGATTTACGACCGTATTAAAGAAGAAATTCACAGACCGCTTTTGAGAAAAAATTTTTCTATTGAAAAAATTACGGACATCCTGAACAAACGTAAACCAAATTATGAAAAAGCCGCAAAAATTATTGACACAAACGGCAAATCTCCGGATAATATAGTCAAAGAAATTTTGGGAGTAATCAATGACTAATCTTTCGGTAAATATAAAATCCAAAGAGATATCTTATCCGATATATATTGATAACAGCGATATTTCAAAACTAAAAACAGAAATATTTAATTATCTTGGCGGGAAAAAATATCTTGTTGTGATATCAGAAAAAGTTAACCGGCTTTACGGCAATATTCTCGGATTTAATAAAGACAGAATATTTGTCTTGAAAGACGGAGAGAAAGAGAAAAATTTCAAAAACTACCAAAAAATTCTTGAACGGGCACTCAAAATGCAGCTTACCAGAAAAGATGCCATTATTGCCATAGGCGGCGGAGTAGTGGGGGATCTGGCCGGATTTGCGACATCAACTTATATGAGAGGAATTGATTTTATACAGGTACCGACAACGCTTCTGGCCTGTGTTGACAGTTCTGTGGGCGGAAAAACAGGCATTGACACCCAATTCGGCAAAAATCTTGTCGGAACTTTTTATCAGCCTAAAGTCGTGTTTATTAACTCAAATTTCTTAAAAACGCTTGATGAAAGACAGTTCAAAACCGGTATGGGAGAAGTTGTAAAATACGCTTTCATAGAAAAAAGCTGTCAGTGTGAGGATTTTGGTTTGACAAATTTTTTAAACGAAAATCAGGAAAAGATTTTTGCATGCGAAACAAAAACACTCAACGAACTGATAAGGATTTGTGTAAGCCTTAAAATATCCGTTGTGGAAAAAGATGAAAAAGAAGGCGGCTTGCGGCGGATTTTGAATTTCGGTCACACATACGGGCACGCTATTGAAAAAATCACCAATTACAAAAAATATACACACGGAGAGGCCGTTGTTGAAGGGATGAGATTTGCATTTAATCTTGCGCTTAAAAAAGGTCTAATCGACAAAAATTACGCATTCTATGCTGAAGATGTTTTCAAAAAATACAATTTTCAAAAAATTCCGTCTTTTAATCCTGAAAAAATGACAGAAATAATGAAAATGGACAAAAAAGCGTCAGACCAATCCATTACATTTGTACTGCCGACAGACTATTCAACAGTAGATGTGTTTAATTTTACGGAGCAGGAGCTGGCGGATTTTTGCGGAAAGGCTTAGATATAAAGTTTACAAATCTGTTCCAGCCGTTTTTCAGACCTTGAACCGGATTTAACTTGTTCCAGCCTTTTTGGACAAGCGGGATTAATTTTGTTCGGAATTTATAACCTCCATACAAAAGCCCTGCGGCAGTCAGAACTCCGAATAAAACTTTTTTCCATTTAGGGTTGGAGGCCACTGTCAAACTGTCGTTTTCTTTAACAACCTCGTCTTTGGAGGGCTGCGGTTTTAATTTCGGAGCATCATGCAAAGTGCTTCCGTGATGATGATCTTCAATAACAGGTGCCTGTCCCATAACGTACATGCCTGTATTAAAGTCTACTATTCCATAATTTACAAGATCGTTTACTATTGTATTTACACCATAACCCATAAAAATTACACCTTCCTGTATCTATAAAGTAACTTTTTGTCATATAATTGCCTACCGGTGAAATTTTTGTTACATTTGATTAATATGATAAAGAATTTTTTGAAAAATAATTTATACTTAGTTGCCCTGTGGATTTTATGCGTTGCAGGCTTTGCGTTTTACCTCGGACATTATTCGAATATACTTCTTGATGTCGGACGTGAGGTTTATTATCCTGAGAGGATTTTAAACGGCAAGATTTTGTATAAAGACCTGTTTAACATATACGGGCCTCTTGCTTATCAGTGGAACGCTGTTCTGTACAAAGTTTTCGGGACTAATCTGAAAACCTTGTATGCCTCAGGTGTTGTTTGCGCTCTTGGAATAGTGAGTGCGGTTTATCTTATTGCAAAACATTTTCTTTCACGGTTTTTGAGTTTTGCCGTTGGTATTTTTACAATTGCGACAGGAATTTGCGCTGTTCACCTGTTTAATTATACATTTCCATATTCACAGGCAATGCTGTACGGAACTTTTTTAAGCCTTTTATCACTGCTTGCTCTTTTACGTTTCAATGAAAATGGTGAGAATAAATTTCTATATTTGTCAGCACTTTTAAGCGGATGTGCGGCTGTGTGCAAATATGATTTTTTACTTTTTGCAGCAGTTGTGCTGGCGAATATTGTATTGACTAAAAATATAAAAACAATTTTAAAAGCGTTATGTGCTTTTTTGAGTGTACCTGTAATAAGTTTCGGTATTTTATTTTGGCAGGGCCTGACTCTAACAGACATAATCCGGAACAGTCAAATAATAAATGCAATGCTCCATACAAAGTCGCTTGACTATTTCTACAGACATTCAGGCGTTTATTTTTCAATTCCGATTTTGATTTATTGGATTGTTAACTTCATAAAGGCCGGCATAGGGTTCTGTTTGATTATAACGGGCGTAAATTATTTTGAAAAAAATCGTGAATTGGGCATTATTTTATTACTTGTGGGAATTGCTGCGGCATATTATTTAACCAATCCGGCAATTTTTGCATTTTTAATAGGACTTACAATAATACTTGCCGTTGTAAGATTTAAAGAAATAAAGAATAATAAACTGCTTTTAACACTGACGTTGAGTACGCTTGCTTTGAGTTTGAAATCTCTCTGGGGCTTGACGCCGTTGAATTACGGAAACTATTACTGTGCGGCGGTTATAATAACTTTTTTGGCACTCGTATTCACAATATTAGACAAAAGACTGCAAAAAGCAGCAGGCATTTATATTCTGGTTGTAAGTTTATGGTTTGTTGTATTCAGCGCACGTCAATTGGCCTCTCTTGATTACAAAATAACCTCAAAATACGGCACTATATATACCGCCACTGAATTTGGACAGCCGGTACAAGATGTTATCAGTTTTTTAAATACCAATAAAGCCCCAAAAACAGCAGCAATATTTCCGGAAGGTTTAATCATCAACTTCTTATCTGAGAATTCCCGCATAAGCGATGATTTTTACAACTCACTTTTGCCGCTTTATACAGAAACCTTTAGCGGAAATACCTTAATAACACATTTTGACGCAAAGCAGCCTGATTACATCGTCTTTTCAAATCTGGGAATGCAGGATTACAACACAGGATATATTTGCAGGGATTATGCTCTGGATTTCTGTGCTTTCGTAACACAAAATTACGCACAGGCCGCAACTTTTGGTAAAGATTTTGGTTTCGTGGTCTTTAAAAGACGCTCTGATTAGTTTTTGTGTTACAATTAAATCAAGACAATTATAAGGATTAAGAAACAATGGATAAATTTTATTTAACAACAGCTATAGACTACGTTAATGGTGCGCCGCATATCGGACACGCTTATGAAAAAATAATCACAGATGTTATCGCAAGACATTTTTCACAAAGATGCGATAATGTATATTTCCTGACCGGTACAGACGAACACGGAATTAAAATCCAAAAAACGGCTGCGGCTAAAGGCATTACCCCGAAAGAATTGTGCGACGAAAACGCTCAAAAATTCAAAGACGCATGGAAAGCGCTTGACATTGATTATACAAGATTTATAAGAACAACCGACGAAGATCACGTTAAAATCGTACAAAAAATATTCAGAAAACTTGTACAAAATGGTGATATCTACAAAAATTCTTATGAAGGTTTGTATTGCAGCGGCTGTGAATGTTTCTTAAATCCGAAAGACCTCACAGGGGACGGGCTTTGTCCGGATCATTTGAAAAAACCGGAAGTCGTAAAAGAAGAAAATTACTTCTTTAAACTCACAAAATACAAAGATGCAATTATTAAACACATCAAAGAAAATCCTGATTTTATAATTCCGCAATTCCGTGCAAATGAAGTGTTAAATCAACTGGAAGATATTCAGGACATATCTGTTTCCCGTGCAAAATCAAATGTACAATGGGGAATAGATGTTCTTGATGACCCTGAACAGTCAATCTACGTTTGGATTGACGCATTGTCAAACTATATTACGGCTCTCGGCTATGATACAGAAACCCCTTCAGACAAATTCAAAACATACTGGCCGGCTGATGTTCAGGTTATCGGAAAAGACATTTTGAAATTCCACAGTATTTATTGGCCAGCGATATTGATGGCACTGGATTTGCCGCTGCCTAAACACATCCTCGCGCACGGCTGGATTACAATAGATGAAGCAAAAATGTCAAAATCAATCGGTAACGTAATTTCGCCTACATCTGTTTTGGAGGCGTTTGAACTGGATATACCGGATGCATTCAGATATTACATGGCAACCGCTGCACCTTGCGGCAAAGACGGCAACTACTCTGATGACGACTTTAAAGAAAAAGTTAATGCACATCTTGCAAACAGTATGGGCAACCTTTTGAACAGAACTTTATCAATGCTTGTTAAATATTTTGACGGTGAGGTTAAAGAAGAATTTTTTGTAACCCGCGGGTCTGAACTTGTTGAAGGTTCTTTGAGCCTTTTGAAAACAGCCTTGAACAAAGTTGACTTAGTAAAAAATAACTTTGATAATTTTGCGATAGCAGAAGCCGGCCTTGAGATAGTCAATCTCGTTGATATTACAAACAAATATGTAACAGACAATGCGCCTTGGACTCTGGCTAAAGAAGAAAAAATGACAGAATGCGGACAGGTTTTGACAACTGTGCTGGAAGTTATGTGTATAATATCAGCTTTGATATATCCTTTCTGCCCGAATATTGCAAAAGATATGGCGCGTCAGTTATCATTTGATTTGAGCAAAAAATTAGATGACTTGACTTATGAAAACATAAAAACAGGTCACCTTATATCAAAAGAAGAAATAAAACCTGTCTTTTTACGTGTGGACAGCGAACTGGCCGATAAGAGCAAAAAATGATTTGATTTTTTTCAAAAGGTACATTATAACTACAGGTAATGACTATTTGAGAGGGTAATTATTTTTTACAAAATCAGATATTTCATAAGCCTCTACAGTACCGACAACTATATCAAAGTCTTTAATCTCCTCCTGCAATTCCTGTTTCATGTGCGCCAAAAGTCCGGGAATAATAATTTTTCTTGTTTTAACTTTATTCGCAAGGTCAAATTTTTTTAATGTCTTTGCCGCGACCTTGGCCGTGAATTTTTCTGCTGACCAGGCTGTCAAAACACTCATTCCGTCAGCCGGAGTTACCACAAGATATGAAGGCACGCTCAAATTCTCTAACTCATTCGCCACAGCAAAAAACGTCAGCGCAAAATTCGTCGTCATAAATATAATTGAATTTTCGTCAGGATTGTTGAATTCATATATTTTAGCTTCCACCTGCAATGGTTTTTGCGGATCTGTGAAAATATTCTGACGCAATGTAATCAGTGTTGAAAACAGCGCTTCGTCAAAATCCTCAAACACTAACATATTTGCATATTTACAAATGTAATAACTCGCCTTGGCGCATACATCTTTTTTATCCAAACCGCTGCTAAACCTTACATATACAGGATCAGCATACTGTTCATCTTTTTCCTTTATCGCTCTTGTTCGGATATTTATAAGATTTTCTGCTGTATCCTTGAAGTTCCGACAGGTTGCATCTTTTAAGGGCAGTTTCAAAAATTCTTCTTCTGTTATCAAACGCAAAGACGTTTCAAGCCCGCCTGCATAATTTTTCAAGATAACCAGATCTATTGTATATTTCTCATTTACCCTTGTAATCTCAAATTTTTCAAGCCGTTTAATTTTCTGCATAAAATCATGAGACGCCGCATCTACAACAACGGCCAGCGCGATCGGGTTTATAAAAGTTTTTTCATGCCTGTAGAGAACGTTTTCTCCGCCAATATTCAAGCCCTCAAGCACAACCGTTTTTTGCGGCGGCTTCCGGCTGTATAAAAATTTTTCTTTTAGCTCTTCCGGTACATACGGACAATCAGAAATATCCACCTGACCTTTAGCAAGCTTTAGTGCAAAAGCCATACAAGTCGGGCATTTACAGATCTTACAATTCGTATTCTCGGATTTTTTTGCCCCCGGTAAATATTTGAATATTTGCAGTCCTGAAAGTTCCATTATACCTCCAGCCTTTTTATTACATCAACATTTGGCGGGTAATTGAGAACCACATAATCAGCACCGGCTGCAATTACAGCAGAAGCTGCAGATATTTCGTAGAAAATAGCACGCTCTGTTAAGTTCCCGTAGCTTGATGAAAAATTATCTGATTTTGCTTCCTTTGTTTTCAGTGATTCTTCGGGCGCAAAAGATATCATAGGCAAATTCAAATACTCATCATCTTTTTCAAGTTTAATCTTTTCCATAATGCTGTAGCCATATTCCAGCCCGTACCCCAGCCCGCCGATATCCGTATCAATTATTATATCACTAAGCGGTAAGCCCAAATCAGAGGTTAAAATATTCATCTCTTTAGCAAGATTTATATCTATAGGTGTCCGCAGCACAAGTTTATGACCGCCATTTATAACATGCGGCGTAATATCTTTATAAGTGTTTTCATTCGCAAATGCAACAATACTCTGCCTGTCCAGAACATCTATCAGAGCCGGCAGCAATTGTCTGTCTATTTCATCGTTATTAATGCCGCGTATCATCAGGGGCTTTGTAATATGCGGTAAAAGTTTCTGCAAAAGCAAAACCGCCTGCGGAATTTCTGACGAACTTGTGATATTGAATTTCAGCCCCAGAATATCGCACGCCGCAGATTGCGCCATATTCAATATATCAACGGGATTAGTAGTATTATAATAATCCCGTACGATAGAAAAACCTTCATTAATATTGAATACCGGTATTTCGAGAATAACGTTAAGCTTGTCTTTCACTTCTGACTCTGTCCATTATTTCTTCAAATTCTTTTTCGTCAATAGTTTCTTTTTCCAAAAGCTCTCTTGAAATAGCTTCAAGCATATCTCTGTTTTCAGTGAGTAGATTTTTAGCTATTTCGTATCTTTCGTCAATAATACGTTTCATTTCTTCGTCAATTTCATAAGCGATCTGTTCTGAGTAATCACGCTGATGCCCGAAATCTCTGCCCATGAAAACATTTTCCTGATTTTTACCGTAAGTCATGTGTCCGAGCTTGTCAGACATACCCCATGCAGTAACCATTTTTCGCGCTATATTTGTTACATTGGTAAGGTCTTGAGATGCGCCAGTGCTTACTTTATCAGGGCCGTATACAATTTCTTCGGCCGCACGTCCGCCAAGTGAAACCGTAATTTCTGCAAGCAGTTTAGCTTTACTTGTATGAACACGCTCATCCTTTGGCCTTGTCCATGTAATCCCGAGCGCCCAGCCGCGCGGAATAATAGAAACTTTATGTAATTCATTACCGTCTTTTACAAGTTTTGCGATTAAAGCATGTCCGACTTCATGGTATGATGTCAATTCTTTGTCCTCATCGGTCATAACTTTACTTTTCTTTTCTATACCTGCTATTACGCGGTCAATTGAATTATCAACATCTTCCATAGAAATACTTGATTTATTATTACGAGCCGCCAGCAAAGCAGATTCATTCAAAAGGTTCTGCAAGTCAGCACCGGTAAATCCCGGAGTACGTTTTGCAAGAATTTTCAGGTCGACTTCACTGTCAAGCTGTTTATTTTTTGCATGAACACGCAAAATTTCTTCCCTGCCTTTTACATCCGGAGCATTTATATAAATCTGTCTGTCAAAACGTCCCGGTCTAAGCAGCGCATTATCAAGAATATCAGGTCTGTTGGTTGCCGCGATAACAATTATGTTTGTATTTTCATCAAAACCGTCCATTTCAACGAGCAACTGGTTAAGTGTCTGCTCGCGTTCATCATGTCCGCCGCCAAGTCCCGCACCGCGCTGACGTCCGACAGCATCAATTTCATCTATAAATATAATACAAGGCTGATGTTTTTTAGCCTGATCAAACAAATCTCTTACGCGGCTGGCACCGACACCGACAAACATTTCAACGAAATCAGAACCGCTGATTGAGAAAAACGGAACACCGGCTTCACCTGCGACAGCTTTTGCCATCAAGGTTTTACCTGTTCCCGGAGGGCCTACAAGCAGAACACCTTTTGGTATTCTTGCACCGAGTTTTAAATATTTAGCGCCGTTTTTCAAAAAGTCTACAATTTCTTCAAGTTCTTTCTTTTCTTCATCAATGCCCGCAACATCTTTAAATGTAGTTTTAACCTTGCTGTCAAGCATCATTTTAGCTTTGCTTTTGCCAAAAGACATTGCCTGAGACCCGCCGGCCTGAATACTTTTTGCCATAACAACAAGGAATATAATAAATAATAGCGGCAAAAGCAGTGAGCCCAGAATGCCCATCAACTGTGAGCCGTCCTCCGGTTTAATCACAGAAAGTTCCGCATCAGATGCCTCCAATTTTTTCATCAAATCAGGGTCATTAGGCGTTAGCACTTTATACTGTACAACCGGCGCTTTTTTCTCGACCGCAACCCCAAAAGGATTTTGAGCGGTCACAGCCGTATCTGTAGTCTGCACTTCTGCTTTTGGCTGAACTTTCGGTACAGCAATTAAAAAATCATGTGCTTTTTGAATTGTTTTGAACTCGTTATTTTCTAATCTTTCCAAAAAGTTCGAATAGGAAATTTCAGTTGTACTTGTGTTCGGCCCTGCAAGAAAAACAGAAGATACAAACACTAAAACAACAATAGCCAAAACAATATACATTCCTACAGATTGATTTTTATTCATTATAAACCCTCATCTTAACTTGTCATAAAATCATTATACATCAAAAAAAGCAAAGTGATTATTTTAATATAAAAAACGTTTAGGGGGCGAAAAGGAATAGCGCTGCGATTGAGACTAAGTGAGTAAGTGACTAAGTGAGTAGGTGACTAAGTGTTTACAAAATTGTGACCTGTGAACAGTAAACAGTGAACTGTTGTTACAAATCAGGCAATGAGAAAGTTCTCACATTGCCTGATTTTTGTAAATACTTAGTGCCATAGTGCCTTAGTAACTTAGTGCCTTTTGATAAAATGGGGGTTGCAATTTTGCAGAAGATACGGTATAATACTTGTATGAAGAAACATTTGGCGAGAATAGTTTGGGATATTAAGGATTTAGCGGGGTCTAACCTAAAACTTGACAAAGCCCAAAACCCTTGTAAAATAGGGCTTTCAGACGTTGGGGGGGGGGGCTCACTTACTCTAATTGTAAACTTTTCGCAATATTTCTATTGTTGCGCCGTGACACCGCTTCGTCCTCAGTCATCCCGCAGTGGTTTCGTGGCGTCTTGCCACAGTCGTTGCCTTGCGGGATCTCAAATGAAGAACACAAGTTGAATACTTGTGACAAAACATATAAACCAAATAAAGGTGGTTTAATGAATAGAATTATTGTACAATATAGATTAATAAGGAGATTTTTATGAAAAATAATTTAATAAAACTTGATAGCATTAAAAAAGGAGATGTAACCATGAAACAAAACAATGTTAATTATGAGCAACAATCGCTACATTCCCTTCTACCTTTGGGAGAAGGTGGCCGCAGGCCGGATGAGGGTGCGGACGTAGTCCGTAACGAAGCCACAGAGCCTAAAACCTGTAACCACTTATTCACTCAATCACTTAGTCTCCTAATCACTTCCCAGAAGGCCGCCTTTACCTTAGCCGAAGGCAGGCCAGCCTGCACCACTACTCAGGTGGCCGCTAAAGCAGCTTTCACTTTGGCTGAAGTATTAATCACCCTCGCTGTCATTGGCCTGGTTGCTGTTCTTACAATTCCAGGCTTAATAAAGAATCATAATGAAAAAGCATGGTCGACAGCGCAAAGTGTGTTTGAAAAGCGTCTTGAAGTCGCCACAAGACAAATGAATACAGAAGAAAAACTTGCAGGTTATTCAAGCACTATGGACTTTGTTAATGAATTGAAGAAATACATCAAGATAACAAGAGTTTGCGATAATAGTGAGCTTACAAAGTGTTTTAACAAACAAGTTATCTGGAATGAAGGCGAAGAGCCTGTGGATATGTCAACAATAAAAAATGCCGCATCACTCGGTCAGGAAGATTGGGATACGGATACAGTAGCTGTACAGTTTGCAAACGGCGTAAATGCAATAATCGCCTACAATCCAAACACAACCCAAGACCCGTATAACAATCAGTTTAGTGCAACAAGCAATTCAATGGCGATATTGTATGATGTATCAGGTAACAAAAATCCGAACACAAACGGTAAAGATATAGGAAAAATAAATGTTACAGAACTTGCAGGCACAACCGGCTGTATGATACCTGAATTAGCAGATACCATGTGCATAACACAGATATTAGGAATGGGCACAGGATACAACCCTATGACGCTAGATGAATGTAATCAAGCGGTATCAAACGGTGAATTAGGCATAAATAATTGCCACTACGGTGTCGATTATTGGGCAGGCGCAGTAAAAGCATGTGGTGGAACAAGTAACCTGCCAAACCAAACTCAGCTAACAGAATTAGCAAAATATATATACAATACAGATAACATAAATTCAGATGGATCAACAAGCGGCTTAGCAATGGACACAAATAAAGCAGCTCCATTCCTCTCAGCCACATGGCATGTTACACCGTTCTATGTCTGGTCTGGTCAGGAAGTTAGTGAAGATGCTGCATTCCACCGCACCTTTGCCTCTCCCGGCACAGACTCCTACCCATTCAACCGCTACCATGGCAGCTATAACAGTAGTAGCTTCCTCGCTGTTTGTGTGGAGCAGTAAGAGGCTTTGCCTCTTAGTTGACTATGATTAAGTGACTAAGTGGTTACAAGAATAAGGCACTAAGGGGCTAAGGCACTAGGGCACTAAGTATTATCAAAGATAAGGCAATGAGATTATTTTCTCGTTGCTTTATTCTTGTAACGTCACCCTGAACTCGTTTCAGGGTCTCATACGCTGCAAGTCTTGAGGACATGACCCCTCACCCTAACTCTCTCCCGCAAGGGGCGAGGGAAATTTTATCGGCAATGTGGAACTTTTCTCACGTTGCCTCATTTATTATTCCGTCATCCCGCAGCGGTTTCACGGCGGCTTGCCATAGTTGTTGCCTTGCGGGATCTCAAATGTACTATAATCGCTAAGGGAACATGACCCCTCACCAAGCAAGGCTAAACTCACGTTGTTCGTTAAGCCTTGCTGTCCTCTCCCGCAAGGGGCGAGGGAAATTTTATCGGCAATGTTGGACTTTTCTCACATTGCCTTATTTTAACGTCTTAGCGGATTTGCGGACGGACGGAACGAGCAGAGCGAGTGAGCGCAGAGTTTCGCCTATGATGCTGGCGGATTTTTTAAATAGACGAAGAATTGCAATCTACACTTTATGCGTAGAATGTGAATCCGGATAGGTTATATGCTGATCTCACACGCGGCTGCATGGCTACGGGTGACTATTGCACCGCAATAATACCATGAAACGGCTGGAAATTCCCAAAGATTATCCGAGAAAGATTAAGTACTAAGTCTACTGGTTTCTCTGGAAAAATCCTGCGATTTGCTTGTGCGGGATAGTTTTTGTGATAGGGCGGCCGTGCGGACAGGTGTATGGCATTTGTGTCGTCCGCCATTTTTTGATAATCTCCTGCATCTGCCAGGTTGAAAGCTTTTGACCTGCTTTTACTGAGGCTTTGCAAGAGGTTGTTATAAGGATTTTTTCTTCAAGGTTGTCTATGTCACCTTCTATATTTGCAAAAATATCGGCAAGAATTTCACGCGGATTGACTTTTGCTATCATTTGCGGAACTTTCCGGAATGTTACTTCATTAGGGCCGGTAAATTCAATGCCATAACCAAATTTTTCAAATTTATCAAGGTTTTCTTTAATAAGCTCTGCTTCCGTCGGCGTTACGCTTACCGGATCAGATAAAAATAACAACTGCGAAGCCGGTTCTTTCTGGCTCTTTAATTTTTCATATATATAACGTTCTTCTGCAATATGCTGGTCAACAATTTCCAGACCGTCCTCTTTTTCTATTAGTATATAAGTATTTTTATATTGACCTATAATGTTCTCTTCTTCCTGCGGCTTAACTTCGGCCGGAGTAAAAAACTGCTTTTGCTCTACAGGTTGAAACGCCTGAGGAATAGGAGGTACTGGCTTCACGTCTGCGGGTTCTTTTTTCAAACCTGAAAAATAGTTGGTATCATCATCGGTAGTGTAACGAGAGAATGAAAGCACATTACTTTTGGCTGGCGACGACTGAACAGTTGGTTTAAAACTGCTTGTAAAATCAGGTTCTTGTGTAAATGCTGCTTCTTGTTGCGAAAAACTGTTTGCTGCTGGCTGTGTAAAGTTTGACAAGCCGCCGGTTATTGCCGTAATTATAAAATTAAAAATCTGGTTGGTGTTTTTGTACCGGACTTCTTTTTTCGTCGGATGGACATTGACATCAACATCTTCCGGCGGTATCTCAAGGTTAAGGACAACCAGCGGATATTTACCGCTTGCTATAAGGTTTTTGTAAGCCATATCTATTGCTTTTTGGAATATCGGACACTTGACAGTACGGGAATTTATATATGTGTGATAACCTTTTTTACTTGAGCGGGTATAATCCGGTGTTGTGACATATCCTGTGATTTTAAGCCCGAAGTCTTTATCTTCACGGTTAATTTCCTTCATGTGAGAAGTTACATCAGAAGAATAGACTTCCTTTATTGTTTGGAGAAGGAAATTTTGACCGGAGGTTTTAAGCATTGTTTTGCCGTTTTTCTTAAGTTCAATTGCAACTTCCGGATGTGCAATGGCAAGAGATTGGACAAGCTCCTGAATGTATGAAAATTCTGTATTCGGGTTGCGTAAAAATTTCAGACGTGCAGGAAGATTATAGAATAGGTCTTTGACTTCCATTATAGTCCCAATTGCACAGCCTGTTTCAACTTTTGAAACTTCTGAATTTTCACATTTAACTTTAGTTCCTGTTTCAAAATCTTTTGTTCTGGTTGTACAGGTTAATTTTGAAATGGAAATTATACTTGATAAAGCTTCTCCTCGAAAACCGAGAGTGGTAATTGAATATAAATCCTCATCAGTTGCGATTTTGCTGGTTGCATGCTTGGAAAAAGCCAGAACGATATCGTCGGGGTGTATGCCGGAACCGTTATCCGCAACACGGATATCACGGCAGTCATTGGCTGTTTCTATGCTTATTTTTGTGGCGCCGGCATCAATGGAATTTTCCACAAGTTCTTTGACGACAGATGCCGGACGTTCAATTACTTCGCCTGCTGCGATCTGGTTTATTAAATGTTTTGATAGTTGTTTAATTCTTGCCATCTTCACCCCAAGAAAATCTTATAATTTATACTTGAAATTTTAGGACAAACACAAATTCATCTAAATGTTTGATTACAAATTTGAAACATTTCTATAGAATAACCATATACAAATTGATAAGGGGAGAAGATAAGTGGCCAGAGTTAAAACAAACACAAAGTTACAACCGGTTAAAAAGGCGGATTTGCAGGTCGTAAAACCTGTCAAAACCACGAAATACAGTGATATAAATCTTAAAGCATGGAGAGATTATCCTCACATCAAAACCGATACTTTGTGGGAGTTCCCTTCAAGATTAAAAGAAGGCGGTCATTCTAACGAATACCACGGAAATTACATTCCGCAAATCGCACAGCAGATTTATGAAAGATTTACTAAGAAGAATGATGTAGTGCTGGATTTATTTTTCGGGTCAGGAACATCCGGAATTGAAGCTATCAATATGGGGCGAAGATGTATTGGTGTAGAATTAAAAGATGATTTGGCTGAAAAGGTTTCAGAAAAATTTACGCCAAAACAGCTTGTTACTGACGTAAATATAATCTGTGCAGATTCAGCAAGCGAACTTGCAAAAGAAAAAATTCAGGCAAGACTTGAGATTATGGGTGAAGAAAAAGCACAACTGTTAATGCTGCACCCGCCTTATGATGATATTATCAAGTTTTCCGATAAAAAAGAAGATTTGTCTAATTGCGCGACAACAGAAGAATTTTATGAACTGTTTAAAAAGGTGGCAAAAAACGGATATGACCTGTTGGAAAAAGGACGCTTTGCCGCACTGATTATCGGTGATAAATACGCTAATTCACAACATATTCCGTTAGGATTTGAGTGCATGAGAAGAATGAATGAGTTAGGATTTATTACAAAGGCGATAATAATTAAAGATATGCAGGGTAATGAACGTGCTAAAGGTAAAAATGCGAATTTGTGGCGTTACAGAGCACTTGCCGGCGGTTTCTATGTATTTAAACACGAATACGTTATGATATTCCAGAAAGTGTAATGAGGATGTAGTATATGTACACCCTAAAAGAGTATGTAAATAATACAAGAACTGACTTCATACATGCTATAGGCCGGCCAGACTCGTACAACAACTCAGGAACGCATGCTGCGTTTACTCTTGCTGAGGTTCTTATAACTCTTGCTGTCATTGGTGTAGTTGCGGTTTTGACGCTGCCGGGGCTTATTCAAAATCACAATGATAAAGCGTTAGCAACCGCACAAACAGTATTTCTTAGACGTTTTCAGGAAGCTGCAAAACAGATGAATGCAGACGGCCAAATGACTGGATATTCCACAACCGAAGCTTTTGTTAATGAATTCAAAAACTATATGAAAAATATGCAGATTTGTGAAGCCGGTAAAAATGAAAAATGTTTTGCTAAAACCATAAATATTCCAAACGGTCAGGAAACTGTTACTTACGATACTACAGAACTTAGAACAGCAGGAAACTTTAGCAAAGATTTTGATACAAATATTATAGGCTACTCTCTGCCTAACGGTATGAGTATGCTGCTGACTTATAACCCTGATTGTGCATATATTGATCCTTATGACAGCAATGCAGATCCTACTCAATGTGTGAGTATGCTGTATGATGTCAACGGGAAAAAGAAACCGAATGAGCAGGGACGGGATATTTTTACTCTGAACGGAGTTCAGTTGTCCGTTCAGTGTTCAAAATACAATTCAGTTGCGGGTTTATCTGTGGCCTGTGAAGATATTAATTCCTGGGAACCGTTAAATACCTGTGATCAGTATTCAGAAATTGCAATAGGTTGTGATACTGATTATTCTGCCGGTGCGGCAAAAGCCTGTGAAGATATAGGCATGCGCCTGCCTTCAATAAGTGAATTTGAAAAAATTGCAACATATATTTATCATCAGGAGGATAGTCCTATTTCCGGAGAATATACCGGTACTATGGATACTGACCGTATGACAGAATTAGGCTTTGGGATGGGTAATCTGAGTATGGGACAATGTTATTTTACCTCTGATGGTACTTACATAGCAGATGATGAAGTATTGATGGCCACACGTTTCTGTATGAGACAAGAAGGGTGCGGAACAATGACTTCTGATGCTGCTCTTGGCCCGCCGCGTTTCGGTGTAAAATGTGTAAAATAATAGTTAACTTAATGCTTGTCTAAAAACTATTTTTTGATATAATTGCATTATGGAAAATATTAAGACTGTTAAACTCAATGACTTTGAAATAGGCGGTGATAAATTGACTATACTTGCCGGCCCTTGTGTCATTGAAAGTATGGAAATTCTGGATGAAACCGCAAGAGTATTAAAAGAAGTTACACAAGAATTGGGTATCAATTATGTGTTTAAATCTTCTTTTGATAAGGCAAACCGTTCATCTTTGACCTCTTACAGAGGCCCTGGCATGAAAAAAGGCCTTGAAATGCTTGCAGAAATTAAATCAAAATACAATGTGCCGGTTGTAACCGACATTCATACACCGGATCAGGCGGACCCGGTTGCGGAAGTCGCTGACATTTTGCAAATACCGGCATTTTTGTGCCGTCAGACAGATTTGCTTGTTGCAGCTGCCAAGACCGGTAAAATAGTTAATATAAAAAAAGGACAATTTCTTGCGCCTGAACAGATGCGCACTCTTATAAAAAAAGTTGAGGACTGCGGCAACCATAACATTCTTGTTACAGACCGCGGTGTGACTTTCGGGTATAACAATCTGGTTGTGGATTTTCGTGCAATACCTATTATGCAGCAATTCGGGTATCCGGTTGTATTTGATGCAACCCATAGTGTGCAGCTTCCGGGAGCGGCGGGCGACAGTTCAGGCGGCGACAGAAGATTTGTTCCTGTTCTTGCAAAAGCTGCAATGGCCGCGGGCGCTAATGTTTTATTCTTTGAAATTCACCCTTGTCCGGATTGTGCAAAGTGTGACGGCCCTAATATGGTCGCGCTTAATGATGCAAAAAAATTATTCAAAATTTGCAAAGATATATTTGAACTTGTGAGAGCTTAGATAAAAATGATTATTAAAACATATATAGCAGGGCCTATTCAGGCTAATAATTATCTTGTTATTGATGAGGAGTCAAAAGAAGCTGTTCTTATTGATTGCTCTGAACGCAAGCAGGAAATTCTTGATGAAGTAAAAAATAGCGGGCTCAAAGTTAAATATATTCTTTTGACTCACGGACATTTTGACCATGTCTTAGGCGTAAATGATATGGAAAAAGAACTCAACGCGCCGGCTTACGTCAAAAAAGAAGATTTAGTCCAGATAGAAAGCACATCAAGTATTATGTCGGCTTTTGGAGTGCAGATTGCTCAAAATCCTTCTGTAACCCATTTTATTACACCGGAGCAAGAATTCACTCTCGGTAACAAAACAATAAAAGTTCTGGAAACCCCGGGGCATACAGAAGGTTGTGTGTGCTACCTTATTGACGACAAACTTTTTTCGGGTGATACTTTATTCTGTGAGAGCGTCGGCCGTACCGACCTTATGGGCGGAAATTTTAAAAAGCTTCACAACAGCGTGGTGAATGTTCTGTTTAAACTGGATGATAATATAACGGTTTATCCGGGGCACGGGCCGTCGACGACTATCGGATATGAAAAATTACACAACGAAATTGTAAATTATTAATTGATAATGAGGCAAAAATGAAAGAACAACTGGAAAAAATTTATGCAAATGCAATGGAAGATCTGGCAAATGCCGCTTCTATAAACGATATTGAAGAGATTCGCGCAAAATATTTGAGCAGAAAAGGCGAATTTAACGAAATAAAAAAGAATTTGAAAAATTTATCAGATGAAGATAAACGTATTGTCGGTTCTCTGGCTAACGAAATTACACAGAAACTTGAAACTTCTCTGAAAACTAAATATGATGAATTCTATAAAAAAGAGTTAAATGAAAAATTACAAAAAGAAAGAATAGATATAACACTGCCGGGCAAATTTGTTCCGCGCGGAAAAGTTCATCCACTGACTGCAACAACAAACGAAATTGTTTCTATATTCCAGAGCCTCGGATTTTCTGTTGTACCGGATGAACAGTCACCGGAAGTCGAAACAGAATACTATAACTTTGATGCGCTGAATGTTCCAAAAGACCACCCTGCACGTGATGTTCAGGATACGTTCTATACGGAGATAGCAAAAAATGTTGTGCTGAGAAGCCAGACCTCAGGTGCTCAAATTCATGCTATGGAAGGTAAAAATCCACCTATAAGAGTCATTTCACCGGGGCGTGTTTACCGTAACGAAAATATTAATGCGCGTAAAAACAATTTCTTCCACCAGATAGAGGGGCTTTATGTTGATAAAAACATTACATTCGGTGATTTAAAAGGTGTATTAAACGAATTTATCAGAATATATTTCGGTGCAAGCCGTCCGACAAGATTCAGAAGCAGTTTCTTCCCGTTCACCGAGCCGTCTGCTGAAATTGATGTTCAATGCATTATGTGTGAAGGTAAAGGCTGCCGCACATGTTCAGGTACCGGCTGGCTGGAAATTCTAGGGGCCGGCATGGTGGATCCGAATGTGCTCCGCAATGTAGGTATTGATCCGGATGTATATTCAGGTTTCGCTTTCGGCATGGGTGTTGAAAGACTTTCTATGCTCAAATACGCAATTGATGATATAAGATTGTTCTTCAATAATGATGAAAGATTTTTGAAACAATTCTAAATGATACAATTTTAAGTTGTATTGAATTAAAATTTGTAGTATATTAATTATGTATAGACAAAAATAAAAGGGAATTGAAATGGCAAGATTAATCAGACCAACATGGGCAATAAGATGTGTGCAGTCAGGATGCAGAACTTTGTTTGAAGTTGCCAAAGTGGAAGACGGCAAACAGCAGGAAGTTATCTGTCCTAATTGCGGTGAACACTATGTTTATCCGATAAACGAAGAACAAGAAAATGCCTAACTGGTTATGTGCACTTACGGAGATAATAAACGCTATAATCAGTTTAGTAGGCTCTTAAAAGATAAATTCGGTGCAAAAGTATACAAAATTACTCTTGACGCCGGTTTTTCGTGTCCAAATCGTGACGGAACAATTTCGAGCGGCGGATGTATTTTTTGTGATGAGGGCGGAAGTTTTTCGCAGGCGCATTCTAATCTGCTTTCAATTGAACAACAGGTGCAGGAAGGTATTAAAAATCTGACAACGCGGTTTAAGGCTGAAAAATTTATGTCCTATTTTCAGGCTTATTCAAACACATATAAACCGGTGAAAGAATTAGAAAAAATATATAATTCAGCACTTAAAGATGATAAGATAATCGGACTTTCTATCGGCACACGACCTGATTGCGTGGATGATGAAAAACTTTCTCTGATTGCCGGATATAAAGACGATTATTACACCTGGGTAGAATACGGACTTCAGTCTGTACATGATAAGACACTAAAAAAAATCAATCGCGGTCATGATTTCGATTGTTTTTTAAGAGCTTATGAAAAGACAAAAGAAAAAGGAATAAATGTTTGCGTACATGTGATTTTCGGGCTCTGGGAAGATCATGACGAGATTATGCAGACAGCACAAAAGCTTGCGCAATTGCAGGTTGACGGGGTTAAAATACACATGCTTTGCGCACTTGAAAATACACGGCTTGCGGATATGTACAGGCATGGTGAAATAGATTTTATGAGCGAAGATGAATATGTCAGTATGGTGTGTGATTTTCTTGAATATCTTCCGCCCAACACCTCTATTCATCGACTTGCGGGTAACGGCTTGAAAAAAAATCTTATTGCTCCGCGGTGGCTCGGTAAAAAATTGGACTGCCTTAACAAAATTGACCGTGAATTTATTAAGAGAAATTCATATCAGGGAATAAAATATGCGCAGACATCTTTACAAAATTAAGTTCATGTGAAATAATATAAATGAAGGTAGTGTATTTTGTAAATATTTCTTAATATTACTTGTATAAAGTAGCAAGAATAATTTTTTAGTGGTCTTATTGTTATTGCAAGTTAATATAGTAGAAGGTAATTGGTGAAACTATGTTAAATATCTCAGGTATTTCAAAAAACAATTCTGCATCATTCGGTAATCAGCCAAGAATAATTGTTATGCAGCCGCACGAAAACACTATGCATCTGAATGATATGCCGTCAGATTCCGTAGAAATTCGTGATGTTGATTATGAACCTGTATCAGATCCGATTATTGATGAAGAAAAAGAATACGAAGAACAAAAAAACTTTTTGAATACCGCAAAATCCAATGTTGAAGCAACAATGAACAATGTCGAAGGAATTATTGATGAAACAATTTCAAATTCCAAAATCGGCAAACCAATCAAAACCTTTGGAAAAGTTATTCTCGGTGCAATAAGCATTGCAATGGGATTTGTTTCAATGAAATGGGCCGCACTCGGAACCTGGAAAGTTGCTGAAAATGTTGTAACCAGCCCTATTGCTAAAAATATAGCAGGCGGTATGGCTAAACCTTTCAAAGAAGGTTACAAGGCTGTTGCCGGCGCTGTTGAAAAAGGCAAATTGGGTGAACGTTTAAAAGCGTCATCACTTGGCAAATCCTTAGAAGAACTTTCTTCAAAATTAGCAGAAAACAAATATTATAAACAAGGTAAAGAAATATTAGACACCATAACAGGCGCTGTGTCACCAAAAGTTGAATCAGCAAAACAACGCTTGAGCGCATTAGAAGTAACAAAAGACAAAATCAAAAACGTAACCGCAAACTTCTTTGGAGTCAGCGGCGGTGTTACAGCAGGGGTCGAAACAATACAGTCCTCAAAAGATGATAAAGTAGCATAAGGAAAGTGTGTATCAATGCAGGTAGAAGCTATCAGACAAAATAATATAGCTTATCAAGGTCAAAACAAAGATGATGACAAAAAACATGTCACCACTGCTGATGTTGCGGCCGTAACCGGTACTTCTGCAGCAACTGCTACGGCTTCCCGTACAGGTGCATGGAAAACTTTCAAACAATTCGG
This sequence comes from Candidatus Gastranaerophilales bacterium, assembly GCA_944323875.1. Classification (GTDB taxonomy): domain Bacteria; phylum Cyanobacteriota; class Vampirovibrionia; order Gastranaerophilales; family Gastranaerophilaceae; genus CALUVH01. The sequence continues at coordinate 26,191 of CALUUH010000021.1, forward strand.
TTTTGATACTGAAAAAATGAGAGGCATTTCAGCGGAAACCAGAGATACAATTCAGTTTGCTAAAAAAACAAGTCAAGAAGCAAAAGGCTTATGGGCTGGACTTTCTAAGAACGCGAAAAAATTCACAGATGCGATAGTCGAATGGGGACAAAATTTAAAAGCTAATAAGTTTATAAAACCGCTTTTTGAAAGCCCTGTATTTAAAAAGGCCGCAGGTGCAATTGGCGGCGCTACAGCATTCTTTGTATTTGTAACAGGTGTTTGCAATATGTCTAAAAAAGTCGCAAATGGTGTTCAGTCAAGAACAGACAGATTTACAAAGCTTGCAATGGCCGAAGATGAGGCGCAAGCCGCTTAAGAAATAAAACTTGTTAAACAACATAAATCGTGCTACATTTAATGTATGCACGATTTTGTTTTAAAAGAAATTACAAACGCTGATTTGAATTGCGAACTCGAAAAAATCGGGTTTGATAAAACCTATATTCACAGAGCTGTGGATAAATTTCAATATCGGAATATTAAAATTTACGATTTGACTTCGGCTCAGGCCAATATCTTGAAACAAACGGCCTTGTCTGTCGGGGCTGATTGCGCAACGCATCGAGAAACTATTACCGCCAAAATTGACAAAACGGATTGTATTTTAGGCGGCAGCAAATCACAACTGTATAAAATTGCAGAAAAATTAAAAGCCCAGCCTTTTGGTATGAAAATTCTTGGAGAAAAAATCGGGGAGTTTTTAAAGCCGCAATTGCGCGCAAAAACAAAAATAGCAGGGATTTTGAATATTACTCAAAACTCTTTTTCTGACGGCGGAATGTATTTTAATACAGAAAATGCGTGCGAACATTTAATAGAGTTGATTAATGACAGGGCGGATATTATTGACATCGGGGCAGAATCAACAAAACCTTTTTCAAGTGCCGTGAGTGCAGAAGAGCAGTTGAACAGGCTTTTGCCTGTGTTGAATTTTGCCGGTGAGAAGAATATAAATGTGCCGATAAGTATTGATACAAGAAGCTCGCTGGTTGCCGAAGAATGTATTAAAGCCGGTGCTAAAATTATCAATGACGTATCAGGACTTGAATATGATGAAAAAATGGCCAAGACCGTTGCAAAGTACGGGGTAAAAATTATTATTCAGCATACGAAAGGAACACCGGAAAATATGCAGGTTTCGCCTCACTATGATAGTGTAATGGATGAGATATATTCAGACTTGAAAAAACGGATAGATTATGCTGTGTCTTGCGGCATTGCTGTTGAAAACATAATAGTTGATCCCGGAATAGGTTTTGGCAAGACACGAGAAGATAATTTTGAAATTATCCGTCGTGTTGAGGAACTGTACGGGCTTGGATGTCCTGTCATGCTTGGTGTTTCCAGAAAAAGCCTGTTGAATATGACGGATAAAGACAATCTGACAAAGGACATCTTTACTGTTGCGTTGAATGCACTTGCTGTTGAGCGGAAAGTAGATTATATAAGAGTTCACAATGTGAAACTGCATAAGGAATTATTAAATCTCGGTTTTTAGTGCAGACAAGTCCGGCAGACCAGCTGCGCAACACTCGGGAGACCGCTGAATCACTCGTCTTCTCCGAGGGGGAGGACAAGAATTTGTTGGCGAATGTAATGAGCTTACAAATTCTAGGAGGGGGTTGGACAAGTCCACTTTTACATTAGACCCCTCATCCGACCTTCGGCCACCTTCTCCCCAAGGGGCGAAGGAACAGCTTGACGTTGACCGTGCTTCTTTAGCGGTCTCACGATGTATAAGAGCAGACTTGTCTGCCCCCACCCGAAATTCCAAGTTCGCAGCGCTCACGGAATTTCGACCTCCCCCTTGGAGAGGTTAAAAAGGCAACGAGAAAATAATCTCATTACCTAAAAGGGCGTTAAGACGTTAAGACTATAAGACGCTAAGACGTTAAGTCGTTTAATAAAAATAAGGCAATTAGGGGAATTCCACATTGCCTTATTTTGTAACAACAGTTTACCGTTCACTGTTCACAGTTCACACCAACTAAGGGCTTTGTCCTTAGTTGGAGATACACACAGCGTGGCGGCCGCTGGAGCACTTGTAGTTCCAGTCATTGTCAGTACCGCGCGTGTAGGTAGTGCTGAAGTACCGGTAGTACGCGCGATCCGCATCGTACTCCTCACTGGACCAGTAGATGTAGCCAATAGAAAGTGGAGGATTTTGGCTGTATTCGTCCTTTACTTTGAGGTTGTATTTGTCTTCGTTTGCACCTATCGTTACTGCGCTTCCATCGCTTGAGTTTACATATAATTCACTAGCTAACTGTGCTAGTTGTGCTCTCGTTGGCAGTGTCATGTTTTTGTCTCTACAGGATTTTACTGCTCCTGCCCAGTAATTGTTTGAGCAATATGAATCAACGCTGCTTGTGTAATTTGGATCATAAGGACTTGTACCATCACATGTATTTATTGCTGTATTTGCGGCAAAGTCAGTACTCCAGCACATGTCACCTATCGGGTTATCGCAGGTGGAAAAGGCTACGCCTGAAGATAACTGAATATCTTTACCAACTCTATTCGGGCCCTTTTTACCGTTTACATCTACCATGTATCCCATGCAAGATACTTGAGACCCTGTATCTTCTATCGGATCAGCGTAAGGGCATTCCGGCTGGTATGCCATAATTACTGTTGTTCCGTCTGCTACTACAAAGCTCATGGTATTAGTATTAGTTTGCCATTCCTTAAGCCCCATGCTTGATGCGCTTGTCAGACTATCTGTTTCAACTTCCATAGGTTCTTCGTTGCTGCCTGTTGTAACGACTTTAGGTGAATAACATTTATTAATGTCTGTGTTGTCACAGGTTTTGATTACTTTCATATATTGTTTGAAAGTATCCATAAAGTCCTCTGTAGTATCATGTCCTGTCATAACTCCGTCAGTGTTCATTCTGCGGACAGTTTCCGTGAGTTTCTTTTCCCAAAGGTCTTTAGCCGTAGACCATGCCTTCTCGTTGTGGTTCTGTATGAGCCCCGGAAGTGTCAATGCGGCAACTATTCCGATAACTGCAAGGGTGATTAGGACCTCCGCTAAAGTGAAAGCGGCCTTCTTGGAAGTGATTAAGTGACTAAGTGATTGAGTGAATAAGTGGTTACAGGTTTTAGGCTCTGCGGCTTTGTGATGGGTTACGTCATAATTCTTAGTTCCCCTCCTCGGAATTGAAAATTCCGGTCCTCCCTCAAGGGGAGGACATTGAGATTGTGCGTCTTTAGCCAATCCCTTTCCGTCATGCTGAACTTGTTTCAGCATCTCATCGCTGTTGCATCGTACGGTTTCCTTTAAACCCTCATCCGGCCTTCGGCCACCTTCTCCCAGAGGTAGAAGGGAATGCAACTGTTGTTGCTCATAATTAACATTGTTTTGTTTCATGGTTACATCTCCTTTTTTATAGTGTCAACATTTATTAAATTATTTTTCATACAATTCTCCTTAATAATCTATATTTTAACATGTTTCTATCTAATAGACCTCCTTTGTTTAATTTATACACTTTGGCACAAGAGTAATCCCTTGTGTAGAAAAATAATATTGCGAAAAGTTTACAATTAGAGTAAGTGAGCCCCCCCCCCAACGTCTGAAAGCCTTACAGCACAATGGTTTACAGCTTTGTCAAGTTTTAGGTTAACCCCCGCTAAATCCTCAATATCCATAACTATTCTCGCCAAATGTTTCTTCATACAAGTATTATACCGTATCTTTCGTAAAATTGCAACCCCTTATTAAAAAATTGTCTGTGCAAATAAAAAAGAGGTGAAAATATCACCTCTTATATTTAACTATCTCTTCTTCTGTCCCAATGAATCTTACTGTAGAGGTGCTCTCCACAATGAATCATTAAACTTGTTTTCATTTGTATTAACATCAACAGACAAAGTTACGTTGCTAGGTGTGAATACAAATACTAAGTCACCGACTTTTTGCGGATTGCCGTTGAGCGCATGTGCTGCACCGCAAACAAAGTCAATTGTTCTTTGTGATTGTTCTTTATCTAAAAGATGTAAGTTCAGAACAACTGTTTTTCTATCTTTAAGGTGTTGAGCAATAGTAGCAGCGTCTTTGAATGAGCGCGGTTCAATTACCATAACTTCATAATTTTTGTAATTAGGATGATTAATTACTTTTAACTCGTTATTTTTTTCCATTTTAGGTGTAAAAGAATAAGCCGGATCTATTGCGAGATTGTCTTGAACTTCATAATCTCCGTCAATTTCCTGAGCCATATCATCAAAGATAGTTTCTCTTGGTTCAAATCCTTTTACTAAAAAGTCTACTACTGATTTAATTTTGTCTGTTACTACTGCCACCGTTAT
>CALUUH010000022.1 GCA_944323875.1 Candidatus Gastranaerophilales bacterium
AGCGTTCCCTTTCGTTTCTTTCCTTACTCTCTTTATCGGATTTTTCATATATTTTCTTTAATTTTCTTACTCTTTTTCGTTACATTTTGTAATATTAGAAAGACATGATTAGCTTGAAATGCTTATAAACAAAGAAAAAGAGGCTGTTAATACAGCCTCTTTTTAAAAAATTTATATTGAATACTCTATTTAATATTAGAGAATGTCCAGGCATCAAATGTTGGTGTTTCAGAAATTTTCATTTCTTTTTTCGTTTCACCGGTAGATGCATCGTTGTGAGCGATCGGTTTGTACAATCTGTTATAGTATTCAATAACCATTCTGTCTGAATTGAAGTAAGCTTCAGATGTTCTGATTGCTTGACGCATTAATCTTGCCCATTCTGCTTTATTTTCATAGTAAGTAGGAATGATTTCATTTTCGATAATATTCATCAGACATTCATGGTCTTTCCAATGACGTTCTTCCCAAGGCATTTCGTCATCAAGTCCTTCATATTCAACAGTATAGCCGTTAATACCGTGGAATGTACCTTCAACAGCCCAACCGTCGAGAATAGACAGATGTAATGCACCGTTTGCGTTTGCAGACATGCCGGAAGTACCTGATGCTTCAAACGGACGGAGCGGGGTATTCAACCAGATATCTGAACCGCGTTTTAACATGCCGGACAATTGTAATTCATAACCAGGCAATACAACAACATTTTTCAAGCTGTGTGAGCGATTGAGAATTTTGTTGAACATTTCTTTGCCCATAACATCATCAGGATGGAATTTACCTGCGAAAATAATTTGAATTTTATTTGCGTCAAGCAATTTGTTAAGTCTGTCTTTATCCATAAGGATAAGCCAAGCACGTTTGTAATCAGCAAATCTACGAGCCCAGGTAATAGTTAAGACATCCGGATCAAATCTTTTACCTGCGACGTTTGCAACATATTCAAACAATTCAGCTTTCATTTCACGTTTTACACGCAATAAATCTTCATCTGTTTGAGCTTCTTTAATACGTTTATCTTGCCAGTAATGGAGGTTAACAGCGTTTGTGATAGCTCTGATAGGGCAGCGGCCGTCAACCCATTCCCACATTTTATTGGAAACAAGACCGTGTAATTGAGATACTGCGTTAGCCAATCTTGACATTCTCAATGCTGCAACTGTAAGTGAGAAGTTTTCACCGCCGAGATTAACTGCGGTTTCTCTTGAAGCGCCGGCAAAGAAGCCGCCTTCAAGTAATGTATCAACCCAGTGAACTTCGTTACCTGCTGCAACAGGTGTGTGAGTTGTGAATACAGTTCTTTTCTTAACTTCTTCAAGATTACCATTGTATTGTCTCAACAATTCAAATGCTGCCGGCAATGCATGGCCTTCATTCATGTGGATAACATCAAAGTTGTAACCGACTTGCTGCAATACTCTTACACCGGCAATACCGAGAACAGTCTCCTGAGCAATTCTGATTTTTTCATTTCCGTCATACAATTTATAAGAAATGCTTTTTGCCCAATCGCTGTTTCCTTCAATATCTGTAGTCAAAAGATATACAGGGCAAGCACCGAATAATTCAGGTTCTACTCTGTAAGCTTTAACTTTAACTTTTTCACCGAATACTTCAACTTCGGTTGTAACGCCGATATCATTCAAATAATCATAATATTTTCTGATATAGGCAACTTCTACCTGACCGTCATGAGCGATACGTTGATCATAATAACCGTATGACCACAACATTGTAACTCCGACCATAGGCATCTGTAGATAACCGGCAGACAACATATGTGAACCGGCTAAAAATCCTAAACCGCCTGAATATGTCTTTAAAGACTGATCGAGTGCGATTTCCATTGAAAAGTATGCTACATTTGGTAATGACATATTTTAACCTTTCTCTCTCTAATACTACTACGTACACAAAACTTTTAATCACCTCAGGGTGTACCACTATAGCATAACACAAAAATACGCCAGTCAAACAGTTTAAATTTCAAAACAGTATATCACCCCCGAGAATTAGATATTTAGGGCTATTGCTGGCGTTACAAAACTTCACAATGGTTGAGAATTATTCCGACTATTCTTCAATCGGGTAATATTTTAATGTTTATTTTGACATGGCTATTTAAACGGGGTTAAGTCTTTGGAGATTGCATTATCTTCTATAATTATATTTTTCATTTTATTTTTTCCAATAAAAATGCTATTTCGTTAGAAAATTGTTCTATAATTTCCAAAACCATATTTGCTTTTTCTAAATTATAAGTATGTGATGTAATATTTCTGCGCTGGCGGTATAAAGCCCAATCAGCCAAATTTCCATACAAAATACCTTTTTCATTGGCAGTTCTTATCAAATCATTGAATGTCAATTTATCCACTTCATCAGGATTAGGATGTGTTATTTCCAAATATTTTTGAATTAATTTCACTGCAATTGCATAGGTATATTCAAATCTTTGAATAACTGAATCTCGAACAAAATCGTTAGTCTTGTCCTTGTTGTATTCAGCCCATGCAACATTTAACGTTTTAAAACCAAATCTAAGCTTTTGGTTGAAAAATATTCCATAAACCCATTATATTGAATATTCAAATATGTGTCAATTATTAATTTTGTCAAGAAACTTTTTCAGAGCTATTTTTACATGGGCATAATTTAAGCCGCCCTGCATATAAGCAACATAAGGCGCTCTGATAGGGCCGTCTGCGGATAGTTCAATTGTGGAACCTTCAATAAATGTTCCGCCGGCCATAATTACTTTATCTTCATATCCGGGGATATACTCAGGGATTGGCGTCACATAGCCGTTTACAGGTGAAAAAGACTGTATTGTGCGGCAAAATTCTTCCAGCGGCTCAGGTGAACCAAAGATAATATTTTGTATAATATCTGTACGCTTTTCGTTAAATTTCGGGTAGGAGTCGTATCCTATTTCATCAAAAATTTTTGCGGCCAAAACAGCGCCCTTAACCGCATCACATACAACAGACGGCGCCATAAACAAACCTTGAAACATCAATCTGTGCTGATTAAACATTGCACCGCCTTCACAGCCTATTCCAGGGGCAGTTAATCTGTTTGCACTTCTGTCAACCAGCCGCGCTTTTCCCGCAATATAGCCTCCGGCTTCCACAATGCCGCCGCCCGGATTTTTGATTAGTGAGCCGGCAATCAAGTCTGCCCCGACCTCCAGCGGTTCTTTTGTATCCACAAATTCTCCGTAGCAATTGTCTACAAAGCATATACAATCCGGATTTTTTCTCTTTACAACATTGCAAATCTCGCCTATTGTTTCTATAGATAAAGATTTTCTTGTAGAATAGCCTTTTGAACGCTGAATCAGCACCATTGTTGTTCTTTCGTCAACTGCTTCTGCAATTCCGTCTAAATCAACATCATTATTTTTCAATGGAACTTCTTCATAAATTATTCCGTGTGCTATCAGTGAATCTTCTTTGGTTTCATCATCTCCAAGCGTTCCGATAACTTCTTGCATTGTGTCATAAGGAGCACCCGCAACTGATATAAGTTTATCTCCGGGTCTAAGGTTTCCAAATAAGCAGCAGGCCAGTGTATGAGTTCCTGATGCAAAATGTATTCTGACAAGAGCTTTCTCTGCTTTAAACACGTCAGCAAAGACCTTGTCCAGAACTTCACGTCCCATATCGTCATGCCCGTATCCTGATACTGTGTAAAAATGTTCCGGCGCAACTTTGTTTTCAATAAACGCATTCAGAACTTTTTCCTGATTGTAATCCCTTATATCTTCAATTTTTTCAAATATTGCACGTAAATCTTTTTCGGCAGTTTTAATAATTTCAACACTATTCATAATACCTTTATAATATTGCAAGCAAAATTAATCGTCAATCCGGTATAGTAAACAATAAGAAGGTATAATTTTTTAATGATTTTATAATTTATATGTTATGAAAAAACTTCTTTTGATTTTTATTTTTATGGCTATACCTTGCTTTGCGGGGAGTTACAATGTTCATACCGGCAATTCTGCGGATATAAACACCTCTGCTGATGAAAAAATACTGTTTATTCTGGATTTTTCAAACAGCATGACAGAATATTTAAACGGGCAGTCAAAATTGGACATGATGCTTGCAACGATGCGGGAAATTATCCCGAAAATTCCTAAAAATACGGCAATCGGATTACGTGTATACGGACACAAAATGGGTTTTACAGCCTTTGATGCATGCCGTGCTACTTCTTTAATTTCACCTGTAACTCCGAACAGCGGCGGCAATATATTATATTCACTTTCGGATATAAAACCCAAAGGAATGACACCGATTACTTATTCCTTAAAACAGGCCGTAAAAAACGATTTCCTCGGATTTAGCGGTAAAAAGCATATAATTCTTTTAACAGACGGAGGCGAAAATTGTGACGAAAGCCCGTGCACCTATGCAATGGAACTTATTAAGGTTAGAAAAGATATCAAAATTGATGTTATTGCGTTTAATATAAAAGATGAAGATGACCTTGCGCAGCTTGAATGCGCGTCTCTGGTTACCAGCGGCAAATTCTACACCGCAAATACTGCTGCAGAACTTGCAAATAGTCTTAACAACAGTCTTAACATAAAAAAAGATGTAGAAGCAAAACTTTTTTTGAAATAATTAGTCTAACTCATCTTCTTTAATATAACGCGGACGTCCTTTGACCTCACGGAAAACCTGTCCGACATATTCACCGATAATACCGAGGCAAAATATCTGCAACCCGCCAAATACGCAAAGTAAAATAACTGCGGTTGCCCAGCCATTTGGTGAATTATTAAAGTAAACCTTTTCAATTACGGTTTCAATACCGACAACAAGTCCGAAAAACCCCATTAAAAAACCAAGAATAGCGATTAACCGTAAGGGTCTGACGCTGTATGATGTAATTCCGTCAAGTGCGAGTTTGGTAAGGGTTAAAAAATTAAATTTGGATTTACCGGCAAAACGAGGTTTGACATCAAATTTTACGTAGGCTGTTTTTAATCCTAATTCGTTGAAAAATCCGCGAAGAAACAGTGAGCGTTCATCAAACTGTTCCATTATATCAAGAGCCTTTTTACTTACCAGTCTATAGTCAGAGTGATTTACAGGTATTTTGGCTCCCAGTAAATTCATTGTCTTATAAAACATTAAGGCTGTTGTTTTCTTGATAAATCCGTCTGTTTTTCTGTCATTTCTTATTCCGGAAACAATTTGCGCCCCGTTATGAAATTCATCAATAAATTTTTCAATAGCCAGTTCATCCTGCTGCAAATCCGCGTCAATAGAAACTACGCAGTCACAGCCAATACGACGTACCCCTTCCAGACCGGCAAGCAGCGCCTTTTGATTTCCGTAATTACGGACAAAGCGCGTACCTTTAACATGGTGGGTTCGTTTGTTGTATTCAGAAATAATCTGCCAGGTTGAATCTGTTGAGCCGTCATCTACAAAATATATATAACTGGATTCGCTTATTTTACCTTTTGCATTCAACATCTGCATTACTTCCAAAAGTCTTTTTATTGTAGATCTTATACAAAGTTCTTCATTATAACATGGAACAATAATTGCAAGTGTTGACTTTTTCATAGTATTCCCCTTTTTCCCTTTTTATATTATAATATAGAAAACAATAAGGCAAGGATTTTTTAATGAGTAAAAAATTTATATTAAACGCTGATGATTTTGGAATGTCTAAAGCTTTTAACCGTGCGGTTCTGGAAGGATATAACAACGGTTTTTTATCGTCTGCAAGTTTATGTGCAAACGGCAAGGCTTTTAATGCGGCCGTAAATGAAATTTTGCCTGAGTGTCCGGATTTAGGACTCGGGGTTCATCTGAATATTATTGAAGGCAAAGCTTTAACTAAAGCTGATATGCTTACTGATAAAAAAGGGAAATTTAACAAAGGATTTGTTTCTTTGCTCCTGAATTCCGGCAACGAAAAATTTTTATATCAGGTTGAACAGGAATTTCGTGCACAAATTGAGCAGGTATTAAAATATGCGCAGGTTGATCATCTGGATTCGCATGTACATGTCCATGCAATACCGAATATTTTTAAAATAGTATGCAGGCTCGCGAAAGATTACAATATATCTTATGTTAGAACACAGTATGAGGAGTTTTACATTATTCCAAGTCTGAAAAAACATCTGTCTTTAAAATATCCTGTTAACATCCTGAAGGTTATTTTACTCAATCATTTCTCCGCAATAAACAAAAAAGTTGCGGCAGCAAATGGTCTGAAAACAAATGATTATCTTCTTGGTGTCGGCTATACAGGCATGATGGATTCGGATGCTATTGCCTTCGGACTTGATGCACTTGAAGGTGAGTGCATTGCTGAAGCTCTTATCCATCCATGCAGCTATATAAGAGCAAAATCCGACCAGCACTATAATGAATTTCTTATTACTCAGGACAGGGCACTTGAAGATAAAATTAAACGTTTGGAATTTGAGATTACTAACTATAAAAAAATGGTTTGATGAAAAAATTTGCAATTGTATTCATAATATTAATGCTTGCTGCATTTTCGGCATTTAAAATATACCGCAGCGCTGAAAAAATTGTACTTAAAGTTGTCAGAGCAGATATTTTACAAATCGATTTTAACAATAATAAACTGATTGACAACAATGAAACCGTATGTATTGCAAATTTGGAAACCTTTAGTGCAAATCTTCAATATCCGCAGGAGCAGTTGAAAAATAAGCTGAAATTAAAACAGGAAGAAGCACTTTCTCTTGGATTTTTAACGGATAAATATGCAGAAGATTTTATTGTCAACCACAAAGTTCGTGTTAAATTCACAGGCGAGCAGACTCCGGACTGCAAGTACGCTGATGTTTATCTGGATAAAGAAAGTTATGCTGAGCGGATTTACAAAAGCGGGTTTGGCGTATATAAGGGAAATGTCACGGATAAATTCAACAAAAATCTTGAAGCAGCAAGAAAAATAAAGCTTGTTATTCTCAATCACCACAGCAATAAATACCATAAACCTGATTGTAAATACGGGCTTATTGCACATGATGCGATTTTAATTCAGCCGAAAGATCTTCCAAAAGACGCTAAACCATGCAAGTTTTGCCATGTAGAAAGCAAACACAAACGAACAAAGCAGAAAAATACCACAGCGAGTATTCTACCGGCACCTACACAGATTACCAACGGCAGTATAGAATTTCTGCTCACAGATTTAACAACCAAACTTAAACCGGATAACACCTGTTCTTCACAGGTTTGTAAAACCATTTTAAAAGAAATAAACAATGCCAAAAGTTCAATTGATGCAGCAATATACGGGTGGGATAAAGTTCCGGCAATTGAAACGGCCTTTGCTAACGCTGTTAAACGCGGTGTAACACTAAGGCTTGTGTATGATGAAACAACAAAAGGTGCATCATACTATCCTGATACTCAAAATCTCGTTGCACTTTCCTATGCCTACAATAATGATAAAAATCCAAACAGTGCACTTGCAACAAATTTTATTATGCATAATAAATTCCTTGTGATAGATAATCAAAGTGTCATAACAGGGTCTATGAATTACAGTGAAACAGGTCTTTCCGGTTTTAATTCAAATAATCTCGTTATAATAAAATCCCAAGAAATAGCAAAACTCTATACAGAAGAATTTAATCAAATGCTTGAAGGTAAATTCCACACGGCTAAAAGCAAAACCTCTCTGCCGCGTTCTTATATTCTGGGGCGGAGCAAAATTTCTGTCTACTTTTCTCCGCAAGACAAAGTTATTACAAACCATATAATTGCACTTGTTAATAATTCACAGAAATATGTTTATATTCCTGCATTTTTGATAACTCATGAAGGTCTATCGCAAGCCTTGATTAATGCACATAAACGCGGTGTTGACGTAAAACTGATTGTGGATGCGACAAACAGCAGTTCAGGGCGTTCGGCCGTACGCTTTTTACGTAATGCCGGAGTACCTGTAAAAGTGGAAAATTATGCAGGTAAAATGCACAGCAAATCAATTATCATTGATGACAAATATATAGTAACCGGCTCAATGAATTTTTCTAATTCAGGCGAAAAGAAAAATGATGAAAATACATTGATTATAGAGGATAATAGATTAGCTTTGTTTTATAAAGACTTTTTCTTGTATTTATGGAAGAAAATTCCTGATAAATATTTGAAACAAAATGTCAGAGCAGAGGGTAAAGAGTCAATAGGTTCCTGTACAGACGGAATAGATAATAATTTTGACGGCAAGATAGATTCTGCTGATGAGGCTTGCAGGTAACAGCTGTAAAATGCTATGGGATTCTTTTATATTCTATTTCGTATTTAAGTACTTTTAAAATCAACAAAAATTCTTCATACTGCAATGTTCTGCGTGCAAGTTTATCCGAAATAGATTTCATCGTATATTTTTTACCTGAAAGTCTGGTCATTTCTTCGGCAAGTTTTGTCATTGTACATGCTTCTTTTGCCAGAAGCATTTTCACATCTTCTTTTACGGACATTTCTCCTCCTTGTTTGATATTACACTTATATATTGACAAAAGGGAATACATGTGTAATAATAAGGATACATGTTTAAAATAACGGAGGTATATGAAATTATGTTAAAGAAAATTGGGGCATTTACATTGGCAGAAGTACTGATAACTCTTGCTATAATCGGAATTGTTGCGGCCTTAACTCTGCCTAATCTGATCTACTCATACAAAAAACGTATAATAGAAACACGCCTTGTACATTTTTCTTCAATGTTCAGACAGGCAATACAAATGGCTGAAGCCGAATACGGAGAAACAACAACCTGGGATGGATTTGAGATTGATGATGCAGATGCGATGCTTGAGTCCTATAATAAATATCTCGGGAAATATATCAAAACCATAGAAACATACAAAACGCCAAAAGGTGTTGCGTTTGCTCTGGCTAATGGCTCAGGATTTCACTATCGCAAAAATGCTAATCCTGAAAACTGGCGAGGGAATTTATATTTAACATTTTGTGTGCACTACAAAAACTGTAAAAATATAAAAGATACAGGCAGCCCTTGGTCCACCTACTATGACGGAAAAGAAAAATTCCACTTTGATGAGGTTGGAATACCAGTTACTATAGCACAGTCATTAGATCCAGATAATTATTCTAGAGAAATGACCCGTGATGAATTAATAGAAAACTGTAAAACAAGTCATTATAAATGTGTTGGTTTAATTCAACATGATGGCTGGAAAATAAAAGATGATTATCCAATAAAGCTATAGTATTAAATGAGAGGCGGCGATTTTATCGCCGCCTCTTTTCAATTATTTATTCTGATTTTTCAGCGCGTCATCCAGCGCTTTTTCCAACACCTGAATTTTATTTTCCAAAACTTCTATTTTTGAAGAACTTGTGCTGTTTGAAATAGACCCCTTTTCCAATTCTCTGCGGTATGCCTTTGTTTTTTCCTGCATAGACATACATAAAGGCATCAGATAACACAATCCGGCAATTTCACCCAACGCAAACAAGACTACATACAAAACAGGTGTTTTTATATTAAATGCTGTTGCAGCAACTGACAAATGCAGCTTTTCGGCCATAAATGCCGCGGCCTGAGCACTGACAACATCCAGATGCGTTGACCCGTGCAAATTCATAACTGCCACTAATATTATAACTATCCATGCTAAATATGATGTTAGTGTAAAAAGTCCTTTCATTAAAACCTCCTGTTTCTATAGTAGTTTAAAACCTTTGTAAGTTTTTCATCAGGCTTTATCTCCAGCTTTATTATCTCATCAGAAAACGGTTTTGTAAACTCCAGATAATAAGATTGTAAAACCTGCTCCTCTGTTTTTACTTTGCCCTGACCTGCACCGTAAAGCGTATCATTGTATACCGGATGACCTTTGTAACTCATGTGCACACGTATCTGATGCGTGCGTCCGGTAATCAATGTCAATTCAAGATAGGTTGCCTCATTTCCAAATCGCTCTATCACTTTCACAAGAGTTGTGCTTTCTTTACCGTCAGGAGTTACACACATCTTTTGCGGCTGTTTTAAATTGCGCCCTATCGGCAAATCTATTCTTTCTTCATCAGGCGTGTAGGCCCCTTTTACAATAGCATGATATTTCTTGGTGATAGTGTGATTTTTAATCTGTTCTGCTAAAAATTCGTGCGCTGCATTATTTTTTGCCGCCATTAAAAGCCCTGATGTATTCCGATCAAGCCTGTGCAATATTCCGCGGCGAAATTCACCGTTGATATCAGAAAGGTTATTCCCGTATTTGAACAAAAGCGCATTGACTAAAGTATTTTCTCTTTCTAAAGCTGTCGGATGAGTTAACATGCCTGACGGCTTATTCACAACCAGCATATTCTCATCCTCATAAAGAATGTCAAGTGGAATATCTTGCGGTTCTATAGTTATGTCTTCTTCATCAGGTATATCATACTCAATTTTGTCATTTTCTTTCAGTAAATAAGCAGGCTTTTTAGGATTGTCATTAACCTTAACACATCCTGATTTTATCGCAGACTGGATTTTGGAACGCGAAAACTGAGTAATCTCTGTTAAGAAATTATCTAATCTTTTTGTTTCATCATTTTCGTCAACAAAAATAATCATATCATCTGGTCTTTTTTAATAAAATCAATATAATGAGCGCAATGACACCGATATTTATAAAGATATCAGAAACATTAAACACAGGAAAATTATTCACAAAACTAAATTCAAAAAAATCTCTGACATACCCGAGCGAAATTCGTTCGTGAAGATTGCCGGCAATACCTGCTGATAAAAGCGCAATAAAGAAAAGACTTTTCATAGAGATGGATTTTATGTGTTTTAAAGCATAAAGAAACAGTAAAACAAGCGCGATTACTGAAAGTATTATCAGAATTTCACGTGAATCTTGCAGGATGCTGAATGCCGCACCGGTATTTTTTACATAGTGAAGCGAGATAACATTACTTGTAAACCTGTACCCGTCTTTTATATGATAAACAATAAAATTTGACAGGGAAATATTTACATAGATAAAAAACACATAACATACGATAAAATACAGAAAATTACTTATCTTTTTGTCCATCTTTATCCTCTGTTTTATCTTCTAATGTTACAAAATTGTTGACAGGTACTACATTAACCCGTGTAACGATGAATGCAATACCGCTCATATAGATTTTTATGTTACGCGGATTATCTTCATCCGGAAATTCAGCGCGGGTGATCCCCACAGATGCAATGTTATATTCATTGATGTTGTCTTTATTTGCAGTAAAAACTCGCTCCAGAGTATTATCATCAGCAAGCTTACGATATACATCTTCAGGATTTTTCTGCGGATAGGTGATTTGTTCTTGCCCGATAGAACCTACGACAACAGTATCGCTCGGAGCATTTACAGAAAGTGTTGCAGAGTAAGATTTTCCGGCACCGACAAGTTCCGGCGAATTTAATTGAATATCTAAAAATCTGGCATCTCCGTAAGTTAATGTTGTTGTTTCGTCCAGAATATTTTCAGATGCGATTTTCCAATTTTTTCCTACTTTTTCAAGGTAATAAACAGAGTGCCCGACACCGCGAAGTTCGCCGACAATTTCAACTTCGCCTAAATCTTCAGTAGTCGTTGCAATTGCGGTTTCGCGTGTTTCTACGGTTGCATAATTATTTTGCAGATTTATTGATAAAATCTCTGTTTTGTAAGTTATATCAGGATAGTTTTTCCAGGTGTCTTTTACCAGCCTGAAATATACATCCTTAGAAAATCCGTCGTTGTTTATGAATTCTGACTTGTACAGAGCAAACAGACCGTCATAATCACGCTTGTTGCAGAAAGTATTTTGCGATTTGATAACATTTTGTATGGCCTTAAAATCAGCATTAACCATTCTGGCCTGCGCAATTGCTGTACGGGTTGCGTCTAAAAATTTTGCATCTGACGGCTGGGTTGAGCCTGAAAAAAGCAAAAGTGAAAATATTAAAGTTAAAAATAATCTCTTCTTCATGCTTACAATTATACATTAAAAAGGTACATGTTGTAAATAGCCTGATTAATATAAAAACAAATTAAATGTTAAAAATAATTACAAAAGTCTTGATATATTAGAAATTATTTGCGATAATATTAATGACAATATTGTCCGGGCTGGAAGGGCCTCGCAGAACAGGCGCTAGCCTTTCCGGCTCAGGGATAGAAATATCCGCACCGGAAGAGTTATTCTGTTCATTAGGCTCTTCCGGTTTTATATTGTTAAGATTTTTAATTTAGTACTTGATTTTTTCGGAATTATTTGTTATAATATTATCAGATACAAATTTGTGCACCTGGCCATCGTACAGGAACGCAGGGTTTTGTATCTCTTTATCGTTAACGCTCGCCCCTCCCTTCCTAGGAGGCAAGCCCTGGTTAACGATATTGTTTTAATATTTATTGCATTTTTGTTAAGATTAACTACTATAATATTGATTTTTGTGGAAATATTAGTTATAATATTATTGGATACAAATTTGTGCACCTGGTCATCGTACAG
This sequence comes from Candidatus Gastranaerophilales bacterium, assembly GCA_944323875.1. Classification (GTDB taxonomy): domain Bacteria; phylum Cyanobacteriota; class Vampirovibrionia; order Gastranaerophilales; family Gastranaerophilaceae; genus CALUVH01. The sequence continues at coordinate 12,525 of CALUUH010000022.1, forward strand.
GAACGCAGGGTTTGTGTTTATAATATCACCGGAGCTAGTACCTTCTACTCGAGAAGGAGTGCCTTGATCGGTGATATTATTTTTTGTTAAATAATATCTTTTATTTCCTAAATTGTCTTCCTCTACAAAATATTTATTATTAATTGCTGATTTTTCACGTAAAAATACTGTTTGCTCAAATTCTTTCTTTGTGCTAATATTTTTACCACAGTACAGAGGGAGAAAAAGATGAAACAAGCATATTTTCCGCAAGAAATTGAAAAAAAATGGCAAAAAAAATGGGAACAGGACGGCGTTTTTAAAACCCGTGATGATTCCGATAAACCTAAATATTACGCACTTTCTATGTTCCCGTATCCGTCAGGTAAGCTTCACATGGGACATGTCAGAAATTACACTATTACCGACGTAATCGCACGTTTTAAAAAGGCTCAAGGGTATAATGTACTTCACCCGATGGGCTGGGACAGCTTCGGACTTCCCGCAGAAAACGCTGCCATGAAGCACGGCGCTGACCCTGCTAAGTGGACTGATGAAAACATTGCTTATATGACAAAACAGCTTAAAATGCTCGGGCTATCCTATGACTGGGACAGAGAAGTTACTACCTGCAAGCCGGATTACTACAAATGGACTCAATGGCTTTTCCTCCAGCTATATAAAAAAGGTCTGGCTTATAAAAAAGAAGCCGCTGTGAACTGGTGTGACAAATGCGCAACAGTTCTGGCTAACGAACAGGTTATTGACGGAAAATGCTGGAGATGTGACAGCGTTGTTGAAAAAAAATATCTGTCACAGTGGTTTTTGAAAATAACTGATTACGCAGAAGTCCTGCTTGAAGATTTGGACAAATTAACAGGCTGGGGCGACAATGTTAAAACTATGCAGGCCAACTGGATAGGCAAATCTCAGGGCGCAATTCTTAAATTTAAAGTTGCCGATGCGCCAAACGGTAAAGAAATGGAAATTCCTGTGTATACAACAAGGCCGGATACAGCTTACGGTATAACTTATCTGGTTGTTGCGCCTGAATACAAAGATATTGAAGCTTTAACAACACCTGAAAATAAAGAAGCTGTTGAAGCTTACCGCTCAAATGCACGCAAAATGACAGAAATAGAAAGATTGTCCACAGAACGCGTTAAAACCGGTGTTCCATTGGGTACTCATGCGATTAACCCGTTTACCGGCGAAAAATTTCCGCTCTGGACTGCTGACTATGCACTTGTAGAATATGGTACCGGCGCGGTTATGGCTGTTCCGACGCACGATACACGTGACTTTGATTTTGCAAAAAAATATAACCTTCCTATGAAAGTTGTTATTCAGGATCCGCAAAATCCGTCTGACTGCAAAGATGCAGCATACACCGAACCCGGTATCCTTGTTAATTCCGGTGAATTTAACGGCATGAAAAATGAAGATGCAAAAAAAGCAATTACAGAAAAAGCAGTAAAAGAAGGGTTTGGCGAATTTAAGACACAATACAGGCTTCGCGACTGGCTTATTTCCCGTCAAAGATACTGGGGCGCGCCTATTCCTGTAGTTTACTGTGACAAATGCGGAATACAACCTGTTCCGGAAGATCAATTACCGGTTATGCTGCCAAAGGATGTTGATTTTAGTGTTGTAGGTAAATCTCCAATTCTGACATCAAAAACTTTCCTTGAAACGACCTGCCCTGTTTGCGGCGGCAAAGCAAGACGTGAAACTGACACTATGGACACATTTATATGTTCAAGCTGGTACTATTTACGCTATGCTGATGCTAAAAATACCGAAAAACCTTTTGACAGAGATCTCGTTAATAAATGGCTGCCGGTTGATCAGTATGTCGGCGGTATTGAACACGCAATTCTTCACTTATTATATTCAAGATTTTTCACAAAAGCATTACGCGATTTAGGCCTGCTGGATTTTGATGAACCGTTTAAAAATCTTTTGACTCAAGGTATGGTATTAAAAGACGGATCCAAAATGTCTAAATCAAAAGGCAACACAGTCGATCCTGACGAAATATTTGAAAATTACGGGGCTGATACCGCCAGATTATTTATCCTCTCAGATTCCCCGCCGGCACGTGATTTTGACTGGTCTGATGCAGGTGTTGAAGGATGTTATAAATTCCTCAACAGGGTCTGGAGGCTCGTTGCGGCAAATGCTGATGATATAACTTTAGATTACAAATTGGAATTTCCGTTGAAAAAAGATAATGATGATCTTGTCAGAAATGTCCATATTGCAATAAAAGGTATTACAAATGACATTTCAAACGATTTTCAATTCAACACTGTAATCTCTAAATATCGTGAATTAACAAATGCGATTTATGATTGGCGTTCTGCTAAAAAATCACTTGATGAACAAGACAAACAGGTCTTGAGTTTTGCTATAACAGCACTGCTGAGACTTATGTCCCCTGTCGCAGTTCATCTTACGGAAGAAGCATGGCACGAATTAGGTGCTCAAACATCAATTCACGATGAAAAATGGCTTGAGTGGGATGAAAACCTTGCCAAAGCAAGTTCAATCACTCTTGTTGTACAGATTAACGGTAAAGTTAAGGACAAAATTGAGGTTGATGAAGCGCTCGGACAAGAAGAACTTAAACAAGTGGCTCTCTCAAGCCCTAAAATAAAAGAGTTAACAGACGGTAAAACTATTGTTAAAACAATTGTGGTACCTAAAAAACTCGTTAACATTGTTGTTAAATAAAAATAAAGCCCTCCGGAAATACAGAGGGCTTTATTACAAACAAACGATGTAATTGCACGTTTGCAATTACATCGTTTGTTTATTTAATGTGTGCCAATTTTAAGCCATATTAAATGTTCTGTTTGTATATTTTATTAGTATAGTTTTCGATGTTAGGCGTGTCAATTTCAAATACATGCGCTCTTGCAGGGCCTAAATCCACTCTTAATTCATTATCAGCAGCCTGTATGATACTTTCTTTACCATAAGAAGGTACTAAATTTACCAGATCTTGAGAACTTTTCAGAGTTGGAATTTTAATCTTGCAGGCAACAGATCTGTTGATATTCTTATTTGCTACGACTAATAAAGTTTTGCCTTTATAGTGACGTGCATAAGTAATAATCTGATCATTTGTGTCACCTACTTTATCCAGTTCTATAAATGAGCCGCGGTTAATTACGTCTGCATATTTTTCTTTTACCTTAAAACAATCAGCCGTAAATTCACCGATAGAAGGATCATCACCGCCCGGCTTTCTGGAGTTGTTAAACAAATCCAGCTTACCATAGTGAACAGTCATTTCGTGACAATCCGTAACTGTTTCGTCAGAATGCTGGTCTGCATATTTACGTGTATAGTAGTCACCTGATTGGAAACCGTCAACAATATAAGGATTCATCATTGGTAATGTAGCCTGTAATACACTTGTCATTTTACAGTAGTCCGCACCGCCGTGGAACATCGGAGATATGTCATCATGGGTTGCAAAAGAGCCGATTAAGGATTTACCTTTTGGCAGTCTGTAAGACATTTCAAGATTTTGTTTAACATAATCCATTAATTGACTTGCTGTAGCCCATTCGTGGAAAATATGATATTGCCCGTAATACATATCAAAACCGGCTCTTAAAGAGTCTTCCGGTCTGTCTGCCGGCATATTTGCCTGCGGAGAAGCATCTTCATGAGTGTAGGTTTCCGCAAGCCATCCGAATTGCGGATCACGCTGACGGGAATAAGGAATAATTACATCCCAGAATTCTACCGGTTTCGCTCTTGCTACGTCTGCTCTGATACCGTCTATTCCTAAATCAATACACATATCAATATATTTTTTGTGTAAATCAAGAAGTTTAGGATTTAATGTTCTTTTCCCTTCATCCTCCCATGGCTGGAACATTCTGATATCATTCCATCCTTGAGGAGTTTTAGCCAAACCGTTACGCTCAATAGCCATCCATTCACGTTTCTGTTCAAACATATCAAAAGAAGCGCAGCTTGGCAAATCAAGCATTACACGTATACCGCGTTTGTGGCATTCATCAATAAATGTTTTAAATTGTTCTTTAGCAGGACGAGGATCACGCGGATCAGCCAGAGCCGGATCTATTTCCAACATGTCTTTTGGCGAATAAATTGAACCTGCAGTTCCCATTGCATGTTTTTTACCTGGCGGATGAACAGGCAGAACATGCAGAGTGTTATACCCTTGCGCTTTTACTTCATCCAATCTGTCAATAGCGTTCAAGAATGTGCCGCGCTCTTCATTGCCGCTGATTTTATCATCGCCGTTTAAATCCTTTGCATTGAATATACGAGGGATCATTGCTAAGATTACAGCCTGATTGTTGGTCATAAGAGAACGTAAATCGTTTTTGTACGGAACAGGCGCCGGTTTTGCGGCCTGCCTTACGGCAGCTGTATTAATCATAGCAAGCGTATTCAAATAAGCGGATAATAAATTGCTGTGCATTGCAGGGTTAGGCGCAGAAACATTTTTTTGCGGAACTTGCTGCTGTTGCGGTTTCGGCATTGTTACATTCATTGCTGTTAATTTTTGTGATAATAGATTTGTAGAATTAAGCATTTTTATCTACCTTATTATTGTCGTTGTATTCCGGAAGTTTTACCCGACCAAAGAAGAATTGTGCAAGTACGGTTACTGCAAGCAATCCTGCGCCAAAACCTCCAAACATTTTTAACCATTTGTTAGTATTGTGCGTTTGTTTTGCGATTTTTGTCAGCCACTCATCAAGAGCAATACCTGATAGTAAGAATCTTTGTTCAGATGTACTCTTGGTCTGAACTGTTGCGATATGTTCAGGCTTGATGAAGTAATATTCTCCGCCAAGTATTTCTACAACATTTTTGCGGTATTCTTTCAGAGTTTCTAATAAATTCTTAGGTTTCAGTATCGCTTCAGTTTCGCTGTGCATATTTCCGCCATGCATCAAATCCATAGAATCCTGATACATTCTGTAACTTTGAGGTATATCGACTTTTCTGCCGGTTTCTTTGCCGTAATATTTATAAACAGGGTTTCCTTCTGCATCTAATTCTATATTACTCATATCATTGTAATCCACATGCGGATTTTTAGAATCATAGAATTTTACAGCGTAATCTGCAGAGTGAGCCTGAACAGCTTCACGTTTAGCCATTTCAATATAAGCTTCCTTGTATTCTCTAGGAATATCAGGGTTATACAAAACTGCTGTATTCTCTAATGTTGCAATTCGTCTGTATAAATCAAGCGTTGAAATCATTCTGTACATTGCGTACTTAACACCGCTCAATCTATCGGAAACAAAGTTTTCCATTACATTTTTGTAAGATCCCTTGCCGCTGCTTCTGTTAAGTCCTACAATACGTGCAACTGTCTTTTTCATATCAAGATTTGCAAAATCATTTGCAGAATCGTTGAATGAACCTGTCAGATGTTGTTTATAACTGTTTATATCGCTTTGTTTGATATTTGTTTCCAAACCGGAAACAGCATCGACCAATTCTGTCATTACGCGGCTGTATTCTTCCTTGTTAGAAGCAATACGTTCAAAGTTGCTTCTTATAACCTTATTCATTAATTCACGGTCATAACGCGCATTGTCTATTTCTTCAGGAGGAATGCCTAATATTTTAACGAGATTATTTGCAATTTTGTTATATTCAAATGCAAGAGTTGAATCAGCAGCGTGAGCGACTTTTTTGTAAGCATATTTATGCAGAACAGCGACTTTTGCATTGAAGTTTGTAATCGCATTACCAATAGATTTTACTTTGTTCTGCATATTAACATCAAATGTTCTTGCCGGAACTCGTTTTAATCCTTTTTTAATCGGGTCAGCGTCCATATCCACATTTGATACTAAATCTTCAATAAAATCAGGATTAAGTTTAGGGTTGCCTTCAATTTTATTGTACTCATTTACATTGCTTATCAGCTTTTCACGAATTTTCGTAATAATATCGCGATGTTCTTTTTCGGTATAAGTTTTGTTTAGATAATTTCCGGATGTGAAAATTTCAGATATTTGAGAAGATGTAGGAGCAATTTGTTTAATTAAGTCCTCATCCATGCTTTGTGAAAGCGTCATAATGATTTTTTTATTGATATATTCAGTTATAGAATTATCAATAACATATTTATCATTAGCCATTAATTGTTTCAAATCATACTCAATGCCGTCAGCAAGAACAGGATTTGCGCCGCTTGTCAAAATTTCAGTAAGTTCTTTAACAACAGTTTCGTTAAGCGGTTTATCTTTGTTGAACTGTATAAATGTTTCAATTTTGTGATTTATGGAATTATCTTTCGCGGCCTTAACACTTTCAGGGAATGCTTGAAGCATTTTTTCATTCATCTTGTTGTCGTATTTTGCAAGAGCTTTTTCAACATACGGAGTTGCAAAATTACAAATCAAACCGCTCATCACAGGAGTTGCAAAACCTGCCGTCATCATCCAGAGAGTATTATTCTGAACATATTCTTTTCTCATTTTTTCTTGAATAAAATCTCTGCGATTAGGCATATCTTTCGGTACTCTTTGCCAATCACCGATTTTGTCTATTTTCTTATCAGAGAATAAGTCAAACGGAAGGAATTGAGTATCTAAAGAGAAAGGTTTTTTACGTCCTTCAGAATCTTCATAAGCTTGTCTTGTATTAATTCCGTGGATTAATTTTGCAGGAAGCTGTATTGCCAATTTCGGCCATATTGCCATAGAAGCAAAGAATGATGCAAATCCTACAAATTCCATTGCTTTTGTTAACGGGGTGGATTTTTTTGCTGCAAGATATGCAGCTATTGCCAGCCCGCCAAGTTTCATACCAACATCGTTAAGTTTCCCTAATTCATGGTCATTTGCTTTTCCTGTGATGCCGTCTTTCAGGGATTTTGCTTCATAAGCCCAGTCTTTTACCATTTCAGCCGGGGCATTGAATATACTTCCGTTAACGAGTTTTGCTGTTGGAGGTAGCGGTTTTATAAATGTTCTGTTATAAAGATTTTCATGCACGCTGAATGCAGGCCTTTCTTTATCTTGGATTTGAGAAGCCCCCATTGCTACGTTATTATTTGCTATGTAGTTTTGAATTAAATTTGTACGCATATTAGTTCACCACATATTTTTCTTTATTGTCTATAACGTCGCCGGCACTCAATTTTGACGGCTTTCCTGATATATTCATAACGTTTACAATACCGAGAACAGAAGATGCAATAGCAGCCCCTAAAAGGATTTTTCCGGCATGTTTTTGTAAGCCTCTGCCTTCACCATGGTAAAAGGCTTTTGCACTATCTATCAAACTGTCTTTGAAGGCTACGGCTGATTTGGTAATTTTAGCTTTATCCCAGAATTTAAAACTCATAACCTTAAAGAAGTCCTCCCAAGGTTCCTGGAAAGCAAGTGCAACCCCTGTTGCCGCCCATAAATATGATGATAAATTAGTCGCGGTTTTTGCTTTTATAAGTATTTCTTTTATCAACGGTTTAACTTCCTGATCTGAATCGTTTAAGTTAGAGCCCATGCCTAATTTTTTTGATATTTTGTCAAAATATTCATTTCTCGGTTTTCCGTTGTTTTCATTGTACAACATCTGCCAGTAAGGGAAGTCAACGCTTTCATAAACTTTGTGGTACTCAATTGCAGTAATGTCTGAATCGTTTGGATATTCAGGATGCTCATTTACAAATTTTGCATAAGGTATATTTAAGTCAACACCTGTTAATGCTTTTACAGGAGTTGATATAAATGATTTAGATACCTGTTTTGCTATACCGTAGAATAAGACACCCAGAGCCATTTTGCGTCCTATAGGGCCTGCTTTGGATTTTGAGAATACATCAAAATGTTTGTTTGCAGAATTAAATACAGACATCAGCATTAAACTGCCGGCAATGTACGGCACTGACCCCATGGTTAAAAATTCATAAAAATTAGAGTTCCTGCTGCCCTTAATTCCTTTAGCAGGATATAAAGTCATGGCGTTTGTAAACTTATCAAACCCGATACGTGTTCTGGTTAAAAAGTTGTTTTTCAACAGAGTATCTTTAGAATAAGGCAGTTTTTTGGCCTTATCTTCGGGCTTGTTTTCCGGTTCTGACGTTTTAGTGTTTTTGCCGGAAAAATAAACATTATTAGCGCTATTTATCGGTAATATCATCTTTACTCCGTACACACATGAATTCTATAGTTATAAGCACTGTGAATATTTTTTTTTGCCAGCGCAAAAAAATGTTTTACATTTTTTTACAATGCGTAACTTAGACTCCTAACACATTAATTATAACATCTGAAAATTCCGCTTCAAGTAGTAAACAAGATTATATTTGTAACAAAATGTAAATGCGAATTTTATTAGTTTCAAATGCTTGCTATATAAACGATTAAAGGGAAATTGGTAAAATTGAGAGATTAAAGATTATTTGTATTCAGGCCGAAAAACAAATGTGTAGAAAAATTAAATGGAGTCATGTATCTATGGAAGACAATTTCAGCCTCGGTGGTTTAAGGAAGAAAATTGATTTATCTCAATTAAAAGGTGGTTTAAAAGCAGAACAGTTTGACTTTGGCAAAAAAGACAAACTGAAATCCGTATTTGACAAAATTGATGCCAATAAAGACGGCACAATTTCAGCGGAAGAAATGGGTAAATATATAGATTTACTTGAAGATGCCGCAGGGGCCGATAAAAAGCTTAACCGTAAGGAAGCAAAAGCAGCGGATCTGGGTAATCGCCGTCATATTAATAAGATCCTTAAACAAGCGATTGAATTGTCAAAAAATATAGAAACACCGCAAGAGCCGTCTCCTTTACCTGAGGCAACGACTCCGGATACACCGATAGAAGAACCTGTAACTGATCCTGTAACAGAAGAAACAGACCCGCCAATTGTGCAAGAACCTCCGCTTTCCGTAGACGATGACGGAGACGAAACTGTAGAAACAGAACCGGAAGAATTTACAGCCGCTGATGCGCTCAAAAATCTTTTTGGTGATAAGAGGAAAGCAAGTGTTAAAATTGATGGGTCAGCAACAGGACTCGGACGGGCTTATCAGGGTGAAATAAGATTACCTAACGGAGAAACGCTTGAAGATGGTGCGTTCCCGGAAAATCTGCGCATGACCTTACCGCCTGATTACGGTCAGAATGCAACAATGAAATTGAAATTAATTGATCCAGAAAACGGTATTTATGAAACTTCCGCAAAAGACAGAAATTTCCAAATTGTTACAGATGAAAACGGCAACGTAACAATTCAATCAGTTAATATAGAAGAATTGCAAGGCAAATTAAATGCAAACCTTGCAGAATATGCAAGAATTGAAGCAGAGCGCAGAGCCGCTGAAGAAGCAGCACAAGCCGGCGGAGCAGAAGGTGCCGGTGATGTAGGTGATGGCAATGGAGTGCAGCAGCTTACTCCTGAACAAATAGCAGCAGAAAAAGAAAAACAGCGTAATGCAGCAGGTGTTGCTGATGAATTATATAATGCTTTAAAAGGTTCTCATTTTAATGCTGTCAGCGGAAAAGCTTTCCAAAATAGTTTGAATAAAGTAACTTCTGAGAATGCAAGTGCTATTTTGTCACAGTATAATACAAAACATCCTGATGAATCTTTAGTAAGAATGATTTGTAATGAAAAAACATCAAATGATGACACCAGAAAAGCCGCATTAAATCATGTTATGACACAACTTGCCGCAGAAGCTAAAGCTAAAGGTGTGCCGGCAGAAGAAGTAGATCAGCTTGTTACAGAGTTTGAAACCTCAGCAGATAAAGAATTTGACGGCTGGTTTAATGTAATTGATGCAACCGTCATGGATAACACAATGAAACGTTTGCTCGGGCTTACTCAAGGAGCAACTCTGAATGCAGGCGAAATAAGTGTCGCTGATGCACAGGAAAGCGTTACGGTCGGCGCAGAAGGTGAATATAACACAGCAAAACAATCCTATGATACAGCAAGAGAGGAAGAAGGCTGGTTTGCAAAACGCGGCGACGACCTTTTAGGAATTTTTGGCTGTACGACAAGAGCCGATATGGAAGCAAAACTCGGCAAATATAAAGGCGATATTGAAAAACTTCAAAACTGTCAAACAGAAGATGAGTTTAAAGCAGCATATAAGGAAGTATTTGGAATAGAATATGACGGTAAAAAAATTGCAGCATATCAGGCCGCTTACAGTGATTATGTAGTTGCCTACGGTGCTAAAGAAAATGCTGACAAAATGCAGACATTATTTAATGAAGCTCGCGGACTGAATTATGATGCTTATAAAACAAAGGTTATGGAAGCAATGAATATGAGTGCTGATGAAGTTGATGCACTTGTTGACGGAATGTCAGAAGAATACATGGCGCAAAACCCGCATTCAGATAAAAAAGATGTACTGCGTCACTGGGTTGATATGCAGAAACAAAACAGCATCCAGCAATTTGACCAGATAGCAAAAGGCCGTACTCTGGAACAGATAAATCAGGATGTGGATAGTGTACGTCAGGCCGCATTTGGTACAAACGATATTGTAAATGATGTTATTAAATATAATTCAAACCAGGAATTAACCGGCATGGCTACTGAAATTGGTGCAGAAATAGCAGTAACAACCGCATTAGCTTTAGTGCCGGGCGGACAGGCATTTGCAGCTGCAAGAATTGCCGCAAGCGCAGCTAAATGGGGAGCAAGAGGTGTAAAACTTGCACGTTATATGCCAAAAGCTGCTAATCTCGTTAGCAAAGCATCCTCTGCCGTCAGAAACAGTAAAGCCGTTAAGACAGCAACTAACGTTACTACCAGAGCCGCAAACGCAGTTAAGGATAGCAAAGTTGCCAGAACTGTCACAAATACGGCAAATAAGGTTAAGGATGCGACACCAGCAGCCGTAAGACAAAAAGCAATAAGAATTACACGCGCTGGAGATGCAGCCTTTGAAGGTACATTAGCGGTTAATCTTGCAGATGGTAAATCTGTTGAAGAGTCACTCAAAAAAGCATTACAAAACGCCGCATTCGGCGTTGCCGGTGCAACTTCTGCCGAATTAGCGCCGGTTGTGGCTAAGGCACTCGGATGCAGTTCTAAAATTGCAACAGAAATTTGTGAACAATCACTTGATGTTGCTTCAACTGCAGGTATATCTTACGGAGTAACAGGCGGTTACACATCTGATGATGCTTTCGTTGACATACTAACAGGCGTTGCGATGAACAGGCTCGGCAAAATTAAAGGCCGTCAGGGCAACACAGAGAAAGTCAAACCACAGCAGGAATTGCCTGTGCCTGATGAACATCATATCAGACTTTCAGAAGCTCCGCGTGATGTATTGGATATACAAGAAGGTGATATTACTTTTGCCGGAGCCCAAGCGCGTAACCAATCAACGCTGCAAAGAGCAACCAATAATAATACATCAACAACCGGCGGAAGTTTCTCAGAACAAAAATTTGAACAGGTTAAAGATGAAGTTAGACAGGAACTTTCTCAACCAACAACAGCGAAAAGAGCAGCCGAAATTCATGACGAAGCTGACAAACACCAAATTCAAGACCGCGATCAAGGACGTGAAATTAAGCACATAGTTGAAGATGCAACCGGTGTCTATGACAGCCCGACTCTCGGTAAAATAGATTTGGCAAAAGAAACTGATCCGGCGAAACTTGCTCAGGCAAAGAAAGAAATTTCACAATGGTTTGACGGTAAAAAAGATGTGAGAGGCGATGCCGCACGCGACAGACAAGAGTTACTCGACAAAATTGACGCCCGAATGGCTGAATTAAATGCCGACCCTAATTTGCAAGGACAAAAAGTTGAATCAAAAATTGTCGAAGAATTAAATGCTAATACAGAGAAAAATGCAGCACAAGTTCTGGCAAATCAAGGCAAGCCGCTTTCTCCGCACGGAGCATCAATTCTTGACGATCAAATCAAACTTACAAACACGGTTGAAGACCTTGAGACAATGAAAAAACAACTTGAAAGCCGTGTAGGATATCAGGTTCAAGGAACAGACCATGCGGCCGCTACAATTAAGAAAATTGATGCGAAAATAAAATCTGTTAAAGCGCATCAGGCTGATTTTGCCGCAACAACAGGCCGAATTGACGATGCAATCAGTGCCGGTAAAGGCCTAAATGCAGATGATTTACAGACAATCAGAGCCTTTATGGAAAAATCAAATTCAGCGGATGAATTAAAACAAATTGCAGATAAAATGAACAGCAGTAAGGCAATAAGATCTTATGGCGGTTCTAAAAAGCTTATAAAAGATATCAATGCCAAAATTGAAACGCTAAACGCAAAGGCATTAACTTCTGATGGTGTTTCAACAGGTGCTGCTGCGAACACGCAACAGGCAAACTATGTAGACGCAAATCAAAGCAAAATGCAGGACGCACCGGAAGCTGAATTAGGCGACACACGTACAAATGCACCTGAACAATCTGCTATTGAAACAGAAACGCCGGTAGTCGATCCTCATCATATTCAAGTTGATGGTTCTCCGCGGCCTGTAGAAGTCGAAGGTGCAACAATTGACTTTGAAACAGCACGTCGCAACATGCCGCCTGAACAAAAAGTTACAGAGCCGGAAGTTGAAATAATCAGAATGGAAGCTCCTGATCCGGGTGTTGATCCGCATAAGGTTACTGTTGATGGTTCTCCGCGGCCGGCAGAAGTCGAAGGTGCAACAATTGACTTTGAAACAGCACGTGCAAACATGCCAAAAACTAAACAGGATGTAAATGCGGAATTATTACAGGATAAACTATTCATGCATACAGAAAAACTTGCTTCTGACAAAGTCACCAAGTTTTTAACCAAAGAAAATATTGATTATCAAGGCGGACTTATTCGCGGAAACGGAACTGTTGCGTTTGAACAAAATGGTGTAAATTATCAATTATCATACGAGGACGGTAAATTATCCGCATTAAGAGTGCATGATTATAGCACCGGCAATAAAACATACTATTCGTATGATGCTGTCGGTAACAAAAATCAGATTGCTAGAGATGAATTTATCGAAAAATTTGAAAGTTCAAATAAGAAATATGACAGCACACTGGCACAACTGGAAGCCAGACAAAATAGTAAATATCCTTTAGATAATAACGGATTCGTACGAGTAGAATCCTACAAAGACATGAGCCCTGATGAGCTTGTGGCAGAATATAAAAGATTAAGTGAATATGAGGCTAACGGAACTCGCAGCTGGAGTGAGCCAAGTCCGTCAGGTAAAATTTTCCTAATTAATAGTCATGATATGTCTGTCAATAAAGCTGCCATTAGAGAGGCACTGGAAGAACGCGGTTTAAAACTTACAAGAGATTACAACAATAACCAGAGTATTCCTGAATATGGCTATAAAAATGTCGAAAAACAAGAATTTAAATTGTCTCCGGAACAAGAACTTCGAGTAAGAACAGATTTTGAAGAACCTGCAAATTTAAGTGATGAGGAACTTCTTGCCGGAGTAAACAGATTAAATAACCGCAGACGATACTACGATAAACAGGGTAATGAACTTGAAACAAATCACACCGCCAGACTTCGTGAATTAAATGCAGAACTGGGAAAACGAGGTCTGAAAGTTGAAAACGGTGCGTTGACAAAGATTACAGAACCGGAAGTCGAAGTTGTCGTAGCTGAACCGGTCAGAAAACCGCTTAGTTCTGCAGACAAAATCACAATGTCTGAAATAGGAAATAAAATTCCGAATGCAAAGACCTCTGCTGATTTAGACAAACTCCAGCAGCAAATTGACAAACTACCGGACAGTCCGCAGAAAACTCAATTGCAGAAACAGCTTGATAAGAAAAAAGCTGAACTGAATGAAGTTGCGGCCTGGGTTGATGTTGACCAGCAAGGCCGTCAGGTAAGCCGCAGCAACAATGACCAAAACATTATAGACTTAAATAATCAGGCGGCAGTAGATGCTATGTTTTTACAGGAAATGCACCAGCAAGATCTTATGGGAGGTACAGGTTCAGTTGACCTGGATCCCTTTCCCGAACAGTTCGATGTATGATGATGGAATAAATATTTATTCCGATGCCGACGTGCTCTCTGATGCGGCTGTCGCTACAACAAATCAGATGCACAGCTACACAGTTAATCTGCCTGATGGGCGAAAGCTTGTCTTGCGTTCTCAAAAAGAACTAACACCGCAGGATATTCAAACCCAAGTTAAGAAAATCCTTAATAATTCGCCGCGCACACGTGTTGACAATCGCAGTGTATTACTTAAAGATACAAACGATCCGCATGTACAGGCGTTCTTAAAAACTTTCAAATTAACTGATCAGATGAAATCCAGAATGATTGAACTTGGCGATAATTTAGAACTTGTACAAGATCCTGCAATAAAACAATATGTAACGGATAAACTTGATGCAGCGGCTCAAACCAGAAAAGTAAGCGTTGCAGATATGGAAGAAATGGAAATGCTTGTTGATGCAGCTAATGAATTTTCAGGTCTATATTCACATTTCCGCAATATCGGTATGGATGGTCAACTTAAAGAATTTTCTGATGTAGATAAATTTGCGAGATATCTTAAGAAAAACGAAGATATATATACTGATGAATTGATACATAACGAAAATCTACCCGCTCAATTTGTCAGAAAAGGCTCTATTTCACTGAAAAGTGATTTAAACAGAGATCCACATCAATATTCAATGAAGCAATATATGAAAAAATTCCCTGATAGTCCAATGGCCGATCATTTATATTCAAAGTATTTGGACAGAGTGGCAAAAAATAATCCTGAAGGGAAAGCTAAATTGAGTAATCTAAATCAACAATATAACGTTAAAGTATTTATTCCGGCAAGATACAGCAAAGTAAAATGCGATCAGGTGCTGGATTATCTTGATAAAGAATTTACGCAATGGAAAACAGCCAGCAACGGAACTGCAAAAATGCCGCCGGTAGTTGATTTTAGCTCCTTAAAAACTAACTGGTACGATAAATCATCTGCATACGGACAATCTGCTTCTAATGCATATTCCGAACCTTACAATAATGGGTCTCTGGCTTTTTCTTATTTTGATGTTCCGACCGTACAAACCTCATTACGCCATGAAATGACGCATTCCAATGATTTAAAACTCGGTAATAATATATCATCCAAATATAATCTTAATGAAATAATGCCTAAAAAGACCGTTAATATAAATGGACGAGATGTAGCCGTTCCTGATTATGAAAACTGTAAATTTCAGGACGAATTTAGAAATGCGGGGCTGCCAGAAGATCGTATTCCGTATGCCTACAACAACCCGAAAGAATTTATCGCCAGAGCATCAGAAGGTGATATGAGTAAATATTCACCGGAATTTAAGGAAATGCTTATAGAATTTGGTATGCCTGAATGGATGTTTAATATGAAAAAAATAAACTAAATTATCCGGCTATACTAAAAAATACAGCGGTTATTATTCCTGCAGCTATGCAATAATACCCGAATATTGCAAGCGAAAATTTAGAAATAAATTTCATAAAATATTTTATGCACAGATATCCGACAACACAGGAAATGAGTGTACCTGCAATAATTGCAGTCCAGTTGTACTGTAATGCTTCGTGCAAATCTATATTAATAATCGGATAAACCATTGATGCGCCAAGAATTATCGGAATACTCAAAAGGAATGAATATCTTGCAGCTGTTGTTCTATCCAGTCCGAAAAACAATCCTGTCGCAATTGTCCAGCCTGATCTGGAAAATCCCGGTAATGCCGCAAGTCCCTGTGCAAGGCCGATCATTACAGAGGTTTTTAAGTCAACCTTTTCGCGGTATGCTTTAAATTTTTTAGACATGTATTCGCTGAAAAGCAACACAAAGCCTGTGATAAAAAGTAATCCGCCGACTATTGCAGGAGAATAAACAAGCTTTTCCGCAACTTCATTCAACGGATAAGCAAGCAGTACAGTTACCACAGTGCCTAAAATTATATAAAGTCCTAATTTGGCGTCCTGTTCAGACCAGTCTTTCTTTCTCAGTGCATTCCACATTGCTGATAATATGTTTATAATATCTTTTCTAAAAAAGATTAAAACCGCTATAAGAGTACCTAAATGCACCATTATATCAAAAAAAACTTCTTCATTGGAATGTTGTACAATTTCCAGTCCTTTTACAACTTTATAAAAATTTGAGGTAAACACAAGATGTGCAGAACTTGAGATTGGTAAAAATTCACTCAATCCCTGAACTATACCCATTAATATTGCTTGTAATAAATGCATATTATATTCTCCTTGTCATGGCAACGCATTTCGATTGGCTCACCTATTTATATTAGTTTATTGTTGGGCTGGAAAGCCCAACCTACATTTTAATGTACTGATGGGTACACTTCGTTTTGCCCACCCTACTTT
>CALUUH010000023.1 GCA_944323875.1 Candidatus Gastranaerophilales bacterium
GACTCCTTTTCTTTTCTCTAACTCTTTTATTCCCGGTTTTTTGTCAACGATTTACTTAACTTTTACAATCCCGCAACAGTTTCGCGGCGGCCTGCCACAGTCGTTGCCTTGCGGGATCTCAAATTTTTTTTTGTTGGGCAAGAATGCACCAACCTACATTAATCCGACCGTTAGCCTGAGGCGCCAGAGGATGTTAATGAAACAACAGCAATGCGCGCGTTGTCTGAGCGTAGCGAGTTTGCGCGCTTGAGTTGAATTTACATACTCTGTGCGCTGCAGGTGAAGGTCGGGAGTTTCTTTGCTTACTTTCTTGTCGGCACAAGAAAGTAAGATTACATGTCTGGAATTTCGGGTGGGGGTTAAACGCGTAGCGCACACAATTGACCCCCATCTGAAATTTCTAGTCTCGCTTCGCTCGACAACAAATTTCTGTCTTCCCCCTCGGAGAAGACAATTTTTTCGCCCTCTCCAGCAGGGGCAATGAATGTCTTATCGGCTATGTGCGAATTTTCTCATTGCCTTATTTGTAACAACAGTTCACTGTTTACTGTTCACCGTTCACTACTTCCGTAACTTTTCAAAAGCCAATGCCGGATCTTTTCTCGTATTACACAAATTACCCTTTTATATTCTCCGGTCATCTAATTCATTTGTATGATATTTAGTGCAAAAAATAAAGTTTGAAAAATCATTCACGACAATAATATTAAACATATTATTTGGAGCTCTCAAATGTCAGAACAGATTTTAACAATGGCCGTATCAGCCGAAAAAAGAGAAAGTAAAGCAAAAGAGTCACTGGAAAAAGCAAGACTCGCTCACGAACGATATCTCATTCGCCAGCATCATGATGATCTGGAAGAAGCAATAACTAATTATATAGATGCTGTAAAACTTGATCCTTCACTGCCGGAAAGCTATTACAGGCTTGCAAGTCTTATGTGGGAGCAAGGGCAGATCAGCGTTGATACAGCTATTGAACAGTGCAAAACAGCAATTAGTCTTGCGCCTAAAAACATGAATGCGCATCTTTACACAGGATTTTTCATGAAGCTGGCCGAAGATTACAAGGCTGCTGAAACTGAATTTAAGGAAGCCATTAAAACAAACAGGCTTAAATCTGCCCGCCCGCGTTTGGTGCTCTCGCAAACTATTTTGCAAAAAATAAATTCTCAAAACGGCTCTGTCGGCGATTATATAAACTTCCTGTATTATTTTTTGTCAGGAAGCCTCATGCTCGCATGGGACAGGCCGACGATGAAAATGTTTTATAAAAATTTGTCCGATGATTTTTCCGTGTTTACTTATAATACAGTAGGAAAATTCATGGAAACTTTTAAACTTTATCCTGCAGCTGAAAACCTTTATAAAAAGGCTGTCATGGAAACAAATCACAATGAAATCTTTTATAACAAAATGGGTGATTTGGCTCTGAAAAATAATGATCTGGAACTTACTGTCGACTGCTACAGAAAGGTTTTGGAAGCTAATAATTTAAACCGGGAAGTTTTGATTAAACTGGCAACAGTATTGCAAACATATTTTCCTGAAAATACTGACGAAGCAATTGACTGCTACGAAAAACTTCTGGAATTTGATATTGACAGCGCACAGATTTATTATGAATTGGGCCATCTTTATTTAAGAAAAGAGGATAAAATAAATTCGGTTAGTGCGTTTAAACTCGCACTGGAAAGAGATCCCGAAAATCCGTTTTATAATAACTCACTTGCTTACGCATACAGTAAGGCAGAATTGTATGATGATGCTATTGAACATTATAAAAAAGCAATCGCAATAAATCCGGATGCAGAATGGACATCAATTGTATGCCATGCTCTCGGCTCGCTTTATGCTGAAGTAAAAGGCAATATTGAAGCGGCTGTGTCAACTTATCAGGCCGGCATTATTCTTGACCCTAATAATTACGATTTGTATATTGCACTCGGCGATGTACACATGGCGGAATACGATTTGGACAGCGCTATTCGCGCTTATTGTGATGCTATTACTTTAAATCCGGAGAATTATCGCGGATATTCTAAAGCAGGTATTGCTCTGTGGGAAAAGGATTATGTGGAAGAAGCGCTTGTTTCTTACCACAAAGCCATTGAACTCAATCCGGTAAATGAATTTGCACATAATAATTTAGGTATAATTTATTTAGACGGCCTTGGTGATGCAGAAGAAGCGCTGGAATATTTTGAACAGGCAATTGAATTAAATCCAAGCTATACACTTGCTTACTTTAATGCCGGCCGTGCAAGCCAGACATTAGGATTTATTAATGATGCGGCTAATTACTACCAAATGTCAATTGATTTGAATAAAATCACGCATGACCTTGATGAAGATGATGTGAAAAACAGACTTCACAGATTGTTTGAAATTTAAAAAACGATGGCATCTGGAACCAAGTGCAAAATTACGTTCAAATGATGGCCGTTAAATTATTTTCTGCCGGCAAGTTCATCGAGTGAAACATTAAAAACATCAGCGATTTTGATAAAATTTTCAAGTCCTAAATTTAATCTGCCGTTTTCTATACGCGTTATATGCTCACGACAACAGTCAATTTTTTCAGCAAGCTGCTCTTGCGACATTTTGTGCTGCTTGCGAAGCTTACGGATATTATTACGAATTGTGACGTAGTAGTCTATATTATCTTGCATAAAATCAATTATATGTGTATATTGAATAATATTCAGTGACTAATTAATCACATTTATAGGAGGATACACATGACTAAAGTGAGTAGAGTGAGTGAAGTTAGTAAGGTGAGTGGTGGACAAGGCAGGCTAGCCTGCACCACAACTTTGGAAACCGCTAAAGGCGGAGAGTCAACATCAAAAATTACCCTCGCCCCTTGCGGGAGAGGGCAGAATTTCTTAGCGAACGGATGTGAGCTTAGAAATTCGGGTGAGGGGTCAGACAAGTCTACTCTTACACACCGGGAGACCGCAGAATGCAATGGTAGTGAGATGCTGAAACAAGTTCAGCATGACGGGACGCGTTACGAAACCGCAGAGCCGGCCTCATGTAAATCCTTAGTGCCTCAGTGCCTTGTCTTGGATTTGCTTCACGCTCGCAGAGTTTCGCCTGTAGTGCTTACGCACAAGCCGGCTCAATCTGCTCGCTACCCGGATTCGCTCACTTCGTTCGCTCCATCCGTCCGCAAATCCGCTAGTAACTTAGTGCCTTTCCGCAAGGCAGCCTTTACCCTCGCTGAGGTCTTAATCACCCTCGTCATCATCGGCATCATGGCAGCCCTTACTATCCCGAATTTAATACAAAGTTACAAAAAGACTGAGTATTCATCTAAATTGAAAAAATTCTATTCAACCATGCAGCAGGCCATTCAAATGTCTCAACTGGACAATGGACTACTTGAAAATTGGGAGTTTCAAACCTCGATTGCAGATGAAGAGGGCAACCGGGATTACGACGCAAACCACGAATACGAAAAAGCATGGCTTTCAAAATATATTCTTCCATATATGAAGTATAATAAAATTTCAGATGGTTCATATTCTCCTGAAACCGATACAGAGGAGGCAATTCATATACCTGTAATAATATATCTGAATGATGGTTCAACATTTAGCACCTTCCTTGGATCTTGCATGGACATAATTTATGATGTAAATGGTGCGGGGGCTCCAAATACAATAGGGCAGGATCAATACATGTATACTTTTTGCTTTTCAAATAATGGTCCAGAAGTCGGCTCACAGGGGTTTCATACATATTTATACAACAGAGTTACATCACGTCAGAATGCACTTGAACGCTGCAAAACACAGCCCGCTTATTGTTCTAATTTACTGAGATATGACAACTGGGATTTCAAGGATGACTATCCGTATAAGCTATAAAATATTAACTATTTCTTAATTATTTAAGCACTCTAAACACTTGATTAGTTTTTTTGTTGATGTTATAAAAATAATGTTAAAAGTTTTACAAAATAAGAAGGAGTAAACTTATGGTAAATGTAGCAATTAACGGTTTTGGTAGAATTGGCCGTAACACATTACGTGCCGCTATCAGAGAAGGTATTTTTGACAAAATTAATTACGTAGCAATTAACGACCCTGGTTTGAAACCGGCTGAAGCTGCTTTGTTATTCAAACACGATTCAGTTATGGGCAAATTCGACGGTGAAGTTGAAGCTTACGACGAAGGCATCATCGTAAACGGCAAAAAGATTAAATTCTTTGCTGAAAAAGATCCGGCTCAATTGCCTTGGAAAGATTTAGGTGTTGAAGTTGTAGTTGAATCTACAGGTTTCTTCACAGATGCTGAAAAAGCAAAAGCTCACATCGCTGCTGGTGCTAAAAAAGTTATCATCTCTGCACCTGCTACAAACGAAGATATTACAATCGTTTTAGGCGTAAACGATAAAGAATACGATCCGGCTAAACACAATGTAATTTCTATGGCATCTTGTACAACTAACTGCTTGGCTCCTGTAGCTAAAGTTATCGATGAAAAATTCGGTATTGTTAAAGGTTTGATGACAACTGTTCACTCTTACACAGGTGATCAAAGAATCTTAGACGCAGGCCACAAAGACCCACGTCGTGCAAGAGCCGGTGCTCTGAACATCGTTCCTACAAAAACAGGTGCTGCTAAAGCTGTAGCTCTTGTTTTACCGCAATTAAAAGGTAAATTGGACGGTTTCGCTATGAGAGTTCCAACCCCTGACGTATCATTGGTTGACGTTGTATTTGAACTTTCTAAAGATGTTACTGTTGAAGAAGTTAACGCAGCATTAAAAGAAGGTGCTGACGGACATGTTCTTTGCTACACAGAAGAACCGCTTGTATCTTCTGACTACATCGGAACTTCACAATCTTCAACTGTTGACGCTTTATTAACCCGTGTAATGGGCGGCAATCAAGTTAAAATCATTTCTTGGTACGACAACGAAATGGGTTACTCAACTCGTTTAGCTGAAACTACTTTGATGGTTGCTTCTAAATTATAATTTTAAAAGCAATAAAGATCTGAGCGGGCGGCTGAAAAATTCAGCCGCCCGCTTTTTATTATACAGTTGTCTGATGAAAAAACGCCAAAAATTAATATATTGCAGGATAAAATAGTTTTTGTAAAATGTCATAATATAACTATAATATATGGAGGTCAAAATGCGTATTCTAAAAATTATCTCGTTTATACTTGTTATTATTGGCGCACTAAACTGGGGCCTTGTAGGTCTGTTTGGTTTTGATCTGGTTGCGGCAGTATTTGGCGACATGACATTTTTAGCCAGAACAGTCTATATTCTGGTCGGTCTTGCGGCTATCATATCACTTATTACATCATATAAAAGCATCTCCGATGAATATTAATTTTAAAAACTCCCGTATCAGCAAGTATCGCGGGAGTTTTTAATTTAAAACTTAAAAGGATAATCATCAGGAACTTTCCAATCGTTAAGATCGATTATTCTTGCATAATTTACTTGCTGCTTAATTTATCAATAATTTCAGGAATTACCTCAAAAGCATCTCCGACATAGCCGATATCAGCAACATCAAAAATCGGTGCTTGCGGATCAATATTTATGGCAATAATTCTTTTAGAAGCTTCCATGCCGACAATGTGTTGTATCGCACCGGAAATTCCGCAGGCAATATAGAGTTTTGGAGAAACTGTTTTTCCGGTCTGGCCTATTTGTATATTGTGGTCAGCAAGTCCCATTTCAACAGCCCCGCGGCTTGCGCCGACAACTCCGCCCAGAGTCTTTGCGAAATCTGTCAGAAGTTTAAAACCGTCTGCATTTTTCATGCCTTTGCCGCCTGCAACAATTATTTCCGCACTATCAATATCATTTATTTCTTCTTCAATCCCTCTTATAAATTCCAGCAACTCTACTTTAGGTGTGATATTAATTTCAGGATTTTTATAAATTATTTGAGTATTTTTGATGACATCCTGTTCCAGCGGTTTGAATACTCCGGGGCGAACTGTTGCCATTTGCGGATTATTTTTACAGAGAATAGTTGCCATCAATTTGCCGCCAAAAGTCGGTCGTGTTGCCGCTAGCCTGTTTGTGGCATTAATATCTAATTCAATACAGTCAGCGGTCAAACCGGTATGGATTGAGGAGGAAATTCGCGGAGCAAGGTCGCGGCCTTGCGTTGTCGCTCCGATTAAAAAGATTTCAGGCTGAATTTCATTGATTACATTTATTGCTGCATTGGAATATAATTCAGTGTTGTAATTTTGATATTCATCACCTTCTATCGCGTAAACTTTATCAAACCCGCATTTTTCAAACCCTTCTTTAAAAAGTTCTGTTTTGCCGCAAGATGTAATGATTAATGCAGAAACCTCAGCTCCTCCAAGCTTGGCCGATAACTCCTGTGCTTTAGCTGCAAGGGTAAAGAACACCGGATGCACATATCCTGATTTGGTAACTTCTGCATAAATGAGTATTCCGCTAGCCATTAATTATATCAAACTCCTCTAACTTCTTAATAATTTCATCACTGCTGTTTACAAAAAGACATTGACCTTTTGTTTCAGGCCGGAAAGCCTTACTTACAAATGTAGGGGAGCCCTTTATGCCTGCATCTTCCGGAGCAAGCCCTGTATCATCAAGTGAATATACCGTTATTTTGGCATCCTGCGCCTTAATTATACCGTTTATATTTGCGCGTGTTGCTTCTTCATGATTTTTAAGAACACATATTAATGCCGGCAGTTGAACTTTTAAGATTTCTGTACCTTCTTCAATTTCTTTTTTTACAATAAGGTGAGTTTCAGCGCATTCAACTATTTCTTTTACATAAGTAACCTGAGGTATACCAAGGTTGCTTGCAATTGTAGGGCCTGTTTGCGCGGTGTCACCGTCTATTGCAAATTGACCGCATATAATCAAATCAAAATCAGGGAATTTTGACTTGATGGCCGCGGCAATAGTCTTGCCTGTTGCATAAGTGTCAGCTCCTGCAAACTTTTTATCAGAAAGCAAAACCGCGTTATCACAGCCGATCGCAAGAGATTTACGCAGAATATCTTCCGCTTGATTAGGCCCCATTGTAAGCACTGTGATTTCTGCATTCAGTTTCTTTTTGATTTTCAACGCTGCTTCCAGCGCATAAATATCATAAGGGTTTATGATACTTTCAACGCCTTCACGCTGCATAGTATTATTTTCTGTCCACTTAATCTCAGTTGTGTCAGGAACCTGCTTGATACAAACGAGTATTTTCATTTAGATTAATCTTTCTTGTTTTCTTGCTGGCGCTGATTAGCATCCAAAATTGCGCTGTAAGCCATTACATACATTGCACATTTTTTAACGCCCGGCATATACCATGCGCATCTTTCGCCGGTACAAACCATGTCAATGCCTGTTCCGATACTGGTTAGCGGACAAAACGGTAAATCTTTATTGATAGCCATTAAGCCCTCCTTAGCTGTGTAAAGCTTCTGCCTGCTTCAAGAGGTTGCAATTTTCGCTGCGTTTTTTCTCTTGATCTTTGTAAATACGTGTTCTGTTGATGACTTCGTCAAAATCGATTTTATGAGCATCAAAATCAGGGCCGTCAACACAGGCAAATTTTACTTCACCTCCGACAGTAACACGGCATGCTCCACACATTCCTGTACCGTCAACCATAATCGGGTTCATGCTTGCTTCAGTATAAATGCCTTTATCACGTGTTAAATCCGCCACCGCTCTCATCATTGGCATAGGTCCGACGGCTATAACGTAATCTACTTTTTCCTGCTTAATAATTCTATCTAAAACACCGGTTACAAAGCCTTTTTCACCAAGAGTACCGTCGTCTGTTGTGATAAATAATTCAGTGCAGGCATTTTTCATTTTGTCCTGCCAGAAGATTAAATCTTTGGTTCTTGCGCCCATAACCATATAAACTTTGTTTCCAGCTTCTTTAAATGCTTTAGCGATCAAATAGCAAGGAGCAGCGCCGTAACCGCCTGCAAGACATACAACAGTGCCGTAGTTTTTGATGTGTGTTGGTTTGCCTAAAGGCCCTACGATATCAGCAATTTCATCCCCTGCATTCAAGGAAGCCAATTTCTTTGTAGAATATCCGACAGCCATAAATACGAGTGTTAATTCACCTTTTTCTTTGTTTACGTCAGCTATTGTCAAAGGTACTCTTTCTCCGTTTTTGTCAGCGCGGAAGATAATAAATTGACCGGCCTGCGCATTTCTTACAACATAAGGTGCGTCAATAGTGATTTCATACTGATTTGGACAAATCTCTTTTTTTGATAAAATTTTATATCCCATAATAATTCTCCTATTCTCTGATAGTAACATTGTACTACAAACTGAGAAATAAGTGAAGATATTTAAAGATAATTAAAGTGAAATTAGACTGTATTTTTTTGAGAGGAATGCGAAAAAAGAACAGTTGTTATCAAAAGGCAGTAAGGCACTGTGATTGTGACTAAGTGATTAGGTGATTAAGTGACTAAGTGGTTACAAAATTGTGACCTGTGAACAGTAAACAGTGAACTGTTGTTACAAATCAGGCAATGAGAAAATTCCCACATTGCCGATAAAATACTCCCTCGCCCCTTGCGGGAGAGGGTTGTGGTGAGGGGTTTAATAAAACCGCTAAAGATACACATGACAGAATAATAATAAGGTAATGTGAGAATATTCTCGCATTACCCTATTTTGTAATAACAGTTCACTGTTTACTGTTCATCGTTCACTACTTCTGTATCTCCTTAGTGCCTTAGTGCCTTAGCAACTTAGTAACTTTTTAGGCAACGTGGTATTTTTCTCACGTTGCCTTTTTTAACCTCTCCAAGGGGGAGGTCGAAATTCCGTGAGCGTAGCGAAACAGGAATTTCGGGTGGGGGTTAAATGCGTGGCGCACACAATTGACCCCCATCTGAAATTTCTAGTCTCGCTTTGCTCGCCAACAAATTTCTGTCTTCCCCCTCGGAGAAGACGGGCTCTTTAGTGGTCTCCTGAATGTAAAAGTGGACTTGTCCACCCCGCAAGGGGCGAGGAATATTTTATCGGCAATGTGAAAATTTTCTCGTTGCCTTATTTTGATAATCCTTAGTGCCTCAGTGCCTTAGCAACTTACTGCCTTTTGTAACAACTGTTCACTGTTTACTGTTCACAGTTCACCGCTTCTGTAACTCCTTAGTGCCTTAGTGCCCTAGTGCCTTAGCCCCCTAGCCCCTTAGTGCCTTATTTTTGTAACCACTTAGTCACTCAATCACCTATTCACCTATTCACCTATTCACGAACTTAACCTCTTAGCGGATTTGCGGACGGACGGAACGAGCCGGCTACAGTATTGCGCCTTTCGGAACAACTGTTACTCCGCCAGCGGAAACATGAAATCCACGTTTTAAATCCGCCTCTCTATCGTACCCGATAAGTGTATTTGGCGGAACTTTAACGTTTTTGTCAATGATAGCTTTTCTTATTTTAGAGTATCTTCCGACTTCAACATTTTCCATTAAAATACTTTCTTCCACCTGCGAAAAACTGTTAATCTTTACCTCAGGCGAAAGTACACATCTTGAAAGGCTTCCACCTGATACAATACAGCCTTCTGAAACCATGGAATTTGTAGCCATACCAACCCTGTCACCTTCTTCCCAGACAAATTTTGCAGGAGGATAATTATAATTGAATGTTCGGATAGGCCACTCTTTAGAATACAAATTAAGTTCAGGATTATATTTCAACAAATCCATATTTGCCTGCCAATAGGCGTCAATACTTCCTACATCCATCCAATACCCGCGTTCTGTATCGGTCATGCCCGGAAAATTATTGTCATTAAAATTGTAGATATATATTTTTTTACCTTCCGAGAGCAGCATCGGGATAACATTTTTTCCGAAATCGTGACTTGAGGATTGTATTTGCTCATCACGACTGAGCGCATCAAGAATTACATCTTTATTAAATATGTAATTTCCCATAGACGCAAGGCACATTTTATCATTTCCCGGAATAGTTTTCGGGCGGTATTGCGGTTTTTCCACAAAATTAGTCAAACGCCAGTTATCATCAACCTCTATTATTCCAAATTCTGATGCTTCTTCTACAGGAATAGGAATTGCGGAAATAGATAAATCAGCCCCGCGGCTTTTATGAAAATCTAGCATTTGCGAAACATCCATTTTATAAATATGATCCCCACCAAAAATACAGACATAATCAGGATTTTCGTCCGTAATATGGAAAACATTCTGATAAATCGCATCAGCCGTACCGCGATACCATTCGTTACCGGTACGCATTTGCGCAGGTGCCAGATCAACATACTGGTTTAAAAAAGGTGACAATGCCCAGCCGCGCGTAATATGTTTGTTTAAAGAATCCGATTTATACTGTGTCAAAACCTTTATCTTAAAAAATCCCGAATTGATAAAATTATTAAGTACAAAATCAATAATTCTGTATCTGCCGCCAAAAGGAACAGCAGGTTTTGCTCTGTCTTTAGTTAGGGGATACAAGCGTTTTCCTTCACCGCCCGCCAAAATCATAACCAGTGCATCATCAATAGACATGACATCTCCTTCTTTATTAACCCACGTAATTATTATACACCATGTCTGTAGATTTTTCATTTTGTTAAAATTGTTTAATATCTACGGCTAAGGCACTAAGGGGCTAGCTGATTTGCGGACGGACAGAGCGAATGAAGGAGCTAAGTTACTAAGGCACTGAGGCACTAAGGATTTACATGAGGCCGGCTCTGTGGCTCTGTAATGGGTTTTGTCATGAAATATTGTTGACCGTACTTCTTTAGCGGTTTCCAAAGTGGTGGTGCAGGCTAGCCTGCCTTGGTGAGGGGTCAAGAGTTCGCTTCGCTCACTACCCCTCCTCGAAATCAAAGATTTCGGTCCTCCCTCAAGGGGAGGACATGAAATATGTAGGGTGCGGCAAAGCGGATTTCCGTACGGACAAAGTCCGGATAGCGAACGGAACGAGCCGACTGGAGCAATGCTCCTCAGGCGAGTCTCCGTGAGCGTGGAGAGCGAGTGAGCGAAGAGTTAAAGCGTAAGCGTACTCGTTATTCGCGAACGATGCGACAAGCAAATCCAAGACAGCGCAAGCGTGCCCACCGCTTTATCTGAATACTAAGGCAACGTGAGAAAATTTCCACGTTGCCTTAGTCTTGATAATACTTAGTGCCTTAGCTCCCCTGTCTTGGATTTGCTTCACGCTCGCAGAGTTTCGCCTGTAGTGCTAGCGCACAACTGCGCCTCGCATTAAACGGCACCGCTCGCAACAACAACGAAAACTCAACGTTTCCGTTGATTGTTGCTCGTCTCTCGTTACTCTCGTGCCTCTGCTCGGCTTGCTCAATCTGCTCGCTACCCGGACTAGCTTCGCTCCGTCCGTCCGCAAATCCGCTAGTGCCTTAGTGCCTTTTGATACAACAGTTAACCGTTCACTGTTCACAGTTCACTACTTCTGTAACCACTTAGTCACTTAATCACATAATCACTTATTCACCCAAGCGGTTATTGTTAGATGTGCTAGGTGCCCGTTACGCGTCAGCTCCCGAGGCAAACAACACGAGCAAAGCGGCCGTCCTTGTAGCCCCAGAGTTCGTCGCTGCCATCCGAATAATTAGTGTCGAAGTCTCGGGTGTAAGCGTGAGCGGTATTGCGCTCCTCTCTGGACCAGTAAAGGTAGGCAAGAGTAATAGGATGATTTTGGCTGTATTCATCCTTTAGTTTTATGCCTCTTTTGTCCTCTTTTTCGCCTATCGTCACTTCATTGCCTTGTCTATCAACATATAAATTGCTTGCCAGTTGTGCAAGTTGGGCTCTTGTCGGTAAGCTCATTTGCATGTCTGAACATGCTTTCTTAGCGCCAGCCCAGTAGTTGTCTGTAACAGCATAGTTTGGATCATACTGTTGGTTTTCTTCTAAAGTTGTATCCAATGCTTCCGGAAAAAAGTCTGTACTAAAGCACATGTCACCAATCGGATTATCACAATTTGAAAGTGCTATTTGACCTACTAAGGCTATGTCTTGTGTAACTTTGTTAGGTCCTTTTTTACCATTTACATCTACCATATATGCTAAGCAAGACACCTGACTTCCTGTATCTTCAATCGGGTCAGCATAAGCACAATTAGGATTATAAGCAAATATTGCAGTAGTTCCGTCCGCTACAACAAAACTCATTGTATTTGTACCCCAGTCGTTACCTAAGTTCTCTGCTGTTTTCAAGTCAGATGTTTCGATTTCTATAGGTTCGGAGTCGCTTCCTGTTTGAACTATTTTAGGTGAATAACATTTGTTGATATCATTATTGTCACAAGTTTTTATGACTTTCATGTAGTTTTTGAAAGTGTTCATAAAATCTTCTGTAGTATCATGTCCTGTCATGACGCCGTCAATATTCATGCGACGAACGGTTTCGGTGAGTTTCTTTTCCCAGAGATCCTTAGCCGTAGACCATGCCTTCTCGTTATGATTTTGGATTAGGCCTGGAAGTGTCAGTGCGGCAACAATGCCGATAACAGCAAGGGTGATTAGGACCTCTGCAAGCGTAAAGGCGGCCTTCTGGGAAGTGATTAAGTGACTAAGTGATTGAGTGATTAGCGGATTTGCGGACGGACGGAACGAAGTGAGTCCGGATAGCGAACGGAACGAGCCGGCCGGAGCAACGCTCCTCAGGCGAGTCTCCGTGAGCGTGGAGCAAATCCAAGACAAGAATTTACATGAGGCTGGCTCTGCGACTTCGTGACGGGGTACGTCATGAATTATTGTTGACCGTGCTTCTTTAGCGGTTTCCAAAGTGGTGGTGCAGGCTAGTCCGCCTTGGTGAGGGGTCAAGAGCTCGCTTCGCTCACTACCCCTCCTCGAAATCGGAGATTTCGGTCCTCCCTCAAGGTGAGGACATTGAGATTGTGCGTCTTTAGCCCTTCTCTTTAAACCCTCATCCGGCCTGCGGGCACCTTCTCCCAAAGGTAGAAGGGAATGTAGCGACTGTTGTTCGTCTTGTTTTGTCACCCCACTCACTTTACTCACTTCACTCACTCTACTCACTCTACTCACTTCACTCACTTTACTCACCTTTGATGTGTAAGTGCGGACCTGTCCGTCCTTAGCGGCCGCCTGAATGTTAGTGCAGGACAGCCCGCCCTCCGCTAAGACAAAGGTGTTCTTTTTCGTTCTAATCATACTCCCTCCTTAAATTATGTTATAACATTATTATAACCAATTTTCACAAATCAATGCCACAATAGTTATAACATTGTTACAATCCTTAATTTTAAAAATATGATAAGAAAAATAATACAAATAGGAAACAGTTGGGGCGTTATAATACCATTAGCAATATTAGAACTCATAAAAGTTAATCCGGTAAAAGATAAAGTAGAATTTACCGTGGAAAGAGATTGTATAATCATCAAAAAGGTTAAAAAATAACTTTATATACAATTATTAGCGCTATATATCAATATCTTTTCTAAAATACTTATGTTCCATCCTGATTTTGTCTGCATAATTTTTCAGGGTCAAGAAAGGATTTTCCGAATTTGTACATAAAGACAATACGCGGCCGCCGTCAGAGTATAATTTACCGTCCTTTTCTTTTACTCCGGCAAAATAGACATCCACAGAACTATCTTCCGGCAAAATAATCTCATCACCTTTAATTGGTGTGTCCGGATATCCTTTTGCCGCAATTGTCAAACAAGCGCCGACGCCTTCATGGTATTCCGGCTCTGTGCCGTTCAACAAGATATCAAGAAAATCGTTTTTTAAATTTGTCAAAATCGCCTGACATTCAGGATCTCCGAGTCGGACATTGTATTCCAAGACATACCAGTCCCCACGCGTCCAGATAAGTCCCGAATAGATAAATCCGTTAAAATCAGCCCCCTCTTGCAGCAGTGCTGTTTCAAGTTTTTTCAGGTAAATCTGTAATTTTATCTGTTGTTCTTCTGTCAGTTTAACCGGCGTATAAGCCCCCATTCCTCCTGTATTCGGCGCATCTTTTTCCTTAGAAAGCCGTTTGAAATCCCTTGCAGGTCTGAAATTTATAAGTCTGCCGCTATAAAGATAGGACATAACAGAAATTTCATCACCTTCAAGATATTCTTCTATAAAATACCTCATGCCGGTAAATTTTCTGGCAAATACATTTTTTTCTTCGTTATTATAAAGTACCTTTACGCCTTTTCCTTTGCACAAACCGTCAAATTTCATAACCTGCGGAAATTCATTTGACTCAATTGGCAAAAGTTTTGCGCATTTTATACCGTGGGTTACGATGAATTTTTTGGCAAGCAATTTTGAGCTTTCCAGTTGAGAGAATTTTTTATTTACACCGATACATTTTATTCCGATCTGCTGAACCTCATCAACAAGACCGTCACAAATAGGTTGTTCCGGCCCGAAAATCACCAAATCAGTTTTTTGAGTATCAGAAGGCGTTTTTAAAAAATCACGGCATTCAGATTCAGTTATTAATTTTACTGATTTGCTCAGCAAAGATTTTTCGCATGCTGCTTTTATTGCCTGTTCTCTTGCGCCGTTACCAACTATCCATATATTTGACATTTATACCTCCAATAATTATTTATCATAGTCGAATAAGTGTCTTTTTTTCAACGATAGCGTGAGCGGAGCAGAAGCGTGTTGAAAAGTTAGAACTTACTTTGTAATTATATCAGAAATAAAAACAAAAATTTTAACCCCATAGATTTCTCCGTGAGGAAAGTAGGTTTATGACTTTTTGAAACGGTAGCGGGAGCAGAGCGAAAGCGTGTTGAAAAAAGTTATAAACCTACTTCTCGATTTGACTTAATAGATTAGTAAAGAAATTTAATGACATCCGCCACAGTCACCGCCGCAGCCGCCAGAACATCCGCCAAGCAAATCAGCAAAATCAAAAACTTCATCTTTCAGGAGTTTTTCTATTACTATCGGATAAAGTTTGTGCTCAAGATTATGAATTTCAGCTTCAAATTCATCAAAATGCATCAAATTTCCTATTAAAACAGGATACTGTGCAATGATTTTTCCGCCGTCAAGTTCACTTGTCACATGGTGTATAGTAACCCCGCTGACTTTTACACCAGCATCAAACGCTCTGTGTATTGCATCCTTACCTTTAAATGCAGGGAGCAAGGAAGGATGAATATTTATAAATTTACCTAAATTCAGGACATCATCAGGCAATACTCGCATATAACCGGCAAGAACTATTAAATCAAAATTATTCACTGCAAAATATGATCCGTTCTGTTCAAAAGGAAGATATTTGTATTTTACCCCCAGATTTTTAGCACGGGTTAAAATATAAGCGTTCACATTATCCGTAAGACAGGTTATATCAACTTCCATTTCCGGCTTTTGTGCAAAATATTTTACGATAGCCTCAAAATTTGATCCGTTACCGGACCCCATAACCGCTATTTTTTTCATCTGATTATCCTCCCCAGTTCAAAAGCATCTCCACAAATTTTATACACCTGTTCTTTATTTTCCTGCGGACATACAATACAAAATCCGACACCGCAATTAAATACATTCCATATTTCATTCCCTAATATAGAGTCAAGCTTTTTATAAATAGGCTGCTGCGGGATGTTTTGTTTAAAGAGTTCGACTCTCCTAAAGTCCACTATGCGGGACAGATTTGAACACAGGCCTCCGCCTGTTATATTAACACCCGCTTTGATGAGTTTTTTCTGCCAGAGTTTTCTGAGTGTATTGTAATAAATATATGTCGGCGCAAGACAGGTTTCAAAATCTTCATCAGATAATTTATTTTCACTGTATAATTTTCGGATTAACGAAAAACCGTTAGCATGAATACCGGCGGATTTCAGTCCGATTAAAACATCGCCTTTTTGCGCTTCCTGCGGTTCTGATATTCCGGCTCCTATGGCAAATCCTGCAATATCAATAACTCCTTCACGCAAGATATCCGGCATTTCTGACGTTTCGCCGCCGAGCAGACGGCAATTATGATTTTCCAAAACTTTTTTGAGTTCAATAATTATTGAAGATATTGCATCACTGTCAAGTTTATTTACAGCTATATAATCAGAAAAACCGATTGCAATAACGTCGCGTGTCGCCATATCATTCAAATTTGCTGCAACAACTTCTCTTGCTATATCGGCATAACGTTTTCTTGCATACAGCGGAATAATTTTTGTACCAATACCGTCACAGCAATTATATATTTTTATACCATTGTATTCAGCAGCGCCGACAAATTCACAGACATTTTTGTCCTTAATCTCTGTTGAAAGTATATTATTCAATCTCTCTGCTTCTTTCAGGTTAACACCTGACTGTTTATATGCGTCCATAAACTGATTTTATTACAAAAAAAATAGCGCTGCCAGTTAACCTAAAGACAGAGAGAAACAATAGCGGAAGCAGAGCGGGAGCGTGTTTTCTCTCTGTCTTTAGGTCAACAACTGATTTTTTTCACTCAAAAAACATGCCGATACGATTATATACCGGCATGTTTTTAAGATTGCATATTGATATCTTTTAGTTACACAGTGCAAGCAGAATACCTGCTGCTACAGCAGACCCGATTACACCTGCAACGTTAGGCCCCATTGCGTGCATCAAAAGATAGTTCTGGCTGTTTGCCTCTAAACCTACTTTATTGGAAACACGTGCAGCCATAGGTACAGCAGAAACACCTGCTGAACCAATTAACGGGTTGATTTTTTCTTTTGAGAATAAATTCATAACTTTTGCAAATACAACACCGCCTGCAGTTGCAAATGAGAATGCCAGTACGCCCAATATCAGAATAAACAGTGTTTGAGTAGTTAAAAACTGACTAGCTGATAATTTTGAACCGACAGACAATCCTAAAAATATAGTTACTATATTTATCAGAGCATTCTGCATAGTATCGGAAAGTCTTTCAACAACACCGCATTCTTTACACAGGTTACCGAATGTCAATGCACCGACAAGCGGACATGCATCAGGCAAGAATATTATACAAAGCCCGAGAACAACCAGAGGGAATACGATTTTTTCACGTTTTGAAACTTCTCTTAATTGTTTCATTTCGATTTTACGTTCTTCTTCTGTAGTAAGCGCTTTCATAATCGGCGGTTGAATGACCGGAACAAGAGCCATATATGAATATGCTGCAACTGCAATAGCCCCTAATAATTCAGGAGCTAATTTAGATGTTACATAAATAGATGTAGGCCCGTCAGCCCCGCCGATAATACCTATTGCTCCGGATTGAGGAAGTGTAAATCCAAAACAGCATAAAGCAAGTAACAATGCTCCAAAAATACCAAATTGAGCAGCACCGCCAAGCAATGCGGTTTTAGGATTTGCAATTAGAGGACCGAAATCCGTCATTGCGCCTACTCCCATAAATATAATCAGCGGGAACAATCCTTTATGTATTCCGGCTTCATATATAATCCCTAAAAATCCGTTCGGATCAGCTATTCCGGCAACCGGAATATTTGATAGCAAGCCGCCAAATGCTATTGGAACAAGAAGCAGCGGTTCAAATTCTTTTTTAATACCAAGCCATAATAAGAACAAGCATAATAAAATCATTATCGGTGACC
Source organism: Candidatus Gastranaerophilales bacterium (assembly GCA_944323875.1). Classification (GTDB taxonomy): domain Bacteria; phylum Cyanobacteriota; class Vampirovibrionia; order Gastranaerophilales; family Gastranaerophilaceae; genus CALUVH01. Next base: position 17,565 of record CALUUH010000023.1, read on the forward strand.
CGAATTGATGTAAAAATTGTTCAAATCCGCTTGTAATTGTCGGATCAGCAGGCTGAATAAAGTTTGCTATACCTGTTGATTGCCAAAGTTTATATAAACTGTCTACTATATTCATTTTTTAATCCTTTTCTAATCTTTCTATTGCTAAAGGTTAGGCAAAGCTTAACCGATAGTTACAAGTACCTGTCCTGTTTTTACTTTATTACCGACCTCAATTTCAACAGCCTGAACAGTACCGGATACAGGAGATTTAATTTCTGTTTCCATTTTCATTGCTTCAATAACAGTTATTACATCTCCTTCTGAAATTGTATCACCTGTAGATACAAGTACTTTTAGTACAGTACCAGGAAGTGCGGCTTTAACCGGAGTGCCTTCACCTGCCGGAACAGCAGTTGCATCAATACCGGCTTTGACTTTAACATCATACAATTTACCGTTAACTGTTGCTTTATCACCTTCAATCGTAACCGCATATTTTTTACCGTTAACAGAAACCGTATATCCGCCTGTTGAATCAATTTTAGGTTCGTTTTCACCTTTTTCACATTTTCTGACACCGATTGTGCCTTTACCCTGCAAGAACAAAATTCCTTTTTCTTTGCAAGCCGCAGATATAAAGATATTTTCATCTGTAATCGGCAATCCTGCTTCTTCAAGTCTTTTCTTAGCTGGTTCAATACCTTTTTCAGGATCTCTGTCGTTTATATCAACAACAGTTTCTGTGGTTGGCTGCAATCCAAGCTGTTCTGATGCAATTTTGACAACTTCACTGTCCGGTTCGCAAGGTGTTTTGCCAAAGTATCCCAAAACCATTTTGCCATAACCTTCTGCGATTTTTTTCCAATTGCCGAACATAACATTGTTAAATGCCTGTTGGAAGTAGAACTGTGAAACAGGTGTAACTGATGTTCCGAAACCGCCTTTCATAACAACTTCTTTCATTGCCGCAACAACTTCCGGGAATTTATCCATTATGTTGTTATCACGAAGCATTTGTGTGTTTGCGGTCAAGGCTCCGCCAGGAAGCGGTGATTGAATAATCATCGGATTAACTGCAAGCGCCTCAGGCGGCAAGAAGTAATCTTTCATACATTCTTTAAATATTTCTTCTGTTTCAAGAATTTTTTCAACATCAATACCAAGGTCATAATCAGTACCTTTAACAGCATGCCACATAGACACAATGTCAGGTTGTGCAGTACCGCCTGAGACAGGCTTCATAGATAAATCAATACCGTCAGCACCGCCATCAAGCGCTGCAAGATAACATGCCAATCCGGTTCCTGCTGTTTCGTGTGAGTGGAAACGAATATGAGCATCTTCGCCAAGAATTTCTCTTGTGCGCTTAATCGTTTCATATACTTTTCTCGGGCTTGAAGTTCCTGATGCATCTTTGAATGCCAGACTGTCAAACGGAATACCCGCATCCAATATATTTCTTAGAACTTTTTCATAAAATGCAACATCATGGGCCCCTGTACAGCCATAAGGAAGTTCCATCATTGTAATTGTAACTTCATGTTTAAGTCCGTTGTCTCTGATACACTGTGCTGAATAAATCAAGTTATTGACGTCATTGAGAGCATCAAAGTTTCTGACTGTTGTAACACCATGCTTTTTAAACATTTTTGCGTGAAGATTTATGATATCACGCGGCTGGGAATCAAGGCCTACAACATTCACACCTCTAGCGAGACTCTGCAAGTTAATATCAGGGCCGACTGCTGCTCTGATTTTGTCCATTGTTTCAAAAGCATTTTCATTACAGTAGAAAATAGGTGATTGAAATCTTGCACCGCCTGCAACTTCAAAATGTTTAATACCCGCATTAACAGCAGCCTGCAGAGCAGGAATAAAATCATCAACAAATACTCTTGCTCCATACACAGATTGGAAACCGTCTCTAAATGAGGTATCCATGACTTTAATAAGTTTTTTCGCCATAATTTTTAATCCTTTCACTTATACCATTTATACATAAACTACATTATTTTTTAGCCATGACCGCTGCTATTGCAACCGCAATTGCTTCATCTTCCCGGACAGCTGCACTTTTCGTATTTTCAATAACTACAACTTTTTCAGGATAGATTTTGTTTAAATACGCTACAACGTATGACATAACATGCATTGCACCTATCATTAACCATAAAAAGGCAAGAACAAATCCCATGCCTATAACCATTAATGTCATACCGACCGTAAGTAATTCTAAATTCATAAAATATCTCCTATAGTTAATACTAAATCTTTTTTATTACTTTCAAGCACAAGCTCTCCATTATCCGTTATAGCTTTTGCCATGCCTGATTTTTTTTCATTCAGAATTTGAACACTGATTTCTTTATTTAAAAAGCATGCATAGTTTATATAATATTCTTTTATATCACTAAAACCGACATTTAAAAAGTGGTCATAGTTTTCAAAAAATTTATTAACGAGCATGCCTTTAAATTCTTCAGAATCAATAGTTTCACCCATTTGCAAATTTACTGCCGTAACCGGTCGGTCAATCTGCTTAAGAGCGTTTTCATCAGCATTCAGATTAACTCCAATGCCGAGAACAAGTCCCTTGAACACATTTCCCTGCATGACTGTTTCAGATAAAATACCGGCTACTTTTTTACCGTCAAGCAATACATCATTCGGCCATTTTATTTGCGGCTGCAAGCTGTACTCCTCAAGGGTTTTACACAATACAACAGATAAATATTGAGTGAGATTTGAATATATTTCAGAAAAAGTTTTAGCAGGTTTCAGAACAAAAGTGAGGAATAAATTATCTCCGCCCAAATCAACCCAGCTTCGCTGCAATCTGCCGCGGCCTGAAGTTTGTCTGGCAGCCTGCACAAGCGTTCTGTCCTGCAATTTTTCAATATTTGATTTTGCATATAGGTTGGTTGAATTAACTTCTTCCAGATAAATAGTATTCATTTGCCCTCTTTTATTTTATCTTAGCGTAAACAAAAAAAATTTGCGATTTTTATTTTTATGTATTAGAATAAATTTCGTAAGGGAGAGAAAATTATGGAACATTGGTTATATAATATATCATTTGCCGGTCATACCCTGACTTTTAACCTTGATACTATTTTTACCATGTGGTTTGCAATGATCGTTCTTTTAATCTTTGCAATTGCAGCTACCAGAAAGCTTTCACTGGTTCCGGGCAAGCTGCAGGCATTCTGCGAAAGCATTATGCATTTCTTCTGGAATGTAATGGGATCTATGAACACTGCAAAACAGCATGTTCCTTTAATTGCATCCTTATTTTTGTTCATTTTGTTTGCGAATTTGATGGGACAACTCCCTTTGAGAATTATTCATATCAAATCAGGTGAACTTGCTTCCCCTACAAACGATGTTAATCTGACTGCCGCAATGGCAATTATTGTATTAATATATTATGTAACAGCAGGAATTATGAAAAAAGGTTTCAAATTCTTTTTACATGACTTCAGTTTTACCGGAATAGTTATGGCACTTGTAGAATTGTTAGAAATGGTTACAAGACCTCTGAGTCTTGCGATCCGACTTTTTGCCAATATCTTTGCAGGTGAAATTCTGGTTACTATAGCATTAGGTGCCTGTGCATATTTTGCGCCGCTTCCGATAATGCTTTTTGAAATTCTGGTTGCATTTATTCAGGCAACTGTATTTATGATGCTGACGATAGCCTATGTTTCATCAGCAACAGGTGAAGAACACTAATTAAAACATATAATATGTAAAAGTAAAGGAGAAAAATTATGGAACAATTAGCTCAATTAGGTGCAGGTATTGCAATAGGTTTCGGTGCAGTTGGTGCCGGATTAGGTATCGGTTTTGCAACAAAAGGTTTGATGGACGCTGTATCAAGACAGCCGGAAGTTGCAGGTAAAGCATTCGGTTTCTTCCTGTTAGGTGCTGCGTTATCTGAAGCCTGCGCTTTGTACGCGTTCGTTATTGCGTTCTTACTATTAAACAAATAATTGGAGTAAATCATGGAATTTAATGCAACATTCTTAGTTTCTGTAATCAGTTTTATTATATTCACTCTCCTGATGAATGAAATCTTGTATAAACCGGTTTCTAAAATCATTGAGGAGCGTGAAAACTTGATTACAGACAATTATGAGAATGCTAAAGCGGCAAAAGAGCAAGCCGGTGCAATATATTCTGACAGAGACGAAAAACTGTCAAAAGTTGCTGCAGATAACAAAAAACTTACAGCAGAAAGTCTTGCTCAGGCTAACAGCACGGCTAAAAATAAAACGGCCGAAGCAAAACAAAATTCCATTGCGCAAATCGATGCGGCAAAATCCGATATTCAAAACAGAAGTAACGCTCTCAATAATGAAATTAAAGGTCGAATTGATGAGCTTGCAGATAATATTTCAGCTAAAATTCTTGGAGAAGTCTGATGGAAATTTGGAATTTAATTCTTGAATCAAATACTTTTAATTTTGTTGTACTTGTTATAATTCTTGCAGTCATTTTGCATAAGATGAATTTCCTTTCTGTTCTGGAAAATCTTAAAGAAAATATTATTAACAGAATAGAAATGTCAAAATCCGAACGCGAAAAAGCCGACAGGGAATTAGTCACAGCAAAAAATGCTGTAGCAAATCTTGATAACGAAATTAAGGAAAGTGTTGAATTAACTAAAAAGAATATTGACGCGGCTGTTAAAAGTACGCTTGAAGCAGCGGAACGTCAAGCCGAAAACATTCTCGGCAATGTAAAAAATGTTGTTGAAAATGAAGAAAAACAGGTTTCTTCCAAAATTTTAAAATCTACTGAAGTACAGGCTGTTCAATCTGCAAAAGAAAAAATCATAGCAAGATTGAAAGCCACCCCTGAACTTCACAATAAATATATTGATGAAGCAATACAAGACATTGAAAAGGCGGCACTATAATGACGACATCATCAAAAAATTACGCCGGAGCACTTGCAGAAATTGCGGCTGATAATATAATTTCATACGACGGGATTAAAAATGATTTGAACACTGTTTCTGCAATCATTAAAAATTCACCGGATTTGAAAAACGTACTGGAAAATATTACGATAGCAACCGAAGTAAAAAACAGTATTATTGATGAAGTTTTTAGAAATCAGGTAAATGATAAAATCGTAAACTTTTTGAAAATTTTAACAAACAAAAATAAGTTTAACGACTTTGAAGATATCAAGTCTGATTTTGAAACCATTTATAATGATGTTAACAATATCAAGCTTGTTGATGTAACTTCAGCAGTAGCACTTTCAGAAGATCAAAAACAGAGAGTTGTTGAAAAACTGCAAGCGAAATTAAATAAGAAAATAATAGCGAACTGGCTGCAGGACGAAGACATTATCGGCGGTTTAATAATAAAAATTGACGATAACGTAATTAATTCAAGCCTGAAAAACAGATTGGAAAAATTAATATAAAGGGGACAATATGGCACTAATTACACCTGATGAAATAAGTTCAATAATAAAAAGTAAAATTGAAAACTACGAAGCGCAAAGCGAAATATCCAATACCGGTACGGTAATAGAAGTCGGTGACGGTATTGCAAGAATTTACGGTTTAAGAAACGTAATGTCAAATGAACTTGTAACTTTTGACGACGGAAAAGGCACACTCGGTATTACCTTGAACCTTGAAGAAGATAATGTCGGTGTTGTTATTCTTGGAGAATACACTCAAATAAAAGAAGGTATGACGGTAAAAACAACCGGTCGTATCGCGTCAGTTCCGGTCGGCGATGCTTTAATCGGAAGAATTATCGACCCGACAGGTAAAGCAATCGACGGCAAAGGTGATTATGAATATACCAAAACCCGCCCGATTGAACGTGTTGCACCGGGTATTGTAGCAAGAAGATCCGTTTATCAACCGTTGCAAACAGGTTTGACAGCGATTGACGCGTTAACCCCTATCGGCCGCGGACAACGTGAATTGATTATCGGTGACAGACAGACCGGTAAGACAGCTATTGCAATTGATACAATTATCAACCAGAAAGGTAAAAACGTAATTTGTATATACGTTGCAATAGGTCAAAAAGCTTCTACAGTTGCGCAATTAGCAAAAACATTAGAAGAGCACGGGGCAATGGATTATTCAATCATTGTTTCAGCTACAGCAAATGAAAGTGCACCGTTACAATATATTGCGCCGTTTGCAGGTGTAGCAATAGGTGAAGAATTTATGGAACAGGGTAAAGATGTTCTTATTGTATATGATGACTTGAGTAAACATGCTCAGGCATATCGTGCGATGAGTTTGCTTCTTAAACGCCCGCCGGGACGTGAAGCTTATCCGGGTGATGTATTCTACTTACACTCAAGACTCCTTGAACGTGCAGTTAAGTTGAATGACGAGCTTGGCGGCGGAAGTATTACTGCATTGCCGATTATTGAAACGCAAGCCGGTGATGTTTCAGCATATATTCCGACAAACGTAATTTCAATTACTGACGGTCAAATATTCCTTGAAAGTAATCTGTTTAATTCAGGTGTTCGTCCGGCTATCAACGCAGGTATTTCAGTATCCCGTGTTGGCGGCGCTGCTCAAACAAAAGCCATTAAACAGGTTGCAGGTAAATTGAGACTTGACCTTGCACAATTCAGGGAATTGGAAGCATTTGCTCAATTTGCATCTGACCTTGATCAGGCAACTAAAAATCAGTTATTGCGTGGCGAAAAGCTTACAGAAGTTTTGAAACAGCCGCAATACAATCCTTTAAGCGTTGCAGAGCAGGTATCTATTCTGTTTGCTGCAAACGAAGGCTTGCTTGATGATGTATCTAATACAGACATTGCAAGATTTAAAAAAGAATGGTTTGTATTCTATAATGCAAATATGCAGGAGCTTGTTGAACGTTTAAACGCAGGCAGTGCGCTATCTGATGAAGATAAAACAGCTTTGCGTGAGAGCCTTGACAATTTCAAAAAAACATTCTAGGACTGTGAACGTTAGTAGGTTGGGCTTTCCGGCCTAACAATGCCCAAGTCGGCAACACGGTTATTGACAAGTTAATAGATACATAATGTAGGTTGGCTTTCCGGCCCAACAATGACAAAGTCGACAACACAGCTTGACAAGTTAATAGACAAATAATGTAGGTTTGGCTTTCTAGTCCAACAATGACAAAGCCGGCAACACAGCTTGACAATTTAATAGACAAATAATGTAGGTTGGCTTTCCGGCCCAACAATGACAAAGTCGACAACACAGCTTGACAAGTTAATAGACAAATAATGTAGGTTGGGCTTTCCGGCCCAACAATGACAAAGCCGGCAACACAGCTTGACAAGTTAATAGATACATAATGTAGGTCGGGCTTTCTAGTCCAACAATGACAAAGCTGGCAACACAGCTTGACAAGTTAATAGACAAATAATGTAGGTTGGGCTTTCCAGCCCAACAATAGACTGGTGAAAAAAATGACAAACCTTAAAGATATTAAAAACAGAATACAAAGTGTTGAAAGCACAAAAAAAATAACACGGGCAATGAAGATGGTTGCTGCAGCTAAAGTTAAAAAAGCAGAATCAACAGTAAAAGCATCTCGTCCTTTCACAAACGAGTTAAACAATATGTTTGCTAAACTGTTAAATTCTGTTTCAACTTACAGCGCATCCACCCTGAAAATTAAACAGGCGATTGATAATTATCCGGCATTGCTTGCCGCAAGAGAGGTTAAATCAGTGGCGCTGCTTGTTATAACTTCTAATAAAGGGCTTGCCGGTGCTTATAATGCTAACGTTGTAAGAAAAACAATTAACACTATTTCTGAATATAATAAACAGGGTATAAAAACATACTTGTTTGTTGTCGGTCAAAAAGGTATATCATCCCTTAAACGTAAATGCGCTGAACTTGGCTGCACAATAGAAAAGACATACCTTAATGTTGCAAATAATCCGACATCTGAAGGTGCTTATGTTGTTGCTGAGGATCTGGCAGACTACTACGTTGACGGCAGAGTGGATAAAATTGAAGTCATCACAACACGTTTTAGAAATATGATGAGCTATTTCGTTGAAAATTGGGAAGTTTTACCGCTTGATAGAGCTTCCGTTAAGGAACAGATACATGATAATGTGGTTGAACCTCTTATGGAATTTGAACCGGATATGCATCATATTTTACAAAAAATTGTGCCGATGTATGTGACAAATATTATTTTCCAATCATTACTTGAAGCTCAGGCAAGTGAACTCGCTTCACGAATGACTGCAATGTCAGCGGCAACAACAAACGCAGAAAAAATGATTAGTGAATTGTCAATCGTATATAACAAAACACGTCAGTTTGCAATTACTCAGGAAATTATTGAGGTAGTTTCCGGTGCTAATGCTCAAATAGGCTAAATCAATGAAAAAACTTTGCCTAAAAACCGATGATAATATTAGATTGGCATTGAACTGGTATTCAAATTTATGTGATGAAGTGACGATAATTATTCCCGGCTGGTTTATGACTAAAGACAGCCGGGTTTTCTTACAACTTTCTGAAAAACTTAGCCAATATACAGATGTTATCTGCATGGATTGCCGCGGACACGGCAAAAGTTCGGGATTTTATACTTTTACTGCAAAAGAAACAATTGATGTAAAAACGGTTATGGATTTTGCGCATAAACATTACAAAAAAATACATTTAATGGGCTTTTCGTTAGGCGGCGGACTGGCCGTTATACATGCTGCACAAAATCAGGATGTAGACAAGGTTATAGCCATATCCGCGCATAACAATTTCAGTAAGATAGAAAACAAAATGTGGAAAACTGATGCGTGGCGGGAAACATTTAAAAAATTCGAACTCAAACGCTGCCTTTCGGTACGCCCTTCAATACACATACATAAAAAAATTGCTCCGATTGATGTTGTGGATAAAATAACAGTCCCGACTCTTTTTATAGCCGGCGCAAAAGATCCTACGGTATACCCGTGGCACACAAAATCCCTTTATGAAAAAGCCACATGCCGGAAACACTTTGAACTGTTTAAAAACGGAATACATGCAGAAGATTTGTTTTTACATGAGCCGGAACGATTTCTCAAACTTTGTCTTGATTGGCTTGATTAAGCGGCAAAAGACAATTAATATCAACCCCCAGCGCAAGCGCAAGATTTGCTACCACAAGAATTGTCGGACAAACCTTTTCATTTTCAATTCTGTACAGATGCTGAGGTGTGATATCAGCCTGCTCAGCCAGATACTCCTGCGAAAAGTTTTTCCGTGCACGTTCCACGCGTATATTTTCTGCTAAAATTTTTATTGCCTGCTCTTTGGATAACATAATAATATGTTATCACTCTTGACAGATTTTTATTAGAACATATAATTTAATTTATAAACATATATGTTCATAAAACAAAATTATAATTATGTGATTCAGGAGGGAAATATGAAAAAGGAAAACGCTTTTACTCTTGCAGAAGTTTTAATAACTATGGCAATTATAGGTGTCGTTGCAGCATTAACAATCCCAAACCTTGTTCAAAACTACAAGAAAAAGGTTGCAACTGTAAGGCTAAAAAAATTTGTTTCTTCAATGCATCAAGCAATAGCGCTGTCCGAGCTTGAAAATGGCGCAATTACAAGCTGGAATGTAGCGTCTTTTATACCGCCAACAGGTGATCCCAATAGTGATGAATACAAAGATGCATTCAGACAGAACGCCAATAATGCACTTGCTTTTTTTAAACAATATCTTGCAAAATATATTAATCATACAAAAATCGAGGAGGCAAAAGACTACAAATCACTGGTATA
>CALUUH010000024.1 GCA_944323875.1 Candidatus Gastranaerophilales bacterium
ATTTTATCTTTATCTCTTAGATAATTTGGGATATCTCAATTTGCAAGCAAAAATAAAATTGCACTTTTTTGCACTTTATTGCACTGGGCTTAACTTTAAACACCAAGGCGATTTTAGCCTAATGTGGTCTTAAAAATTTACAAATGGAGTGCAAAAGAGTGCAAGAAATGAGTACTTGAGTGCAAGAAAAGACCCATACATCTCAATACTAAAAAACAGCCTCAATTGTGCTGTCTGTTTGATTTTTTATTAAATTTTCTCTGTCTCAATGTCCCAGAAACCTATCACCCTACATCTCAATACTAAAAAACAGCCTCAAATCGGCTGTGTGTTTGATTTTTTATTAAATTTTCTCCGTCTCAATGTCCCAGAAACCTATTACCCAGAAACATATTAACTATAAATATACCTGCAAAAATTTTACAACCACTATAGGTTCACTAGAGATTATCATGCACTCAGTGGACTGGGACCATCAGCCTATACATATTCAGTTAAATGTAATTTATCTTATTTTATTTTATCCTTTCTAATACCTCCTTATTAACTATTACACACACATTAATCGCTCTTGTAGCAATAAAAGTCAAGTCATTTGTTCAAAAGTTTTTATTAAGAACTTATTAAGAATAAATACTCCAAAAATTGACAAAGTGTCTGCTATAGTTTACATTATAAATATGAATAAGCGAGTTGTAAAAATTGTCCAATTAGCAAATAACAAAGCTCCATTTATTGAATGGATGGATTCGCTTGATAAAAATACAAAAATAAGAATTCAAAGCAGGTTAACAAGGTTATTAGAAAATAATTTTGGAGACCATAAGAAAATAGACAATGAAATATCTGAACTAAGATTTAAGTTTGGAGCCGGTTATCGGATTTATTTTACTGAAATAGATAATATAATCGTCTTGCTTATTAATGGCGGTGATAAATCGACACAAAGCAAAGATATCATAAAAGCAAAAGTATACTTCAATAATGGAGAAACTTACAATGAAAGAATTAAAACATACTATTGATTTAGAAAATTATATTGTTAATGACTTAAAAACCGATGAAGATATTAAACTATATCTAAATGCGAGTTTAAAAGATTACATTGAAGATGGTGATTTTAATTCTTTTTATCGAGCATTAGAAATTGCAATAAAATCAAGAAATTCAATCTCAGGTTTTGCAAAGAAAATCGGCATGTCCAGAACTCATTTATATAGTCTATTTAAAAATGAGAAAGAACCTAAATTCTCAACTATTGTAAAAATATTCCATGAATTAGGTTATGAACTTGAAATTGCTTAAATGTCCTAATCTTATTGATAATTTGGGATATATCAATTTACAAGCAAAAATAGAATTGCACTTTTTTGCACTTATTTGCACCGGCTTAAAATAGGCTTTGTGGGCGGGTTAGCCCCTGAAATAAATTCAGGGTGACAAAATTTTAGTGCAATTTAGTGCAAGAATTGAGTAGTTAAGTGCAAGAAAAGAATGGTACATCTCAATACAAAAAAACAGCCTCAAATCGGCGGTGTGTTTGATTTTTTATTAAAAATTCCCCGTCTCAATGTCCCAGAAACATATTATCCTAACAACTCGGTATTTTGCCTATAAAACACACATCCTAAATGTCCTGTTAAACTATAGTCCCAGAAACATATTAGTCCTGTTAACCTATAATTAGCAAAATAAAAAGGATGATAACAAAAGTCATCATCCTTTTTATCTGGGCCGCAGTGGACTCGAACCACCGACCTCACCCTTATCAGGGGTGCGCTCTAACCGCCTGAGCTAGCAGCCCTCATTCTTATTTGTCTTTATTTTATCTTGCGACTATTATCAGATCTCTCACAAAAATAATTCACCAGATTATTTTCATCCGACAGACTGATCTAACCGCCTGTATTTGATATTTTCATCCGGCTTATAATCACCGGTGCTATCTGTAAATCTCTCCTAGACTTACCCGCATGAACTAATTTAATATAAAAAAAATTTAAAATCAACCCTTTTTTTGATTTTTTTGCGCATTTATTCCCCTCTACTTGATTTAATCCTAAAAATATGTTATTATTTTACTGTAAATGAGGATTTATCTATGAAAAATATTGTTGTTTATACTGATAAAAAGGTCTCCAATCTGGCTGATACGCTCGCACAAATTGATGATGCTAATGTTAGAATTGAAGACGCCGCTAATCTTCGAGATTACGAAATGCTTAATCCGGGATTAATTGTTATTGAAAATGTACCAAATATTAAAGATGTTTTAATGGTTACTAAATTCAAATCTCCTGTTCTCTTTATCGGGGATGTGTTTAAAGGTACCACCGTCAGGGCAGTAGCTTTTGACTTTATTAAAACGCCGGTTGACAACACTGAATTAACTATCCGTGCGGTATGTTTACTTAAAATCAAAGAACTCCGTGATAAAATCAAAATCGTGTCTACAACCGATGAACTCACAGGACTTCACAACAGAAAATATCTGCAAGAACGTCTTGAACAGGAAATTTCTCGTGCTAAACGTTACGGCAACAAATTATCCTGTCTATTATTCGACCTCGACTTCTTCAAGGTCGTAAATGATATCTATGGATACGAATGGGGCGATGTTCTCCTGCGCTCTATTGCCGACAAGCTTAAACAGCTTATCAGAAAAGAAGATATTCTCACACGTTACGGAGATGAAGAATTTCTTCTCATCCTGCCAAACACCTCTGAAGATAACGCGTTCCTCTTTGCGGAAAGATTTAGACGCGATATCGAAAGAATGGAATTTATTCCGGCCGGTGAAGAAGAAAGACACCCTATCACTATCTCAGGAGGCATTTCTACATATCCGTGTTTAGAAAACACAGAAGAAGATGCCAATACAATAATCCGCTATGCTGAGCATGCTCTCTATAATGCTAAAAAACGCGGTAAAAATAAAATTGTTCAATTTTCTAAATTGAATTTAGGTGAATAAAATCTCTTTATTAATCAGTATTATACTGCGGTGTGGCACTAAAAAGCTCACGCCGTTTTTATTTATTGTACTATTTATGATTAACACCGTAACCAAACATCGCAAAATCATACTTTGCAGGATCAGCAGCATCAAAACCCTTAAGTTTTTTACTTAGTTCTAATACTGATTTAAAATCATTTGCCTTACGTGTCAACAAGCCTATTTCCCGCGAAATTCTTGCAACATGCACATCCAGAGGTATTAACAATTCAGATGCGGGCATAAAGTCCCATAACCCTAAATCTACAGGCCCCTTTCTTATCATCCAGCGTAAATACATACACATACGTTTCATAGCCCCGCCATTACGCGGATTTGGTATCATAAAATAAAACCCTTGTCCGGCTTTCTCTTTAGCATGCGAATAAAAATAATCTGTTACCGGTATAAACATATTGTTATCAACAGGATTTTTATACCCGTATTTAAAAAGTTCTTCAAGGCCGCCGTCTTTTTCATAAAGGTTGCGTAAGCTATTAAACACTTCCGCAAAATCAGAAGTTGTTCCAAAGCGATAATTGAAATTACCCAGCATTTCCGGTTCAAAGTTCATTATAAAATTATACGGTTCATTCTGTGCTATATCACAAAAAAGTTCGTTCAATTTTTTAATGAAAACCTTCCGGTTTCCGTAGGCAAGAAGCGATGCTACAAATCCCGCAATTTCACTATCCTTTCTGGATTGATTATAACGGTGCGGAAACTGTACCGGATCATCTTTGATAAAATCCGCTGTTTCATACTCCCTGACTAATTCATCTATTTCAAGCTTTGTTATCATAACTGTATATTAACAATAAAATATAAATTTGTAAAATTAAATTTGCAATATTAAAAAAAATGCGATAAGATTACTGTAGGAGAAATAAATGCCAAACGAGATTAATATAAATATTTTAAAGGACAGTTTTAACACATTAGAAGAGTGTTATAATGATTATTTGTCACAAACTGATGAAAAAATACAAACTTATATTAAAGATTCATGTATAAGACGTTTTGAATATACTTATAGATGTGCTCAAAAAATAATGAATAAATATCTAAAAAAAGTATATGGTAAATCGGAAGATGAATTGACTATGAACAATATTTTTCGATTTATGCAAGGATATGGTTTTATTCCAAATTGGGAAAATTGGAAAATGTATTATGAAAAACGAAACAATACTGCACATGAATACAATCTCATAAAATCACGAGAATTAATTGAAATAATTCCGCAGTTTTTACAGGATACTGATTACTTACTTACCAAACTAAAGGAAAAAATAAAATGATACCCGGAGTTAATGAGAAAGAAGAAAAGATTATCAAAGATATTCTGAAAAATTATCCTTATGAGTTTTATTATTACGGCTCAAGAGCAAACGGAGATTTTACACGGGCATCAGACTTAGACATTTTAATAAAGGGTGAGGAGGAAATGCCCTGGAATGTTTTATCCAAATTGCGTTTTGAATTTGATGAAAGTCTTATACCTTATATTGTGAACTTTGCGGATTATCACAAAATTTCGCCGGAATTTTACGATTTAATTAAAGATACTCTTGTTAAGGTTTTATAAATTAGACTTTGCCGCGTATATTTTTGAAATAGTCATCAAGAAGCTGTTTGCATTTTTCTTCCAGAATGCCGCCGTAAACCTTCATTTTAGAATTAGCCTGACATCTCAAATCTATTACGGAGCCTAATGCACCGTAATTCGGGTCATACGCTCCAAAATAAACGGCCTTCAATCTTGATTGCAAAATTGCCCATGCACACATCGGACATGGTTCTAGCGTAACATACATCACACAATCCTCCAGACGCCAGCGTCCAAGACGTGATGCGGCTTGCCTTAATGCAAGTATTTCAGCATGTGCCGTGACATCATTTTCGCATTCTTTTTTGTTACATGCTGACGCGATTACCTCATTATCTTTTACTATTACAGCGCCAACAGGTATTTCGTCTTTTGCCAGATGTGCGGCTTCAATTGCTCTTTGCATTACGAAACCTCTGTTTTTGACATGTCAAGCTGCAAGGTAAGTTCTACACAAAAACCGCATTCTTCTGTGGACGAAAGCTTAATTTTTCCATGCATTGCCTCGATCAGACCTTTTACAATAAATAATCCCAGCCCTGTACCGCGGGTCGTACGCGTTGTGTTGTCATCCAGACGGATAAATTTACCGAATAGCTGCTGTAATTTTTTCTCAGGAATAACTTCACAATCATTTTTGACTAAAATAACAGCGTCATCTCCTTTTACATACCCGTCTACAACGATTTTGGTATCAGGTAATGCATATTTTGCAGCGTTTTCAAGAAGATTAACAAATACCTGTATCAATCGGTCTTTATCAGCCCAGAGCTGCGGAAAATCTTCCGGTATGTTGAATATTATCTCTTTATGATCCTTATTTTTTATTAAGACTTTTGCTTCTTCCAACACTTCCGGCAGCCAGACAGACTCACTCACGGTACGCAGCCGCATACCCTCAATATCCGGTATTGTAAGTAAATCCTCAATTAATCTCTTTAAACGTTCTGATTGATCTTTAATTATGCGGAGGGATTTTTGTTTTGTTTCTTCGTCAATAACAATATCCTGACGCATAAGCCGCGTTGTATAACCCTGAATGCTTGTCAAAGGCGTTCGTAACTCATGGCTAACAGTATCAATAAGGTTTGAACGGAATTCATTCAACTGTTTCAATTCTTTGTTGTTTTTCTTTAATTGTATATAGGATTTTCGTATTTCTGATGCCATACGGTTAAATTCAAACGCAAGAAAAACAATTTCATGCGGAGTGAAAGCTGTTGTCAAAAGTCTTATTTGACGGTCATAATTACCTTTTGATATCGCAATTATTCCTTTAAATAACTGGCGGATATTGATATACAGATAATAAGTGTATAATGCGGATACAAATATAATCGTCAAAAAAGCTGCAAGGAAAGAAACTATAATCTTATATCGTCCGTTAAGTATAGCTTTTTTGGTAATTTTTTCTGTTGTATTTACGATAATTGTGATTTGCGGGTCAGCTTTGCGAAAATATACAAGCGGTTGGTTTTTCACATCACCGAAAATAACAGGCTGGTCATACTGCATTTTTTTGGGTAAAAGCGCTAAAGACTCCTGAAAGACATCTTCTGTATAATTATGCGCCGCAACAAGATTTCCGTCATTAGTCATGACATAAATCTGACGCTTGTCATCTTTTAGCGAACGAAACAGTTCTTCTTTCAGATTTTCCAACCTGTATGTTGCGACAAGAAATGACCCGTCTTTCATTGTAACATGCAGGGTAGTTTTACCGTTTGCCCGATTATCTTTATAGAGTTTATCTAATTCATCCTGAGTTTTTATAATTTTAATACTTTCACAATCAACAAAATTTTTAGCAACTTCACTTAAATAAGCCTGCTTTTGCCTGTATGTCGGAATATAATCAAGCGAAAAAACAAGCTGATTCAGATTATTGGTAACAGTTGTTGCAAAGAAATCAGTTTCATCGGAGACCATATTTGCGATCAAAACAGCTGCCTCACGCAACTGGTGACGTACAGACTGCTGGTTGACATTGCTTATGATAAATGCGCTTATTGTCATTGGAATAAGTATTGAAAAAAACAATACTATTGCAATCTGCTCAACTATTTTCAATCTTTTAAATCTAAAAAATTCAACCAAAATATTATTCTCCCACAAACGGCGTTAATTTGTACCCTACATTTGTGACCGTATGCAGATACTTAGGATTTTTTGTATCAGGTTCAATTTTATTGCGCAAGCCGCCGACATGAACTCTCAGCATTCTGACATCTTCATTGCTGTCATATCCCCAGACCTCATCAAGCAGAGTGGCAAGGGTGACAGGATGATTGAAATGCTGCATAAGGCAATATAATATTTCAAATTCCGTAGGTGTGAGTTTAACACGTTTGTTCACAATAACGGCTTCAAGAGTTTCCGGTGAAATTTCTATATCACCGACTTTAAGTATTTCGTTAGATAAAGAATTATCTTCCTCAAGATTATTTCGTCTCAAAAGTACCCGTATTCTAAGTAAAACCTCCTGAATATCAAAAGGTTTGACGAGATAATCATCCGCCCCGCAGTCAAAACCTTCTGTTTTGTCATCTATTGTACCTTTTGCCGTTAGCATCAAAATCGGTATTGCGAGTTTTGCCTGACGAATATTTTTACAAACATCAAACCCGTTCATCTTAGGCATCATAACATCAAGCAAAATCAAGTCATAAGTATTATTCAGCGCTTTATTTAAACCTTCAAGTCCGTCCTTTGCCGTATCAACAAAATAACCGCTTTGAGCCACGTCAAATTCCAGCAATTCTCTTATTTCATCATCATCATCGACTATTAAGATACGCTTTTGAATATTACTCATTTTATACCCCTTTTATCAACTTAAATAAGTACTATTATTTTATAGTATTTTTACAGGTATTGCAATAAATATAAAGATATGTGAAAGTTCTTACTTAAACCTTCTCATCATTGCCATGGCTTTGTTAACAGCATGCTTACCCATTTTGCCTTTAACTCCGCCTAAACCGCCAAGACGGCCTAAATCAGGGAAATTTTTGCCGGCAGAACTCATTTTACCCATTAATCCTTTCATATCACCCATGCTTTTCATCATAAGCCGCATTTGTTCAAATTGTGATATAAACTGATTAATTTCCTGTAAACCCAGCCCTGTACCTTTTGCGAGACGTTTTTTACGGCTTGTATTCATCAAAGCAGGGTTGCGGCGTTCTTCCGGTGTCATACTCTGAATTATAACTTCTATTTTTTTGAACTGCTTTTCACCTTCATGGGATATTTTCTGCCTGTCATCACGACCGATATTTATACCGGGTATCATGCCAAGAATTTGGTCTATTGAGCCAAACATTTTCATTTGTTTTTGCAGTTTCAAAAAGTCCTCAAAAGAAAACTCTGACTTTTGCATTTTTTCCTGCAATTCCAAAGCCTGTTGTTCATCAAAGACTTCCTGCGCACGTTCAACAAATGAAACAATGTCGCCCATTCCCAAAATTCTTGTAGCCATTCTTTCAGGATAAAAATCTTCAAGAGCATTAAGCTTTTCGCCTGTACCGGTCAATTTTATAGGCTTTCCCGTACAGTATGCAACACTCAATGCAGAACCGCCGCGGGAATCACCGTCTAATTTTGTTAAAACAAGTCCGGTTAAACCAAGCTGGGCATCAAAGTTTTCTGCAACATTAACAGCTTCCTGACCAGTCATGGCATCAATAACAAGCAGTTTTTCATTCGGATGAAAAATCCTGTCGATAAGCAAAAGTTCAGCCATCATATCAGTATCAATCTGTAAACGTCCGGCTGTATCAAGAATTAAGGTATTAAATCCTTTTTCTTTTGCATACTCAATTGCTCCGTTAACAATCTGGCGCACATCTTTGCAATCCGGTATTGTAAACACTTCCGTACCAATTTCGCTGCCGAGTGTTTGTAACTGGGTAATTGCAGCAGGTCTGTAAACATCACATGCAACAAGCAGCGGATTTCTGCTTTCTTTTTTAAGTTTAACAGCCAATTTTGCGCTTGATGTTGTTTTACCTGATCCCTGCAGACCGAGCATCATGATAATATTCGGATGACCGGACAAGTCCAGAGGTTTTGCCTCTTTCCCCAGTAGTTCCACAAGTTCGTCATGTACAATTTTGACAAGCTGCTGGGAAGGATCAACACCTTTTAATACATTTTCACCCTCGGCTTTATCTTTAATTGACGAAATAAAAGCCTTTACCACGCGCAAATTAACGTCAGCTTCCAAAAGCGCACGCCTAATCTCGCGCAATGCCTCTTGCATATTATCCTGCGTTAACTCCTGATTACGCGTTTTACTTATTATCCCTTGTAATTTTTCACTAAGACTGTCAAACATTTCTTTCCCTTTTGTATCATCATAATTATATACTGTTATAATAACACAAAAACCCCAAAAATGTAAGTTCTACAAGGCTATTAGTCATTATAATTAAAAATACTGGGAGGTTCCGGCTCAGGTTTTTGTTCTTCCTGATCAAACTTTCCTTCTTCGTAATCTCGCATTAAGTCATCTAATGACCCGAAGTTATTATTTTTCGGATCAACAATATCACTGATATCACCTAAATCCGGATCCCAATTTTCAAGAATTTCTTCTTGTTCTTCTTTAGTAACTTTTGTCTTTTTTGATTTAAACAAATCCAGAATAGAATATCCGTTTGACGGTCCTGAAAACAGTTCATCGTCGTCATAAAAGGCCGTAAATGCCGGTGATTTGTTTTCACTTTTCTTAGGTTGAATATTATGTTGAGATGTATAGTTGTTATAAACACTAACCGGTGAAATTCTCATTTATAATGCCCTTTCTAAATAATATTGATGATGTCATGATAACGCCTAAATATATTTTTATGCTACCTGCGTAACAAAAAATTTACATAATTTTACATAGCTAAAATCCAAAACATCATAAAAACGAATGATTTAATTAAAGGGAGGATTTGCTAATATAAAACCATACTCCTTAGAGACTAAGATACACATATCCCTAATCAACAGCTATGCACCTTAAGTACATAGCTTTTTTTTTAGCCCTGTGGGCAAAAGAAAATTTTTGTAATAAACTTTTGACTGGAGGAGAAAATGAAAAGACGCGCAGCAGGAATATTAAACGGAGCAATAGCAGCCGCAAGTTACGGAACAAACCCTTTATTTGCACTACCGCTGTATTCACACGGAATAGGAGTAAATTCCGTATTGTTTTACAGGTATTTTTTTGCCGTAATAATTTACTGGGCATGGCTTAAATTCCATAAAAAAGTTTCGCTCAAAATATCCCGAAAAGAATTTTTCCCGCTTTTAATAATGGGCCTGTTCTTTTCTCTTTCGTCATTAACACTTTTTGAAGCGTTTAAATATATTGATGCAGGTATTGCCTGCACCATTCTTTTTATCTATCCTGTCATGGTCGCAATTATCATGGCTCTGTTTTTCAAAGAAAAAATTACCATGCCTGTCGTGAGTGCAATAATCCTGACCTCAACCGGCATCGGACTTTTATACAAAGGCAAACCCGGAGCAGATCTGAATTTATACGGCATTGCAGTTGTATTATCTTCTGCACTTTTATATGCGCTCTATATAGTCGGAGTAAAGAACATAAAAGTTATAAAGCACATGGATAGTGCAAGATTAAGTTTTTATGTCATGCTTTTCGGGCTGCTTGTATATGTTTATAATCTAAAATTCTGTACGGAACTCCAGATACTTGATAAGCCGATTTTATGGCTTTTTACACTCGGACTTTCTATTTTTCCGACAATAATTTCACTGGAAACAATTACGCTTGCCATAAAACTTATCGGCTCAACCAATACAGCAATACTCGGAGCTTTGGAGCCTTTAACCGCGATATTTTTCGGAATAATATTCTTTAATGAACATCTTACAATCCGTATTGCTATCGGTGTTATCTTAATATTATTCGGAGTATTTTTGATTATTTCGCAAAAAATGCACGCGCATAAAGTCACTTAATATTAAGACTGTTTAATTTCAAAATAACAACATTACTGACAAAATAACACTCAGTAGTGTTTGTTATATTTTTACTCTACAGTTACGGATTTTGCAAGGTTTCTCGGCTGGTCAACGTCTTTGCCAAGGAATTCCGCAATATAATACGCCAGCAATTGCAGCGGCACAATCGCGATAACCGGTGAAAGATATTCGTGAACTTCCGGAACATGGATTATATAGTCGAACAAATCATCCAGTTTTTTATCAGTAGAATTTGTGAGCGCAATTAATCTTGCATTACGCGCTTTTGCTTCTTCACTGTTAGAAAGAATTTTTTCGTAAACACAGCCATGCATCAAAATAGCGAGTACAGGCATGGTTTCATCCAGCATTGCAATAGGGCCGTGTTTTAATTCGCCCGCAGGATAACCGGTTGCATTGATATAACTTATTTCTTTGAGTTTCAATGCACCTTCAAGTGCTGTCGGATAGTTTATACCTCTTGCAATATAGATAAAATCTTTTGTATTGGCATATTCTCTTGCACATTTTTGAATATATTCTTTGTGAGCAAGAATTTGTTCTATTTTTTGAGGAATAATCATCAATTCATTCTTCATTGTTTTTAATACAGACGGCTCAATAGAGTTTTTGATTTCTGCCATATATATTGCCAGAAGATAGAATGAAATAACCTGTGCAACATAAGATTTTGTTGCGGCAACAGAAACTTCAATGCCGGCGCTTACAGGAATAAGGCTGTCTGCTTCGCGTGCCATTGCGCTATCCGGACGGTTTGTGATAATCAGAATATGTGAGCCTTTTGCTTTTGCCTGCTTAACAGCGGTTAAGGTGTCTGCTGTTTCACCTGATTGCGATACGCCGATTACAAGAGTGTGTTCGTCTGTAACTGTTCTTCTGTAAATATATTCACTTGATGCTTCTACATCAACTGCAATACCGCAAAATGTTTCTATAATATATTTACCTATCATTGCGGCATGGAGCGAAGTTCCGCAGGCAATTATCTGTATCCGGTTCAAATTTTTCAAAGTCTCACGTGTAAGTTTTACTTCGTTTAAAACAACAGGATCATCGGTTGTGTGGAGTTTACCGACAAGGATATTTCTTATTACATCCGGCTGTTCATGAATTTCTTTAAGCATAAAATGTTTATATCCCATTTTGCTCAAAGCAACAGGTTCCCATGGTAATACCTCAACTTTATAATCAACTTTTTGTCCATCTGCATCTATTAAGTCAAATGAATTTGGAGTAAGCGTTGCTATCTGATTATCCGTCAGATATACAGCGCGTTTGGTATGCTTGATAATAGCCGGAACATCAGATGCAGCAAACAGTTCACCTTCTCCAAGCCCTATAAGAAGCGGTGCATTTCTTTTTGTGACAACAAGAGTGTTCGGATAATCTTTGTGCATAACACAAAGTGCATAAGCCCCTTCAAGTTTTTGAGTTGCAATGCGTACTGCCTCTGTCAAATTTTGTATTCTGCCATATATAGAGGCAATTAAATGTGCAACGACCTCTGTATCTGTTTGGGAGCGGAAAACGCAGCCTTCTTTTTCCAATTGTGCTTTTAATTCTTTAAAGTTTTCAATAATACCGTTGTGAACAAGGGCAAGCTTTCCGCAATTGCAGGTATGCGGATGTGCGTTCAAAAGAGTTGCCGCCCCGTGAGTTGCCCAGCGAATGTGGCCTATGCCTATTTTTGCTGTTTGAATTTCGTCTTTGTGTTCTTTTAAAACATTCTCAAGATTTTGAAGTTTACCTTCGGCTTTATATATTTTTATATCTTTGCCGTCAGAAATGGCAATGCCTGATGAGTCATATCCGCGGTATTCCAACTGTTTTAAACCGTCAACTAAAATATCTACAACCGGCTGATTACCAACATATCCGACAATTCCACACATTTTTATATCTCTCCCATAAATAGTAGTTCAGTCTTATAAAGATATTATAACATTGAAAAATGTAAAATAAAAATTCCTTATAAAAGTTTTACATAAATACTAAATAAGAATCCGGCAATTAACTGCTGCCAATATCCTTTTCTACGATCGGCGGGATAGGCGAAGTGATAAGCTGTTCCATGTATTTGTCATTTTCTTCACGGATTTTGTTTCCGACAGCGGTAATCTCGGCATCGGTTTTACAGAAATATTTTTGGGCAAATTTAAGCATCATTGTACCTTTTTCAGGATGTTTTTCATATTTATAAACATTGTATTCAAAATAATTTTTTCCGTTTTCTGTATTATTTACAAGAAAACTCACAACGGCTTTATCCTGTTTTTTGTTTTCTATAAATTTTATCAGTACACTGTTTTCGGAACTTTCTATTGTCTTATCCATCTGCTGTGCGAATTTTATCGGAGATTTTTCGTCCACATAGTAATAAATCCCTATCATTTGTGTCCAATTAGTCGGAGTTTCTTTTTCAGGGAAATACTCATTCATATAACCTTTGCTTTCAGGACTGTAAACACTGTATTTTAGTATATATTTTGCATTATTGAAATGAATTTCTTCAGCAAAAGCTTTGTGCGCAAAAAATACAATTACAACAGCCATTAATATAAACCAGGTCAAATGTTTCATTACATCCGTAAACATACAGTTCTCCTTTTTTTATTTAATTTAGCACCTGTTTTGCTGGAATAAATCGGAGAAAAGTATAGCATGACAGATTATTCAAATATTGACATAACAGACAAAAAAAATTACAATAAACAAAGACAGAGGACACTATGAGCGACTATTCAACAATTAACAACGTAAAAATACAAGGTCAAAACAATAAAATACAAATTCTTGAAAAAGGCGAACTCAAGGATTATTACGAAATAAAAGGTATGTCAATAACAATTACCGGTAACAACAATACCATTTTGATAGAGTTACCGTCAAAATTTATCGGTACATCAATTGTAATGAACGGCGATAACAACTACTGTTCAATAAAAGCAACACGCCACAGATTTATAAGACATACGACATTCGGAATGGAAAACGGCGGCATAATCACTTTTGGCGGCGGAATTTCCGTATACAGAAACCTTAACGTTGTTGCTAAAGCAGGAAAAAGAGTTGATGTAGGCGATGAATGTATGTTTGCAAGAGATATCATCGTCAGAAATGATGACGGACATACGATTTTAGATGCAACAACCAAAGAAATACTTAATGCTCCGCAAAATATAAAAATAGCGGACAAAGTCTGGGTAGGCACGCGCTCAATGATTATTAAAGGGGCTGAAATAGCAGAAGGCTCAATTGTAGGAGCAATGTCACTGGTTAATAAAAAATTCAAAGAAAAAAATATTATAATCGCAGGCGTTCCGGCCAAAAAAGTCAAAGAAAACGTTATGTGGGACAGATCCGACTATTATACCTATTGTGAAAAACTTTGCGATTAATCCTGTTCGGGAATGTATTTTTCCATAAAGAAAAATATACTTATTCCTGATGAGGATTTATGTTTAAACGCGCCATACTTACTATTTTATATATACTTGCATTTGGTTATGTTTTGTGGAGTTTTGTAGAAAACATTCCTCCTAAAACCTATGTAACGGTGCAGTTTCAGGAAGCAAGACCGATAAGACACCGCATGTCCGTCTATTATAAAGGTTTCAGAATAGGACATACAATGAGAATGCGGCCGAGTAAAGATTATAGGACAACATTGCTTACAGTTGTTCTAAATCCGACAGATATAAAACTGCCGATAAATGTAACAGCACGTCTGAACAAAGAGAAAAAAGGCTGGAGAACTCATGATTTTATAGAAATTATCTACCCTAACAGCCCATCTTTAACCTATCTGAAAGACGGGGATATAATAAGGGGTACAACCGTTGTGGATTTAGATTCATTTCTTGCGGCTCAGGCCGACTCAGGATACCTCGACCAGTTAAAAAATACGCTGAATGATACCGTAAAAAGTGCAAATGAAACTCTGGAAACCTTAAACAGTTTGTTTTTAGTGTTACGCGATACTATTGAGGAAGCACGGCCAAATATTGTCGCGGCCTCAAAAAATTTATCCAATACAACAAAAAATTTGTATGACGTTTCTTACAGTTTAAATTCATCATTTAATGAAGAACGCCTGAACGGTGTCAGTGAAAATTTAAACGGTACAACCAAGAATCTAAATCAAACCATTCAGAATATAGAAGATATAACAGGCGGGCTCAAAACCAGTGTGCCGCAAATGACTTCCATAATTGACAACATAGACAACACGACCTGCAATATCAGTGTTATAACCTCAGGCGTGGCACAGACAATGAAAAAACGCCTCGGACTTTTCAGACTGTTCTTTGGCAAGCCGATTAACTGTAAATAAATGTATTCCAATAGACAAAAATTTATGCTAATATATGTCTATGATTGAAATACTTATATTAGATGCATTGATGAAACGCGATTTCACAATGTACGCTATACAAAAGCACATAAAAGATTACTATGCCGTATTTACCAATCCGAGTTTCGGAGCGATAAAACCGGCACTGAACAGACTGGAAGAAAAAGGCTGTCTTACCTGCCGCAAAATGATGTCTGACGGCGGTAAGTTATCAGGATTTTACACAATAACCTCAAAAGGCAAAAATGAATTATGCAGACTTTTACTCGCTGCGTCGAGTAAAAATCCGCTGCAATTCTTTTCAGAATCACGCATAAAACTTGCCTGTTCAGCATATCTGTCTCAGGAAGAACGTAAAAAAATGTTTTTTGAACTGAAATCAATGGCGCTTAAACATAAAAATGCAGCAGAAAACGCACTTAATGATGAATATACACCGCTTAATTTCTATCAAAAAATCATTCTTGATAATGCACTTTGCGAATATTCCAATTTTATAACAATAGTAGAAGGATTTGAAAAAGACAATGCCCGCAATAGTCAGTAAGGTTTTGGAAAACTCAATAGCAGAAGAATTGGAATTAGCCGCCGGCGATGAAATTGTCTCCATTGACGGTTGCAAAATGCAGGATATGATTGATTACAATTTTTACTGCAAATCAGAACTTCTGACGCTCGAAATTAAAAAAGCCAACGGAGAAACAGAAGAAATAGAACTTGAAAAAGATTATGATGAAGATCTTGGCATTGTATTTGAAAGTGCAGTATTTGACCGCGTAAAACCATGCCTGAATCATTGCATATTCTGTTTTGTTGACCAGCAGCCAAAAGGTTTGCGCGAAACACTTTATGTAAAAGACGACGATTACAGGCTTTCGTATCTGCAAGGAACATATATTACTCTGACTAATTTTACTGACAAAGACAAAGAGCGAATCGCGAGAATGCATCTGGGCCCCTTTTATGTTTCAGTCCACACCACCAACCCTGAATTGCGTGTAAAAATGCTGCGCAATCCCAATGCCGGCAAAGCTCTGGAAAACTTGCAGTGGTTTAAACAAAACGACATCCCGTTCCACGCACAAATCGTTCTTTGTCCGGGCTTAAATGACGGTGAGGAATTGGAACGCACTCTGAAAGATTTGACCTCCCTCGGCGATATTTTATTGTCAGCAGCTATTGTTCCTGTGGGAATAACCCAATTCCGCGAAGAAAATCTCAAACAGGTAGACAAAAAAATCGCGGAAGAAACCATAAAAATCGCTTCAAAATATAAAAAAGTCTGCTGTTCTGACGAATTCTTTCTGCTTGCAGAACAGCCAATACCGCCGGCCGAATATTACGGAAGCTTTTCACAGCTTGAGGACGGCGTCGGCTCAATAAGATTGCTTTTGGATGATTTTGCGCATCTGAAACTGCCAGAAGGGATTAAGAAGCCGCTCAAAGCCGCCTTTGCAACATCTTACGCGGCAAAAGATGCTATTTGTAAAATCGCCGAGGATCTAAACAATATAAAAAACTTTGAAGCAATTGTATGCCCTGTTAAATCCGATTACTGGGGGCAGGATATTACGGTTGCCGGACTTATTACGTCAGATGATTTAATCAATGCAGTTAAGGATGTTGAGGCTGATTTTATCATAATACCATCTGTTATGTTGAAGCCCTACAGTGAGGATTTTCTTGACGGGGAAAATCTTGATTATGTCCGCGAACAGACAGGCAAAGAATTTTTTGTGATACAAAATATTTATTCTATGGAAGAACTGGTTGACTTTTTACGAAACAGTAATTAGGCAACGAAAAATTTTTCACATTGCCTAAAAAAGTTACTAAAGGGCTAGGGCACTAAGGCACTAAGGAGTTAATAAAGACGTTAAGACTATAAGACGCTAAGACGTTAAGTCGTTTAATAAAAATAAGGCAACGAGAAAATAATCTCATTGCCTTATTCCTTTAACCACTTAGTCACCTAATCACTTAGTCACTTAGTCACCCAAGCGGTCAGCGTTAGATGTGTAAAGTGCACGCTACGCGTCAGCTCCCGAGGCAAACAGCGCGGCGGTAGCTGGCGCCCTTGTAGTAGCCGAAGTCCCACTTACTGTAGGAAGTGTAGAAGATCCGTACGTGCGCGCTACCCGCATTGCTCTCCTCACTGGACCAGTAGTGGTAGCCAAGAGTGATAGGAGGATTATCTTTGTATTCGTCCTTTACTTTGAGGCCTGATTTTTCCTCGTTCGCTCCTATCGTTACTTCGTTTCCGTTGCTATCCACATATAAATTGCTTGCTAATTGGGCTAGTTGCGCTCTTGTTGGTAAGCTCATTCCTTTATCTCTACAGGATTTTATTGCACCTGCCCAATAATTGTTAGCACAATATGCATTTGCTGAGCCATTTTGATCGTATGTTGTATCATCGCAAGTATTTATTGCTGTTGGTGCAAAGTCAGTACTCCAGCACATGTCGCCTATAGGATTGTCACAATTTGAAAGTGCAATTTGACCTACTAATGCTATATCTTGCGTTACTTTGTTCGGTCCTTTTTTACCATTAACATCTACCATATATGCTAAGCAAGACACCTGACTTCCTGTATCTTCAATCGGGTCAGCATAAGCACAATTAGGATTATAAGCAAATATTGCAGTAGTTCCGTCCGCTACAACAAAACTCATTGTATTTGTACCCCAGTCGTTACCTAAGTTCTCTGCTGTTTTCAAGTCAGATGTTTCGATTTCTATAGGTTCGGAGTCGCTTCCTGTTTGTACAATTTTAGGTGAATAACACTTGTTAATGTCGTTATTGTCACAGGTCTTAATGACTTTCATATACTGACGGAAGGAATTCATAAAATCTTCTGTAGTATCATGTCCTGTCATGACTCCGTCGATATTCATGCGACGAACGGTTTCGGTTAGTTTCTTTTCCCATAAATCTTTGGCCGTAGACCATGCCTTTTCGTTATGGTTCTGGATTAGGCCTGGAAGTGTCAAAGCGGCAACTATGCCGATAACCGCGAGGGTGATTAGGATTTCGGCAAGAGTAAAAGCGGCCGCTTTCGAGGTGATTAAGTGACTAAGTGATTGAGTGAATAAGTGGTTACAGGTTTTAGGCTCTGCGGCTTTGTGACGGGTTTCGTCATGCTGAACTTGTTTCAGCATCTCATTACCGTTGCATTGCATTTTCTCCCCGTATGTAAGAGCAGACTTGCCTGACCCCTCACCCGAATTTCTAAGCTCACATTCGTTCGCTAACAAATTCTGCCCTCTCCCGCAAGGGGCGAGGGTATTTTTTATTGTTGACCGTACTTCTTTAGCGGTTTCCAAAGTATTGGTGCAGGCTAGCCTGCCTGCGGCTTCGTGACGGTAGCCATCATTTAACCTTTCCTCCTGAGTTTGCAACTGTGTGATATTTCTCATGATCTTCTCCTAAAATATATTAATTTTCTTTTTCATATACTTTATGTCTATTATTTATAATATAGTATATCGATTAATTTTTGTCAATACAATAAAATATAAGAATGGATAAAGAGGACTTTCTGAAACTTGGTTATAAAATTAAGTATGAACGTAACAAGCGTAAAATATCACAGCTTGAGTTATCTATGAAAACCGGCTTAACAACACGTTCTCTCAGCCGTATTGAATGCGGCACTAATGATCCTAAATTTTCAACTCTACTAAAAATTGCAGAAGCTTTAAATATGGAACTTGCTGAACTTTTTAATTTTAAGCTTTAATTACATTTATCTTTTAAAGTAGTAGCCCTTCTATACAGATCTGTGGAACTGCAGAGTACATCGTTTGCGCACTGCTTTTGCATTATGGGGAACAATAGTGAATTGTAAACCGTGAACTGTTTATTGTCCGAAATTCGCGCGAAGTAACGTGTCGGTTTCGCCGCAAGAGAACGCTCCTACTGAACCCAGAATTGTGCCATTGTCAAAACTTTGGTCGGGTTATCTTTGGAATATATTTTCATGACGTATGTGCCTTTTTCATATATCACAATATAATCATCATAATAATACATCTGTTCGTCTTTCAGGCGCACGGTGTTTCCGTAATACATTTTATATCCCAGCCGTTCGTTCGCGCCCTCTTTTTTAATTATCTGAATATAGGCGTAACGGGATTGTATTGGCTTAGGAATGATTACCAGATAATAAATCCGCATTCCCGGAGAAAAAACATTCGTTAATCTGGTTGCATTTTCTGCTGTTATCGGAGCATTGTTGAACAGTATTGACGGTTTTACCCTGTCACATGCGCTTGTAAATGTCAGGATTAATATTGCCAGAAACAGAAATAATATTTTTTTCATTTATTTTTCCAGTGTTTTTAATTTTTCTTTTACGGCTTTTTTTGTGATATCGTCATCACTGTGTTCCAAAAACAGTTTGTAATTTTGGATGGCATTTATGTAATCTTTTTCGTTTTCATACGCAAGTGCCAGAGCATAATATGCATAGCCGTAATTTTTATCCAGCATAACAACGCGGTTGAAGGCATCTATTGCTCCTGAAAGGTTGTTTTCGTCCGCATAAATCAAACCGAGATTAAACCAGCCGTCTTTGTAATCAGGGTTTACAAAAATAGCTTTTTTATAGAAATTGATAGCATTTGCGTTGTCGTTTTTAAGCTTGTAGACATAACCGAGTTTAAACAGTGTTTGTTC
This sequence comes from Candidatus Gastranaerophilales bacterium, assembly GCA_944323875.1. GTDB lineage: Bacteria > Cyanobacteriota > Vampirovibrionia > Gastranaerophilales > Gastranaerophilaceae > CALUVH01. The sequence continues at coordinate 19,643 of CALUUH010000024.1, forward strand.
ATCACTCGGACGGATTTTCAGTGCTTCTTGATAATTAACTATGCATTCATCATATTTTTTGTTTTTAAGGTTTTCATCACCGAGTTCTATCAAATCCTTATGTTTTTCGGAGTCTAATTCGGACATACCTTCTTTTTGAAGATTTTCGGAAATGCTTACAGCCGGAAGCTCACCGCCGGTTGCCGCTAACTGTGCATCTTCATCATCAACCGGTAATTGTTCGTTGTTGAATTTTGCAGCAATAAATTCTGCATATTCATTACTATATTTAGCGTTTGAAGGTTCAAGCGCAATAGCCTTTTCATACATTTCCGCCGCTTTATCAGACATACTGCATTGACGGTATGTTTTTGCAAGTAAGTAATAGCCAAAACTTTCTTCACTGCCTTTGGCAATTGCCTGCTCAAGATACGTTGCGGCGGTTGTGTAGTTTTGCGCATCATAGCAGATTTGCCCCTGTGATATCAAAGCCATAATCATGTTCTTTTGAACTTCTTTGTTATCAGGTTTTACCTGCAATAAATCATCATAGATAGCAATTGCTTCCGGATATTTTTTCATGGCATGAAGCGCCAGAGCTTTGTTCAATTTAACATCAAAATTATCTTTTTGCACCAGAAGAATTTCGTCATAGTATTTTATGGCATTTGTATAATCTTTTTTGAGATGATAACATTGTGCCAAATCTTCTTTCAGGTCAAAATCGCGGCAATGCTTTGCAATGGCAAGTTCATAGTTTTCTATTGCTTTATCAATATTGTTTAAACGTTTGTAGACAATACCGAGATTTTTGTAGGCAATTGCATTATCAGGGAAATTTTTGATGTAAAGATCATATTGTTGGACAGCTTCTGTATTTTTCCCCATATCTGCAAGAAGGTTTGCATAATCAAGTCTTACGGCATGCAAATCCGGTTTTTGGGTAAATATTTCCTGATACTGCGCGTAAGCCAGATCATTCTTATCCTGTTCCTGATATGCAAGTGCAAGGATTGAGCGTGAGTTTAAATCATCCGGTCTTTTCTCAATATATTTTGCAAGAATATCAGATGATTTTGCGTAATCTTTTGTACAGAATAATGCATAGCCGTATTTGTCTAAATCATTAAAATTATTCGGGTCTGCTGCGTAGAGTTTATCATATTCCGTAACAGCTTTTTCTGCATCTCCGATCATAAGATAGGAGGCCGCAAGACTTTCGCGTGCTTCTTTATGCTGGGAATATGTTTCCAAAAATTTGTTATAAGTTTCTGTTGCTGACTTGTAATCTTTTAATTGATATTGCGCATTGGCAATATTCAGATAGTTAAATTTGTATTCAGGGAATAAAATCATTGCTTTGTTATAGGAGTCAAGAGCGGCCTTGTAATATCCTTTGTGCTCATAAATGCTTCCCATACTTACATAAATAAAAGCGTCAGTCGGTCTTAATTCAGTAACTTTAGCATAAGCGGCAAGTGCCTTGTCGTATTCTCCGAGTTCTGTATATGCACCGGCAAGTTTTGTGTATAATTGCGGTTCATTACCTGAAAGCACAATTGCTTTTTCCAGCGCTGCGGCCGCTGATTTAAAGTCCTGCTTGTATTCATAAGTGCAGGCTTGCTGATACAAACTTGTTGCCTCAGGTGACATATAGGCTTGAGCCGGAAGGGCACCAAGCATCATTAATGATACAAAAACTGATGATAATAACTGCTTTTTAATTTTTCTGACCCTCAAACTAGATATACATAACAATATATTAGCAGAAAACTATATTTGTGTAAAGCTGTGCGAATAAATTTTTCTGTTTAATAAAATATCTGCTGTTTTGATAACGATTTTTTGTTCAGCCGAATTTTCATCAAACTTAACATCTTCCAATTCGCCAAAATCCGCTATCATTTTTGCAAGATTTATGTATAATTTATCAGTATCGTTTTGCGGCTTATTATTCTCCAGCATTTTAAAAATTCTGAATAATTCATCATCAGCAGCATCAATAATTGCGGCATCAAGCCCTGCCCCGAATGCGAGCACTGCAAATACACGATTGATTAACGGTCTTAATTCTTTCGGAGCGCCGTTTGAAATATTTGACAAGCCTACAACCGTATTAACAGGCGGATCAAAACTTTCTTTAATCATCTGAATTGTGTGCAAAGCTTCGCGGCATTGTGATTGTTCCACAGTAATCGGAAGTATCAGAGGATCAAAGTATAATTTGCTGCTTTCAATACCGCATTCCATGCAGTTTTCATAAATCTCAAACGCTATCTCCAGCCGCCCGTCAGCAGATTTAGGAATACCCGTTTCTTTACCCATAGTTAATGCGATAAGATTACAGCTATATTCAGCTGCAAGTCCGCTCATTGCAGAAAATCTCGGTTCATCCTTCGACGTGCTGTTGATAAATGCATTTGTAGTATTTTTGCAAACAGACAGGCCGCGGCGCATTTCATCAGCATTAGTTGTATCAAAGCAAATGCCTAAGTCAGTTTTTGTCTCGGTTAATTCACAAAGCCACGGCAAAATGTTTTCCAATTCACCTTTTGCCGGCCCGACATTCAAGTCAACATAGTCCATATTTTTTTGCAAATCAATCAAATTGTTAACAAATGTTGCGTTCCTGTTAACAAGAGCATCCCGCACAGATTTAGATATAATGTGAATATTTTCGCCTATCAGTTTCATAAAATAAATTTATCATAAAAAAATTCACATTTATATAAAAGTATGCTAATATAAAAATATGGTTAGGGTTAATTCAATAAATTTTAATGTAAATTTCAGAGGCCAGACGCAGTCAAAGAATAATCAGGATCCTGTTATTTCTGCTGCAATGGAAGAATTAAAAAAGATAAAATTTGACAATAATGACGTAAAATATGTCAAAAAATTGGGCGCAAAACCTCCTTTTAAAAACGGTCATCAGGCTTATGACTTTATAAAAAATAACGGTATTCAGGTTAAATTTATGCAGCTTCCTTCTGATGATATTCATGCACAATGGGATGTAAATAATAAAACAATAAAAATAAACGAGCGCTACCGCGATACAAAAAGTAAAGCCGTTATACTTGCGATAGCAGAATCAACTCTGCATGAAGCCGGCCATGCCAAAGATCTGGACGGTGACAGTTCTATTCAGGAAGAAATAAATTGTCTGTCGCTAAACTCAATGGCGCACAGAACACTAAACGCAAAAGATCCGGGGATATTTGAAACAAATGATGCAAATATACTCAAAAACGGAGTGAACTTGTATTCATCCATGTATTTTGATAAAGATCTTTCAGGTCTGATTGAAAAAGTACGCAAATCGTATGGTAATCTTCCGGCAGGAGACAGCAAGCATCCGCCTTCAAACTTTGCCCGCGCGATAAAAAATGGCGAACCTAATTTTACAATCACTGCTTAATAAAAATTTACAGCGTTTTTAGATTGATATAACGCCATTCCTAAATTTTTCTAAAAGATGCCCACTAGTATTTTTTTAAAACATGTGTTATAATATGTATATCTATTCTCGCTAATTTTTTACTATATATATGCATCAAAACAACAAAAAGGAGAAGGTCCAATGTCAACTTTAGTCAACCAAACGGTAAAAATGCCGAAAATCAAATCCAAATTCAACGATGAATTTGAAAATTACTTAAAAAATCAATGCCTGAAAACAACATTCAATGGTGTTGAACTTGAAACTTTTAGCTGGTATAAAAAAGTACTCGGTCTTATATAGGAGTAAAGCAAAATTTAATATGTAATTCACAAGCCGACTGTCATTGAGAGCCGGTTTTTGTGTTGATATTTTTGAGTAAAGTTAAAGTTAAGAGTAAGCAGCGGAATAATAGGGGAATGGGCTTTTGTGTCGCCTCTTGTAAATGTTTTATTTTTGTTTTATTATATTTTTGCAAATTTTACTTGAAAAGGAGAGTTATTATGTCAAGAAAACCTATTATTGCAGGAAACTGGAAAATGAACCTGCTCAGAGCTGATGCCGAAGCTTTATTTGAAGGCATTAAATCATTTGTAAAAGATTACAGCGCAAAAGATTTGCCTACAGTAATCATTGCGCCTACATTCACTTCATTATCAGCAGTTCACGCTGAAAAATGTGACTGTGGCTGTGGCGGCAACAGAATTAACATTGCAGCGCAAAACTGCCACTGGGAAAGTTCAGGCGCTTATACCGGTGAAGTTTCTGTTGAAATGGTTAAAGATGCCGGCTGCTCTTATGTAATCATCGGTCACTCAGAAAGAAGACAATACTTCTCTGAAACTGACGAAATGATTAACAAAAAAGCAAAAGCTATTCTTGCAGGCGGCTTAATCCCGATTATCTGCTGCGGCGAAACTTTGGAACAACGCGAATCAGGTGTTACTGACGAACACATTGCTTCTCAAATCCGCGCAGCATTATCAGGAATTTCATCAGAAGATGTTGCAAAATCTGTTATCGCTTATGAACCAATCTGGGCTATCGGTACAGGAAAAACTTGTGACAGTGATGAAGCAAACCGTGTTATCGCAATGATTAGAAATGTAGTTAAAGAAGTTGCAGGTGCTGAAGCTGCTGATGCTATCAGAATTCTTTACGGCGGGTCAGTAAAACCTTCTACTATAGCTGAACAAATGTCTAAATCAGACATTGACGGAGCTTTAGTCGGTGGTGCTTCTCTTAAAGCTGACAGCTTTAACGAAATTATTGCAAACACAATGAAAGTAGCAGTGTAGATTATTCTGTGAACAGTGAACGGTGAACAGATAAAACAGTTCACTGTTCACAAATCACAGATCTCTTGTCTGACTTTCCGGCAACAGGATAATTAAAAAGGAAAAATTTATGTCACAACAATACAATGCGCAAAATATCAAAAAAAGAATTTCAACATTAGTATTTTTGAAGGGGTCAACTGCCCCGTTGGTTTTATATGTAGAAAACCCTCAGGAAATTTATGCTGAGCTTACTCAATTAATGAAAAGCACAACTGCTGTCCTTGTTGAAAAAGAGACTCAGGGGCCGATTAAAAAAGTTTGCTTTATATCAAACCAGATAGCTGCAGTGGCACTTCAAGAAGAACAGTATGTATAGAATGGCGGTAAGTGACTAGGGAGACACTAAGGAATTAATAAAATCAAAGAATTTTAGTTTCTACGTACATTGATTTATGTAAATACTTAGTAACTTAGTGCCTTAGCAGCTTAGTAACTTTGAGAAAAGGTTAATGGTAAATGTTTAAGGTTTCTATAGATACCATAGAAAACGCGAAAAATAAAACAGTTTCTGTTGATTTTGACGAAAAAATTGACGGGATAGAGTGCATTGATTCAATCAAGGCTCACTTAACATTTCAATCTCTTGGTGAATTTATTGAAGTTAAAGGAAATGTTAAGGGGATTGTTAAGCTCCAGTGTGACAGATGTTTGGAAAATTTTGATTATAAACTTGATTTTGATATAGATGAGATGTTTGCTAAACAGGCGCTGTTAGAGGATTACGGACAGGAATACGAACTCAAGGAAGGACAGTTTGTAACCGACTTGAACGGCGCAGATGAGATTGATATTTATGACTTATTGTATCAATCTGTAATATTAAATATACCAAATCAAAAAGTTTGTGGTATAAATTGTAAAGGGAAGACTTTCCCAACAGAGGACAGCATGTCCGACCCGCGTCTGGATGTTTTCAAAAATATTCAGATACAACCGAAAAATAAATAGTAGTTAAATAAAAAAGGAAAAAGAAAATGGCAGTACCTAAGAAAAGAACAGGACATTCCGCACAAGGACACAGAAGATCTAATTGGAAAGCAAC
>CALUUH010000025.1 GCA_944323875.1 Candidatus Gastranaerophilales bacterium
TCAAGGACTTAATGGCAATATTCCTATTAATTCCATTAACTCTTGATTTTTGTCAACGATTTATCTAACTTTTACAGTCCCGCAACAGTCTGAATGCGATATGCCACAGTCGTTGCCTTGCGGGATCTCAAAGAAAAGGCACTAAGGCACTAGGGGGCTAAGGCACTAAGGAGTTACAAAAATAAGGCAACGTGAAAAAGTTCTACATTGCCTTATTTTGTAACAACAGTTTACCGTTCACTGTTCACAGTTCACAATTTTGTAACCACTTATTCACCTAGTCACTTGTCTTGCATTTGCTTCACGCTCGCAGAGTTTCGCCTATAGTGCTAGCGCACAAGCCGGCTCAATCTGCTCGCTACCCGGATTTGCTTCGCTGTCTTGCTCGCCGGCGTTAAACGGGTCTGCAACGACGCCGCCTCCGCGTCGCCGTTTCGCCCTCTGCCGGCTCGCGCTTCGCGCCATCCGTCCGCAAATCCGCTAATCACTTAGTCACCTATTAACTCCTTAGCCCCTTTTGATAACAACTGTTCACAGCGCTATTTCTTTTCAACCCCTAAATTAAAACTGCGGACAGGTTATGTCCGCAGTTTGTCTGTTAAAATAATCAATTATTTTGCTAATTTATTTACTGCAATTGTTAATCTTGATTTTTTTCTTGCTGCTGTATTTTTGTGCAAAATACCTTTTACTACAGCTTTATCACAGAGTTGGTAAACTTTTGACATTGCTTTGTTCAATGCTTCTTTGTCTTCTCCTTTTGCAAGTTCCAAAACTCTTTTTACAGCAGTTTTGATAGAAGATTTGAATGCTACGTTTCTAACTCTGTTTTTTTCTGCGATTAATACACGTTTTTTTGCAGATTTAATGTTTGCCATAATTGAATTTATCCTTTCTAATTTCTTGGGGGCATTTAATGACGATGCCCATTACTCGAGGATGTGAGCACTTTTATTATAGCAACTAATTTTTTATTTGCAACATGAATAATGGTAAAAGTTTTAACTTTTGTAACAGTATTCACAAGAATTAGTTCTCGGGTATTATATTTTTTACCCGTTTGTGCTATACATATTATATAACATGTTGCGTAGTATATGTAAAAGATTGAGAGAAGCAAACGGAGGCAAAAATGTCAGTAGGACAATTCGTATTTATGTTACACAGTCACCTTCCATATTACAGAAAAGCCGGTATGTGGCCTTTCGGGGAAGAAAACCTTTATGAATGTATGGCTGAAACTTATGTGCCGCTTTTGAATGCAATTTCTGAATTGTATGATGAAGGTATTAAGGCAAAATTAACAGTTGGAATTACGCCAATCTTGGCTGAACAGCTTAATGATGAGCACTTGAAGCATGGGTTTGTGAAATATCTGGATTCCAGAATCGCAAAGGTCGCAAAAGACCTTGAAAGATATCCGGATGAAAAAGTTCCGCATTCCCAGCACTTAAAGTATCTGGCTAAATATTATTTTGATTGGTTTAACCATATTAAAGATTCTTTTGTAAATAAATACGGAATGGATTTAATTGCGCAATTTAAAAAGTATCAGGATCTTGGTTGTATTGAGATTACGACTTCCGGTGCAACTCATGGTTTTTCACCGCTTCTTGCGACAGACAGTAACTTGAATGCACAGTTTAAAGTAGGTTCAGATACAACCCAAAGATTATTCGGCAAAAAAGCAAAAGGCTGCTGGTTGCCGGAATGTGCTTACAGACAAGGTTATGAGTATGTAGGCAAAGACGGCCAGAAACACTGGAGACCGGCAATTGAAGTAACTCTTCAAAATAATGGTATTGAGTATTTCTTTACTGAATCTCATGTAATAGAAGGCGGTAATTCAATAGGTAACAGACGTGTAATCGGTGTTTACGGAAATATTGAATATATTCCGTTGCCGGAACGTCCTGCAACCGGTTATGACACATATTCAGCATACTGGCTTCCTGATGCTCAAGTTGCCGTAATGGGCAGAAATGACCGTGCCGGCTATCAGGTATGGTCTGCGGCTGACGGTTATCCGGGTGATGGCTGTTTCCGTGAATTCCACAGAAAAGATTGTAATTCCGGTATGCACTATTGGAGAATAACCTCACCTAAAACAGATTTAGGCGATAAAATGCTTTATGATCCGGTGCTGGCACTTAATAAAGTAAATGAAAATTCAGATCACTATACAACATTGATTTATCATTTATTGAACGACTACAAAATGGCTCATAACGGTAAAGAAGGTCTTGTCATGGTGTCATTTGATACAGAATTGTTTGGACACTGGTGGTTTGAAGGTGTTGAGTTTATCAAGCAGGTAATCAAGAAGTTCAACACATATTTACCGGAAGTTGAACGTATGACAGCAGGTGAATATATTCAGGCTCATCCGCCGACAGAGGCGATCCAGATCCCTGAAAGTTCATGGGGGCAAGGCGGTCATTTCTATGTATGGCAAAACCATTTAACAGAATGGATGTGGCCGATAATTCATTCTTGCGAAAAACGTATCAACTCAATTGTGGACAAATATTCGGAAATACCGGAAGATAAATTGTTACACAGAGCATTAAATCAGTTAGCAAGAGAAAATCTGTTGTTACAAAGTTCAGATTGGCCGTTTTTGATTACGACATGGCAGGCAAAGGACTATGCGACAGACAGATTTAGAGAGCATGTTGACAGATTTGAAAAAATCGCTGATATGATTGAAAGCGGCAATATTGATGATGCTGCGCTGAAAGAAATAGAAAGTATAGATAATTGCTTCCCGGTAATAGATTACAGAGTGTATCAATCACTGGAAGAAGGAGTAATTCCGCAGCAGTCGAAGAAATTAGCTCCGCTGTATAATTAAAAATGATATTATAGTCAGAGGGCGCCGGATGCAATCCGGCGCCTTTTTTATATGTAGTGAAAGAAAATATTGCTAAAAAATAAAAAATTTTATAAAAAGGTATTGCAAAAAAAAAATCAGCGACTTATAATAATAAATGTCGAGAGACGATTGACATCAGAATAAGGGAGCGTAGCTCAGTTTGGTTAGAGCGCATGCCTGTCACGCATGAGGTCGCGAGTTCGAGCCTCGTCGTTCCCGCCATTAAAAAAGAACCCTTTATGGGTTCTTTTTTAATGGTCGAATGTTATTGGCGAGAAATGCATTTTGCGAGTTCGGCGGATTTGCGGACGGATGGAGCAAACAACGGCACTAAGGCACTAGGGGGCTAAGGCACTAAGTAGTTAATAAAGACGTTAAGACGCTAAGACGTTAGGACGTTAAGTTCATTAATAAATAAGGCATTGAAAAAATTTTCACATTGCCGATAAAATATTCCTCGCCCCTTGCGTTAGCTAAAAATAGGTCGGGCTGAAGCCCGACACCACGATATGTAGGTCAGCTTTACTAAGCTGACAAATAAAGCGGTGGGCACGCTAGCGCTGTCTTGGATTTCCTCCACGCTCACGGAAACTCGCCTATAGTGCTTGCGCACAAGCCGGCTCGTTCCGTTCGCTATCCAGACTTTGTCCGTACGGAAATCCGCTTTGCCCACCTACGAAACTAAGACTCACCCAAGCGGTCAGAGTTAGATGTGCTAGTTGGCCGTTACGCGTTAGCTCCCGAGACAGATTGCACGCATAAAGTAAACAAAGTACTTGTTTGCGTAGAAGTTGTCACTGCCGCTCGTGCTGCTTATATAAAAGGAGCGAAGGTACGTAGCATCCACATTGTCACCGTACTCCTCACTGGAGAAGTAGTTGTATTCAATAGTAATAGGAGGATTTTGGCTATATTCTGGTTTGAGTGTTAGGCTACTTTTATTTTCGTTTGCCCCTATTGTTACTTCATTCCCGTTGCTATCAACATATAGATTACTTGCTAATTGTGCCAGTTGTGCTCTAGTAGGTAAGCTCATTTGCATATCTGAGCACGCTTTCTTCGCTCCTGCCCAATAGTTGCCAGACCCTGCACTGTTGGGGTCATACTGTTGGTATTCTTCTTTTGTTGTATCTATTGCTACTGGAGTAAAATCAGTACTCCAGCACATGTCACCTATAGGATTGTCACATGTTGAAAGAGCTATTTGACCTTCAAGTGCTATGTCATCTCCGACTTTATTAGGGCCTTTCTTTCCGTTTACATCCACCATGTATGCTAAGCAGGATACCTGACTCCCTGTATCTTCAATCGGATCAGCATAAGCACAATTCGGATTATATGCAAATATTGCTGTTGTTCCGTCTGCAACAACAAAACTCATTGTATTTGTGCCCCAATCGTTGCCTAAATTCTCTGCTGATGTCAATTCAGAAGTTTGGATATCCTCAGGTTCAGACTCGCTTCCAGTTCTCACTATTTTAGGAGCGTAACACTTGTTGATGTCATTGTTATCGCAGGTTTTTATGACTTTCATGTAGTTTTTGAAAGTATTCATAAAATCCTCTGTTGTATCATGGCCTGTCATAACTCCGTCGATGTTCATGCGACGCACTGTTTCAGTGAGTTTCTTTTCCCAGAGGTCTTTAGCCGTAGACCATGCCTTTTCGTTATGGTTTTGAATGAGCCCTGGTAAGGTCAAAGCGGCAACTATTCCTATTACAGCCAAAGTAATCAAGACCTCGGCTAAGGTGAAGGCGGCCTTCTGGGAAGTGATTAGGTGACTAAGTGATTGAGTGAATAAGTGGTTACAGGTTTTAGGCTCTGCGACTTTGTGACGAGTCCCGTCATGAATTATTGTTGACCGTACTTCTTTAGCGGTTTCCAAAGTGGTGGTGCAGGCTAGCCTGCACTCGGTGTTGGAGAATGCAAATCTAAATCGTTTTGACATACTATAATCTCCTATTTTAAATTAATACTTTGTCTAATACAATATATATATTGTATTAGACAAATAATACATTGTGGCACAGGTTTTGTCAAGTACATAAAATTTTAATATGGATAAAAAAGAAATACTAAAAGAATTTGGGCGTAACTTAAAAGCTGAGCGCAACCGTGCCGGTCTTTCGCAAGAACAGCTTGCCGAAAAAATCGGACTCTCTTACGGACAAGTAGTAGGCATGATTGAACGCGGCGAAACTAACACTTCCTTATCCGTTATTATTGCAATTCTTGATGCTCTCAATTTAGATTTTGATGCCCTGTACAACAGAAAACATTTTAATTAAACTTATACTCCAGTTTTTCGGAGAGTTTGTCTAATATTTCGTTATAATTAACCGAAACCGGTGTTGGTTTGGAGGTTTTTATTATTTGCCAGAATGTTTTTGAGCCTTTTCCGCTATTCAAAAATTCCAGCTCCACATCGTGTCGTGCCGGCACTATCAAGCCGCTTTTTATAAACTTTTCGCTGCTATTTTTTGAGGCCAGAAATTCGACAAGGCGCAACGCCTCATCTTTATGTTTACTGTCTTTGCTGACAGCCCAGCCTGAGGCATCCAGCGGCACAATACTTCCTTTTTCGCCTTTAGGAAACGGAGCTACATCCCAGTCAAAATTCGCTTCTTCCGTATATTTTGGAGTCAGCCAGCGGCCGGAAAGCTGCATCGCCAGTTTGCCCTGCAAAAACATCTGTGCCATTGTCGCGCTCGCGCTTTCTGATTTTAGCGGCGCCACATGATATTTCTTTCTTAAATCAGCATAAAAATTCAATCCCTTTTGGCTTTCCGGCGAGTCAATTATTTCATGAGTTAAGTCATCCGAAAGTATGCCGCCTCCTTCACTCATCAAATATGGAAGATAAAACAGCGCATCTTCTTCAAAACTGATACCGAAAATCCCGTTACGTGTTAATTTTTGTGCTGTTTGTAAAAAGTCCGCGAATGTCCAATCTTCATCAGGGTATGGAACGTTGTATTTATCAAAAATATCCTTGTTATAATACACCGCCAAGTTCGAAACGTCACGCGGCACAGCATACAGCACCCCATGCCGGCTGAGCGCATTTAACGCCTGCGGAAAGTATTCTGTTTCATCAATTTGCAAAGGTTCAAGTACTCCCGCGTTTGCGTATACCGGCAGGTAAAGATTGTTCACAAAAACGACATCAGGAGCGTTATGGGACGCAAAAAGCAGATGGATTTTCTGAAAATAATTCTGCGGGATATGCATAAAATCTACTTTTATATCAGGATTTTGTGCTTCAAAATCCGCCAGCATCGGTTTCAGAATATCAACTTCGGATTTTGAGCCCCAGCTTGCAAACTGTATAACTGTTCCGGTGTCTTTAGGAGTACATCCGCACAGAAGCAGTCCGACAAGCATTAAAAACAGAATTAAACTTTTTTTCATCCTTACTCTCTCGCTGATTCAGGCTCTAAATTACAATTCAACAAGCACACCCATATTAGTTGCGTCAATCAGAGATTTGAAGCCTTCTGTCTTAACCATATAGATGTTATCTTTGTCATGTCTTACCTGTAATTTTTTATCTGATGTATCGTCAAATTTTTTCAAGACAACAACATCATCTTTTATACGCCCGATAAGAGCGGAAGTTCCGTCAAGGTTTACGATATAAAAACCTCTGTCCTCATCAATATTGCATCCTGTTTTTACAATCAACCCGCTGAAAGTCGGTTTTTCCTGCATAACTGATTTTTGCACTTCAATAGGGTTGTTGACGACTTTTTCAACAGGTTTTGCGTATTTCATTGAAGGTTTAATTTGAGCAAGAGTAGCGGCAACATCGGTTTCCGGAGTTGCAAAAAATTCATCCAGAGTTGACATTACATAATCATCTTTTACGACATCTGCAACCTTAAGATTTGCATCGGCCGCCTGACGGCTTGCATGAGTCAACGGGGATTTAGGAAGCTCAACTGTTGACTGCGGCTCTACCGGTTGAGTTTGATAGTCCTCTTTTGTTGCAAATCTTGTAAATCTGCTTTTTTTGTATCTAATATTACGTTTGGTCTGATGTAATGTCGGCTCAAATGCTTTAATTTTTGAAGCTTCTTTTAGTTGTTCGCCAATTACCTGATCTTCACTGTGAACTTTTACGTCTTCTGATTGAACAGGAGCATTGGTTGAAGGTTCCTGTTTTTCAGGTGTAACCAATCTTTCTAATCTCTGACGTTGTTCTTCAATAGAGTCAGCGACTTTTTGTGTTTGAGTTACGAATTTATATCGGCTGTTTTCGGTATTTGGAGACTGTGATTTACGTGACTGATTCATATACAATTGATATTTCTCCTGCCAGTTAAGGTTTTCATTATTTATGATATGCTCGTAATCCTTCTGACGCGGCTTTTTAGCAATACGTTCAAGGAATGATTTTTTGAGCGTCATGGAATTTCTGAGTGAAGAATGTATTATTTTAAGTAATAGAATCAAGGCTAAAATAGGGATGAGGACTACGCCTAAAGTTGTTGCTATACCAGCCGGCATTTTACTTTGCACCTTTCCTTTCAGAGCTTTAAGTTTGTTTTTTGCTGAAGCAGCAAGGGAAAGGGTGTGCTTCTTATCTGTTTTGTTTGTTTGGAGGTCTTGTTTAACATCTTTTGGAGCGTCTTTTATATCTTGAATTGGCTGCTCATCAATTTTAGCGACAGTAGGGACATCGCTTTTAGGCTGTACCTGCGGCACATCCGGTGTATGCTTTGCCAATTCGATATTTTGAGCGGCTTTTTCGACTTTTTGAACTATTTTGTTTTCCGGCTTTTTGTCAACAGCTAAATCCTGCGTTTTTACCGGTGTAACTTTTGGCTGCTCCTGTTTGAGCGGTGTTTTTGCAACAGGTTTGCTTTGGGCCGGCTGCTGTGCTTTTGCCGGTTGAGGCGGAACTTTATTTACTGTAACCTCTGCAAGGCGTTTGGTTTGAGTAGGGGCGCCTTTATTTACATTATTTTTAACCGAATAAGCTTCTGCGATAAGTGTTTTATATTGTTTTTGCGCATCGCTGAGCGGAGCGGCTTTTGCTACATGCGTTGTAATATTCAGAGGTTTTGTTGTTATTAAAGTAACTTTTGTATACCCTGCAGCACCGTCATTGATACTTTTAACATCAATATTAGAAACAAGATCCCGAACGCTGTCCAAATCCGCGCTTCTGTAACCTGCCGTAAGCACTTTCGGCATTAAAATAACGTATTTATTGTCTGATTTTTTTCTGACAATTACGCTGCTGCCATAATTTTCTGTTGTTAAAAAAGTAATATCAAGCGCGTTGCCGCTTCCTTTTTTCAAGTCTAGCTGAACAAGATTATTATCAGCTGAAAACGCCATGTTCAGCGGGGCAAAGGTTAAACCTAACAAGAGTATAGTACTTAATATATAATTATTTTTTTTCATTTTAATCCGATTAAAAAATTATTTTCCCTACTTTATATATTATATAATACATTGAGAAAAAAATTTTTGCCAGTTTCTTAATAAATTGATACTTTTTGTGATATAATAATTTTATGAAAAGCGGATTTACAGCAATAATAGGGCGTCCTAATGTCGGGAAATCAACACTGCTCAACCAGATACTCGGGCAGAAAATTGTCATAACAACGGACAAGGCGCAAACCACAAGAAAAAGAATTAAAGGCATATATACAACGGAAAAGGGTCAGATTGTTTTTATTGACACACCCGGAGTGCATAAACCTTTGAATAAACTTGGTGAATTTTTGTTGGATGAGGCAAAAGTGGCCGTGCCGGATGCGGATTTAATATTGTTTCTTGTTGATGGTTCAGAACCGGCCGGCAAGGGTGACAAATGGATTGTTCAAAATATGCTGCAAACAGACATCCCGATAATCATTGTGATGAACAAGGTTGATAAAGTTAAAAAGCTTGAAAAAGTTGAAGAAAACCTTGTTACCTACAAACTTTTGCTTGAAAAGAATTGTCCAGTGGTAAAGATTTCAGCCAAAACAGGCCGCAACATTGACACATTGCTGAAAAATATTTACAAATACCTGCCGGAAGGAGATTTGTTGTATCCTGAAGATATTGTAACCGAAGAAAGCATGCGTGATGTAACCGAGGAGGTTATAAGGGAGAAAATTTTATTAAACACATCTGATGAAATCCCGCATTCAGTAGCGGTGAAGGTAGACAATTATCAGGAAACAGAGAGCATAGACAGGATTTATGCGACGATTTATTGTGAACAAAAGAGCCAGAAGGGTATACTTATCGGTAAAGGCGGCAGCCTGTTGAAAAAAATCGGCACCGAGGCGCGTCTGGAACTGGAAAAAATTGTTGAGAAAAAAGTCTTTTTGTCGCTTGAAGTCAAGGTTGATAAAGACTGGCGCAAGAAACAAAGCTCCCTGAAAAATTTCGGATATGAGCAAGATAAAAAATGAAAAAATTATTCTTCTTAAATTTGTTAGCACTATTTGGGTATATTAATTGCGTATTTTGGTTTTATGAACTCTTCATTTATCTTCCGACAGTTATACACAATGAAATTACTACCGGTACAGAACCTATTTTTTATTTTGCACATATTTCATACCTCATAATAATGTTAAAAATATGTGGAATAATAATTCTTTCTTTGTTAATATTAGCAGTTGTTGAATATTTAGTAAAAAAATATTTTTTTGCTGTAACATATAACAATTTTGTCCCTAAAGATTTTTCTAAAGTATATACATGGATTTTTACAATAGGGCTTATTTTAGTATTATCTCCATTATTTTTTATTTTTATACAAATTATTATAATTTATTTTTAAATAAAAAAATATATACTTAGTAAATAAAATTATATAATCATTTTTTCAACTTTACAAGTCCACGAAAACATGTAGATGAAAACATGTAGGTGTTTTCATGGATAGCCAACTGGCGAAACGGTTACTATACAAGCTTTTTAGCTTCTATACATTTAACTTATATCCGCCGCCATAGATGGTCTCTATGTACTTCTTCCCGTTCGCAATTTTATCAAGTTTGCTTCTCAAATGTCTGATATGCACCCGGATAGTTTCAATATCATCATCAGGCGAATATCCCCAGACTTCTTTTAACAATTGGGCAGATGATACCATGTTCCCATGGTTTTGGAACAGCAAATTGAAAATATCAAATTCTATCGGGGTTAATTTTGCCTGCTTGTCATTTATTTTAACACTGTATGTTTCCGGTAAAAGAGTTATTTCACCAAGGGTCAAGAGTTCCCGTGTTGACGCTGATGACGGAATTTGATGTGTACGCTTTAGCAGCGCCCGAACTCTGACTTTTAATTCTTCCATATCAAACGGCTTAACCAGATAGTCGTCAACTCCGATATTAAAACCGTTTACCTTATCGCTGGTCTGCGAAAGCGCCGTAAGCATTAATATAGGTATATCTTTTGTGTCATCGTTTTTTCTTATTCTCTGCGCAACAGTAAAACCGTCAACCTCAGGCATCATGACATCAAGTATAACAAGAGAGGGCATCTCCTGTTTGCACAATGCAAAACCGGTCACACCGTCGTTTGCCTGTATAACCTTATATCCGCATAATTCAAGGTTCACCTTGATAAGCTCGTTTATTGCGTAATCGTCATCTATAACCAATATCTTATTCATAATCTGATTTTACAACAAAAAAGATTGATACTACAATGTTAATAATTCTTAATAAAAATCAGACATCCGAATGATACATTATTACTTAGTTTTAGGCATATTGGAATGAAAAGTTTTGTAAAAAATAAATTTTTAAGTGTAAATTTTACAAATTTTTTGATTTTTATTGTAATATGTTATAGCGAAAGCAATTTTGGTAGTAGAAAATAAATATACATTTAGATAGGAGGCACATGAATTGGCAATAACATCACCTTTTACAGCTATTCAAGAGAACGGCAAAAAAGAGATCCACTTAGGACAACACGTATTAGCAGAATTTTTTGAATGTGATCCAAACACATTAAACAGTATTGATAAAGTAGAAAAGTATATGGTGGATGCCGCCCTTGAATGTGGTGCGACTATTGTCCAAAAATGTTTCCATATGTTTAACCCTTACGGAGTTTCAGGTGTCGTAATTATTTCAGAAAGTCACCTTGCTATCCACACATGGCCGGAACTCGGTTATGCAGCAGTTGACCTGTTTACATGCGGCGACAAATGTGACCCTAAAATCTCTTACGAATTTTTGAAAAAGAAATTCAATTCTAAAAAAGCAACTTTTTCAGAATTAAAAAGAGGTATTATTGACGCTGAAACACTTAGACTGGCTGAAAAACCTTTTGAAGTTATGCAGCAGTTGGTAGACTAAACTTCATTTATTATAATCGTGAAAAAGTTATTAATAGAAAATTTACAAGAACTCAAATCAAGCTTTGGCGCCGTTGGTGTCAAAGCTGAATTTGAATCCGAAGGCGCAACGCTAAAAGAAGCAGAAGAACTTAAACAACTGGCTGATAATGCAGAGTTGTCGTTCGTCTTGAAAATAGGAGGCTGTGAAGCACGGCGTGACCTGGATGATGCAAGAAAACTCGACATAACACGGATTGTCGCGCCTATGATAGAATCCGAATACGCTTTTGAAAAATTTATCAAATCCGTACAAGGCAAGTTCCCTTCAGATGCTGAATTTTTTATCAATATTGAAACCTGCACAGGATTTAATGCACTGGATGATATTCTAAATAATGACTTAAGCAAGAATTTAACAGGAATTGTGTTTGGCCGGAGTGATTTTGCAAGTTCTCTAAAAATCAGTGATGTCGACTCCGAAGATATATTTGAATTTGTAAAAAAAGTTTCTGAAAAATCCGCAAGGGCAAACAAAAAATTCATCCTTGGCGGCGGCATAAGCCTGAATTCTTTTTCATTTATCAAAAAAATCCCTTATCTTTCAGGAATAGAAACAAGAAAAATCATTTTTAATACGCAAAAACTTGACAAAGAAATGATAAATAAAGCTCTGGAATTTGAAATGAGATGGATAGAATACAAGCAAACCTTTGCTCCAAACGTTGATGATACAGCTCGTTTAGCTGTTTTAGCTGCACGTTGCGGTAAACCATAAATTTTTTAAATTATGTTAAAAAATTGACATAAATACATGACAACGATTTTTGCTTATCATATTATAATCACATAATCGGGAGGCAAGATGCTAGAAGATATTGTAGATAAAAAGTCCAATTTTGATTTAACATCCAAAAGCTCTTTTTCACGCGACGACGATGTGTTTACATCCCGTTCATACGCAGCATTGCTCGCAAAAAATACTATCCCGTATTCACATAAAAAGCTTGCGGATAATTACATAATAATCAAACGTGTTTTCAAATTTCAGGCCGTAATGAGCAGAATAACAAACACCGAACGCGCACTGCTTAATAAATACGATTTTAACACTTTGGAATTTACTACAATAAAACAGATGTACGAAGAACTTGCCCTGTTGCAAAAATGGTCTGAATCAAAAGATGAAAAACTGAAAAAAGATGCTGACGAAATTCTTGAAATAAGAACAAAAGAATTAAAATTTATTATCGCAACCCATTACGCAAGTATTTCTAATGAAATTTATAAAGGTTATATAGCTCTTGAACATTATTTTCAGGAAATAAGCAAATATTCCGAATAGAATGTTCTTCTAAAAGTTGCATTAATGATTAAGTAAAGTGAGTTGCGTAATAGAGAACTGTGAGCTATGAACAGTTCTATGTGCTATCTTTATTGGCTTTACACTGCATCTAAATCGTGTATGTAAGTTGTTAAAATATTTTATAAAAAACTGTCAGGCAGTATTCATATGCTATAATATTTTTATGAAAGAATATGATTTTTATATTGTACCCACACCTATCGGAAACCTTGGCGACATAACTTCACGTGCGCTTGAAATTCTTAAATCGGTTGACATTATTGCGTGTGAGGACATGCGCGTTACTCAAAAATTGCTTAATCATTTTGATATAAAAACAAAATGTATTTCTTATCATAAATTTAATGAAAAAGAGCGCGTTGAACAAATACTTTCTCTTTTACGCGAAGGGAAAAAAATGGCGCTTGTTTCTGATGCAGGCACGCCTTTGTTTTGTGACCCCGGGGCTGTAATTGTTAAAGAATTGCGCAAAAACGGTTTTTCTGTGACTTCTCTTGCCGGCGCTAATGCTGTGGCTACTTTTTTATCACAACTCTCAAGAGAGGGTGAAGACTTTTTCTTTGCAGGTTTCTTACCAAAATCAAGACAACAAATAGAGGATATTCTGAAAAAATACCGCGCGACTGATATTGTTTTTTACGAATCACCTAATCGTCTGTTAAATACTCTTGAAATAATTTCAGCATGCCGGCAAAATCCTTGTGTTGCCGTCGGGCGTGAATTAACAAAAATTTTTGAAGAAATTGTCGTTGATGAGTGCGATAAAACCCTTGAATATTTTAAAAATAATATTTTAAAAGGAGAACTTGTTGCTGTAGTATTTCGTGAACAAAAAAGCATGGAAGAAATTGATTTGGAAGGAAAAATAAGTGCGCTTCAAGCAAAAGGATTTAAGGCAAAAGAAACAGCCGCTATACTCTCAGCACTATACGGATTAAATAAAAATGATGTCTATAAAAAGCTTATCAAAAATTAATGTTAATTTTAATTTACGTGTTTTTACTTTTCAAATTTTAATGATATAATGTTTTTAGGAATTGACACAATTGAAGTTGTAAGGACAAGATTTTCTTGAGGTTAGTATCAAACAAGCTATATAAAAAAATATTTATAATTTTTGCACTGGCAGTAATTACATTCCCTGTAAAAGCTTATGCTGCGGACGATTTTTGGGGAGAACATTCATCAGGAGAACCGGCAGAAATTGAGTTTGATGAATCAACAGTAAAAACTGCCAAAACCATCAAGGCTATAGAAATTCACGGGCTTAATGTAATCAGTCCTGATGTTGTCATGCAAAAAATCACTCTCCATGCCGGCGATGAATATGACAAAGAAACCTTATTAAGTGATTTGAAAAGCATTTATGATTTAGGCTTTTTTTCAGACTCAATGAAAGCAATTCCTGTTACAAATTCTGACGGTACTGTGACTATTAAAATTATTCTTGAAGAAAACGCCCCTGTAACAGATTTTACAATTGAAGGAAATACCGTTGTTTCAACTGAAGAAATTCTGCAATTCCTCTTGCCGTTAAAAGGAAAGCCGCAAAATATAACCGAAATAAACAGCGCAATTGTGAAAATCCAAAATCTATATACCGAAAAAGGCTATATTTTGGCGCGTGTGGATTCTGTAACTGACGATCCTGACGGTACGGTAAACATAAGCCTTAAAGAAGGTACTATTGATAAAATCATGATTGCGGGTAACGAAAAAACAAAAGATTATATTATTGAACGTAATATTTTGACTGAACCGGGCACAATTTATAATGAAAACCAGATAAAAGAAGATATTGTAAGATTATATGCGACACAAGCATTTAAAGAAGTAACCAGAGAGATTGAACCTAGCACTGAAGATCCTGATATGTACGATATTACAATCAAGGTTGAAGAACAAAGAACAGCAAACCTTTCAGTTGGAGCGGGTGTTGATACAGTAACCGGTTTGTTTGGATCGGTTGGTATTGCTGATAATAACTTTAAAGGGCGAAATGAAAGGCTTGCCTTGAACGTATTGGCCGGTACAGGTGTAATCTTGAATGATGCTTCCATCCAGCGGCGTATGAATTTGCAGGCTGAATTAAGCTATTTCTTACCATATTTCTTTAATTCTGATACTTCACTGTTAAATAAAATCTACTATAGAGATTTTGGTAGTTATCAGGTTCCGCTGGCGATTGAAAGAAGATTAGGGGGCGAAGTTACGGTTGCTCACAGAATGAAGTTTAACAAACATTTTACTTCAACATTCTCTCTCGGGGTTGAAAATGTACATGTATCAGAAGGTGATTTCGGCAAGATAGCAAGCCTTTATAACAGATATAATGTCCCTATTTCAGAACGTGCAAGGCAACTTGACGGCGGTCTGTTTATGTCTTTAAGTCCTGCAATGATATATGATACACGTGACAGTGCAACAGTTACAAGAAAAGGTACAATGGCAAGCTTGAGATTTGATGAAGAAATAGGATTAGACGGATTTGATAAAACTCACGGTAAATTAACCGGTATGATTAAGCAATACATTCCAGTCGGTAAAAAATCATCTTTGTCTTTCACTGCTAAAGCGGGCGGAAAGATTCATGGTGATGACATGCCTGATGTAATGGCTTATCGTTTAGGCGGTCCGTATACAATCAGAGGTTTCAAAATGAGCGGTGTTGGTACCGGTGATGCCTTTGTTATGGGATCTGCAGAATTTGCAACGCCAATACCATTCTTAGACAGAACAAAAATCAAATTCCTTAACAATTTGAGATTTACAATGTTTGTTGATGCAGGTAAAATATTTAATAATACAATCAGTGATACACTATATGACAGACCGGGCTATGCAATTTCAGCCGGTGTCGGTTTAAAACTTTATATACCGGGAATGGGCCCTCTCTCAATCGATTACGGTATTCCGCTTACCAATCCGGGAGACAACGGCAACCCGAACGGATACTTCACTTTTGGTGTCGGCGATTTAATGTACTAATTACTAATAAAAAAACTAGGAGGTTTTATGAAAAATTTGAAATTAGCAGCAGTTACTTTAGGTGTTATTTTACTCGGCAGTCAGGCATTGGCCGGCGGAGTCGGATACATCAATTATCAGAAAGTTCAAAACGGTTATCCTTTAGCACAATCCGCTATCAAGGAAATTGATGCAAAAGCTTTGGAAATTCAACAATTTATGATTGATAAAGAAAAACAGTACAAAGCATTAAGCACGCCTGTACAAAAACAGAATTTTGAAGAAACAACATCAAAAGAGTTGAAAGCAAAAGAAGATGCACTGGTTAAATTGCGTGCACAAAAAGAAGAATTAATTTTCAACAAAATTCAAACAGCAGCAAAACAGGTTCTTGTAGAACAAAAACTAGATGCAATTGTTGATTACAGAACTATTTTTGTTGGCGGCGTTGATATCAGCGATCTTGTTATTCAAAAATTGAAAAGCGGTCAAATTTAGTTAATTAAGCGGCAAACGCCGAACCCGGCGTTTGCCGCTTAAAATCATTTCAGACAAAAGGAGGCATCATGAAATATTCACATGACGGTGAACAGTATCATATCGGTTTAAGAGAAGGAGATGTTGGTAAATATGTTATTTTACCGGGGGATCCGAAACGCTGTAAAAAAATAGCGGAATACTTTGATGATGCAAAACTTGTTGCGGATAACAGAGAGTATACAACGTATACCGGATATTTGAATGGAGAAAAAGTCAGTGTAACATCAACCGGTATTGGCGGGCCTTCTGCTGCTATTGCGTTGGAAGAACTTGTAAATGTAGGCGCAGAAACATTTATCCGCGTAGGTACTTGCGGTGGAATAGATATAAATGTTAAAGGCGGAGATATAGTTATTGCAACAGGGGCTGTCCGAATGGAAGGGACGAGCAAGGAGTATGCACCGATTGAGTTTCCGGCCGTGGCGGATATTGATATTGTGAATGCTCTGACATCTGCAGCTAAAGCAGGCGGCGGCGAGTTTCACAGAGGCATTGTTCAATGCAAGGATTCATTCTACGGCCAGCACAGTCCTGAAAGAATGCCTGTAAGTTACGAACTTTGCAACAAGTGGGAAGCCTGGAAGCGTCTTGGTTGTCTGGCGTCAGAAATGGAGTCAGCAGCGCTGTTTGTTGTCGCAAGTTTTCTAAGAGTAAAAATAGGTTCAGTATTCCTAACAGTAGCAAATCAGGAAAGAGAAAAGGCAGGCTTGGAAAATCCTGTTGTTCATGATACTGATAAAGCAATACGTACCGCGATTGAAGCAATAAAAATCCTTATTAACGAAAGCAAGGAGTAATTATGTTTAACAAAAAAATGCAATATGTTATAAAAACCTGTTCCAGTGAAAATGTTCAGGAGCTGCAAAATTTATTGAATGAAATGTCAATGAATGGCTGGGAATTATACAGTATGCACGAAGTTGAAGCTGATGAAGGGTTTCAATACAATTGTATTTTTATGATGGAAGCGCCTGATTATGACAGAAATTCAAATTCTGACATAATTAATATTTCCACATTCAAAAGTCAGATGGAAAAAATGCTTTCTCCAAAACTTACACCTTATGAACAGTGCCTTGAAATACAGGGAAAAATAAGAGAACAAAAAGCTAAAATCGCACGCATTAAGCAAGAACTTGAAGGTGAAGCGCCTGCATCTGTCGGGAGAAAAAAATTAAACGATAAAATTTCAGCAGGTCTAAAAGAACTTGACGATTTGAAAGATAAACTTGCGCGCGCAACATCTCCTGATGAAATGTATTCTAAACTCAAAACAGAAAAGCTTGGAATTTATTTAAGTGAAGAAATCCTTGGCTATGTTGATCCTGATCAGGATATCGGCGAAGAAGAACTTATTGCGGAAACTGTTAAATCAAGGCTGAAACTTACGGAAGAATTAGGTTTTGTTATCCCGCAAATAGTTTTTCAGGATGATGAAGGGCTTAATCCTTATGAATTTGCAATACGTATTCGCGGACTGGATGTTTACAAAGGACTTGTTTATCCGAATTATGTTATGTATTTTGCGGATGAAATACATATAGATGAAAAAATTACAAATGTGATAAACGATATTGACTTTATTACAGGTCGCGAAATAGTCTGGATAGAAAGAGAACAGGCTAAAGATTTCTGGGAAAAAGGACTTTCCGGATGTCAGTATATTTCAAGAGCATTGGAATTTTCTGCAATTAAGTATGCAGATGAACTTCTTGATTACAATGAATTAGACAAATATATTGAAATTGTCAGCAAAAAGAATGCCTTTCTCGTTGAAAATCTGATACCAGACTATCTTTCACTTTCTGATTTAAGATTTATTTTAACAAGTTTGATAACAGAACGAATTTCCATAAAAGATATTACGTATATTTTTGAAAAATTGAATGATTTTGCAGAAGACCATGCCAGAATCGATATCTTGAAAAAATTACGTCTTGCATTATCACGTCAGATATGTAAATCTTTTGCAGATGAAAACGGTGTTATTGCTGCACTTGAAATAGAGGACGACACACTTGATGCATTGACAACAGAAGATTTTGTTGAAGGTGACGAGGTCGTCCGTATAGATGCAGATTTTGCGGAAAATTTTGCGCAGCAGATTGAAGAAAAAGCAAGAGAATTAAATATGGAATTCATAAAATTAATCGTTCCGATTGATTACAGACAGTTGATATTTACAATATTGAATAACTATTTGAATAATGTTATAGTACTTGCAAGAGAAGAAGTAAGCTGTAATTGTCAGTTAGAAATTTTAGCACAGATATAGCAAAAAAAATTTTGTTCGGGGTTTAACTGGAATATGAAGATTTATGGGATAAATAATTATAATATTTTCAACAGGCAGCCTAATTTTACTGAGCGCCCGAAAGGTGAGAAAATTCAGGAAATGCAGGATACCTGTAATGAGGCTTTTAAATATCTCGGGATAGAAAACAGAGCAATAATTTTGCACGGGTCATGCTTTCCGTCATCAGGCCCTGATATAGGTGTCGGCAGCCCTTATTCCGAGCCGGCAAAAGATTTGATCAAAGAATTTAAGATGTATGGTTTTAATGCAATACAATTAGGACCGTCAGGAGAAATTTCCAGCTTTGATATTTCACCTTATGCCTCAAAAGTTTATGCTAAAAATCCGTTGTTTATTGATGCAAAAAAACTGACAAAGCCAGAATATGCCGAAATCTTATCTAACGAAACTTTTGATAATATAACAGACTTGAACAGGGTCAAAGGACAAAATTACAATCAGGCGAACTTCTTAGAAGCATTTGAAAACATGGATATTGCTCTGGAAGAAGCTTATACAACATTTAAACAAAAATTACGTGATAAAGATCCTGCAGCCATAGCTCTTAATAAGGAATTTTCACAGTTTAAAGAAAAATCATCAGACTGGCTTGTAAAAGACGGCATATTTAAAGTTCTGTCAAAAATGAACGGAACAGATGATTTTAAAGAATGGGAAAATCAACTGGACGCTGATTTAATATTACGTTTGAATAAAGGTGACAGAGTTGCAGTAAAAAGGTATAACCAGATAGTCAACCGCTCAAAAGATAAAATTGAAAAAAACAGCTTTACGCAATTTTTAATAGATAAGCAAATCAGAGAAAATAAAGAATTTCGAGATGAAAATAACTTTACATATATAAATGATTTGCTTGTCGGCTGTTCAAAAGCAGATGTGTGGGCAAATCGCGAAGCCTTTTTAGATGGTTATGCCATTGGATGTAAATATGGCGGTAAAGAAAATCGTCCTCAAGCTTGGGATTTACCTGTACTTAATCCGAAAAGATTGTTTAAGCAGGATGGCTCACTTGATGTTGCCGGAGAGTTCCTCAAAAAGAAACTTTTATCTGCACTTGAATACTGTGAAACAGTACGTATAGACCATGCTATGGGATTAGTAGATCCGTGGATTTATGAAACGAATTCTCTCTATACCTCAAACGGCGTTGTAAGAAGTATTAAGGGTGATTATATTTCCAATATGCCGCACATTGACCCTGACGGCAATTACAGAAATATAATAGAAAAAATTGTACTACCGACATTAGAAGAAAAAGGTGTAAAAACCGGTGATGTAGTTTGGGAAGATTTAGGCGACAGAACAGCAGTATTTAACGAAATATATTATAATAAATTCCATCTGCCGGGTATCAAACAGCTAGAATGGGACAAGGGAGAATCCGCTCAATATCAAGATACTTCGTTAATAAGTTCTCATGATTCTCCGCCGACAAGAATGATGAATTTGGGCGCGTGGGATAAGGAATATCTAGTTGGATATCTGATGGCCGATCCCGCCAAACGTGATGAACAGGCACAATTCAGACAGACCATAAATACTAATCCGCTTGAATTGATAAAGGCTAAATTTGTAGATTTATTCAGAAGCAGTAAAAATATCCAGATGTCATTTGCTGATTTCTTTGCAATAGACAAGCGATACAATGTCCCGGGAGAAATGAATAATACTAACTGGAAGTTACGTATGAATAATCATTATATGGATACATATTACAAAAATCTGTCATCAGAAAACCCTACAGCACCAAATATTCCGGAATTGCTGGCAAAAGCAGTTCAGGCAAAAGTAGATATGGCTGTTGCAAAGAAAAATGACAAAAATCCTCAGGAAGCAAACGAGCTTAGAGAACGACTGAATAATGAAGCTCGCCCGCTTATTTCGCACCTTCAGGAGCTTGCAGCACTATTGAAAAAGCCAGAACCTGTAGAAGAATTAGATCTTGTAGCTTAAAAAACTTGAATGCGTTTTATTGTGCTCCTTAACATTTTTTATCAAAGTCTTGTAATTATACTATGTTGATAATAGGATAAACGAACGAGTGTACACAATACAATATTTGGATAAAGAGGTTATGGCTTTAAATTTTCAAGAATTGGTTTTTAATTTACAAAAGTTCTGGTCTGATTACGGATGTATAATTCAGCAGCCTTACGATATAGAAAAAGGTGCATCAACAATGAATCCGGCAACGTTTTTGCGTGCTTTAGGTCCTGAACCATGGAACACTGCAATGATAGAACCTTGCAGAAGGCCGACTGATGCAAGATATGGCGAAAACCCTAACAGATTAGGCCACTATTATCAGTTTCAGGTTATTCTGAAACCTTCTCCGGATAACGCTCAGGAACTTTATCTGAAAAGTCTGGAAGCAATGGGAATTGACCTGAAAGAACATGACGTAAGATTTGTCGAAGATAACTGGGAGTCTCCGACTTTAGGTGCGGCCGGTGTAGGTTGGGAAGTCTGGCTTGACGGCATGGAGATTACACAGTTCACATATTTTCAGCAGGTCGGCGGATTGGAAGTTAAGCCGGTTGCTCTTGAATTAACTTACGGGCTTGAAAGAATTGCTATGTATTTGCAAAATAAAGAATCTGTTTACGATATCATGTGGAATGATACTCTAAAATACGGCGATATTTATTTGCAAAACGAAATTGAACAATCTAAATATAATTTTGAGGTTAGCGACGCTAAAGCTTTATTCACAATGTTTGACTTATATCAAAAAGAAGTTGACAATTGTGTTAATGCAAAACTCGTTTTGCCGGCTTATGATTACGTTTTGAAATGTTCTCATACATTCAACCTTCTTGATGCAAGAGGTGTTATAAGTAAAGATGAAAGAATTAACTTTATAAACAGAGTAAGAACAATGGCTTCAGCCGTTGCAAAATTATACGTAGCGCAAAGAGAAGAATTAGGTTTCCCGCTTTGCAAATAATAAAATAGAGGAATATAAATGGCAGTAAAATTTAATCGTGCGACATTCAGCAGAAACTTTTTGAAAAAAATCACTAAAATTAAAGCTCCGGATGACATGCTTGCAGAGGCAAATGATACAGGTTTGGAAAAAACACTGGGCGCATGGGATTTAATCATCTTAGGTATAGGTGCAATTATCGGCTCAGGTATTTTTGCAGTCGTCGGTATTGCTGCAGCAGGCTCTGCTGATCAGCCGGGTGCAGGTCCTGCATTGATGATTTCTATGGTCATTGCAGCTATTGCATGTATTTTTTCGGCTCTTTGTTACACTGAATTTGCCACAATGATACCTGTTGCAGGCGGTGCGTATATTTATACATTTGCAACACTCGGTGAGTTTGCGGCATGGATGGTGGGCTGGGTGTTGATGCTTGAATATGCTGTCGGTTTTATTGCTGTTGCCTGTGCATGGTCAAACCATTTTGTTCAGTTTATGCACGGTTTTTCTAATGTATTGCCTTCTTGGATGGCAAATCCGCCGATATGGCTTGTTAATGATGTTAATTCAGCAATGAAAGTTGCAACGGAAAGCGGTGTTAATCCGCATGATGTTATTCCGACATTGTTCGGTATTCCGGTTTGTATAAATATCCCTGCAATTGTTATGGTGCTTTTGAGCACTATGATTCTTGTCCGCGGAACAAAAGATTCAACAAAAATGGCCGGTGTAATGGTATTTATAAAACTTGCGGTAATTGCATTATTTGTTCTTGTCGGAGCGTTTTACGTAAGACCTGAAAACTGGACGCCTTTTGCGCCTCACGGTTTTGAAGGCGTTTTTGCAGGTGCGTTTTTAATATTCTTTGCATATATTGGATTTGACGCAATTGCAACAGCAGCCGAAGAATGTAAAAATCCGCAAAAAGATTTACCGATAGGTATTATCGGCTCTCTTATTGCAACAACGATTGTTTATGTGCTTGTTGCACTTATTCTTACCGGCATGCAGGATACAAGCGGAAGCGTGCCTGCTGCATTTCTTGCGGCCCCAATGGCATTTTGTATGAAAATGGCTCACTTGAACTGGGCTGCAGGCCTTATTTCATTGGGCTCACTTGCCGGCTTAACCTCTGTGTTAATCGTTATGGAAATGGCTGCAACAAGAATTTTGTATGCTATGAGCCGTGATCATTTTATTTCAAAAAGATTTCAGGCTCTTCACCCGAAATTTAAGACCCCACATGTACTAACATGGACAGTTGGCTTGCTTTCAGTTTTAGGTATTTTAACTCTGGATTTGAATGTGGCTGCTGAACTTTGCAACTTTGGGACATTTACATCTTTCATAGTTGTATGTATTGCAGTATTGATATTAAGGCATACAGAACCTAACCGTCCGAGACCATTCAAAGTTCCTTTTTCACCTTGGTTTCCGGCCTTGGGTATTATCTGCTGCGGCGGATTGATGATTTATAAATTACAATCAACTTCAAGCTCAGCTCTGCTGTTTCCTGTATGGCTTGGTGTAGGTGCTTTGATATACCTTTATTACGGATTTACACGTAACAGAACAAACGAAAACGAAATTCATAAAGAAATTGTACATAATAAACAACAGGAACTTATTAAATAAATGGATTATAAGAATATACTGGCGAATGTTTTATCTAAAAAAAGCCCCGACGAATTAATAGCGACAAGTAAAAAATCTGAATTGAAAAAGACATTGAATGTTTTTGACCTGATCATCATAGGTATTGGCGCTGTTGTCGGAACAGGTATTTTTACGATTATAGGTACAGCCATTCAAGGCGGTCCGGAAAGTATCGGTGCCGGCCCTGCTATTATAATCTCAATGATTTTGGCAGTTGTTGCATGCGTATTTTCAGCACTCTGCTATAGTGAAATATCAGCAATGATACCTGTTGCGGGTAGTGTTTATACATATACTTATGCAACAATGGGTGAATTTATGGCCTGGATGGTCGGCTGGATATTGATGCTTGAATATGCTATCGGAAATATTACTGTCGCAAGCGCATGGACAGGATATTTTACACAATTTTTAAAAGGGTTTAAACATATTCTGCCTGATTTTATTGTTCAGTTTCCTCTGTGGCTGAGAAACGACTATCGCTATATGTTTGCGTACTGTGATAAATTCGGACTTGACCCGCACACACAGATGCCGTTTATTTTCGATAAAATACCTGTTGCAATAAATTTACCGGCTATTGCAATTGTGCTTGTTCTGACATTGCTTTTAATTAAAGGCGTAAAAGAATCTACGCGTGTTGCAAGTATAATGGTCGGCATAAATATGTTTATGATATTGTCTTTTATTATTGTCGGTGCATTTTATGTAAAACCGGAAAACTGGACACCGTTTATGCCGGGCGGCTTTGAAGGTGTGTTTATGGGCGCGTTCTTGATATTCTTTGCATATATCGGATTTGATGCTATATCAACGACAGCGGAAGAAACAGAAAATCCGCAAAGAGATTTGCCTATTGCAATTTTAGGAACACTGGTTATATGTACAGTTTTATACGTGTGCGTGGCACTTGTTTTGACAGGAACTGTACCTCTGGGGCATATTGATATTCAGGCGCCAATTGCCCATGCTATGCGTGCTATTGGCATGGATTGGTTTGCCGGATTAATCTCAATCGGTGCATTGTGCGCTTTGACTTCGGTTCTTTTGATATACCAGTTAGGAACAACAAGAATTTTGTATGCAATGAGCCGCGACAGATTTTTGCCGAAATCTCTCAGATTAATTCATAAAAAATTCAGAACTCCGCATGTCTTGACCTGGATATCCGGTATTGTGGTTATTGTCTGCGCATTGTTTATGGACTTGAATAT
>CALUUH010000026.1 GCA_944323875.1 Candidatus Gastranaerophilales bacterium
ATAGAAAAATCTTTCAAGCGATATAGTGCATAATTTTAAAAAACTCCTCTGTAAAACGAGGAGATTTTTTTATACACCAGATTTACTTTTAACGTCAATTCTTTTAAGGCGCTGTTCAATTCTCCTGTACCATTTCAAACGTTGTTTAAACAAAATTTTATAGTTTGATAAATCTCCTTCTGATATCTGATGAAATTGATCATCACAGGTTTTTTCAAGAGATCTTTCAAGCTTGTGCGTAAATTCTTTCCGATTAATATCAGGAGTATCAAGACAAACCTTGTCTCCAAATCTAACCAGCACTTCAGGTCTGTTATCACGTAAGAAAGTGTATTCTATTGCAACCGGAATAAGGTTAACTTTTCCATATCTTTTAGCTGCATTTTTAGCAATATATGCAAGCCCGGTCTGAAATTCCATAGGACGGAAATACGGCGGCCTTATTATTCCCTGCGGAAAAATCCCCAATATATTATTTGTATTGCCAAGTACCTCAACTGAATAGTTTAAGGCTGTCATTGCAGATTGCGGGGATTTTTTATTTACACTAAACGCACCTCCGCGACGCAATAAAGGAAAACGATTAAGTTCTTCTACCATTAATCTGATTTCTTTATGGAATATTCTATTGGTAATATTATACAGCACAATTCCGTCCCACCAGTTGCAATGCGGAGCAAAAATTATCGTCGGAATATTTCTATCCTCATCCGTAAACTGTTCCATGCCGGTATAGCGAAAAGCATAAAATCTGTTTTCCAGCATGTTATGAAAAAAGAAACTTGCCACATGAATCCAGAACCAGCTGGTTTTTGCAGGTTTAAATTTCTCCTCTTTATTCCTCAACTTTGTTGGAGGGATGTCAGAATATAATTGTTCATCTTTACTCATAATGCTATTTTACTCCATTAATGGAAAATTTTAAAGATTATTAAGCACTAATTTTAAGAAACATTAACTTTTTAGCGCAAAAATACCTGCTGAATTTTTAATTTTAATTTTGCTATAATACAGACGAATTCTTCATCTGTATAAGTTGTTTCTCTCATAAAATTTTCATCAAGAGTTTTTGATGGTTGGAACTTCTGTAAATAATATCTCTTTGCGCCATTTATCATGTCTGCAATTTTGTCAAAATCCTCAACTGTTAACTGTGATTTAACAACTGTTGTGCGAAATTCATAGTCCATGCCGGAATTTAAAATAAGATTTATGCTCTTTTGTATTTTTGTGATGTCAACATCAATTTCTGTAATATATTTATACTTTTCCAAAGGCGCTTTTATATCCATAGCAATATAATCAATCAAATCAGAATTTATTAGTTTTTGAAGCATATCAGGATTTGTGCCGTTTGTGTCCAATTTCACAGCAAAATTATTGTCCTTAATTTTTTTAATAAACTCCGGCAAATCATTGTGCAAAGTTGGTTCTCCGCCGGTAATCACAACTCCGTCTAGTTTTCCTTTTCGTGTATTCAAAAAATCAAAGAAAGCCGGTACGGTTAATACCGGCTTTTGGTTTTGTGTACATAATTCAGGGTTGTGGCAATATCCACAGTGAAAGTTACAGCCCTGTGTAAAAACTATCGCGCTGATTTTGTCAGGAAAATCCAGCAGTGAACTTTTTTGTAAACCGCCTATTACTATTGACATAAGCAGCCTTTTTCAACATCAAAAGTCTTACGATCTTTAAATTCCTTTTGTTTGCCTTTATTCCACTGATTTACAGGTCTGATATAACCTACAATTCTGGAATAAACCTCACAATCCGCTCCGCATTCAGGACAGGTAAAATGTTCACCCGCTATATATCCATGGTTTGGACATGTACTGAATGTAGGTGAAAAAGTAAAGTATGGCAAACGATAGTTATTACATATCTTCTTTACTAGGTTTTTCATTGTATTTATGTTTGTAATCCGCTCGCCTGCAAAAATATGCACAACGGTTCCACCTGTGTACTTTGTCTGCAAATCATCCTGATGGTCAAGAAGTTCAAAGATATCATCCGTGTAATTTACAGGCAGTTGTGTTGAATTAGAATAGTATGCCTTTTCATATTTATCGAGTTTGGCAAGTCTGTAAGATGTGCCTTCGGCCGGAGTTGCCTCAAGGTTATAATTGTTACCGGTTTCTTTTTGGAATTGAACTATTTTACTGCGCATATAGTCCATTACCTCCAGCGCAAACCGTTTGCCTTCCACTGTTCCGATACCGGTTTTCAAAAAGTTTTCACACGCTTCGTTCATCCCGACAAGACCGATTGTTGAAAAATGATTTTTCCAGTAAACACCAAAACGCGATTTGATATCCCGCAAATAGAATTTAGTATAAGGATACAAATTCTTTTCAGTATAATCCTCAAGAACAGCTCGTTTTATTTCCAAACTTTTTTTCGCTGTCTCCATTTGTTTAGAAAGCAGGTCAAAAAATTCTTCTTTATCATGAGCATTTTTTGCAATTCTCGGTAAATTTATTGTCACAACACCGACGGATCCGGTAAGCGGATTTGAGCCAAACAGCCCGCCGCCTCTGTATTCCAGTTCTCTGTTATCAATTCTTAAACGACAACACATAGAACGTGCATCTTCCGGCGACATATCTGAATTAATGAAGTTTGAAAAATAAGGAATACCGTATTTTGCAGACATTTCCCAGAGTCCGTCAAGATTTTTATTTTCCCAGTCAAAATCCTTTGTAATATTATAAGTCGGAATAGGGAATGTAAATACTCGGCCGGCCTTATCACCTTGCATCATAACTTCAAAAAACGCCTTATTCAGCATATCCATTTCAGGTTGAAACTCTTTGTATGTCAATTCCTGCAATTCCCCGCCGATAATGACCGGATGTTCCGCATAATATTTTGGAACAGTCAAATCCATTGTAATATTTGTAAAAGGAGTTTGAAATCCCACACGTGTCGGCACATTCATATTAAACACAAACTCTTGCATAGCCTGTTTTACCTGTCCATAAGACAATTTGTCATATCTGATAAACGGAGCAAGAAGTGTATCAAAATTTGAAAACGCCTGAGCGCCTGCTGCTTCACCTTGCATTGTATACATAAAGTTTACGATTTGTCCCAGTGCTGTTCTGAAATGTTTTGGCGGAGCACTTTCTATCTTGCCGCGAACACCGCAAAACCCTTCTGTCAAAAGGTCTTTCAAATCCCAGCCAACACAGTACACTGATATTATATTCAAGTCATGGATATGAATATCGCCATTTACATGTGCAGACTTAATCTCAGGTGTATAAACCTTGTTTAGCCAGTAATTCTTACTGACTTCAGAGGCAATATAATTGTTTAATCCCTGAATTGAATAACTCATATTAGAGTTCTCATTAACACGCCAATCCAGCTGCGAAAGATAATTTTCAACCAGTTGAATACTGTCATCAGTTTTGTCTCTGTAAGTTTCAATAGACATGTAAGAATGGCTTACGACTTTAGCGACTTTTTTTGCAGGGTCAAAGTCGACAACGTACCCTTTTCTCAATAAATTTTGCATAAAAAAATTCTCCCAGTTTTCCGTGGTTACATCAACTAAAATAAGCATTCCGACTATAACGGCTGCGGTCCAGTGAGGGACTCCGGCGAATTAAAAATCACCGCCACCCTGCTTTCCTTAAATTAGTAATATGATTTTAAAACTTTTTACAAATTCTGTCAAGTACTAAAAATTACCCAACCCAGCCGAAAATGCCGGCAAGAATTCCGACAACTGCTGAAATACCAAGATAAAACAACGGGTCTCTTTTTTCTATCAAGCTCAAAATAAACAAAATCAGTAGTAAAAACATGCCCAACACATTTGTGCCGTTCACAAACATATCAACTCCAACCGCCGCCAAAAGCGCACATCCCGCCGGTTTAAGTGTATAAATTATCGAACGCACATAGGTGTTATGTTTAAACTGTTCAAGAAGTCTTGAGATTATCAAAACAAGTATGAAGGAAGGCAGAACAATTGATGCGGTCGCCACCATAGAACCGATTATTCCGGCTGTTTTAAACCCTGCGAATGTCGCAACATTTATCCCGATAGGTCCCGGAGTAATTGAAGAAACTGCGATCATATCCGTTAATTCTTTTGCACTATACCAGTGTCTGAACTCCGCAATATGATACAAGAACGGCAATGTTGCGTATCCGCCGCCAAATGAAAGCAAACCTATATGAAAAAATTCAAAAAATAATTGAGTTAGTATCATAAGGCTTCATCCTCATCGGCATCTTCTTCAATCTTTACAGCATCAAGCCGCCTTTTGCTTTCTCTGAATATTCCCAGAAATATTGCCGCAACAATCAAAATTCCGGGAGAAACTTTACAGCAGGCCGACAAAATAAACACAAAAAAGAATACCCAGCTTGTATATTTATCCACAATACTTTTTTGCCACATTTCTTTTACAGCCAGAAAAATCAAAATTAATACGCCGACTCCGACGCCCCAGAAAATACTCTGAATAAATTTTAACCCGACAATCTCATCAAGCATTCTGGCAATAATTACGATAGCAATAAATGACGGCATGACAATCCCGCACATAGCGGCAAATGCGCCCCAAAAACCGCGAAGGCGATAACCTACAAAAGCCGACATGTTAACGGCGATTACACCCGGAACACTCTGGCCTAATGCATAATATTCACAAAGTTCCTCATTGTCCAGCCAATTTTTTTTATCAACGAGTTCGGCCTGCAAAAGCGGTAATATAACATATCCTCCGCCCAAAAGCAGAGTTCCCACTTTAAAAAAGGTTTTAAATATGTTATAGAATGATTTGTTCATAATTATTTATTTAGTGTCGCTTTTAACCTTGCCATCGCACGCGCAATAGCAGCTTCGGCACGTTTAGCATCAATTGACGCATCAGCTTCAGCAAGTCTTGCCTGTGCACGGGCTAACGCGGCCTTTGCACGCGTTACATCAATTTCATCACCGCTCTCGGCTGTATTTGTCAGAATTAATCCCTCATTGTCTTTGAATTGGAAAACTCCGCCCATAGTTGTGAAATATTTTTCGCTTTCACCCTGCTGGACTTTTGTTACACCTATATCCAGAGACGCCATAACGGGAACGTGATTTTTTAATACACCAAATTCACCTTCCGTTCCTTTGGTATAAATTGCATCTACATCTTCATCAAATACAACTCTTTCATGTGTTATTATTTTTAAATGCATAAATTCAATCCTTTTTTAATGAATAGTGAGCAGGCTGCATTTCCGGAAAATATCTCCACTGCATGCCGGCTCACTTTTCAGAGTTTATAAAGTTTTTGCCTTTTCTACAGCTTCTTCAATTGTACCAACCATATAGAAGGCCTGTTCAGGAAGATCATCATGCTTACCTTCAATGATTTCTTTGAAGCCTTTGATTGTATCTTCAAGTTTTACGTATTTACCCGGAATACCTGAGAACTGTTCTGCAACGAAGAACGGTTGTGACAGGAATCTTTGAATTTTACGAGCCCTGTTAACAGTTTCTTTATCTTCTTCTGAAAGTTCATCCATACCGAGAATTGCAATGATATCTTGTAATTCTTTGTATTTTTGAAGTATTTCAAGTACTTTTCTTGTTACACTGTAGTGTTCTTCACCAATGATGTTTGGATCAAGTACGCGAGAAGTAGATTCCAACGGATCAACAGCCGGATAAATACCTAAAGACGCGATTTGTCTTGATAATACGGTTGACGCATCAAGGTGAGAGAACGTAGTTGCCGGAGCAGGGTCGGTCAAGTCATCGGCAGGAACGTAAATTGCCTGAACTGATGTGATTGAACCGTCTTTTGTAGAAGTAATTCTTTCCTGCAATTCACCCATTTCATTAGCAAGTGTCGGTTGATAACCTACAGCAGACGGCATACGGCCGAGCAATGCTGAAACTTCTGACCCTGCTTGTGTGAAACGGAATATGTTATCAATAAACAGCAACACGTCTTGTTTTGAGAAGTCTCTAAAATATTCAGCAGCAGTAAGTGCAGAAAGACCGACTCTCATACGTGCTCCCGGCGGCTCATTCATCTGACCGTAAATCAAAGCAACTTTGTCGATAACGTTAGACTCTTTCATTTCGTTCCAGAGGTCGTTACCTTCACGTGTTCTTTCACCAACACCGCCGAATACAGATACACCTGAGTGCTCCATTGCAATGTTATGGATTAATTCCATAATAAGAACTGTTTTACCAACACCGGCACCGCCGAACAAACCGATTTTACCGCCTTTTTGATAAGGCTGTAACAGGTCGATAGCCTTAATACCGGTTTCAAGAATTTCGATATTTGTATTCTGGTCAACGAGTTTCGGGGACTCTCTGTGAATAGGCAGATAAGTATCTGTGTTTACAGGGCCCATCTGGTCAACAGGTTCACCTACTACGTTTAAAATACGACCGAGAATCGGCTGGCCTACAGGGATCTTAATCGGTTCATTTGTGTTAATAACTTTCATGCCTCTTTTTAAACCGTCAGTAGAGGACATTGCAACTGTTCTTACGCGGTTGTTACCCAGCATTTGCTGAACTTCAGCAACAACAAATGATCCGTCATCTTTGTAAATATTCAATGCCGTATAAATTTCCGGCAACTCTCCCGGCTGAAACTCTACGTCAACAACCGGCCCGATAATCTTGGTTATTAATCCCTCATTTTTTGCTAATGTCTCCATAGTATTCCCTCTCCTTTGTTAAACTGATTATATAACAAGAAAAAAAATAACGCAAATTACTTCCGGAAACGCTTACTATACATCATTTAGAGGAAAACTTTTTGTGAGGAATAAGATATAATAATTCAGCTATGAATTTTATACAAAAAATTATATATAATTTGCTTGCAGCGAAGGAAAAATCACTAAAACTCCGGCTGGATAAACATTTAAAACGCAGCGCTTCAAATGAAACGAGCAAAACTGTCATGTCAAG
Organism: Candidatus Gastranaerophilales bacterium; assembly: GCA_944323875.1. Classification (GTDB taxonomy): domain Bacteria; phylum Cyanobacteriota; class Vampirovibrionia; order Gastranaerophilales; family Gastranaerophilaceae; genus CALUVH01. The sequence goes on from CALUUH010000026.1 coordinate 6,944, forward strand.
TACGGCAACACTCACGCTTTCTACAGAAACTCAAAAGAATGCAGAACTTGTCAGAGAAAACATTACAGCGATTGTCAAAAAAACAGACGGCAACCCGCTTGAACTGTTAAAATTCATAGAGAGCAAAGGCACACCGATTTACAGACCGGCTAATGCTGACAAGTTTTTAAATTTAATCGGCGAAGAAGAAGGGCTTATCACAGAACTAAAAGGCAAAGATGCCTTATTTTTGAATCTTTTTACCGGCAACGGCATAAGCTTCAAATCAAAACCTATGTTTGTCATGCGCGAAGGCAACATTGAACCGTATTATTTTTTGCATCATTTTTATAAATGGTATGCAATGCGGTATAAATTGCCGGGTTTTGATTATACAGCGCAAAAATTGCTTAAAATTTCTTTAAGAAATCCCAAAGATAAACGCCTGCAAAACCTGTCACTTGATGAAATGGTCGCACTGAAAGAAGCCATAGCGCGCGACAATGAGGCGAGCGACTTTGTAATCTCTCTTGCCAAACACAAAGACGGAAGCAAACAGGTGCTAAAAAAAATGCAGGATGGCGGCGCAAATGTTTAAATCACCACTTGCAATTTTGCGAAACATATTGTATAATACTTGTATGAATAAATTATCAGGAATAAGCATAGTTATGGATATTGAGGATTTAGCGGACTCTAACCTAAAACTTGACAAGGCCGCAAACTGTTGTGCTGTAAGGCTTTCAGGCAATGGGGGGGGGGCTCAAATCCGCTAATTGTAAATTTTCCGCAATATTTCTATTGTTGCGCCGTGACGTATCTTCGTTTTCCGTCATCCCGCAGCGGTTTCGTAGCGTCTTGCCAGAATTGTTGCCTTGCGGGGTGGACAAGTCCACTTTTACACATTGGCAGACCGGCAGGCCAGCCTGCACCACCACTCAGCTTAACGCTAAAGACATACAAAATCTTTCCGTCATCCCGCAGCGGTTTCGTGGCGGCTTGTCGCAGTCGTTGCCTTGCGGGATCTCAAAACACAAGTTGAATACTTGTGACAAAACATATAAACCAAACAAAGGTGGTCTAATGAATAGAATTATTGTACCATATAGATTAATAAGGAGAGTTGCATGGAAAATAATTTAATTAAAGCTAATACAAGTATGAAAGGAGAATAAACTATGATTGAAACAAATGTTAAAAAAGAACAACAGTTGCATTCCCTTCTACCTATGGGAGAAGGTGGCCACAGGCCGGATGAGGGTTTAAAGAGAAGGACTAAAGAGACACAATCTCAATGTCCTCCCCTTGAGGGAGGACCGGAATTTTCAATTCCAAGGAGGGGTAGTGAGCGAAGCGAACTCTTGACCCCTCACCAAGTTAGGACTAAACTCGCTAAACGCTCGTTAAGTCCAACTATCCTCTCCCGCAAGGGGCGAGGAATGCGCGCCGCTTTTACTCTTGCAGAGGTCTTGATTACTCTGGCCGTCATCGGCATTGTTGCCGCTCTGACCCTTCCAGGCCTAATCCAGAACCATAACGAGAAGGCATGGTCTACGGCTAAAGATCTCTGGGAAAAGAAACTAACTGAAACTGTTCGCAGAATGAACACAGATGGTGTTATGACAGGACATGATACTACCGAGGACTTTATGGATACTTTCAAGCAATATATGAAAGTGATTAAAACCTGTGATAACACAGATATTAATAAATGCTATTCACCTAAAGTTGTTACAACAGGAAGCAACGAAGAACCTTTGGAAGTCGAAACAGATGGTCTTACATCTGCATCAAGTATGGGGCTTAAGGAATGGCAGACTAATACAAATACCATGAGCTTTGTCGTAGCAGACGGAACAACGGTTATTATGGCATACCAGCCGGAATGCCCTTACGCAGACCCTATAGAAGATACAGGTTCACAAGTATCTTGTATGGCATATATGGTAGATGTTAACGGAAAGAAAGGGCCGAATAGAGTAGGAAAAGATATTCAACTATCTTCCGGCGTAGCGTTCTCAACTTGCGATAACCCAATCGGTGACATGTGCTGGAGTACTGACTTTGCTGCGAATACAGCAATAAACACTTGCGATGACACAACTTACGACAGCAATGGCTCAGCAAATTCATATTGCGCAAACAATTATTGGGCAGGAGCTAAAAAAGCATGTAAAGACAAAGGAATGGAACTACCAACAAGAGCACAATTAGCTCAATTAGCAAGCAATTTATATGTAGATAGCAACGGAGATGCAGTAGAGATAGCATATGACGGATATAGAACCAACCTAAAAGTAAAGGACGAATACAAAGATAATCCTCCAATCACTCTTGAATACGACTACTGGTCCAGTGAGGAGTACCGTGCGAATGGCGCGTACTTCCGGTACTTCTTCACTGCCGGCACGACCGGCAGTGACAGTCACTGGAACAGCAAGAACTACAGCAACTACCGCGCTGTTTGCCTCGGGAGCTAACGCGTAACGGCCACCTAGCACATCTAACGCTGACCGCTTGGGTGACTAAGTGACTAGGTGAATAAGTGACTAAGTGGTTACAAAATAAGGCAATGTGAAACTTTTCTCACGTTGCCTTTTTGTTCCGTCATTCATCAGTGAAGTGCAAACATTAATTGTTACAATTCCTCGCCCCTTGCGGGAGAGGATAGTTGGACTTAACGAGCGCTTAGCGAGTTTAGTCCTAACTTGGTGAGGGGTTACTCTGGCCGTGTAGCTTTTGCAAGACCCCTCACCCGAATTTCTAAGCTCACATCCGTTCGCTAACAAATTCGTCCTCTCCCGCAAGGGGCGAGGAATATTTTATCGTCAATGTGCCCATTTCCAGCATTGACTTATTATTGTAACCACTTAGTCACCTAATCACTTGTCTTGGATTTGCTCCACGCTCACGGAGTCTCGCCTGAGGAGCGTTGCTCCAGTCGGCTCGTTCCGTTCGCTATCCGGACTCGCTTCGCTCCGTCCGTCCGCAAATCCGCTAATCACTTAGTCACAATCACAAGTGCCTTTTGATAACAACAGATCACTGTTCACTATTCACCGACTTGCTCATCTTTACGCCGTATTCCTGCATTCGCTCTATCTGGCGCATAATATTATCCTTACCATTAAGTTTTTTGATTGAATTATCCAGATTATCTCTGACTTTTAACAAGTCATTATACAAATCCGCAAACTTATCCAGCATTCTGCCGGCCAATTCAGAGATTTTCTGTGCATTTTTGTTTTGCCGGTCAACAATAAAGAAAACATTTATAATTTTCAATGCCGCAAGAAGCGTTGACGGTGAAACTGGCATTACATTGTTTTTCCATGCAAAATCCCACAGTTCGCACTCATCACAAAACATTAATGAGTAACAGCCCTCGACAGGTATAAACATTAAAACAAAGTCAGGAGTTGTATCTTCCGCGCAATATTCGCGCTTTGCCAATCCTGTAATATGTGATTTTGTAGAATTCTTAAAGTCTTTAAGATAGTTTTTGCGTTTTTCGTCATCTTCTGAATTAAGATAGCCGTCCCACGCTGCAAATGAGGTTTTGCTGTCAATATAAACACATCTGCCGTCAGGGAGGTAAACCGTTGCATCCGGACGACCTTCCGTCATACCTTTTTGTATCCGGTACTCCTCGCCCTCTCTCAAGCCGGATGCTTGTAATACCTTCTCCAGCACAAGTTCTCCCCAACTGCCCTGACTCCTGTTATCGCTACGCATAAGGCTAAGTAATGACGTTGTATCCTGTGAAATTTTGCTGCCCGCCGCGATAAAATTCTGGATATTCATATCGAATTTTAGAAAATTTTCCTTTTCTAGTTCAAAATTCTCTCTTGTCGTTTTTTCAAAATCTTCTATGCGTTCTTTAAAGTTCTTGTAAAACTCCTCCAGTTTTTCTTTGTTTTGCGCTGACAATTCCTGCGAATTTTCTTTAAAAATTCTGTTTGCAGTATTCTCAAAAAACATTTTCATATTCTCAAGCGCCAAATCATTCACTTTTTGTATATTTTTACTCATTGTTCTGTGGTAGATAAACACAACCAGCGCCCCCAGCAAAAAACCAACCAAAAATATTAGAATTTCCATTATCGCTCCTTAAACCTTGTCTAAATTATACCACATGTGTACTAGACTGAAAATACCAGAAGGGAAAATTTTTACAAAAATATCAACCATGCGGCAAAGCATGATGTAGAGCATGATTGAGGCATTTTCTCGATCCAAAGATTTACACCGCAATCCCGAACTTCCGCATGTACAATATCAATCAGGGCATGGATGAAAAAGACCGTACAAAAAGTGTAGTATGTGTAATGTAGAGGGTAAGTTAAATTTTTAAACTAAAGAGGGAGATAAAATGAGAGAGTTCAAAAGAAAAGCAAGAGTATTATTAATCGATGACAATTCAGATCATCTGAGAGGGATTAAAGAATTGATAACTCTTGAAAGCAGTTTCGAAGTAGTAGGAGCAACAACAAGTGCCAATCTCGGTATTAATCTGGCTAAAAAATATCAGCCTGATTTAATCCTTATGGATATCAATATGCCGGAAAAAGACGGTTTGCAAACTATTCAGGAAATCGAAAAACTTGAACTCGGATGCCGCATTATCGCTTTGAGCGGGTATGATGATTCAGATTTAATCTTCAGAGCAATGAAGCTCGGCGCTAAAGGTTATATTTTAAAAACTATGGCATCTGCACAGCTTATCCACGCTATGGATGAAATCGCCGCAGGCAAAGTTTATCTTCCGTCAGCATTGTCGTCAAGATTCTTTGAATATTTTCAATCCTCCTACAAAGAAGAAGCAAGTTCTGCAGACGAAGAAAATCTTCTCACCTATCTGACAGGCCGCGAAGAAGAAGTTCTCGATTTATTAACTCAGGGTAATAACTACAAGACTATTGCAGGAAAATTATTTATATCCGAAACTACTGTTAAAACACACGTAAATAATATTTTCCAAAAATTACAGGTTAATGACAGAACTCAAGCTGTTCTCTATGCTTTAAACAACGGTTTTGCAAACAGAAGAAAAGCTAAATTAACAGCATAAGAACAGAAACACACTTTATTAAAAGGGTCGTCAATTATGCCGGCCCTTTTATCGTAATGAGGATTAAAATGAAAGAACTTGAATTGTATAAAGCTCAGACCCGTTGTATTTCTCACGAAATTCGTAACCACCTGTCTATATGTGAACTTTATTCAGAAATCATCAAAAAAAGACTTGCGCAAGAAGGAATTCATAATGATTCAATAGAAAATGCGGTTAAAAGCATACAAAAATCACTAAAGATTATCGGAAATTCGCTTATTGATTTGAAATCGCTAAACAATTTCAGCATCACGCGCCAGAATATTAAAACTCTATTAGAAAATGCAGTCGAGATGTCCACGGCATATATTTGCGATAAAGATATAAAAATTCACTGTTCGCTTGAGGATGAGTTGTATGCGGAGATTGACGAAAATAAATTTCTGGCCTGCATTGTAAATCTCATAAAAAATGCGATTGAAGCAATAGACGTTAAAGGTGACATATATATAAAAAGTTACGTCCAAAAGAACAAAATTCACATAAAAGTTTCCAATACAGGCAATGCAATAAGTCTGGAAAAGCAAAAAGAAATTTTTGAAGAAGGTTTTACCACAAAATCAACCGGAAGCGGGCTCGGGCTTCACATCTGCAAAACCAATCTCGAAAATCAAAACGCAAAATTGCAACTGGTAAAATCAGATGCTGACTCTACGGAATTTGAAATAATTATGCCGGCCGTTTAATCAATGCATTCCTGAATAGCTATAGAATCAATACCTTTTACGTTTTGAAAAGCCTTGTATAAATTTTCAACAGGCTTTCTTGCTACAACTTCCAGCACAACAGATATTTTTGTAAAATTCTCGTTTTGTTTGCTTATTTTTTTAGACATTTCAAACAAACGCGGGTATTTTTCAACAATCATATTATAAATTTCATCAGAATAAGCGTTTTCGCAACACAAATTCAAACGCAGACGGCGAATATTTTTGGTGCTTGAAACAAGAATAGTTTTTTCAAAAAAACGAACAGAAACAAGAACAAGTATAGAGATAATAGTAGCCATAAGAGCGAGTCCGTACATTCCGGCACCGCAGGCCATACCTATACTTGCGGCCATCCATAGTGTAGCGGCCGTTGTTAAGCCGAATACGTTAGCACCATGACGAAGCACTGTGCCGCCGCCTATAAAACCGATACCGGTAACAACCTGTGCCGCAACACGCGCAGTATCGCGAATTCCGTTCGCATAATCATTTGTCACAACCGTTGGAAACGCATAAATTGACAGTATAGTAAAAACACACGCGCCGACACAGACAAGTATATTTGTCCTTAACCCTGCATATTTATTAGTGATTTCGCGTTCAAGTCCTATTGCAAAACCTAATAATGTTGCGGCTAAAACTCTCATTATAATAGTCGTGTCAAAAATTTCGGTTAATACTTCCATTATCTCCTCACTCTTACTTATAGAATACTAGCAATAAATCAAAAAAAAGTAAAGAGTATTGAGAACGGTAAACAGTGGACTGTCGTTATCAAAAGGGGTTGCAATTTTGCGAGAGATACGGTATAATACTTGTATGAATAAATTATCAGGAATGAGTATAGTTATGGATATTGAGGATTTAGCGGGCTCTAACCTAAAACTTGACAAGGCCGCAAACCATTGTGCCGCAAGGCTTTCAGACATTGGGGGGGGGCTTAACTCCGCGTTTTGTAAACTTTTCGCAATATTCTTTTTGTTGTTCCACCACGCCGTTCGGTTTCCAGTCATCCCGCAGCGAATTGCGAGCAAGGCACGAGCGAAGCGAGAGACGAACAACAATCAACGGAAACGGTCAGTTTTCGTTGTTGTTGTGAGCGGTGCCGTTTATCGCGAGCAATTTTTAAAAGCAATACGCCACAGTCGTTGCCTTGCGGGATCTCAAAACACAAGTTGAATACTTGTGACAAAACATATAAACCAAACAAAGGTGGTTTAATAAATAGAATTATTGTACAATATAAATCAATAAGGAGAATTGTATGAAAAATAGTTTAATTAAAGTTAATACAAGTATGAAAGGAGATGAACTAATGACAACAAAAAACACTAAATCAGCATTCACTTTAGCAGAGGTGTTAATCACCTTAGCGGTTATCGGAATAGTGGCCGTCCTGACCTTGCCTGGTCTCATTCAGAATCATAACGAAAAGGCATGGTCTACGGCCAAAGACCTCTGGGAAAAGAAACTCACAGAAACCGTTAGAAGAATGAACACCGACGGCGTCATGACCGGTCATGATACTACAGAGGACTTTATGGACACTTTCAAACAATACATGAAAGTTATTAAAACCTGTGACAATACAGACATTAACAAATGTTATTCTCCTAAAGTCGTTACTACAGGAAGCAACGAAGAACCTTTGGAAGTCGAAACAGATAGTCTTACCTCGGCATCAAGCATGGGACTTACAAGCTGGCAGAGTAATACCAATACAATGTCATTTGTCGTAGCGGACGGAACAACAGTTATTATGGCATACCAGAAAGAATGCCCTTATGCTGATCCTATAGAAGATACAGGGTCGCAAGTATCTTGCATGGGCTATATGGTAGATGTAAACGGAAAGAAAGGGCCTAATAGAGTAGGAAAAGATATTCAATTATCTTCAGGCGTAGCGTTTTCTACTTGCGATAACCCGATTGGTGACATGTGCTGGAGTACAGAGTTTGCTGCAAACACAGCAATAAATACATGTTCAGACGGAACAGAAGAAGATAAAGCATACGACCCAACGGGAGATACAAATTCATACTGTGCAAATAACTATTGGGCGGGAGCTAAAAAAGCATGTGATCAGAAGAACATGAGCCTTCCAACGAGAGCACAACTAGCTCAACTAGCTAGCGAATTATATGTAAACTCAAGCGATGGAAGCGCGGTAACAATAGGAGCAAATGAAACCAAATCAGGCCTCAAAGTAAAGGACGAATACACCCAAAATCCTCCAATCAAATACAATGCCTACTACTACTACTCCAGTACGGAGTTCAATACTACTGAAGTGTACATCAAAGGCTTCTACCCAGACGGCGCACTCGACACCGACACATACAAGGGCCACAGTTACGCTCACGCTGTCTGCATCTCCAACTAAGGACAAAGTCCTTAGTTGGACGTGAATAAGTGAGTAGGTGAATAAGTGATTAAGTGACTAAGTAGTTACAAAATTGTGAACTGTGAACAGTGAACGGTAAACTGTTGTTACAAAATAAGGCAATGTGGGACTTTTCTCACGTTGCCTTATTTTTGTAACGTCACCCTGAACTCGTTTCAGGGTCTCATCACCGTTGTATTCTTTGATTGTTTCTTTTGAGATCCTGCAAGGCCACAATTCTGGCGTGATGCACTCAAACTGTTGCGGGATGACGGAAAGAGTCATGTGCGTCTTTAACGGTTTCTTTTGACCCCTCACCCTAACCCTCTCCCGCAAGGGGCGAGGAAATTTATGACGTAACCCGTCACGAAACCGCAGAGCCAGCCTCATGTAAATCCTTAGTGCCTCAGTGCCTTAGTAACTTAGCGCCTTTGTTCGCTCCATCCGTCCGCAAATCCGCTAGTAACTTAGTAACTTTTTTAGGCAATGTGAAAATTTTCTCGTTGCCCTATTAAAAAAATGTTGTTTACTATATCTAATCTTCTATAAAATCTTTAAAGTGACTGAATTTATCATTGTACCTTATTTTATTCAACGCTCCATCTTCCAGCTGCCTTATCCGTTCTTTTGAATATCCCATAATTTCGCCTAATTGCTCAAGTGTTTTGGGTATTTCACCATTTATTCCAAACCTGTTATTTATGATACGTTTTTCCCGTTCATCCAGCCCCTGAAGCAATTCTTGAACACTGCCTTTTAGAGCATTATTTTTAGTTTGTGTTTCTGGTGACCTATAACTTTTATCTTCTATATAATCGCCTACATTCAAATCATCTGTAACCGGAGTTTCCAGACTTATTGGTTCTTTAAGTATAGATTTTTTAATAGATATAAGTTTTTTAACAGAAATATCCATGCGTTCGGCCACTTCCAAATCCGTTGGTTCGCGTTCCAATTCAAAAGAAAGCATTGTATAAGTTCTTTTATATTTTCTGATTTTTTCAGCCATATGAACAGGGATTCTGATAGTGCGGGAACTGTTTGAAATAGCCCGGATTATTGTTTGTTTTATCCACCATGTAGCATAAGTGGAAAATCTGAAATTTCTGGAGTAATCAAAGCGTTCAGCCGCCTTAATAAGTCCTAGCGAGCCTTCCTGAACAAGATCCATAAAAAGAACTCCCTGTCCTACATATTTTTTTGCAATGCTTACCACCAGCCGCAGGTTCGCCTGTATCAATTTTCGTTTTGCGATTTCTGCTGCAGGTTTAGCGCCTTCTTTAATCTGTTTTCCCAGTTGTTTTTCTTCATTTGCGCTCAGAAGTTTAACTTTACCTATATCTTTAAGATACATTTGCAAGATATCATCGTCGTGCGCTATTGAATTAAATGTCTTAGGCTCAGAAAAATCTTCTTCCAATTCAACCTGTTCAAAATTTTCATCTTCAGGTATATACGTTGAGTTTAAATCTTTGTATAAAGATGCGTCACCTATTTGTAATTTTAAATTTGCAACCATTCAAAATTCCTCACAATTAAAGTAAACAAAACTAATCTGATATAAGGACAGACGAGTAAGCGAGGAAAATGTTTCAAAAAAATTATATCTGAGGGTTGACAATAAAAAAAGTTTATACTACTATAAAAAATGTCGAAAGAGGGCATTAGCTGAAATAAATTCAGATGAATAAAGTGAATTTGCCCTAATTCATTTCTCAATTAAATAGAGGTGCGGGCGTTTAGCTCAGTTGGTAGAGCGTCTCCCTTACAAGGAGAGGGTCAGAAGTTCGAGTCTTCTAACGCCCAGTTACTTTTTCTTTGGTAAAAAGAAAAAGTAACCAAAAAGAAAACCACACATAGGTGACTTAAAAAAGTAGGCAAAAAAGAAAATCCGACACAGAAATATAAGATAAAACATATATAGATATAAAAATGGCAGGATTAATTCCTGCTATTTTTATGGTTATGTTTTGATAGCGAGAAGCTTCCTTTGAAGTTCGAGCGCGAGCGAGCAGAGGGCGAAGGCTTGGCGACAAATGGCAACGCCATTATTGGCGCCAACCGTAGACCCGTTTAATGCGAGCGAGCAAGACAGCGCGAGCGAGCAGAACGACCATTTTGCAGAGGGTGAAAGTGGCAACATACCCGTTTATTGCAAAATGGTCAAGAGAGGGCGAAGGCTTGGCGACAAATGGCAACGCCATTATTGGCGCCAACCGTAGACCCGTTTAATGCGAGCGAGCAAGACAGCGCGAGCGAGCAGAACGACCATTTTGCAGAGGGTGAAAGTGGCAACATACCCGTTTATTGCAAAATGGTCAAGAGAGGGCGAAGGCTTGGCGACAAATGGCAACGCCATTATTGGCGCCAACCCTAGACCCGTTTAATGTGAGCGAGCAAGACAGCGCGAGCGAGCAGAACGACCATTTTGCAGAGGGTGAAAGTGGCTGCGCTCTTTAGTAATATTTCATTTTGTAATACACTTGCATATACATTTTTAGAATGTTATACTCATTTTATTACAGGTGGAGAAATAATTTGAGTCCGAACATTTTTGAGTCATATTCATTACTTGTTACGATTATTGCAACGCTGTTTGCAATATTTTCTATTGCTCTGACTTATATCGGATATATTAAATACCGGCAAGTTGACAAAGTTGTGCAAAATAAACTCAACAAAGAAATGGATTCTTTCATAAACTTGCTTCAGGATGAATTATACAATTTACAGAATGCTAATGCAAAAATTCAGGCATCCTATGACTATTTTAATACCGATATTGACAAGGCTATCTCCTTGCTTGTCAGTGCTTCCGAAATTTCTCCTAAAGCATATAATTTATTCAATACTCTGGGGTATGCTTATTCTAAAAAAAAGGATTTTAATTCTGCAAAATTAATGTTTCAGCGTGCTATAGAACTTCATCCGCACAGTATTCAGGGATATAATGATATGGCTAACCTTTGTGATGAATTAGATGATAATAACGGCTATACTCATTTTTACAATCTGGCGCTTAAAAATGTCCCTAATGCCGAAAAACAGTGGCAATTAGTAAAAAAATCATAAACCGGTGGTACAATTATCTTATGCAGATAAATGATGAATTAGTTGTAAGTATAGAAAAGCTTTCAAACCTCGGGTTTGGTATTGCAAAATCCGAGGGGTTTGTTATCTTTGTTGAAAACGCCTGCCCGCAAGATGTTGTTAAAATCAAGATAACAAAACTTAATAAAAATTACGCAAATGCTAAAATATCCGGATTTATTACCCCATCTCCTCATCGCGTAGAGCCGTTTTGCCCTATGCAAAAAGTATGCGGAGCATGCCAGCTGCAATTCATAGATTACGATTACCAACTCGAACTTAAGCGGGAAATTGTTCAGGACGCAATGAATAAAATCGGCCATCTTGATATTGAAATTCCTAAACCTGTACCAAGCCCTCAAATAAAGGCCTTCCGCCATAAAATACAGTATCCGGTGGCTCAAACAAAAGTTTCCAAACGTCTGCTTGCAGGATACTACAAACCGCAAACGCACGATATTGTTAATATTAAATATTGTCCGATTCAACCGGAAATTTGTGATAAAATTATTGAGTTTGTAAGAGCAACGGCTCCGACATGCGGCGTATCAGGTTATGACGAAAAACACCATGCCGGAGATTTGAGGCATATAGTTATAAGAAATTCGGCATCAACCGGCGAAAATCTCGTTGTGCTCGTTGTAAATTCAAATCAAAATAATGAAAATTTTTCAAAACTTGCAAAATGTATTTTTGATAAATTTGATGAAGTATCAGGCGTTTGTTTGAATTTCAACCCTAAAAAAACAAATGTGATTATGTCAAATGACACACTGTGTATTTGTGGAACTCCGACTATTAATGAGAAAATTCTTGATAAAACTTTTATGATAGGCGCAAACACATTTTTTCAGGTAAACCCCAAAAGTGCCGAAAATATTTTTCGCTATGTAAAAGAATACATTGCTGATAATTTTGAAAGTCCCGTTGTTCTGGATGCTTATGCAGGAGTTTCATCTTTCGGTATTTGCGTAAGTGATGTTTGTAAAACAGTTGTCAGTGTTGAAGAAAATAAAAGTTCCACAGATTTAGCACGGAAAATTGCTGCGCTAAATAGTATTTCAAATGTGGAAATTAACAATATGGATGCAGGGAAATTCTTTGCCGCCGAAAAGAGAAAATTTGATACTGTTATTCTTGATCCGCCTAGAAAGGGCTGCACTGTTCAATCGCTTGATGAAGCTGTAAGACTTTGTAAAGATACTATTATTTATGTAAGCTGCAATCCTGCAACTCTTGCGCGTGATTTGAAATACTTAACTGAAAAAGGCTGCCGCGTTGAAAGCATTCAGCCTTTTGATATGTTTTGCCATACTTTTCATATAGAAAACGTTGCCGTTATTAAGGTTTAAGTTCTTTATTTTTTTGAAATACTATCTTTAACATCTTTTGGGGTTTTATGCGTTTTTGCATCTTTAATACCTGTCAGATGATTAAAATATTCAATTGTGTCAGCAAGACCGTCATGTATTTGCGTTATTAATGCTCTGTCATGCCGCTGACTTGCAGCTAGTTCTCTTTGTGCCAGTGCACTTGGAGCAGCAGCTTTTCTATGTTCTGAATAACAAGAGCGGACTCTGTCTTTTAAACCTGAAAAATATGTGTTGAATAAATTAATATCATCATCGGTAAAACGTATAGGTATTTCGTCTTGAATATCATATAAATCTTTGTTTTTTGCATTCAAAAATAATTTTTTGGAGACTTTACCAACAAACATTTCTCTAATCAAATCAATGTATCGTGTTGCTTTTTGAGAGTGTGAACCAAGAGTTTGATCCTCAAACTTCATGTGAAGTTCTCCGAAATTTCTCAAATGATTGTAAACTTTTTCTGATTCGATATGCTTTGCCTGGGCATAATTTGGTCCGAAAAGTATTATTAATTCATGCTGTATCGGATTTTTCTTTTTATCAAATTCTCGAACAAAACGCATTTGAATATCCTCATACCCTGATTTTTGCGGTTTGCTTATACTGTATCGTAATTCAGGTGCAAGTTGTGAAATATTATCTCTTGCATCTTCCAGTCTTATATCAAGATCCGGCAATTCATACGCTTTTGCTGTAGCTAAATTTCCACCCGGCGGAGTAAGATATCCGCGTTTTAAAAGTTCTTCATGTTTTATATCAGTATGCGCGAGAATATATCCGCGTTTCTGCATTTCCGGTAAAAGCTTATCATTGAGTAATGACAGGTCATAAGGATTTTTAACATACAAAGTGGCTCTTATTGCATCAGGGACTTTGAATGATCCGGAACGAACTATTTTAGATGTGTACGATTTCGCAGATTTTACGGGATTTAATTCACAATATGCCCTGTCAAAAGATATGCCGTCATCTCTAAGTGATAAGGCGATAGCTTCTAATGCATCCAGATAAGTTGTTGCAATACGGGTCATACGTATTTTTTCGCGTTCGACTTTTGCTTCTATAACATCAGAAATTGTATTGGTTGCCTGTTGGGCAAGTTTATTCACACCGGAAAAACTGACTGTATCTTTTTGCAATCCGTATGTAGGTATTGCAAATCCTGTGTTATGCTTTGCTTGTGATTGTTGTGCATTCGCTGTATTTTGCAGCTTTTGGGGCATAATTGCAAGTATATTCATAGGACATCCTTCTTTCTACTCTATGCTAACACTGCTGAATAATAAAATTTACCTTTTTCTCGGAATATAATCTAAAATTGTAACATAAATTAATACGCGATATTTTTTGTAAAAATTGTTTGTTTGTATTATCATGTACTCGTATAGTTATAAATTAAGTAATAGCATATTTCAGAAGGAGGTTATTATGCCAGGTAAAACTATAACTGTAGACGGTAACTACGCTGCCGCGCATATTGCCTATGCACTGAGCGAAGTTTCCGCCATTTATCCGATCACTCCTTCCTCAACAATGGGTGAGTGGGTAGATGAATGGGCATCTCAACACAAGAAAAACATCTGGGGCAAAGAAGTAAAAGTTGCCGAAATGCAATCTGAAGCAGGTGCAGCAGGTGCTGTACACGGTTCTCTTGCTGCAGGTTCTTTAACTTCAACTTACACAGCTTCTCAAGGTTTGTTGTTGATGATCCCTGTAATGCACAAAGCTGCCGGTGAAATGCTGCCGCACGTTATTCACGTTTCAGCAAGAGCACTGGCTGCACAATCATTAGCTATTTTCGGCGACCATACTGACGTTATGGGATGCCGCAACACAGGTTACGCAATGCTTGCCGCTAACTCTGTTCAGGAAGAAATGGACATGGCTTTAGTTGCTCACCTTGCAACTTACAAAGCTAAAGTTCCTTTCTTGCAATTCTTTGACGGTTTCAGAACTTCTCACGAAGTACACAAAATCGAAGAAATCTCTTACGAAGATATTGCTAAATTGGTTGAACCGCAATACATTGAAGAATTCAGACAAAGAGCAATGAGACCGGAAGCTCCTGTATGTAAAGTCGGTGCTCAAAATACCGATGTATACTTCCAGGGACGTGAAACAGTTAACAAATACTATGACGCTGTTCCTGATATTGTTCAGGAATATATGGACAAAGTTGCAAAAGTTACAGGCAGACAGTATCATCCGTTTGATTATGTCGGTGCTCCTGATGCAACTGATGTTATCGTTGCAATCGGTTCTTCTTGTGAAACTATTGAAGAAACTATTGAATATCTGAACGCTAAACGCGGTACGAAATACGGTTTAGTTAAAGTCAGATTGTACAGACCGTTTGATGTTAAACGTTTCAATGAAGCATTGCCTTCAACAGTTAAACGTGTAACTGTTCTCGACAGAACTAAAGAACCTGGATCTATCGGTGAACCTTTATACATGGATGTAGTTGCTGCATTAGAAAATAAAGACATCAGAGTAATCGGCGGCCGTTACGGTTTAGCATCTAAAGAATTTACACCGTCAATGGTATTAGCTGTTTACAAACATGCTGAAAACAACGGTTTCCACGGTTTCACCGTAGGTATCGAAGACGATGTTACACACAAATCACTTAAAGTTGACGAACACATCGTTACAGAACCGGAAGGAACTACAAACTGTATGTTCTGGGGCTTAGGCTCAGACGGTACTGTTGGTGCTAACAAAAACTCAATCAAAATTATCGGTCAATATACAAACAAAGATGCTCAGGCATACTTTGCTTATGACTCTAAAAAATCATTCGGTGTTACCGTTTCTCACCTGAGATTTGGCGACAAACCTATCAAATCTACTTACCTGATTACAGCTCCTGACTTTGTATCATGTTCTGCACATGCTTACATCGGCAGATACGATCTGTTAAAAGGTATCAAAGAAGGCGGTACATTCTTACTGAACAGCCCTTATTCAAAAGAAGAAGCATTTGCTCATTTAACAAGAGATATGCAAAAAACTATCATTGATAAGAAAATCAAATTCTACAACGTAGATGCTGAAAAACTTATCGAACAACAACCGGGCTTACGCGGTAAAGGTGCTAACACCGTTATGATGGTTGCATACTTCAAAGTATCAGGAATTATACCTTTTGAACAAGCATTAGAAGGTATGAGAGAAATGACTAAGAAAACCTTTAAGAAAAAAGGCGATGATGTTGTTAACATGAACTTAGCATTGATTGATGCTGCTGTAGATGCTTGTCAGGAAGTACCTGTTCCTTCATCTTTAGACGGAGTTGGATGCGTTGATGACGTTAAATTAATCGCTGATGATGCATCTGAGTTCGCTAAAAAAATCATTGAACCTTCAATGAGACAAAAAGGCGATGACATTCCGGTTTCTGCAATGTCAGTTGACGGTGTTATCCCGACAGGTACAGCATGTCTTGAAAAACGCGGTATCGCACCTAGAGTTCCGAAATGGAATCCTGAATTCTGTATTCAATGCGGTATCTGTGCATCAGCTTGTCCGCACGCTGCAATCAGAACTAAATTGATTGAATCTAAAGATTTGAAAGATGCTCCGGCTTCCTTCAATACAATTCCGGCAAAACCGGCATTGGCGGATGAACAATTTAAAGTACAGGTATACTGCAAAGATTGTACAGGCTGCGGCGTTTGTATTGATCAATGTCCGATGGCTAAAAATCCTGAAAAGGCCGCTCTCAGCTGGTCAACTATTGAAAAAGAAGAAGAAGCTTGCGAAATGGTTAACGAAGAATTCTTCGATGCATTACCTGACAACGTAATGGGTAAAAATACAACCGCTACAATCAAAGGCGCTATGCTCAGAAAACCGTTATTCGAATTCTCCGGCGCTTGTGCAGGTTGTGGTGAAACTCCTTACGTTAAACTCGCTTCTCAATTGTTTGGCGAAAACATGATTATCGCAAACGCAACAGGATGTTCTTCAATCTACTCAGGTACATTCCCGACTATTCCTTACACTACTAACAAAGAAGGAAGAGGTCCGGCATGGGCTAACTCATTATTCGAAGACAATGCTGAATTTGGTTTCGGTATGAGATTGGCCGTAGATCAGAACAGATCAACATTAAAAACTTATGTTGAAAAAGTTTTGGCTAACGAAAAAACACCTGCTGACTTGAAAGAAGCATTAGAAGGTGCCATTGCATACTTTGATAATTCAAAAACTCAGGAAGCAAGAGATGCACAGGAAAATGCTAAAAAAGTTCTCGCTAAATATGCTGACTGCGGATGTCCGGATTTAGCAAAAGTAAGAGAACTGCAAGACTACTTCACTGATAAATCAGTATGGATTATAGGTGGTGACGGTTGGGCAAACGATATCGGATACGGCGGTATTGACCACGTATTAGCTCAAAACAAAGATGTTAACATCCTTGTTCTTGATACCGAAGTTTACTCTAACACAGGCGGTCAGGCTTCTAAATCAACACCTACAGGTGCTGTTGCAAAATTTGCTACAGGCGGTAAACCAACTTACAAGAAAAACATGGGCTTGATGAGCATGTCTTA
>CALUUH010000027.1 GCA_944323875.1 Candidatus Gastranaerophilales bacterium
TTTCCGTCATGCTGAACTTGTTTCAGCATCTCATCGCTGTTGCATCGTACGGTTTCCTTTAAACCCTCATCCGGCCTCCGGCCACCTTCTCCCAGAGGGAGAAGGGAATGTAGCTGTTGTTGCTCTTTTTTAACATTTGTTTCAATCATAATTTGTTCTCCTTTCAGTTTTCTCTTGTAATCTATTTTTCTTTTATTCATTTTTTTGCAGCACAAGTTTCACAAGCTAGAAATAACTTGTGTTCTTCATTTGAGATCCCGCAAGGCAACGACTGTGGCAAGACGCCACGAAACCGCTGCGGGATGACTGAGAACGAGTCTGCGTCGTGGTGCAATAATAAGAATATTGCGAAAAGTTTACAATTAGAGCAGTTGAGCCCCCCCCCCAACGTCTGAAAGCCTTGCGGCACAATGGTTTGCAGCTTTGTCAAGTGCTATTTCAAAACATCTGCCAAGACGGTTTACTGCTAGTCCAACAGTCTGACTTCCGTCCAAAACTGTGGCCGCCACCCCAGCCAAACCCGTAATATTCAACTTTTCCGCAGCTTTCGCCATTAAAATTCCTCTGTGTTCACTTTTCATACAAATATTATACAGTATTTTCCGCAAAATTACAACCCTTTTTAGAAAATGTAACAACAGTTCACTACTCACCATTCACTATTCACAATTTTGTTATACCCTATATGTCGTAAAAATGCAAGGGTCACACTTCAATAAATAATCTTTGACCGACTATATTTTGTTTGCCGTTATAATATCCTGCAAAATATCCGCCTCTGACAGGTGTATTTTTCGCATAATTATTAAGGCTGTGTCCGTTATAGTTCATAAACGGGTTATTGCTGTATGGAGAAGATGTGGAGACTCTGACAGGTACTGTTACCTGTGGACTGACCGGTGCAAAAACCTGATTTAATAACGAGATTAAACTTGCCATACTTTACCTCTCTACTTCTCTTATCTTTTAATGATTATTTTCTTTCTGTCACTATCATAGCATGACATGTATATAAAAATTAACTTATCTTAATAAAAATCATTCATTTTATGTAGTATAATAATTTTATGGCAAATGAGAACAAGAAAAAAGTATTAATAGTCGGAAATTCTGCAAAAGAGCATGCACTTGCGCTTAAATTTGCATCTTATGATAATATGGAAAAAATTTATGTTGCGCCGGGCAACGCAGCTATTAAAGATGTTGCGGAACTCGTTGATATCAGAGAAGAAAATGTTCAGGAACTTTTGAAATTCGTTATTGATAACAGTATTGATTTGACGATTGCAAGTTCTTCAATTGCAATAAAAAATGATATTGCAGATGTTTTTCAGGCGAACGGCCAGCTTATATTCGCTCCGACTGCGGAAAGTTCAAAGTTTGCCTTGAATAATGCATTTTGTAAAAAGTTTCTTTATAAACTTCATATTCCGACACCGCGTTTCGGCGTGTTTGAAAGGGCACAACAGGCAATGGAGCACCTGACATCCGCTTCTTATCCGGTTGTGATAAAAACAGAAGAAGAAATTAACGGCCATGACCGACAGGCCTGTTCGACACTTAATATTGCAAAAACATTTGTAGAAGATTTATTTGCGCGGGATGAAAAAAAGGTTATTATTGAAGAATATGTATATGGGCATGAATTTACTCTGTATGCAATTACTGACGGATATCAGGCTTTGCCCATAGGTGTCGCGGCTAATTACAAATTTATGTCAGAAGGCGACGGCGGCTTTTTAACTGACGGAGTGGGCGCTTATGCACCTGATTACAAGGTGTCTGCTGAGGTTATTAATAATATCATGTCGAATGTTGTGCAGAATATATTGCGCGCATTGGAGCGTCAGGAGTTATCTTACTTAGGGATAATCGGTGTGAATGGTATTTTAAAAAATGACGGCAAGTATACAATCCTTGAATTTAAGCCGTTTTTTCAAGACCATGACTGCGCCTGTATGTTGAGTTTGATTGAAGAAAATTTATATACACTTTTTGAAGCGTGTGCTGTGGGGTCTTTTGTAGATGATTATGAAGAAATTCGAACATCCGGAGCATCCTCTATAGCCTGTGTAGTTTCCGCGCAAACTGATGACAAAGTAATCAGCGGGCTTGATTTAATTGAGGACAGCCAGATTAACTGGTTTAATCGGGTTCAAAATGAGTATCTGGAAAATCTTACAAAAAAAGGTAAACTCATGACTGTCAGTACTTATGCAAATACCTTGAGCCGCGCAAAAACAAAGCTTTATGACGATATAGAGTATATTAGTTTTGAAGGTAGAAAATACAGGTCTGATATCGGTAAATAAAAATAGTCCGGCTTAATTGTTGAAAAATTTTATAACATCGTTATAAATATAAATATGATTAAGTTTAAAAATTACTATGAAATTTTAGGAGTTACACCGGACAGTTCTAATGCTGAGATAAAATCAGCATACAGACGCCTTGCGCGTAAATATCACCCTGATGTTAATCCTTCAACCGCGGAGTTATTCAAGGATATTACGGAAGCTTATACAACTTTGATAAATTCGGAAAAACGCAGACAATACAATATTCTGAACGGCTTTTTTGAAAAACAAAAGACAAATACATCTTCTCAAAAAGCAGAGCAGGAATACAAAGAAAAAACAGCGACTGAGCCAAATAAAAAACAAGAAAAAGATATCAAGTCAGACTTTGGACAAAAACAAAAAAAACATTCAGAAAAAGTTTTTGCGGATACCATAAATGATATATTCAAAGAGTTTACTAAAAAGGAACAAAAGAAACCCGAGCCGCAAAACGGAGCGGATATCACGGCTGATGTAACAATAAATATTGCAGAGGCGTTGAAAGGCACAGAAAGGACCGTAAATGTGCTCCATACAAAATTATGCCCGAAATGTCAGGGGCGAAAATTTATTAACGGCTCAAAATGTTCTGCATGTGACGGCAAAGGTGAAGTTTCCGAACACAGAAAAATAACCGTAAAGATACCGGCAAAAATAAAAAACGGGACAAAATTGCGTGTCAAAGGCGAGGGCAATCCCGGAAAATTCGGCGGCAAAAACGGCGATCTTTATTTGAATATAAATATTCAGGGAAATTCAAAGATTAAATATGACGGATTGAATGTTTATTATGAAGTTCCGATAACGCCGTTTGAAGCTGTTCTTGGCGGAGAAATTGTGGTAAATACTTTAGAAGGTAATATAAGATTAAAAATTCCTGCACGGACAAATTCCGGCCAGAAGTTCCGCCTTTCCGGCCAAGGTGTAAAACAAAAAAATAAATCAGGCGATATAATTGTCACAGTGCATATTGAAATTCCTCAATCTTTGTCAGATGATGAGATAAAGCTTTATGAAAAATTGAAAAAAGCCTCATCACACAATGTAAGAGAGAATTTGCTAAATGATTGATGATTGCAGAGTCAGAATAAAAGAAATATTTACATCAATACAGGGCGAGGGCCCTTATGTGGGTTACAAACAACTTTTTATCAGGTTTTGTAACTGTAATTTAAAATGTAATTATTGCGATACGGATTTTCGGGATGACAATTATGCGGAATTTGATGCTGAAGGGTTGCTGGAGCGAATAGCACAGTATTCAAATTATCATTCAATTTCGCTGACCGGCGGTGAGCCGTTGTTGTCCGCTGAATTTTTGAAAAACTTTTTGCCGCGTACGGGTAAGAAGATTTATCTTGAGACAAACGCAACTCTTGCAGATAAACTTCTTGAAGTAAAGCCGTTTATAGATATTATTTCTGCGGATATAAAACTGGAAAGTGCAACCGGCATAAAGGAGTCTTACAAATTCCATGACAAATTCTTTGCAAATTGCAGCGGCGTAGAAACATTTGCCAAAATCGTTTTCAATGACAATATTACATCAGATGAAATTAAAAAATGCGTGGAACTTGGTAAAAAATACGCATTAGAGTTGATTTTGCAGCCTGAAATGCAAAATGACAGAATGACTGTTACTCCTGAGTTTGCACAGAATGTTCTGGATGATTTTCTTTCTGATTACTCAAATGTCCGACTTATACCTCAGGTTCATAAATTTTTGAATGTTCAATAAAATTTGCCAATTGTGTCTATTTTATGTATAATACCAATAAAGAGAGGATTATTATGGCTGTAAGAAAAGTTTTAAAATATGGAGAAAAGACACTTAGAGAACCATCCAGGGAAGTGCATAAGGTTTCAAGAAAGATTTTGGATTTGATACAGGATTTGCTGGATACAATGTATGCGCAGAACGGTGTCGGGCTTGCAGCTCCGCAAATCGGGGTTAATTACAGAGTCTTTGTCATTGATGTTTCAACAGGCAGCGAACCGCTTAACCCGCTTGTTTTCATTAACCCGAAAATCATCAAAAAATCCGGTGCCGTTATATCGCAGGAAGGATGTTTGAGTTTTCCGGAAGCTTTTACTGATGTAAAACGTTATAAAAATGTTACGGTAAAGGCACTTGATTCAAAAGGCAAACCGTTTGTAATGGAGGCAACTGACGGCTCTTTGCTGGCGCGGGCTATTCAGCACGAAAACGACCACCTCGACGGAATTTTGTTTATTGACCATTGCGCAAACAGATTTGAGGCTGATAAAATCTTAGCCGAACATCACCTGCCGCCGGTTGATCCTGACAGATTAATAGAGGATGAAATTCTGGAGAAAGAATTACAGAATGATTAAGATAGTTTTTTTCGGTACACCTGCTATAGCATTAAAATCACTTGAATACCTTTATAATTCAGGCAAAATAGAGGTTGCGGCTGTTGTTACACAGCCGGACAAACCAGCCGGGCGCGGCCATAAATTGGCAATGTCGCCGATAAAGCAGTTTGCCTTAGCACATAATTTGCCTGTTTTTCAGCCAAAATCAATACGTAAAGAACCGGAAATTCAAGAAGCTATAAAAGCGCTTGAACCTGATTTTTTTGTGACTTTTGCTTTTGGACAAATTTTGTCGCAGGAAGTTCTGGACATACCGAAATACGAGACAATTAATCTTCACGCATCCCTGTTACCAAAGTATCGCGGTGCAAATCCTATCCAGCGTGCAATTATTAACGGTGACAAGCAAACCGGAATATGCACTATGATTACTGAACTCGGGCTTGATTGCGGAGATGTTTGCCTGAAAGAATTTATCGATATTCCGGATGAGATGACCTGTGTTGATTTGTTTGACAAGATAAGCGAAAAATCACCGGAACTTATTGAAAAAACCCTTGTCGGTCTTGTCGATAAAACGATTATTCCTACACCGCAGTGTCAGGATGGCGTTTGTATGGCAAATAAGTTGACTAAAGAAGAAACTCTGATTGACTGGAATAAGTCGGCCACAGATATACATAATCTTGTGCGCGGAATTTATAAATTTCCATCTGCTTATTTTGTGCATAACGGTAAAATTGTAAAGGTTATGGAAACTCGTATTGCAGAAGGTGCGGGAAAACCGGGTGAATTTATTTGTGCCGATAAAAACGGAGTTAAAGTTGCCTGCGGCACTGATTCAATATTGCTCATAAAAGTTAAACCTGAGGGAAAAAGTGAAATGTTTGCAAAAGACTGGTATAACGGTTTGAGAAGATAAATTTTTAAACTAAACTTAAAAGTGGGGTATATACTTATGACAAAAGGTATACGTGGTGCGATTACGGTTGAAGCAAATACAGAAGCTGCTATCAAAGCAGCCACAGTGGAACTCTTAAACGAAATGATTGCACAAAATAATCTTACGCAAGACAAAATTTCACACGTTATTTTTACGGTTACAACGGATCTTAATGCGGCTTTTCCTGCTAAATTTGCACGGCTTGTTATCGGGTGGGATAAGGTTGCAATGATGTGCTTTAATGAATTGGATGTGCCTAATTCACGCCGGATGTGCCTGCGTGTTCTTGTTGTTGTTAATTGTGAGGATAATTTTGTACCTAAATTTGTTTACTTGAAAGGCGCAAAAAATCTCCGCACATCATAAACAAATTATTGAACGATTTTGACGCCTGAACTTGTGCCAAGACGTACGGCTCCGGCTTCAATCATTTTTATTGCGGTTTCTTTGTCACGAATTCCGCCTGATGCTTTTACCTTGAGGCCGTGCGGTGAAACAGTGTCATACATGAGTTTTACATCTTCAGCTTTTGCCCCGACTCCGTTTTTCACAAATCCGGTTGAAGTTTTGACAAAATCTGCACCGGCCTGAACGCATAATTCGCAAGCCTTTTTAATCTCTTCCTGCGTGAGTAAATCAGTTTCCAGTATGACTTTTAAAAGTGAAAAACCGCATGATTCTTTTACTGTTTGGATATCATTTATAACGTAGTCATAATTTTTATCTTTTATGGCGGAAACATTAATTACCATGTCAATTTCATCTGCACCGTCCTCTACAGCACAGGCTGCTTCATAAGCCTTGACAGAAGGTAAATTTGCCCCGAGCGGGAAACCGACAACCGTAACCACTTTAATACCTGTGCCTTTCAACTGCTCTTTTGCCAGTTTTACGTACGCAGGATTTATGCAGACTCCAAGGAAATTGTGTTCTTTTGCTTCATCAAACAGTTTTATGAAATCATCTTTTGTTGCATCCTGTTTCAAAAGAGTGTGTTCAATATATTTATTAAGGTTTTCCATACTTGCCTCCTGGGTTATATGATACTGTCTAAAATTTTTGATGTTGAATAGGCTTTATTCAGTGTGTAAAAATGCAGGCCGCAGACGCCGTTTGCAATAAGTTTTTGGCATTGGTTAACCGCAAATTCCACCCCGAATTCAACCATTGATGTTTTGTCATCTTTGTATTTGTTAATTTTTTCAATAAGATAATCAGGCACAAAGATATTTGCGAGATTTATCATCCGGCTTATTTGCGAATAACTTATAATCGGCATTATACCGGCCGTAACAGGTACATCTATTTTGTTGTGGTCTAAAAGTTCCATATAGCTGCAAAATTTGTCGGTGTCGAAAAATAATTGGGTAAAAATCACCTCGCCGCCTGCTGCTAATTTTCGTTTCAGATTATTAATATCAGCTTGAATATTTTCTGCTTCAATGTGACCCTCCGGATATCCTGCAACCCCTGTTGATATATCGCTTTGGGACTTGATAAATTCAACAAGTTCATTTGCATATTTAAAATCAGTACAGGCCGTAGTTCCGTCTGTCGGATAATCGCCGCGAAGCGCCAGAATACAATCTACATTTGTGCTTTCGAGTATGGAAAGATATTCTTCAACATCTCGTTTGCAGTTTCTGACGCAGGTTAGGTGCGGCATAACTGTTAACTGCATTTTATTTTGAATATTTTGTACAATTTCGTTTTGAACGGCGTTTGTTGCGGCCGATGTGCTTGTCACAGAGATTAATGCCGGATTATATTTTTTAAGGGTATCCAGTTCTTTATCCAGTGCATCCAGACCGCCGTCTTTTGGTGGAAAAACTTCAAAAGAGATTACCGGATTATTACTTTTTGAATTATAGAGCTCTTTTAATTTCATACACTAATTATAACACGTAAAAAAATAAAACTTTCGTGTTACAATTTGAGTAATGGATACGGGATTTTTGAAAACTAAACTGAATATCTTTATCGGGGACACATTTGGCGGGATTAATGCTGCAATAATTGCATTGCCGCAGGCGCTTGCATTTGGCGTTGCAACCGGTTTTGGGGCAGGAGCAGGTCTTTGGGGCGCTATTATTTTGAGCTTTATTGTCGCTTTTCTTGGTACTAAAATTCCTATGATATCGGGTATAACCGGGCCTTCTGCAATTGTTATTGCGTCAGTTATGCATGCTTTGAATAAAGATATTTCCTCTGTAATTCTTGTCATGTTTATGGCGGGATTGCTGCAAATTATTCTTTCGCGTTCCGCATTGATTAATATTGTCAAATATGTGCCATATCCTGTTATATCCGGATTTATGAACGGTGTCGGAATAATTATCATAATCTTGCAGATAAATCCTCTGTTCGGGCATGCTGCGATGTCTAATACTATTGAAAGTATTGAATATACATTTTTAAATCTCGCTTCAATTAATTACGATGCTTTGTTAATCGGTGTATTAACCCTTGCGATTGTGTTTGGTATTCCGAAACGAATTAATAAGGTATTTCCCTCAACTGTGCTCGCGTTGATTGTGTGCACACTTGTTTCAATGAAGCTTGGTTTAAACGTTGATAAAATTTCGGCGGTATCTGTTGATTGGCCAAAGATAGTTTTTCCGCATGCCAGTGTGCATGATATTATAACTTATTTCCATTACGCGATTACACTTGCGATTATTTTGACGGCCGAAAGCCTTTTGACAGGCCTTGTGTGTGATTCTTTAACCAAAACCCCGAGTAATCCGAAACGGATAATTCTGGCACAGGGTATCGGGAATGCTGTATGCGCACTTACAGGCTCACTTGCGGGCGCGGCGGCTACAATGAGAACTGTTGCGGCTCTTAAGGCAGGTGCAACAACGCGAGTGGCGGCGGTTGTAACTCCTGTTGTTCTGCTGCTTTTGTTGTTTAAATTCTCCGGTTTTGTGGCCGAAATTCCGCTGGCAGTTCTGGCCGGAATTTTAATCAAAATCGGATATGATATAATTGATGTCAAACTGCTAAAAGTAATTAAATTTGCGCCGAAAGAGGATTTGTATGTTCTGCTTCTGGTATTCTTGCTGACTGTATTTTATAATTTGATTGTTGCTGTCGGGGCCGGAATAACACTTGCCGCACTTTTATATGCCAAAAGAGTTGCGGACAAGGCAAGAATTGTCCATAAAGTTGTACACAAGAAAGAAGTCTTGACCCTTGAAAAAAATGTAGAGGAAGATTTTCATCACAAAATCAGAATTGCGCATATTGACGGACAATTTTTCTTTGGTTCTGCAACACAGCTTATATCAAAATTTGATGTTATGCTCGGAACTAAAATTCTTATTTTGACCTATGATGCAACGGATTTGCTAGACATCTCTGCAATATTTGCGCTTGAAGATATTATAGAAAGATTACGAAGCCAGCATATACGAATTTTGCTTGTTATTCCGGATGAAGCAGTGCTTAATCAGTTGCAGGAGCATAAAATACTTGAACAAGTTGGCCGCCACCATGTCTTTACTGATGAAATGCCGGCAATTGAGTTTGCTAAAAAAGCAGTTAAAAAAATGGGTGAATAAACACCCATAAAAATAATTTCTGATTTTTTATTTACATACTAGAATTAAAAATTATATTCAGGAATTACAAACGGCTCGTTGTTAGCATCTTTATCTACAAAAGCCAGATAGTAATCCATTGCTTTTTCTTTAGCTGACTCATAAAATTCGTCGCTAATATATTTTCTGTGTAGTGCAGTGCGTTCTCCTGAATAATTACCCATTGCTCCGGCGTAAGTTTCAAGGATATGTTTATCTAATCCGCCTGCATAAGCCTTTGTTTTTGCGTCAGTTCCGGACGGACGTATTTCTATGTATTTATCGTCAAATTCAAGATATGTACCGTCACCGACAAATTTTACGGACTTTAAATTATCAAATATAAGGCTCTTGAATGAGTCGTTTAATACTTCTATGATATTATCAAGCGTCATTATGCCTTCCTTAAACGCAATAGCCATTGTCAGGTAGAATAAATCGTTCTGTGTACGTTTAGCCTCCCCTGCAATTTTCGCTTCTTTAAGCTTGTTGATATCCGGTTCTGATTCGTTGTAGTAAGCAATATCAACACGTGTGTCAAAACGGCCGACAATTTTGTTCTCATCAAAAATTTCTATTAACTGTTCTGACAAAGATTTTTTGCAGTCAGCGAGTTTGGCAACAAGTGCTGATGCTATCATTATCGCTTCTGTTGCACTCTTTTCACGCATTGCAATTGCTTCGCGGCCGGCAAGTGATTTGATTAATTTATCACTGCCCATAATCATTCCGCCGGATTCTTCTCCGCCAAACAATAAACGCGGATTTACACCGAGGTTAATGGAATTTCCGAATACGTCATCAATAATTACTTCTTTATCAGGAGCTTTTTTGAGTTTCAACTCAACTTTTTTCATAATATTTGCAATTTCTTTGAAGCCGACAGGAACATTTACAAC
This sequence comes from Candidatus Gastranaerophilales bacterium, assembly GCA_944323875.1. Lineage (GTDB taxonomy): Bacteria > Cyanobacteriota > Vampirovibrionia > Gastranaerophilales > Gastranaerophilaceae > CALUVH01. The sequence goes on from CALUUH010000027.1 coordinate 10,100, forward strand.
TTTTACATCGTTATGCGCAGCCCATTCATCCCATGAAAGCGCTGAGGCTGTTGTTTTTATCATAAATCTCGGGTGATTGTCCCACAGGCCTTGAGCTTTTAACTGTTTTGCCCAAAAATCCATGAGGATTAAGAACGCCTGATTTGCAGTGAACACAGTCAGCACTCTGTTGTCATCAAGTTTGATATAATCAATTCCGGCTTCTTCAAGTACAGGGATGCGGTTGACGCTTTCTGTCTGCGTAATTGTTAATCTGTCATGATCCGGATCGGTTATCAAAACAACTGTTCCGACAGGATAATTTTTAAGCTTTTCTTCATAGTGCATTGTTTCGATGACAGGGAAAAATTTTTCGCCGTTTTTCCTTTTAGATATTACTGTCGCATCAACAGAATAGTCATAAAAGGCTTTTTCACCGGACGGTGTATGAGCGTATTTGCCGATAGAGTGGAAGAACGGATCTTCTTCTGTGTTAAACCAGACAAATTTATCTTCAAGCCCCAGTTTTTCCAGAACGCGGCTGAGTGTTCTGTGTGCGGAGCCGCCGACATTTTCAATGATTATTTTCCCGTCAAAATGTTTTATTAAATCCAGATTGAATTTCTGTGCAACTCCAGACTGTAGATATTCTACATATAAATCCACCCCGTCGTTTAGCTTAGCCATAATTTTTTCATCAATTAGCGGATTATTTTTTGCGGCAAGTTTTATTTCATAGCTGCCTTTTTTCAGAGTTTCGTCAAATATTTCCTGAATTTTGTTGACAAATTCCATGGATTCTTCCGGCAAATACTGGCTGCCTTGAGAGTTCAAGTCCTTAGTTGCATTTTTGACGGAAATTCCGTGGCTTGATGTAATGTATTCCCCGCCAAGCAAATCCAATTTGAAAGCAAGAAAAGATGCAAGCCAGATAGGAATAGTTTTTCTTCCCTCAGGAACAAGTGTTTTAATACCGTTTGCCGCTTGTATTCTCGCTATTGCATCCAAAAATTTATCGGAGTTGTATCTTACTTCACGTCCTGCGATTTTTAAAATATTTTTATCAGGATATTTTTCTTTGGCAACCAGCGCCTTTGCTAGTGTTGCAAGAACTATACCGATAAGGTTGATCGGAAATCTTGTGTCCTGTGGATACAAAATATTTTGCGGGCCGCGTATGCCTGCTGTTGAAACCTTTGCTTCTTTTGCATAATTTGCAAACCATTCCTGTAAATTTAATCCTTGCGGATTTATTATTTTGTCGTAAGGTAACAGGTGTTCTTTTTTTAGTGTGAAAGTAATTTCACCATCGCTGTCTAAATCTATTAAATCAAGATTTTTTATATAGTCAGGTGTTTTGTCATAAACGCTTTTAAATAACTCATTTTCCAACTCAATGTTTGATTTTTTGTATGTTTCCATAGTCTCTCCTCAGTAATAAATCCTTTAAGTTAATTCAATAGTAAAGTGAATAATAGTCACCAGGTCACTACTTTTTGATTATACATGAAAAATCCAATCGTACAATGGCATGATAAAAATTTTGTAGTATACTAATATTATCGGAGGGAAAAATGTCATCAGAACAAACATACTGTACCAAAAGAACTGCAAGTGATTATAACTGGTTTCGTTCAATATTTCAAACCATTGTTTGTAAAGGTTTGTACATGCTGCGCCTGAAGCTGGTTTATAGGTTAGAAGTTTACGGTAAAGAAAATATTCCCAAAAGTAACGATTACATTATTGCTCCTAATCACTTATCTACATTAGACCCGCCTTTAATTGCTGCGGTTATGCCGCGTCATGTCGCTTTTATGGCAAAAAAAGAATTGTTTGACTTCTGGCTGTTGAGAATTTTTCTGGACTGGCTGGGAGCTTTTGCTGTAAATCGTGAAAAATTAGGCCCATCTACTATAAAAACAGTAAAATCAATTAAAGACAGCAGCTGGGTATTCGGTATATTTCCGCAGGGCACGAGAGAAGAACCCGGTAAAATAACGGGTGTTACCAAAGGATTTGCAAATATAGCAAAAATTACAAAGTGCGGAATATTACCGGTCGGGATTATTGGTACAAATATCGTCAAAAGAGTACCGTTTACCGGAAAAATTATAGTGAAAATAGGCAAAGTTATTCCATATAGTGATGATATAGATGATATGATGGAAAAATGGGGTAAGTCAATACAGGAACTTACCGGATATGAGTATGTGCCGGAAGAAAAATGTGAAGTTTAACAGGAGTTGTTGGAATGGGTAAGAAAGCTAGGAATTATAACAGAAGATATCCTTACGAATACAATATTTTCAGAACAATGTTTTACATGACTTTTTTATATACAGTTGTGTTTCCGTTCTTTATGATATTTTATAATTTTAAAATAACCGGCCGCGAAAATTTATCAAAGAAACACAGAAAATCAGATAAATTTTTGTATACGGCAAACCATGTGTCACACTTTGATCCTTTGTATGTTTCAATGGCAGTAAGACGTCCTATTGCGTATATGGCCAAAAAAGAACTTTTTGTCCCTGAGGAAAAGAGAAGCTGGCTTATCAAACGCCTCGGCGCTTTTGCCGTAGACAGAAACAAGCCGGAAATAGCAACTTTTAAAACAGTCCGCGATATTTTATCAACAAGCTGGTCTCTGGGCGTATTTCCACAGGGCGGCATAAGACCTTACGGCGTACTTGAGGATATCAAAAAAGGCTTTGTTGTAATAGCTAAAAACGCCAAGGCTGATATTATTCCTGTCGCAATATCCGGCTGGGACGGATACCCGAAACTCAAACCGTTTACACGCAAAAATGTCGGAATACATATCGGTAAACCAATTTCTTACCAGTTGCCGGAAGATGTAATTATTTATGAATGGTGTCAGCAGATAGCCGGATTGGCTGAATACGAAAACAAATCTCCGCTTCCTGAAAGCTATAGAGAAAAAGTTAAAGTATAATTGTTTGAGTTTTGTAATATCTGGTATTCTCTTTATTTTATCTGCAAATTCCTTAATTTTGTTTTTATATTGTTCAGTTTTTACTTTTTAAATATTTATTAAAAATTTTGACATTCACTGTAAATTTTACTATAATAAAAGTAATCGTTAAAATTTTGAGGTGTATAATGAGAGAATTAATAGAAAAAGACAGACGAATAACAGTTGTACCGCATGATTTTCATAATGCTAATAAAGGTACTATTACCGAAGTAACTCCTGAGGGATTTACTGTCCTTCTTGATTACGATTCAGTCGGCATGCTTAAACATAACTATTGTGAATTTTATACTCAAACCCGTTACGGAACATTGTTCTTTACCTCCTATCCTAAAGATATTCAGGATAGAGTAATTCGTGTTGCTAATCCTGCAAAACACAAGTTTTTACAGAGACGTCAATATACTCGTATTAAATACATGCATGATTTAGATTTAGTCGGCGACAATATTACTCATAAAATAGCTACTCTTGATATTTCTGCTGGCGGTATGAAGTTTAAGACAAAAGAAAATATAAATATTGAAGGCGTATACACCATTTTGTTGCCGCTATCAGAAATACAAAGTGTGGAATGCCATTTTTCTCCGATCAGAATTGAGAAAAATAATGATGGCTCCTATACATTATCAGGGCGTTTTAACTTCAATTCAGATATTGATAAAATGACCTTGATACAATATTGTACCAAAAGAAGCATTGAAATAGATAACAAATAATATGAGTCTGCTACAATTATTTAGACATAAAAACAGAAAAACGCTTTTTACCACCCCGTCTCATGCCCAAAAATTTTTCATATTTCACAAATTTATGCAGTTTTATAAGCATGATATCTCTGAAACTGATGCGCATGATCCGGTGAATGCACTTTTAAGGGCTGAAAATGATGCTCAAAAAATTTATGGAACTAAATATACCAAATTTCTGACAAATGGCTCTACAAGCGGCGTTATTGCGGCTACACTGGCATGTGTTAAAAACGGTGATAATGTCCTAATCTGGCAAAAGGCGCATCCATGCCATTTAAATGCTGTTAAACTTGCAGGCGGAGTGCCTGTATATTATGATGTCCGTAACATTGAAGAATGGGGTATTGCCGACAGAACTCAGGCGAATAATCTTGAGCAATACTTCAAAGAAAACAGTATAAAAGCGCTTATTGTTACATCCCCGACTTATGAAGGTATGGTGTCTGATGTTAAAGAGCTTAAAGCGTTGTGTGAAAAATATAACACTATTCTTATTGTGGATGAGGCTCATGGCGCGCTTTACCCGTTCTCAGACAGGCTGCCGGAATCAGCCGTGAAAATTGCAGATTTTTGTATTCAATCGCTTCATAAAACAGCAGGCGGCCTGAATCCTACAGCTCTTTTGCATAGTAATTCAATTGATCCGACATCTGCTTTACAGATGATCAATACTACTTCTCCATCATATTCGCTTCTGGCAACAATTGAAGCCAACATAAAGTTTCTTAGTTCAAGGCGCGGCCGCAAATCGATTGAAAAATTACTTGATAATATTGAATTAGCTAAAAATGGTGCTAATTGTGAATTTTACGGGGATGATATAACAAAAATCAATATAAAGAAGCCGCAAATCTCCGGCTATGAACTTTCTGAAAAATTATTTAATGATTTTGATATTGAAGATGAGCGCACAAATGATAAATCAACCATGCTTTTATGCGGAATTGGTACTGATAAAAACAAATTGCAGAGACTAAGTAGAGCTTTGAAAAAATTGTAAATTTTTTGTAACAAATCCCTATTAATATTAAAGAATAAGCTAAAAAAGACCGATACCAATAGTAAGGAAAACTAAGTATATGAAAGGCGACTTACTATGGGTATGGCAGCATCACAAGCTAGACTTTTATCTATCACGACGCGTATGTCGGATAATGAATTGCGCTCCCAGCTTATTAACAACCAGAAAATGCGCCTTGCAACAGAAAGTTCACAGGTAAGTGAAAACTATATTAATGCATTGAATGAAGCCCAGTATATGTTTACGAATTATGATGAAAATAATAAAGCATCATATCAAAAATTAACCTTTAATTCTATGACTGCATATAATGAATATAACAATCAGTATGGTATTTCAAATGCTTCAGGTCAAATTCTTGTATCCGAAACAGACGGTAAGAGGTTTGAAGAGGCAGATGGGGATCTTGAAACATTCTTGAAATCTTATGGACTTGAATACAGAACATCATATTTCGAAGAATTAGAAAATCTGTATGGTACAGACGCTATTAAACTTAATACAGAAAACAACATTGACGGCACAACTACCACTAATTATTCAAGATATAATGCTGCCGAAATACAAGAAATATATGAAGGCAACCAGGAAGATGGCGGAGTTCATGCCGGTTATGAAAACTCAATGATGAGTACTGCTTATAACTCTTATCTTAAATTGGAAGACACATACCTTACTGCTAAAGAAAATTATGACAAGGTTATGGAAGATGTTATGCGTGAGTACGCCAATGGATTTTCTGTGAATGTCGATGGCGTTGGTCAGCAGACCTACGAACAGATACTCAATTATGTACGTGGAGAGGATACTAGCAAAGGTATAGCATATTTCTATGCGTTCCAAGAACTTGTCAGCAAAATGGATGATCAAGACAAGTTTTACAAGGATGCAAACTATGAATATGTTGACATGAATGGTGCTGTAAGCTATTTGAGCTTTGGGGCTTATATTGATAAAATGCTTGAAGATTGTAAATATGTAAATGATACAACTAAAAGATATACAACTGAAGTTGACTATGATGGAGATGTCGCATATCTTGACTTGAATGGTGATGTTGTTCGTGTAACAAGAGAAGAAACTAGTCCTGGCAGCGGAACATACAATTATACCTATGAGCTAGTTGATGATGAAACTGGCACGTATGAACCTGTTCCACAAGATGAAGACGGCGAACACATTTGGGATGGCAATATTCAATCAGGCAACATTAATTTCTATGATGATGGGGTTAATACCGAAAATATCAAATTTAACTTCACCTGGGGTAATGATAAAATTACGGTTACCGAAACACTGTTGAATGGTCATAATCAGGATGTTTATTTTAACAACTTGAAAAATATCATTGAATATTTTGATGATGCTATGGTTAATGCATTTGATCCATCACAATTCAATGATGTTGCACAAGGTAGTGCTAATTTCCAACAATATTACAATGACTATGTAGCTGCATCTCAGGCATTGTCTCAATTCATTTTTGGCACGGATGTAGGATTTGATAATTATGCAAACCTCTCTGATTACAAATGGGCATTAGATAGAGGCGGAACAACAGCAGATTATCAGAACGTTGCCGATGTAAAAGCTATTGATGAAGTATTTAATGTTTACGGCGAGCCTAAATATGCCTACATTAAAGAAGGCGATGGCGACGCTAATGCAGATGCGGAAGCTGAATGGTATACTAATTTATTCAACAGAATGACAAGCGGCGGATATAAGGTTATCGAAAACGGACTTGCATCAAGTGCTGAATGGATGAGGTATGCGTTAGAAAGCGGCCTAGTAAAAATGGAACAGGTTGATAAAGATAATAACTGGAGCACCATTACTTTTACAAGTTGCAGCGATATTACTGAACAGACAAATGATGTTGCCGTTACAATTGCTGAGGCAGAATATAACAAAGCAATGAACAAAATAGAAAATAAAGATAAAGTATATGATATGGAATTAAAAAATATCGATACAGAGCATACAGCATTACAGACAGAGTATGACTCTATCAAATCTGCTCTTGATAAAAACGTTGAAAGAAACTTTAAATTATATTCATAATGAATTCTACTTAATTTTCCTTTTAAAATTTCCCCAATGCAGGCCAAGCCTGCTTTTTTATTAATAAATAAAAAAACTCCTACAAACGGCTGTTATCATTCATATTTCTATAATTATAATGAATATATGAAAAAAGGTCACTATGTATATATTTTGTTAACTGAACGTAATACCCTCTATTGCGGCTACACGGATAATATTGAGAAACGCTTTCAAGCACATTTGGAAGGCAGGGGCGCAAAATATACACGTGCCAATAAACCGGTAAAAATTGTTTTTCAGCAGGAATTTGAGTCTAAACAGGATGCGTTGCATACTGAATATATGATAAAAAAGCTTTCACGCGCTCAAAAATTAGAGTTAATTAAATCGACTCAGAACCTGATTGTTCAATCTCCTGCTTAAGCTGTTCTATTTCCGCATCCAATTTTTCTATTGCTTCTGTTTGTTTTTGCAGTTTCTGTTCATCTTTAGGAATTTGACGTTCCAACTCCTTTAATCGTTTGTCTGCGTATGCATTCGGGATGTCATTAAATTCTGTTGTACCCTTCATACGTTCCTGACGCTCAAATTCTTTTAGGTCTGCTTTATATTCAGCATCAATCTGTTTTAATTTTTCCTTATATTGTTTTTCCAGTTCTTTATCAGCGGCTTTGTCACGTTTTTTCTTGTCTTTTTGGGCCTGCTTGTCAGCTTTTTTTTGTAGTTCTTCTTCCTCTTGTACAAGTGCCAGAGGAACGACGCCGTCCTGAACAATTTTATACCCGTTCATTGATACCTGAATATCTGAATATTTGAACGTAACAAGCCGTGACTGTTCACCTTTGTAGTCAACACTCCATATTCCGAGAGAAACCGGATCGTCACCTGTGTAAGCATAAGCATTTATTACAACTCTGTCCGGTTCATTTAGATCAAATCCTAACGGATAAATATCCCAGCGTACTTCTTCAAGGTTAAGCCCCTTATATTCTTTCCAGTAATAAATTATTGCATCTCGAACTTCAACAAGATCATAGGAAACATTGTTTGTAAAATCATATACAAGAGCATTTGTCTGCCAGATACCGTCCTGTGTTGACCCGATTTTTTCTTTTGCCAGCAGCTTAGTCCCGTCTGTAGAAAAATCAATCGGGGTTATTGTCCTGAAAGATCGGCTGTTAGAAATTTCTTTATCTGTTGACAAAATAGGATCAGGCAGCCTGTGCTGAGTATTAGCAGTTAGGATTTTATTCAAATTAGTCTGATCTTCCTGAAGTTTAATAACAAAGAGGTCACACGCTGCTCCACCGGTTTCCGGATAGTAATAAACAGACGGATAAACCATTATGGAGAAATCAGGTGAAACAACACCTTGCGCGTTTTGCTGACGTCTTTCGTGAAATCTTGTTTTCAAAGAAATCTCCGGACTTCCCGGCGGATTATTGTATCGGACAATTTTATATGTCGGCTGAGGAACATATTTCATATCAGCAGGCTTTTCTATCTTTGGAACTTCTATTTCTTCATTCATCTTGTCTTTTGGCGCGGAAAGCTTGTTGTATTCTTCCATAGTCATAAAACCGGACGGATATTTGTCCTGTTTGGCACGTTTATATTCTTGCTTGGCATCCTGTTTTTTTACATCACGGATATACTGTGCCTCTTGCTTGCGGGCATCTTTGGGGGCTTTAGGCAGGTCGCCATCTGTGTAAATAAATGCAAAAAGACCGGCTACAATTACCGCAAGTGCGTAAATCATCTATACCAAACCCTCTTTCATTGCCATTGTAATTGCTTTTGAACGGCTTTCTACATAAAGTTTTTGCAGAATGCTGTGAACATGGGTTTTGGTTGTAGAAATAGAGATAAAAAGTTTGTCTGCAATCTGCGGGTTAGTAAGCCCGTCAACAATCAGAGCCAGCACTTCCATTTCCCGTTCAGTCAATCCATAAAGATTTTTACCCAATTTATAGTTAATTTCGCCGCGTTTTTCAGTTGTTGCAGAACTTCTGCGGATATTAGTAAGAACTATTTTAGCAATAGCAGGGTCAAGCCAGCCGGCTCCTTCACTGACAGCAGTTAATGCAGCAACGGTTTGTTCAGCTGTTGCACCCTTGGTAATATATCCGTCGGCGCCTGCTTGAAAAGAATCTAATACATCATCTTCATTTTCTCGTGAGGTGTACATCAAAACCTTAATATCAGGATTTACAGCCTTAATCTTTCTGGTTGCTTCTATTCCGTCAATTGTCGGGAGTCCGATATCCATAACAACAACATTAGGATTGAGTTTTAAGGCATTATCAACACCTTCCTGACCGTCAGCGTACATGCCGGCTATTTCAATATCAGGGGAGTTTCCTAATATAACAGAAAGCCCGAGCCGCGCCATATCATGATCTTCTACTATTATTACTTTAATGTTTGCCATAAACACCTTCTTTTTTATTCTTAATGTTTTTATTTGATTTTACAACATCGGTTAACAAGAATGAAAATTCACTGCCTTTTTTAATTTTACTTTCAACCCAGATTTTGCCCCCGTGAGCCTCAATAATCTGACGGGAAAGATATAAGCCAAGACCTGTGCCTGTTGAACGTTTTTTAGTTGTCCCTTGTGAAAAACGCTTGAACAAATGCGGGATATCTTCTTTAGGTATACCGTTTCCGTTATCAGTGACAGAAAACATCAAATCCTTGTTGTGCGATTTCAGCAAGATAACAATTTTGCCGGACTTATCAGTATAATTAACTGCATTTCCGCACAAATTAATCATTACGCGTTTAATTTCCGCACGATCCGCGCATATTTCCAGATCGTCATCAATATTGCACTCAAGTGTAAAATCAATATCTTTTTTATCCGCAAGCGGTTTTAGTTCTTCATAACACTGTTCTGCAAGGTCTTTTGCATTGAAAACTGTTTTGCAAAGTTCAAGCTTGCCGCTTTCGAATCGATAAACTTCCAGAAGTGCATTCACTAATCCAAGTAAATCTTCGTTACTTTGAAGCATAGTTGAGAGCAAAAGCGTTTGTTTTTCGTCAAGTGTACCCAATGCACCGTCCAGGAAGAATTTAAGAGTCTGTATTGCCGCTAAAAGCGGTGTGCGCATATCATGTGTTAAAGTTGCAATAAAATCATCACGCAGGCGCTCTGTTTCTTTTTGCTCAGCTACATTTCTTATAACGCCGACATACTTATGCTCCTTGCTGTCCTCAGCAGAAATCAGTGCAAAACTTATTTCAACCGGCATGGCATCATCGCTCAGGGCATTTTTTATGTAATAATCTCTCAGTACAATTTCATTTCTTTCTTCCGATAGCCCGAAAATTTCGCCGTTCTTGTTATGGGACGCATCATTTTGTTCAAATTTATCAGAATATGCAATCTCCTGAAATTTCTTTTTGCAAAGAGCGGATTCTGAAAGTCCTGTCATATTTTCGCAGGCCGGATTTACCTGTTCAATATGGCCTTTTTCGTCAATAACTATTATTCCGTCAGCACAGTAATTTATAATCCCGCTGAGTTTTTTGTTTGCCTGAAGCAACTCTTCCGTACGCTGGGCAACCAGAGTCTCCAAACGTGTTGAATATTTTTCCAATTCATTGTGTGCGGTTTCAAGTTCAGATATTTTTGAACGTAAATTGCTCAGGATGTGACTTCTTTCAATACCGTTTTTGATATTTACAATTAAATCGTCATTGTCCCACGGTTTTTCAATATACTTATAAAGCCCTATTTCATTTATTGCCTTTATGGCATTCTCTTTATCAGCATAGCCTGTCAAAAGAATCATGCTGGTTTCGGGGTATAATTTTTTAGCTTCGGTTAAGAATTGCAGTCCGTTCATCTCAGGCATGAGGAAATCGGATATAATTAAATCCGGCTCATCTTTTTTAAGGTAAGAAAGTGCTTCTTTAGGAGAGTTAAACAAAAAGACATTCTTAAACCCTTCAACTTTGAAAAGAGCCTTGAAAGCTGAAGTTACTATTTTTTCATCATCTACAATTACAATTTTCCCATCATTCATACCATTATCATACTCTATCAGAAAAAAACAGACAAATTGATTACAAAATTGCAATAATTCAATAAAGCCGCATAAAATTATTTATGCGGCTCAAATATTTCAGCATCACTTACTTATAGACATGTAGGTTATATTCTCTGCTGTTGAGTTCTTTATCAATATGGAAAAGTGCGGATTTGTCATCTCCGAACATCTTTAATTTTAATATTATTTTGTATACATTACGTTCTTCTTCGACCTGTTCAGCGATATACCAGTCGATAAAGTTTCTGGCTGCAAGATCACATTCTTCGTCACTCATTGAGGCCACACAATTTATGCTGCTTGTTACATATTTTTCATGCTCGTATATTTTTTCAAAAATTTCGAGCGGAGAGCCAAAACTCGTTTCAGGAACATCTATTTGTGAAAGTTCTACTTTACCGTTCCTTTCAATAATAAAATCAAACAAAATCATTCCATGATCTACTTCTTCGCGTGCCTGAATCTTGGTCCAATTGGAAAAACCGCTAAGACCAATTTCGTCAAAGTGAGCAGACATAGCAAGATAAAGATAAGCTGAATAAAATTCCTTGTTAATTTGCGCGTTAAGTACATTTTGTATTTTCTCGTTAATCACTTTGTGCCTCCCATAAACCGTGTATATTACAAAATTCTCTTGCGAAAAATTTTTCTTCAAAATTTTTAAGCTGCATTTTGGGCTCATCGTCTGGATGCAAATATTTACGTATAATACAATCTTTGTCATCCGATATAGCTTCAATAAACATGATGTAATGAGCCTGAATCATCGGGTGCGGTTCTGCACCTACACGAATTATGCAGGATTTATCGTCATTATGGTCAAATACAGGAACATGTTTTTCCGTAGCAGCTTCATCATTTGTACCGGCATTAAGTCGTTTCATTGGTTCTCCGCAGCAAACAAGCTCGCCTTCACCTGATATGACAACTTCTACTATATTTCCGCATACATTACATTTATATAATTCAAGTTTTTCTGTCATATATACTCCTTTCACTTGTAAAAATATATAATTCATCATCAATTTATGTATCAGATAACCGTCTAATTTATTATGGTAATATTTCTTAATAAAGTAGCAAAATTTTTAGGGGTTTGATTTAATATAAAGGTATGAAAATAGCTGCGGTCTCACATACTTTATTCAGATCACAAACGCAACAAACACAGGATACACAACAGGTTAATCCGTTTGTTTATACAGTTGCGCCTGAAGCGCGAAGAGACTTTAAGGCCGGAAGTTTTAAGGTTTTTCTTGCAACGCTTGGAGTGATGGCGGTCGGATATACTCTGCGTAAATTATCCGGTAAGAAGATTTTATTTAAGTAGCTTGGAATAATAATATTTTTATGCTAGTATAAATATGCCGTGTTCCACGGGGATTTGCGATCCCTCGACCCGAAGCTAATGCGGGGTGCAGAGCCTGTTGTGAGGGCTTAGCGGATATTAAAGAAGTTAATATTTTCGTTGACGTTCAAGGGTATAATGGCGTAAGCTGTCGAACCGTGTCAGGATGGAAACATAGCAGCACTAAGACAATCCTTGCGGGTGTTATATTCGTGGAAAGAGGGAATATTGGCGGACGTGATATTGGTTAAGTTCGATAGACAGAGACACGGCTTTTTTGTAAATTTATGAGGGCTATAGTGTGACGGCTCGTTCCGTTCGCTATCCGGACTCGCTTTGCTGTCTTACTCGCCGGCGTTAAACGGGTCTGCAACGCCGCCGTTTCGACCTCTGCCGGCTCGCGTTCCGTCCGTACGCAAATCCGCTAGTGCCTTAGTAACTTAGTGCCTTCTACCTAAGTCCAAAGTCCTTAGTTGGAAACACAAACCGCGAGACTGCCGCTGCTATGGCGGCCGAGGCATTGCAAGTACGTTTTTGTCGAGTAGAAGTTGCGGCGGCATGCGTTGCCATCGCTGCTTTCTTGCACAGACCAAACATAGAAGTAATTAGAAGCTGGTGAGGCAGAGATGAATTGGGAGGCTTTTTCGGTATCCAGACCTTCGTATGTTATTCCACTTGAGCTTACACTATCTGTATTGTATAGATAGTTTGCCAGCTGTGCTAATTGATCTTTGGTTGGCATGTTTTGGACTCCGCCGCATGCTTTTACTGCCCCTGTCCAATAATCCTTATTGAGATAACATGCTTTTATTCCGAGTTTGCCTTCTTGTACAGCTTGATTACACTCATCTAATGTCATAGGGCTATATCCTGTGTCGGCTAATATCTGTGTTATGCACATAGTATCAGCTAATTCCGGTATCATACACCCTGTTACGCTAGCTAATTCTTCTACGTTTATCTTTCCTATATCTTTACCGTTTGTGTTCGGATTTTTGTTACCTGATACATCATACAATATCGCCATTGAATTGCTTGTTGCACTGAACTGGTTATTAAACGGATCCTGTGTAGCATTCGGGTTATATGCCGCAAAAACCGATATTACGCTCTCCAAGCTGAAAATTATTGCTGATGTCCTCGGGGTTGAGCCCAAGGATTTACTTGATTTTAAATAACTAAGGAAAAGCCCCCCATAAATTGAGAGGCAAAACTGAGCAATCAGAAGAGTTGAGGATTTACATTTATATACTAACTTTTTTAATCCTCACTTTCATTGTAGTAAATAGCTATTTTATTTACAAAAAAATAACCCCTGAGTATCAGAGGTTATTTTTATACTAGACTACTGACTACTTATCCTTTAAGAAGGATTCGTAATTTCGTGCCAGCAAGTGGGTTTTTACCTGATTAATAAGGTCAAGCGCAACACCGACCATGATTATTAAGGAAGTAGCACCGA
>CALUUH010000028.1 GCA_944323875.1 Candidatus Gastranaerophilales bacterium
ACAATGCTTGATAAACTAAATAAAGATGAATTAGCCCTTGCTCATAAATATGTACGGACATTTTTGCTAAAATAATTTCTTGGTAATTTTATACCTCACCCCAATAAACTTTTCATCATCAGCCGGAGAATGCTCTCATTCTTTTTAATCACCGCCGGCGGTTTTGCAACCGAGAAAAGCGGATTGCGAGCAGAGGCTGAAAGGGCTTGCGATTAGCAAGACCTGTAATGCCGTTTAATGCGAGCAACCAAGCAGGGTTACAGCCGAAAACTTGTGTCCACGACTAAGAAACCTCATTCCACACTTAAACGGGCTGTATGGGGTGGGAAAAAGTGTTGGAATAATTAAAACCTACGATATTTATGCTATAAAATTTGTTACACTTCTTATTCAATCAATGAGAGCGTTTTCAGCTTTTTTATTCTAATGTGTAGTGAAATGTGTTGCAAAAACTAAAAAAGTGACTTTTAGAAAATTTCTAAAAGCCACTTATATCAATTGGTTGCGGGAGCTGGATTTGAACCAACGACCTTCGGGTTATGAGCCCGACGAGCTACCAGACTGCTCCATCCCGCGTTAACTTCTCTTTTCAAAAAATGTCTCGCAAACATCTTTTCCAATTCATTATTACACGCTGAAAATCAAAAATCAAGTACCCCGTACTTTTCCCCAACACCGCACCTTTTAGCAAGGCGTCACCGCCATAAAATAGCGTCAATTATTATTTGCAGCAAAGTCCTGTCCTGCATTTGCAAGGTCAAATGCCTGATGAATTTTTGCAAATTCTTGTTTCGCAACCGTTTCATTCTGCGGCATTACATAGGCAATATTATTATACAATCCCTGTTTATTAATTTTTCCGGTTACGTTCCTTCCATCAAGCGCATTCGGATTTTTACTCAGCATATCTGCTGTTAAAATCGTTGTTGCATATTCTGAAACATCCACATTATTATCATTATTTATATCAATCGCTCTTGCTGATGCGTTTGGCACAGCCTGACGAAGTTTTTGAGTTAATTCAGCCACGCTCATTGATATCCTGCCGCCCATTTCTTCAAATGCTGCGCCAAGTAGTGCTAATTTATCAACTTTACCTTCCTGCGGCATATATTGATATTCAAAATCAAGCGGCGGCAATGATTTTAGGTATTCCTCATTTGATTTTACAAATTTATCTGTATTCAGTTCTGTTATATGACTTTTTAGAAGATTACCTCCGGTCGTAACACTATTTTGTGACGGTATTGCAGCTGCTCCGGACAGTTTATTCAAATAATCAAAATGATTTGCAGCTGCGTTGCGGCCATATCTTATTGAAGGATTTGCGATCTTGTTATCGTAAATGCCGCTATTACCGTTTATTATTGCCACATTATTCTGCACACTAAAAGTCATATTCACACACCTTTCTATGCTTTTTGTAAAACATGTGAATTACAAAAATTGTCTGACGATAATATAATGTAACAAAAAATTAACCTAAATAATAAAAACTCTATTTGTCTGCGCCGTGGCAATATAAAACGAATATAAAACCGATTTAATCAATCAATGTAAAATTTTTACCCAACTGTTTTTCTAAGTCAATAATTATCTGTGATGCCGTAACATTCATCCCTTCGGCCATTCTTATTATTGTGCTCAACTGCGGATCTTTTATCCCTCTTTCCAAATCCGCCCACATTGATTTTGTCATACCTATTTCGGCAGAAACCAGACTAATAGATTTTTTCTGCTCCTGTCTGTATTTTTTTACTATTTCTCCTAATATTTTTTTATATAAATTTCTATTTTCTTTAGCGCCTTCTTGCATTTTTTTATTTTAGTGCTAAATTAAGAACAAAGCGTGCTAATATTAGAACAAAAGGAGCTATTTATGAAAAATCATCATACTGCATTCACTCTTGCTGAAGTGTTAATCACACTCGCGATAATTGGTATAGTTGCTGCACTGACAATACCTGCACTAATTACAAAATACAAAAAAACAGTTACAGTAAACAAGCTGAAAAAATTCTACTCTGTCATGTCCAACGCCACCAATCTGGCTATTGCAGAATATGGGCCAATGGAAAACTGGGACGGTTTTAGTTCTGCACGCAACCCGGAAGAAGTGAAAAATTGGTTTCATAAGTATTTAAAACCTTATGTCAAAATTATTGATGAAAGTATCGAAATGGACGAAATCAGTGAAATACCAACGTACAGGGCTACTTTCGCCGATGGAAGTATTATGAGACTAACTAATTGGGCAGCAAATACGCCTGATATTGATGAAGAAACAGGAAAAGATAACAACCATGTTGTCGATAACTTTAACGGTCTTATCCATGTTTATTACTATACAGATAGAAAAGGCCTCAAAAAGGAATACCGCAAACCATGTGTTAATGAATTCAGCTTTTTATTCTATAATAAATTCAACAAAAGGTATTCTTTTCAACCTTATACATGGCAAGTAACAAAACCTGAGGATTACAATAGGGAATATATTTTAAACAATATAAAACGTGACTTGGAGTCTGAAAGTTCTTCCGGTTCACAGGTGTGCTCTGCATTAATAATGCTTGACGGCTGGGAAATAAAGGACGATTATCCTGTTAAATTTTAGCACATAACACCAATGGAAATTGCTACAACTTCGATAAAGTTAATAAAACCTTTACCCCTTAATCGCGCCCCAGGCCTTTATTGTGCCGCGTTCATACTTTATCAGGTAATAGCCGCCCTTGATATCATATTCAATTGAGGCATCCATGTGCACATAAGGTTCATCAGGCGGCATACCGACTTTTGCACGTTTTTTGTTCGTTTTTTCCCGTTCTTTTGCCTCTTTTTTAAGTTGCTTTTTATATTCAGGATCATTAAGCCGCTGTTGTTCTTTTACATCTTCTTCTATCTTAAAAACAGGAATTATGGCACGCGCTTTTTTAGAAACTATAAGTATCAAAAAGCTTCTGTCATCAGAGAGCGCAAGTCCGTAATAACCGGGTTCTATAACATCACCCTGCCCGTCATATATGGGTTCGGGGATAATCAAATTCGGGTATTCGGATTCTTTCAGTGAGTAGCGAAATACTGCATCAGACCCGTAAGTTATGCCTGAGGTTTCTTGCGGTTGGATGGGATTAGGGCGTATTTCTTTGTGCATCAAAACGCCGTCTGTATAAATTCCTTCTAACATTTTATGCCTTCCAATAATGTTTTAATGATTTTTTTCATTTCGGCAAAATCTTTTCCTAAGGCTTTTTCGCCGCCCACAAATATTAATGACATAAATTGCTGCGAATTTCCAAGATTGTTTTCTTTTAACAGGAGTCTGTAACTTTCGCGCATAAGGCGTTTAAGCCGATTTCGTTTTACTGCGCGTTTGTGAGTTTTTTTGCTTACAACAAAACCGACACGCGTGAGAGTGTCGGGTGTTTTCTTTTTTATACCTGCGAACAAAGTTACTCCGCCCTTGTGGGTGGAGTTTTTAACTTTATATGTTGCAGTAAATGCGGAGTTTTTTTTAAGCCTGTATTGCTTTGGTAACATTTACGTCCGCCTTTCTGATAAATTCTGTTTACCGGCGTGCAACGCCTCAGACTTACGCTCTTTTCTTAGCGGTGATTGCTAATTTATGACGGCCTTTTGCACGGCGTCTGTTGATAACTTCCTGACCGCCTGCTGTTGCCATTCTTGCTCTGAATCCGCTTACGCGTTGTCTTTTAATTTTAGTTCCTTCTAGTGTACGTCTCATTTTTATATTTCCTTTTTGTTATATTTGTCGTATAATCTTTATGCTATATGAAAAAAACTTTTAAGTCAACATTTAAGGAAGGTCAGGTTAACTAATATGAACAAAAAAATAGGATTTATCGGCTGCGGCAAAATGGCAAGCGCGATTATTACGGGTATTAAAAACTCTTGCTGCAATAAAGGGCTTGAATTAATGGGCTCCGAGGTTAATTGTGAGATTGCCGAACTTGCACAGAGCAGATTAGGTATTGAGGTAATCACAGATAACAGAGCGCTTGTTATGAATAGTGATGTTATTTTTGTTGCGACAAAGCCTAATTACGCGCCGGCCGTGCTTGAGGAGATAAAAGAAGAATTGACTCCGGAAAAATTGCTGGTATCAATTGCGGCGGGTGTATCCACTGCAAAAATCGAAAAAATCATCGGAATGCAGCGTGTTGTACGGGTAATGCCTAATACTCCGGCGCTTTTGCAGGAAGGTATGGCAGGAGTTTGTAAAGGTGCTTATGCAAGCGCGGAAGATGTTCAATTTGTCGTCGATTTATTAACCAATGTCGGCAAGGCAATAGAAGTCAGCGAAGAAGAAATGGATATAGTGACTGCAATTTCAGGTTCAGGGCCTGCGTTTTTCTATCAGGTAATTGAGGATATGGCTCGTGCCGGAGAAAAACTGGGGCTGGATTATGAAAAATCTTTGCTGCTTGCGACCCAAACCGCGCTTGGTTCAGCCAGAATGGTTGAAAAACGCGGAGAATTAACGGTACAGAATTTAATAGACAATGTAGCGACCAAAGGCGGGTGTACATTTGTCGGGGTTTCTGTGATGAAGGAAGAAAAATCGGATGCCCTATTCTATGATGTAATAGAAAAAACTGCGCAAAAAGCACATGCGCTGGGCGAATAAAATACGATAAAAATATAGTAAAAAATTAAAAAAATGAGAATGGTGAAACGCTGACTATTGTTGGTGTTTCACCATTTGGCTATCCATGAAAACACCTAGGTGTTTTCATCTACATGTTTTCGTGGACTTGCGCGTCCTAAAAATATAAGTCATAATAAGAATATTGTTTCAATTTACGTATAAAATCAGAAAAGAGGTGACGAATAAAGATATTCAACCGGACATATTTAGTATTAGTTCTATAATTACAGTCAGGCACAAGAGCCCCATAAAAAATATTGGTGACAATAAACAAATAATACCAAATATTTGTATTTTAGAAATTATTTTATTACTTAAAAACTTTTTATTTTTAATTGATATATTAAATATTTGCTCCAACATTAAAATAACAGAAAAAGGAATAATGCATATAATAGCAAATATTATAATTCCAAAAAGAGAAACACCTACCCCAAAGGCATGTTGAGTATCCTGCATGATGTAAGTGGTGAATATTTCAGGACAGGTAAATATGCAAAACAAAGCAAAAACAATCCAGCCGCAAACGGCTAAGAAATTAAAACTATACCTGTTTTTATATTTCTCTAAGAACATAATGTTATTATATACTAAATAAAGCTTTACCGGATGAGGTTTAATTTGTAATCAGTTATTCATCTTGATATTTCAAAAATTTTTCAATTCCGTCGGCAATTGCGTGTGCTGCTGCTTTTTGAAAATCAGATTCCCTAAGCAGCACACTGTCGTCGGGATTTATCAAGTATCCGACCTCTATAAGTATACTCAAGGCATTTGTGTTTCTCACTAACGCCAAACTGGCCTGCCGGACTTTGTCATTATTCATTCCTAGCTGCGTTGTCATTTCTTTTAGAATACAATCTGCAAACGGTTTTGCCATATCGTAGTAATAAAAAATACTTGTACCGCTGTTTTTGTTAGGATCAAGGTTATCCGGCAATGCGTTGCCGTGAATGCTTATCAAAATTACGGAATTTTGTTCGTTGGCACTTGTGACACGTTCTTTGAGCCCGTGGTATGTGTCGTGTGTACGTGTCATATAAACATCGGCACCGCGTTTTTTCAATTCTGTTCTCAAATCCTTTGAGATTAAAAGATTAATATCTTTTTCTTTTTCGCCAAAACAGCTTATTGCGCCGCATTCATGCCCACCATGGCCCGCATCAACAGCAATTTTCACACCTTTTAACGGATGCTTTTTATCTGTTTTGAGCGGTTTGCGAATTTTCCAGATAAAATCATTACCAATAAATTCTCCGCTGTAACCGTACAATTTTTTGCTTCCTGATGCTTCTGCGTATGGAAATTCCATTGTATAAGGTGAATTGTCTTTTACATTATAAAGTTTAAGCACCATTGTTGAACCTTCTTCTATTACAAACGGCACTTTTTTATCAAGATGAAATACAAAAGTATAAAACTCGTCTGTGTCTATATAATCGTAACCCTTCAAGTTGGCTGCCGGATTTTCTTTAATATCAACGACGCTGTGTTTGGCAATCCAGCCGGCGTCCTGATTATCCAGAATTATTTTATAAAATCCGTTTTTTTCACCGCTTGCCGTCAACATAACGCCATAAGGCAAAACAGAAAGTCTGTTTATACCCGCATCCACAGGTGTTGAGCGCATAGGTACAGTGTCACCAGCAGTCATTACAGTTTTGTAATCTGTAAAATCTATCTGTTTTGACGGTGTGCCTGAATAGGTTTTCGGCGCCGGCCTTGTTATTTTGTAAATCTGTTTTTTAACGGAATCTTCCAGCGTAAACACATTTTCGCCCACATTTAGTTTAACAACATAAGCAAAAGCTCCTTTATTGTTTCTTGGAACCGTCTGCCCGTTTATTTTAAATTCACTGTCAGAATTCCCTACAAAAAATGTTGAACCGGAATTTATCGTGACATTTTGCGCACGCGGATAAACAACTTCGACAGCCCCGCAAACAAGCCCCGATAACAAAAACATCACCAAAAATAAGATAACTCTTTTCATAAAAATATTATATAACAAAAATCTTAAACAAAATTAATAAAGTAATTTTTTCTATCCCGTTGTGCTACAATATTAATCAGACAATAATAAAAACAGGGGAAACCGTTTTGAGCAGAAGATTAAGAAACAGAGCACCGGAAACAGAAAAAGAAAAGAGAGTTCGCACATTTGACAGCCTGCTCGGTATGTTGAATTTCTTTTTTATAGCTTTTGCGGCCCTGCTTATTATATACCTGTTCTTTATTCAGATTATAGATTTAAAAAATTATCGCGGCCGCGCAAAGAGTCAGAGGGTAGGCCGAATATTTTCAATGCGCGGTGATATTTATGACAGAAACGGTATTAAACTTGCGACAGATAAAGTTTATTCTGATGTTTACGCCCATCCGGCGGATTATGATCACACAGAAGAAGAATTAGCCAAGATGCTTGCTCCAATACTTAAAATGCCAAAAGACAAACTTCTGCAAAAACTCAAAAAACCGGGGCCTGTCATCACTCTTAAAAAGGATTTGGACAGAGCCACAACAAAAGAAGTTGCGAAATTACACCTGCGAGAAATAAGTCTTGGCAAGAAAAATATAAGAGAATATCCGCAAGGCACTCTTGCGGCTCATGTTCTCGGATATTACAACTTTGATGCGGATATCGCAAACGGTGTTGAATACACAGCCAAAGACAGACTTGAACATGTTGTAAATACCGTAAAATTCCAAAAGACCAGAGACGGCAAAATAATTTATGATTTCACAACCGATCCGGTTGCAACAACAACAAACCCGAAAGGCGAAAATGTTACTCTTACAATAGATGCGGCCATCCAGCACGTTTGCGAAAAAGAAATAGAAAAAATGGTTAAGGAAAAAGAAGCCGATCGCGGAACAGTCATTGTTATGAACCCTAAAAACGGTGAAATACTTGCTTTTGCGGTTTATCCTACTTATGACCCGAACAATTACAAAAAAGCTTCTATGACCGAGATTAAAAACTGGGCGCTAACCGATGTGTTCCCGCCGGGCTCTACATTCAAAACAGTTACGGTTGCAAGTGCCATGGAACTCGGTAAAATCAATGAAAATTCAACCATTCTTGATACAGGTAAAATGACTATCGGTAAATGGGTGATTAAAAATTATGACTATGATGTCCACCCCTATCCGGGAAATATTAATCTGACATATCTGTTTGAACACTCAAGCAACATCGGCTCATTAAAAGTTGCGTTAATGATGCAGCCAAAAGAGTTTTATGAAATGCTTAGAAAATTCGGTTTTGGAGAAAAAACAGGAATAGATTTGCCGGGTGAATCTGTCGGACTTTTAACAGATTGGAAATACTGGGATTTAGGTTTACACAGCACCATGGGTTACGGTTACGGAGCTTCCGTTACTGCAATACAAATGGCATCTGCTGTTTCTGCGCTCGCCAATAACGGCGTCAGAGTAACACCGCACGTAATAAAATATCCACAGGAAGAATATGACAAAAAAGTTCACTACACCCGTGTTGTCAGCCCTGAAACAGCAAAATCCATAACAAAATTGCTTGCTGACAGTATAAACAACGGACGTTCGGAATTAAAACTGGACAGATACAATGTTGCTGCCAAAACAGGTACTTCAAGAAAGCCTAAAGAAAACTCTATAGGTTATTCTCCATATAACTATACATCTTCAATCGGCTATCTGCCTGCATCAGATCCGCAAGTACTTATCTATGTAATGGTAGACAGTGCAAAAGTTGGTGCTATATGGGGAAACACGGTTGCAGGGCCGGTATTCCACGAAGTTGCAACTCAGGTCGCAAGAATTATGAACCTTAAACCTGATAAAGCAACTAACTCAAAATCAAATAAAATTGACTAAGGAGAAAATAAATTATGAAACTTGATGAATTGATTGAACATTTAGATTATAAAGATTTAATTAACTTCAAAAATATTGATATAACAGGAATTTCATACAATTCAAAAACAACAAAAAAAGGCGACATATTTGTCTGTCTGGTCGGTGAACACACAGACGGGCATGAATATGCCAAAAGCGCTATAGAAAACGGGGCTGTTGCATTACTTGTAGAACGAGAACTTGATGTTAAAGTTCCGCAGGTGGTTGTATCCTCCACCCGTCACAAAATAGCGGATATTGCAGACAGATTTTATTCAAGTCCGTCCGAAGGTCTTAATCTTATCGGTATAACCGGTACAAACGGGAAAACAACAGTAACCCACTTAATCCAGAAAATATTTGAAGAAAACCACCAAAAATGTGCGCTTATCGGAACTCTCGGATACAAATTATCCTCTGACGGCGAATACCGTGATGCAAAGCATACAACTCCACAGGCTCCTGAATTACAGGCAACTTTGAGAATGATAAAAGATGTTGAAAAAATTGATAATGTGGTAATGGAAGTAAGTTCACACGCGCTTGATCAAAACCGTGTTGGAGGATGCCGTTTTAACGGAGCGGTTTTAACAAATCTGACTCAGGATCATTTAGATTATCACATTACAATGGACAATTATTTTGAGGCAAAAGCATTACTGTTTAAAGGACTAAAGGAAGGTAATTTTGCAGTAATAAACGCTGACGACAATTATAGCGAAAGATTTTTGAATGTTGTGCCGGAAGGCGTCAGAAAATATACCTACGGCGTAAAACACGACGCTGACGTTATGGCAAAAGACATTGAATTTTCCATGAACGGGGCTGAGTTTACTCTTGTAACAAAAGACGGTGAATATCCGGTAAATCTTCACATGAACGGTATGTTCAGCGTGTATAATGTATTAGCAGCAGTAACAACAGCTATTGCGCTTGGCATTGACGTTGAAACCTCCTTAAAGGCACTGCAAAATGTCAAAGGTGTTGCAGGCCGATTTGAAGTAGTTGTCAAAAAGCCGCTTGTAATAGTTGACTATGCGCACACTCCTGACGGTTTGGAAAATGTTTTAAATTCAGCAAGAGAAATAACCCCGAAGGACGGCCGTCTAATCTGTCTTTTTGGCTGCGGCGGAGACAGAGATGCTACCAAACGACCGAAAATGGGTGCTATTGCTGAAAAAATTGCGGACAAAATCGTCATAACCAGTGATAATCCGCGTTCAGAAGATCCGCAGCAAATCATAACTGATATAATTGCAGGGCTTAAATCCGTTGCCGCAGAAAAAGTCACCGTAGAACCTGACAGGGGCAAAGCTATTGAACTTTTGAAAACCATTGCAAACAACAACGATGTAGTTGTTATTGCAGGAAAAGGACACGAAGATTATCAAATACTTAAAGACCGCACTATTCATTTTGACGACCGTGAACAGGCTCGAAAAGTATTTGAAGGGAGAGTGATTTAAAAGTCGTTAGGACGTTAAGACGTTAAGACGTTAAGACGCTAAGTACGTAACTAACAATTAAATTATATTAACTATCCAAAGGGAAAATAATGCATACAAAACCATTAATAGAACAACATTTCCACGGGGCATTCGGTGTTAACTTTAACACCGCTGATGTTGAAGATGTACTTTTTCTTTCCCGAAAAATAAAAAACTACGGTATCGGCGGAATTTTCCCGACAATAGTCACAGATACTGTTGAAAATACGCGTAAAGCTGTTTCTGTTATAAAAGAAGCTGCAGAGCGCCAAACACCTGATATGGCGAAAATTTTCGGCATTCATATCGAAGGAATATTCCTTAATCCTAAGAAAAAAGGAATTCATGACGAAAAACTTTTTATGCAGCCGACTATAGAAAATTTTCGCCTGATAGAAGACGATTTTATAAAAATTATTACACTGGCACCGGAATTAACCGACGCAAATCTTTTCGACTACCTGAGCGAAAAAGGCATAAAAATACAGGCCGGCCACTGTATTGGCGGCGATCTGTCAGGCTGCACAGGAGTTACGCATACCTTCAATGCAATGGAAGGTATTTCTCACCGCGGCAAAAGTACGGCACTATCCGCACTGATTAACGACGATATATATACTGAAATCATAGCAGACGGAGTCCACGTATCTGATGACGCATTGAAGCTTCTGTTCAAAAGCAAACCTCTGGACAAAATATTACTCGTAAGTGATTGTCTGCCGTGTACCGCTGCAAATATAAAAGAGTTTGATTTTGCAGGAGAAAAGATTTACTACGACGGTCAAAAAGCAACATCAAAAGACGGAACTATTGCAGGAAGCACAACTCTTTTACCATATATAATCAAGCGCCTGCATTCTGTTAGTCTGCTAAACCCGCTATGGATAAATAATCCTTACAACTACCATAACATAGATCTTGATTATGAAATTGAATGGGACGACGATTGGAATTTAATCACTCAATCTTGTAAATAAATATTACTCAGGTAGCAAAAAATTTCTATTACCATTTTTAATCTTGAAAAATGGAGAAATAATTATGCAAATCACCCCTGTAAACTGTAATTCTAATGGTATTAAGAAACCGGCATTTGGCGCCAATGCTGCTCCGGTTATTGAAGATGTAACAAACACATTATTTAACGCTAAAAATGTACGCCGGCTCAGAGAAGTAGAAAATATGTTTGACGAAGCCTGGACAAAAATTAAACAATCTAAAAAATTAAGAGGAAGTCAACCGGAATTTGTACATAAGAAAAACAGCGGTAAAATTATCACACTGAAACCATTTTACGCTGGCTTGCGCGACCAGATAATGTTAAATGTAGAAAATGGTGATTCTATTGAACGCCTGCTTATACCGCGCGGCAACCATAATTCATACAAATACGAAAAAATCAAAAAAACACCTTACGGAAGTGCGACCGTAAAATCCTTTAATTCAAACCTGCAAAAAGACTATTCTATGGATTTATACATAAATGATTTTATGGACGAAAACCTGTTGCCGTTTTTTGCTGCTGAAAGAGGCCGCCGCCGGGCTGAACTTATATAGTTTAAACTTCCTTATATGTTTTAAAATGCGTTTTGCAGACCTCTTTTAATCTGTCTTTGCCATATTTTACAATGAATTCAGAAGCCGCTGTTTTAACCTGATTTGCACAACCTTTAGGGAATTTAACTCCGTAGGTATTTTCCATTGCTTCCATTTTCTGCACAAATGCTGCGCGTGCAAGAATTGAAGCGGCTGCAACCGCAATATCGCTTTCTGCTCTCACCATTTGTTCAAGCCTGATATTACGGCCGTTTTTCATAAGCGCGTTTTGTATAAGACTCGGGTCTCCGAACTGATCAGACAACGCGTATTCACAGGTATTTTTTTCTAATATATTTTCTATTGCTCTTGCATGTCCCCATGCCAGAAGTTTATTGAGATTTTTGATATTTGAATACAATTCATTATAGCGGCCGTTTGATATGGCAATCACAGAATGCGGCGCGTGCTTTTTTATTTCCTGCGCATAAGATAAAATCTTTTTATCAGACAGTTTTTTACTGTCCTTCATCCCGAGTTCCGTAAAATACGCCCCTGTTTTTTCATCAGTCAACACACCTGCGATAACAAGCGGCCCGAAAAAATCACCCTTTCCGGATTCATCAACACCAATATGGGGTATAAAATCTGTCATTACTCAACTTCTCTCTTTCTCTGTTATCTATCTCAATGTTTCCGGTACAGCCATAGGAATAGGCGTCGGCGCACTAACAGCCGGCTGCGGAGCTGCTTGCGGAGTTGTGTTTGTTCCTGTTGAGCTATTGTTATTACTGTTTCTAAAACGGAAATTTTTAACAACATCAGCCGGAGTCATTGCCGGAACATTTGCCGAAGGATCAACATGTGTTGCCGGATTTACTGCTTCCGGATTTTCAGTCTCAGGTGCTTCTTTTTCTTCTTCCTCCTCAGGATTTTTTATAAGTCCGGTTGACAGGCTGAACGGCAAAAGTTTTACCTCAGGATAATTAAACTCAAGACTGCCATACGGTTGAACACCAACTTTCATAACATCATGCCAGATAATAGCCGGAGCAGTACCGCCGTAAATATTACCGCGTGTTGTGCCGTTTTCATCATTACCAACCCATACACCAGTTACAATATTAGGGGTATAACCTACAAAATAAGCATCTCTGTTATCATCAGTTGTACCGGTTTTACCTGCTGCCGGAACCCCGATATTTGCAGCACGCCCTGTTCCGTTTGTAATTACAGTACGCATCATAGCTGTCATCTGGGCCGCGGTTTTAAGACTCAACTGATGTGATATTTTGGTCTTTGGCGCTCTATAAATGACTTTGCCGCGTGAGGTTTCAATACGTTCAACAGCATAAGGCTGAACAATATATCCGCCATTTGCAAATGCGCCGAAAGCACGCGTAAACTCAAACAATTTTACGCCGTTAGATCCTAATGCAATTGTGTAATCGTATTCTAAAGGTGTTTCAATACCCAGAACTCTTGCTGTTTGAATAACAGAACGAATACCGACTTCCTGAATCATCCTTACGGCAGCAACATTAGAAGATATCATCAAAGCTGTATATACAGGAATTTTCCCTCTGTATTTGTTGCCGGCATTTTTCGGCGCCCAGTCACCTATTTTTATAGGAGTATCTTCAATCAAATCATTCGGGTCAATACCGTGTTCCATAGCAGCAGCATAAACTATTGCCTTAAATGCTGATCCAGGAGGTCTTACAGCTTGAGAAACTCTGTCATACTGGCTTTCTACATAATCTTTTCCGCCTGAATATGCAAGAATACGGCCGTCTATCGGGCTAAAGGAGAACAATGCCGCCTGCTGTTTTGAGCCGGTCAAGCCCCAGTTTCTCATAACACGCGGAATAGCTTCGTTTGCCGCTTTTTGCATTTTATAATCCAGTGTTGTAATTACTTTATATCCGCCCTGCGAAATTTCGGTTTCGTCAAAGCCAAGTTTTTCTAATTCTTTCAACACATAATCACAGAAATAAGGGGCTTTGTTTGTGGTATAAAACTGCGGTTTTGCAGTGAGATGAACATTTTCTTCTTTAGCCGCTTCATACTGTTCTTTTGTTATATAACGCATTTTATACATTCTTCCGAGAACCTGATTTCTGCGCTTTACAGCCAATTCCATATTATTAAACGGCGAATATACGGAAGGAGCCTGCGGCAGACCGGCAATTAATGCCAATTCAGCCAAATCAAGGTCTTTAAGATGTTTGTCAAAATATATTTGAGCAGCCCCCTCAACACCATACGCGCCGCTGCCTAAATATACGTTATTTGCGTACATTTCAAGAATTTGGTTTTTAGAAATTGTTTTTTCTATTCTTGCCGCAATAAACAATTCTTTCAACTTTCTGTCAAAAGTTCTTTCGTTAGACAGGAATAACACTCTTGCCAATTGCTGCGTAATAGTACTTGCCCCCTGTACAACATGTCCCGCAAGGATGTTTTGTACAGTAGAACGCGCAAGCCCTGTCAGGTCGTAACCTTTATGTTTATAAAAATTTTTATCTTCTGTTGAGATAAGAGCATGTATAAAATCTTCCGGTATATCGTCAAAATTAACTTTTTCAAACGTATAAGCCGTAAAAGTTTTTATTATTTCACCGTCAGCTGAATAAAATTTTGTAACAATATTAGGCTTAAACCCGTCAAGATTTTCAATCGGCGGCAATGATGACAAATAAAGCTGTAAAGACGCAACACCTGCAAGCCCGCATGCACAGCCGGTTATAAATAAAAATTTAACAGCTGACAGAAAGCCGTTTTCGCCTTTTTTCTTTCTTACATTAGATCGTGCCGATTCTTTATATTTTCTGTTTTGTCTTTTATTTGTCATAATTTACCTCGGCATTATTTTAATATAAAATACATATATAAGCAAACATGTTATAATAATATTATGAAGGATTTTATACTATCTGTAATAAATGAGATACGTTCATACTTTGTGCCGGAGCAAATAACCTATGAAGTTACCGGCCACTGTCTGAAATGCGGCAAGTGTTGCAATTATATGTACAGCTATGACACGTATACAGAAAAGGAATTCAAATTTATGCAGCTTCTCTTCCCTACATACAGAAGATTTTACATAAAGGGGAAAGACGATGAAGGCAATCTGATTTTTGCCTGCAAACTTGTAACAAAAGAAGGGTTGTGCTCTGATTACAAACACCGTCCGGCCATGTGCCGCCGCTATCCGGCAAAGAGAATACTCTATCCGGCAAAACTCCACGAAGGCTGCGGCTATAAGGTTAATATCAAAACATTTGAAGATTATTTATCAAAGGGGAAAAAGTTTATCAAAAATCCTTAAAAAATAGCAAACATATTGGAGCAGACGATATAAATAAGAGGGACTTAGACCAAAATCTTTGAGTATGAAAACAGACGACGCTATTAATTTGACATATACCGTTCGGGCATAAATAATTAAACCCAAATTATTTAAATCTTTAAGATATGTAAAATATATTAAATGTATATGTTATGGATATACTCACTTGTGGAATACATGAAGTATAAACCATTTTCTTTTTCTTTATTTTCTCCTACACACTAACCTTTTACCAATATGAGTTCGGCCGTGAAAACGGCTATTTTTATGAAATAATCCGCTTTACAAATAGTCTCGGTGGATTTTCATAATCCCTTAAAAAGCGGATTGCAGACACGGCGCGCTGCCTACTCCGTTTACCGGCGTGCCGGTCTGTCGTAAATAAAAAAGATGACCGAAGTCATCTTTAATTTTTTACCTATATCCTAATTTCCTTATTGATTTTCCAACTTATCTTACGACTCTTGATACAAAATTTGCAATATCCATAAATGAATCTCTTACAAATTCTTTTGCCAATGTTTTTATCGGCCTGTTTTCAAGACACTCAAATACATAATATATTGGGTCTTGCGCGTTGTTAAAACGCATTCTTCTATCTTTCTTTTCAAGATATTTTATATCTTCTATACTAAATTCTTTTCTTGTCTGTTTTCTTCTTGTAACTGTTCCAAATGCATTAGCTGTCATAGCGTTCTCTCTTCTCTCTCGATATTACTTACATATATATAAAGTATATCGACAAGAAAAAATTGCTTTTTTGCAATTCGTTTTATTAAGATTTGTTAACAAGAGTGAAAGTAGTATAGATTAAGTTTTTTCTGGCTTTAAAACAGCCATTTCACAATTTTTACAATCAAATTTAAGGAGGTACTTTTGACCTTTTTCATCTACAAGAAACATTTTTTTCGAAGATCTACACATATCAAACGCAAATTTCAAGCAGTGTTTGGTGCGCATAAGCTCAACATCATCCCTTGCCGGAATATGTGTTTCAAACGATTTTTCCAATATATTACAGCCGCATTTTTCATAAAACTCTCGTGCAGTATGGTTATGAATATTAGCGTGGTAATCATATTCCGTTAAAGGATATTTTGCGTATTTTAACGGTTTTTGTATCTCACGCGGGTAATTTTTCAATCTTTCAGCCATAAGTTTTTCAAGAATGTCACGGCGCAACTGATTTATTTCTGAAACCGGCATAAACGGCAAATCGCCTTCAATATTCACATTTTCCGTGTAAAAATCGCTTTCGCCTGTTTTTTGAAGCTGTTTAGTGAAATTATCCTGCATTTTAGCCTGATTATTTGGTCTTTCCGCAGCAGTAACAACCATTTGCACTCTATTCAAATCTTCATCAAGTGCGGTCAAAATTCCGTCAGCAAAAGTGAAATCAACCTTTATACGGCGTTTGGTGCGTGAATTTGCAAGCTTTTTCTCAAAATCCATATCGGAATTTCTGTATACAATCATGCCGGTTGTAATCTCCGGCATTTTATTCGGATAAATCTTGTCACCTGAAACTTTATTAACAAGACATCCTGTCAAAACGCCGTTCCGTATAAAACACAGTCCGTCTTGCGGATTGATTTTTCCGCTATAACCTATTTCAAAACAGTCTTTGTAAACCCGTGTTATTTTACCTAATCTCTCACCAAGAGACTTCGGTGTATCAAAATTAAAACATTTTTTACGTCCGTCCAAAAAATAATCGGTAAAGCCGCGGTTAAAACTTTTGTTTACATCAGGTTCAAAATCCAAAAACACTTTGCCGGACGATACTTTTGAAGAAACCTCCTCCAGTTTTTGGCTGTAGTAAGCAACTACATTTTTTACATAGTTTTCATCTTTAAGCCGGCCTTCTATTTTAAAGGATTTAACGCCTGCGCTGACAAGTTGTTCAAGATGTGCGGATGCGTTAAAGTCGCGTAAAGAGAGTAAATATTTGTCTTTAGCAATAATATTGCCATTGTCGTCAACAAGAGTGTATTTTTTGCGGCATGGCTGAGCACACTCACCTCTGTTTGCAGAACGTCCGCCGATGTATTGGCTCAGATAGCACTGACCGCTGTATGAAACGCATAACGCGCCATGGATAAAGGTTTCTACTTCTGCATTGATATTTGAACATATTTCCTTTATCTGCGCCAAAGACAATTCGCGTGCAAGAATTACGCGTGAAATACCGATTTCGTCAAAAAATTTTACTTTATCAAGAGTTCTGTTATTGCACTGTGTGCTTGCATGTAACACTATTGGCGGTATTTCTCCGCGTTGGGCAAGTTCAATTATCCCCATATCCTGAACAATAATTGCATCAACCCCGATTTTATAAAGTTGTCTGATAAGTTCAGCAGCCTCTTGCAGTTCTTCATCTGACAAAATAGTGTTAATTGTCACATGTACTTTTGCATAAAATTTGTGCGCGTAATCAACGATTTCCTTGATATCTTCAAGAGAATTAGGAGCGTTTTTTCTCGCACCGAAGTTGAGTGCGCCGATATAAACAGCGTCGGCTCCGCAATTAATAGCATTTATTGCGGTCTTTTTATCTTTGGCAGGTGCAAGAAGTTCTGTCTTTTTCATGCCTTAATTATATCATCAAATCAAGGTTTTTGTTTATATCAGTATAATCAACACTGCCTATTGGAGTACCGTTTGCCTTAAAAAAAGTATCTGTTACAAGGTTTTCATTACCATCATATTTAGAAATACGAACAGGTTTTGTACCGTTTGAATTCATAAATACATCTTTTTTAAGTTTGCCGCTTTTTCTGTCAAATTCAGACGCAAGAGTCAGCACACCATCACTGTTATAAAATTTTTTCACGATAGAATTTGGTTTGATCAAAACCTTTTCAGGTGTCAATTTCGGGGTAATTTTCATCATATCAATATTCCTTTTTCAATAAAGTTATTATACAACAAACATGAAAAAGCCTCCTTTTAAAATTAAAAGGAGGCTTTAAATCACTTAATAAAACCCTTATAGAGGTTTTAAAGAATTTCTGTAAATCGTTTCTACAACGTCGCGTCCGTTACCGCTTGGTGCGATATCGAGGAGTCCGCTTAAAGAAGGCGTTGTATAAACAAGATCTACAAGTTTTTCAACATCAGCTTCAGCAAAACCTTCATCTTCAAGTTTTTCTGAAACGCCTACAGATTGCAGCCATGCCTGTACACCTTTAGCAGCTTTTTCTGCTTCATCAGCTTCACCTTTTAAATCTGGAACAAGCGGTGAAAGAATATCTGCTAAGATATTAGCTTTGTCTTTATAAATAGTTTTAATTACAGCCGGCAGCAAAATTGCAAGACCTAAACCGTGAGAAAGTTCATGTTTAACTGCACTCAACGGATGTTCAAGAGCATGTGTATAATGCAGCAGACCATTGTCGAAACATACACCGCCCATCATTGCTGCATAAGCAAGGAAATATCTTGCTTCCAAATCATCAGGATTTTCCAGAGCTTTTGGTAAATACTGATGAACAAGCGCAATAACTTCTCTTGCAAGAGTTACACAGTAAGGTGAAAGAACAGCGCTTGTTGCAGCTTCTACAACGTGGTTAACCGCATCAATTGAAACATAACGTGTCTGTTTCGGTGACAATTTTGTCATCAACTGCGGGTCATCAATTGCGTACATCGGGTAGATGCAATCGTAAGCAATTGCCGGTTTAAAATCTTTTTCAGGAACAGTTACAACCGCAAATCTGTTTGTTTCCGTACCTGTACCGTGTGTAAGGTTAATAGAAACAATCGGCGCAGCTTTTTCCGGTGTAAAAGTAAATTCATAAATGTCATTAGCTGTTTTATCCGGATATTCAAGCAGAATAGCCACTGATTTACCTGCATCTGTCGGAGAACCGCCGCCTATTGCAACAACGGCCTTTGCACCAAATTCTTTTGCCAGTTTAGCAGCGTCGTTAACATGGTGAGTAGTAGGGTTTGGAGTTACCTGATCATAATTTACATAACCTATACCGTTATCTTTCAGGGCTTTTTCTACATAATCCCATGCGCCGGTTGCTTTATAAGCATTACGGCCTGACATTACGATAACTTTGTCAATCCCTTTTGATTTCAGAGCATGTGCAATGTCATCAATTTTCTTAATTGCACCAACACCAAAGAACACGCTTGTTCTTGTGCGAATTTCACGGACTTCATTGATATTAATATCTTTTTCCCACATAATATCTCTCCTTTCTTAACACTTTTACATGTGTATTATACTTGGATTTATTCTTATTTGCAAGAATTTTTTAGAAAACCCTCACCCGCCCTCGCGTTGTAAACGCTTCGGGCACCCTCTCCCAAAGGTAGAGGGAATATGCTATAATTATTTTATGCAGAAAAGATATTACACGCAAAATGCGCTATCAAATGCCAAAAAATTGCGTAAAACTCAAACAGATGTAGAAAATATACTCTGGTATCATCTAAGAAATTCAAACCTGAATGGTATCAAATTTCGAAGACAAGTTCCAATTGGTGAGTATATTGTAGATTTTTTATGTATGAATAAAAAATTGGTAGTTGAACTTGATGGGTCTCAACATATAGATAATATTGAATATGATACGAAAAGAACATCCTTTTTAGAACAAAAAGGTTACAAGGTAATAAGAATATTTAATAATGAAATATTAGAAAACTTACCTGTTGTACTTGAATATATTTATCAAACATATATTGCCTTGTAATTTCCCTCTACCTTTGGGAGAGGGTAGAATTTCTTAGTGAGCATAGCGAACTTAGAAATTCGGGTGAGGGTTTTAAAATCAAGATCCGGCGCAGGAGGTATCCTGCGCCGGATTTATAGTATTTCTTTTATTCTAAGATTTACTTATCATCCAAAGCAGCTACGCCAGGAAGGATTTTGCCTTCAATGAATTCAAGAGAAGCGCCACCGCCTGTTGATACATGTGTAAAATCTTCGGCCTTGAAGAATTTCTTAGCAGCAGAAACTGAATCGCCGCCGCCGATAACAGAAGTTGCACCGTTTTTGGTTGCTTCAACAATAGCTTCCAGAACTGCTTTTGTACCTTCTGCAAATGCAGGGTTTTCAAAAGCACCTACAGGGCCGTTCATCAAAATTGTTTTTGAATTTTTAAGAACTTCTGCAAAAGCTTTTCTTGATTCAGGGCCTGCGTCAACACCTTCAAATCCGTCAGGAATTTCATCAATTTTAACGAATTTGTTAGTACCGTTGCCTGAAAAATCGTCTGTAACAAGTACATCGGTTGCCATAACGAGTTTAACACCTTTGTCAGCAGCTTTCTTTTCAATAGCTTTAGCAACTTCTAACTGATCGTCTTCGCAAATTGAGTTACCGATTTTGCCGCCGTTTGCTTTTACAAATGTATAAGCCATACCGCCGCCGATAATCATGTTATCAACTTTATCCAACAAGTTTTCTAAAACACCGATTTTAGAAGAAACTTTAGCACCGCCAACAACAGCAGTGAACGGACGTGTAGGGTTGTCAAGAGCTTGAGATAAGCATCTCAATTCTTTTTCCATCAACAAGCCTGATACAGCAGGTTTTAAAACTTTAGCCAATTTAGCTGTTGAAGTGTGGTTTCTGTGAGCAGCGCCAAATGCGTCATTTACATAGAAATCACCGAGTTTCGCAAGTTCGTTAGCAAAAGTCATATCATCATCTTTAGCTTCTTCAGCTTTGTAGTAACGGATGTTTTCCAACAAAGCAACCTGACCGTCTTTAAGTACTTCTAATTCTTTTTCAGCGCCTTCACCAACAGGTGTTGAAACAAAAAGAACGTCTTCACCTAAAACTTTTGATAAATATTTAGCAACCGGAGCAAGTGTAAATTCCGGATTTCTTTCACCTTTCGGACGGCCTAAGTGTGCCATCAAGATGATTTTTGCACCTTTATCTTTCAAGAATTTTACTGTAGGCAGGATAGCCTGAATTCTTGTGTCATCTGTAACGTTTTTGTCTGCATCCAGAGGTACATTGATGTCAACTCTGACCAATGCTCTTTTACCTTGAATGTCTCCTAAGTCTTTAATTGATTTTTTCATAAGTTTTCTCCTTATTTAAAACTTCGCAAATAAATTCTACACAAAACAAAAATTTTACGCAACGCCGTTTTAATATTTGAATCCTAGATTATGACAAAAATTTTTTATGTCCGTTTTTATATGCTATATGAATGATGTATTTTCAAATTTTACTGTTAATAACACCAAATATATGCTAGGAATACAAAGAACTCAAAGTACTCAGCAAAAGAAACATTCCGGTTTAAAAAATGCTGCAAGCATTGCAGCAGGCGGCATTGTCGGACTATCTGCTATTCCGGTTATATTAAATGAGTATATCACCAAAGTCTCGCCGCAAGATTTAGATTTATATAAAAAAATTATGTCCTATATATTACCTAATATTGATACTTTTACAAATACAAAACAAAACATTTTAAATATCCTGAGTGAAAGTGGACTTAAAGAAAAAGGTGTAGAACTATTAATAGCATCTAAAGATAACAAACAAGAACTAATGAAAGTATTATCAAAGGAAATAAAAGGGAATTCGCGTTTTAAACAATCTTTAAGAGAAAGTTTTTTGCAAAAATTTACCGAAGGATTAAATGCATGCTTTGCCGAAAAAACACATAAAATTATCATTCCAGCTCAACAGCTATATATGTCAGCTTATCACGAAGCAGGTCACGCGTGGAATTGTCTCAAAAGCCCTACAGGTAAATTTTTGCAAAAAAGCAGAATAATTACACCTTTTGGAATATCCGCAGCATTGCCGCTTACGCTATGCGCTGGTTTACTGCATAATAAAAAAGATATTTCTTCGACACAAAAATCCAAGTATGAAAAAATGAAAGATTTTATAAAAAACAATGCCGGTAAAATCACTATGGCGACTTATATCCCTATACTTGCAGAAGAAGGGCTCGCATCATTTAATGGTTTAAGATTATCGAAAAAATATTTAGACGCAGAAAAAATACAGGCACTTGCTTTTGGGTATACACTAAGCTGGTCAACATATTTTTTGCTGGCACTCGGCGTTGCATCAACAGTATGGATGGCTATAGCTTTGAAAGACAAAATAGCAGGAAAAGATAAGAACACCTAAAATTTTATTTATGTAAAAAATCAACAAATTTCATATCCATTACACTCGCGATTTTCAATAAAAATTCTGTATTTCCGGTGATTACTATGTAGTCTAAAAGGCTTAAAACACGTATGAAAAAAATTATATCTTATATTTATTGCATACATACTTAATTTTATACGCAAGTTTCAAAATCAAATTAAATTGCAAAAAAGAGAGGTTTTAATCAAACCTCTCTTTTTAAAATTAGTGCTGGCAACGAGCTATCTTCCCAGGCGGTGGCCCGCCAAGTATTTTCGCCGATATGAGTCTTTACGACCGTGTTCGGGATGGGAACGGGTGTTTTCCTCATTCTTGGTCACCAGCGAATCTGTTTTGCGATTAGAAACAAATACTTATGTTTCTGCCTCGCTTGCAATACGCTGAAAGTTGCATAATTATTATAAGCTTTCGCAATCATCTTTTCACTAAAAATTTAGGAAAAGCCCTCGTCCGATTAGTATCAGTCGACTGAAAATGTTGCCATTCTTACATCTCTGACCTATCAACCAAGTAATCTGCTTGGGGACTTACTAGCTTGTGCTATGAGAGATCTCATCTTACGGTGGGCTTCGTACTTATATGCTTTCAGCACTTATCC
>CALUUH010000029.1 GCA_944323875.1 Candidatus Gastranaerophilales bacterium
TTACTTGGTATGATACTTTTGGCTCACGTATCCGCGAAACTTCACCTAATGGAGAGTTTACTTGGTATGATACTTTTGGCTCACGTATCCGCGAAACTTCACCTAATGGAGAGTTTACTTGGTATGATACTTTTTAATAAATTAGGCAATAATTCCTTTATACACCTCTTTAGAACAAATTCTAAAGTTAAAATCACCGATTAACCGACTAGGATTCATTACCCTGCCTTCCTTCCCTTTTTCTGACTGAGTATTCAATCTATAATTAATATTTATATCAGCCTCAAAATATAAATCATATATACTTGTTATTGTAGGTTTATATCTTGTTATAATACAATTCTCATATATACTTTTTCCTGCACGAAAAGTAATTTTTTCTTTTCTCTGCATTACATCTAGTATTTTATTACCAAAATCATTAATATTCCATAGCTCCGCATTTTCGTTTTTTACATGAGCCCAAATAGTTATTTTTACTGGGTCTAAATCTGATATATACTCAGGCAAAAACCCTAATTCACTTATTTTTTTGTCAGCCACAATATTATTATATTCATATGAATATTTATCTACAACATCAATAGGAATTTCTTCTCCGTACTTTGAATAGTCTACTTTTTCTGTTGCCGTCTGTACTATTGATAGCCCATTAGAAAACCCTTGCACAAAATTGGCAACATTAATACTTCCATTACCGGCTTGAACAGCATTTCTTAACTCTACAAGGCTATTAAAGCCGGTCTGGGCTAGTCCTGCGTTGAGTGCCGGAGCATAAGTATTAAAAAGACTGTCGAGCATTGTTTTATTTGTGACAGGTTCACCATTAATAATTTTACTCATTGCACCTACCGCATATCGTTGTACAAACTCAGTTGTCGACTGTAAATCAATGTTACCGGACATTTCATCCAGTAGCGTTTCACTTATCGCAAGCTTAGCTTTATTTTTTGCCTGAATAAGTGTCCCTCTAATCCTATCTACATTTTCTTGATTAGGAACTTTTACCTCTTTTTCTTCCGGCGGAAGATAAAATGCTGCATACGTCTTTGCCATAATTTTTCTCCTTTCATTACTTGATATCCTAACTATATGCATTTTATTCACAAAACTTATCCTTTTTATAAGTTTTATAAATATTTTAGATATGTTGCGTGAGGCTCGGCATTACCCTCCCTCCACGATGTTTAATATTACTTCCGTTCTCCGCGTAGTGAACCGTCAATGTTAGCGAAATAATAACAAAGCGGGTATTGTTTGAGCCACGAAGTGGCGAGTTTACCCGCTCAAATTGAGCGCTACTATTGACGTGTGAACGAAGCGATGAACGGTGGTTTTGCGTCACTTTTGCCAACAAAAGTGACCCCTGTCCGGGTAGGACCCGCCGGAGGCAATTAGTCGTTGTCTGACTCACGCTCGCGGCCGATAGAGAATTGTAGATCGTCTGCCTGAACCACTGATGTAATGCCGTCAGGGGCTGTGACGATAAGAAACTCATCTGTAGACTTAACTTCTATTGCGCCGTCTATTACACATTGAAAGTCTACTAATGCAACGCCGTCCTCTCCAGTTGTGAACTCGCTGATGTTCTCAAACTCGTTGTTGTCACTTTGAGAACGGATTGTCATCGAACCTGCACTGCAGGTGAGATTTGCCGCACCCTGTACCTTCAGCACAAAAGTACTCTTTTGCGCCTCCAAACGTGTCACACCGATACGCTCATATAGCGCGTCTTGCCAGATACCTTCTACACTCTCGGGATCAAACTGAGAAGCCAGTATAGCTATTTGTTCTTGGATATCATTCTTCAATAGACCAGATGTTGTAGCAATATTATCAATTACTCCTTCTGGCTTGATTGAAAAATCATTTCCAAATTTTCTTTTCAGTTGATTTTCAAAATCTTTTAAAAATTGTTCTAAATCAGTGATAACAATACCTGTTTCATCAATTTTCATAATTTTCTCCTTTTCTTTAAAGATAGTTACATAATAATCTGTCATTACTTGACTTATAATTTTAAATAGTTTATACTTAGTAAGTAAGGCTATATATATAAATGATTTCTGGTAAATACATAATTAAAAAATTCTTAATTTGCGTTTTCATTCAGGCACTAATAGTCAACTTTTCTTTTGCTAATCCAGTGCCTGTATTTTTTATGTTTAGCATTTTCAAAAAGAATGAATGGAAAAGTTTATATAATATTAATCAAATTCGTGCAATTTCTTATTCAAGCTCTTCCCCGTATGAACAAAAATACATTCGAAACGACAATAATACAATAGTAGAGTATAAATTTGGTAGCAGTCATCCTTACGATAGTAAATTCGCAAACTTAGGGGATGCAATAGTAGAGTATAAATTTGGTAGCAGTCATCCTTACGATACAATATTTGAAATTACAGAAAATGCAATAGTAGAGTATAAATTTGGTAGCAGTAGTTCTATAGATAAAATATATTTTAAAGAACAATAGTATTAACCTGATCCATATATTATTCCTTTATAAACTTCTTTTGCTAATTTATTTTTTAATTCTTGTTTAGGTGGAGTTACAATTTTAACCTTATCACCTTGAGAATATAAATTTTCAGTATACTTATACTCTATCTTTGCTTCAAAAGAAATATTATATATATTTTCTATTGTGGGTTTAAATGCAGATATAATACAATTTTCATAAATAGTTTTTCCTATTCGCAACACAATCATTTCTGGTTTGTTTATAACTTCTGTAATTTTTTGCAAAAAATCATTTACATACCACAATTCTGCATTTTCATTTTTTACATTACCATTAAGAGTTATTGATATATTTTCACTAGGTTTAACATTGATATTTAACCTTTCTGCCAAATCAGTCCGTTGTTTAGCGACTATTGCACTATTGTCAATTATACATTTTGTTAAAACATCAATAGGAATTTCCTCACCATATTTAGAATAATTTGTTTGTTCGGACGTATTTTGTATAGCAGTTAAACCACTTGATAGCCCTTGCACAAAATTAGATACATTAATATTTCCTGCTTTTACGGCATTTCTCATTTCTACTAAACTATTAAATTCACTCTGAGCTAATCCGGCATTAAGAGCTGGAGCGTAGGTATTAAACAAACTATCTAACATTGTTTTATTGGTGACTGCCCTTCCATTTATGATATCCGTCAATGCTCCAACTGCATAACGTTGAGTAAATTCTGTACCACCCTGAATATTCATGTTGCGGGCAATATCCTTTAACATTTCATAATCATTGTTACTAACTATTGTTGTCAGGTTCTTCCAGGCTCCAGTCAACGAATTTGAAAATTTAGATATTAAACTTTCATCTGTCTTAGGTGCTTCTTTTTCTTCCGGCGGAAGATAAAATGCTGCATACGTTTTTGCCATAATTTTTCTCCTTTCATTTTCGATATCCTAACTATATGCATTTTATTTACAAAACTTATCCTTCTTATAAGCTTTATAAATATTTTAGATATGTTGCGCGAGGCTCGGCATTACCCTTCCCCCACGATGTTTAATATTACTTCCGTTCTCCGCGTAGTGAACCGTCAATGTTAGCGAAATAATAACAAAGCGGGTATTGTTTGAGCCACGAAGTGGCGAGTTTACCCGCTCAAATTGAGCGCTACTATTGACGTGTGAACGAAGCGATGAACGGTGGTTTTGCGTCACTTTTGCCAACAAAAGTGACCCCTGTACGGGTAGGACCCGCCGGAGGCAATTAGTCGTTGTCGGACTCACGCTCACGGCCGATAGAGAATTGTAGATCGTCTGCCTGAGATACGGATGTAATGCCGTCAGGGGCTGTGACGATAAGAAACTCATCTGTAGACTTGACTTCTATTGCGCCGTCTATTACACATTGAAAGTCTACTAATGCAACGCCGTCCTCTCCGGTTGTGAACTCACTGATATTCTCAAACTCGTTGTTGTCAGTTTGAGAACGGATTGTCATTGAACCGGCACTGCAGGTGAGATTTGCCGCACCTTGCACCTTGAGCACAAACGTACTCTTTTGCGATACAAGACGAGTGACGCCTATCCTCTCATAAAGTGCGTCTTGCCAAACGTCAGATGTTGTTTCCGGATCAAACTCTTTTGCCAATTTTGCAATCTGTTCCTGTAGGTGCATATTCAAAATACCACTTACAGTTGCAATATTGTCAATTACACCTTCAGGGTGTATGAAAAAATCTTTACCATACTTTGATTTGAGTTCTTCTTCATAATTGTCTAAAATATTGGCAAGAGAATCTAACTCTAAGCCATTGTTGTCAATGATCATAATAATCTCCTTTCTTAAATTGATAAACTAAATTAAAAATAATTACGTAATTAAACTTTAAATCTTGACAAAATTCTCATTTTGCTTTATACTTAAAGTAAGAGGCAAAAAATGAAACTTCATAAAATAATAACTCTAATTTTTATTGTCTTTTTAAATATTCAGACCTGCATTGCGAATCCAATTCCTGTGTTTCTGTTATTTAATTGGATTCCTGGATGGTCTAATGTTGTTAAATCTGATAATATTTATGAATATGAATTAAATAGTCACCCATCTTTCTACAACAAAAAATATGTGCTTAAAGATGACGAAATTTATGAATATGAATTAAATAGTCACCCGTCTTTCTACAACAAAAAATATGTGCTTAAAGATGACGAAATTTATGAATATGAATTAAATAGTCATCCATCTTTCTACAACAAAAAATATGTGCTTAAAGATGACGAAATTTATGAATATGAATTAAATAGTCACCCGTCTTTCTACAACAAAAAATATGTGCTTAAAGATGACGAAATTTATGAATATGAATTAAATAGTCATCCATCTTTCTACAACAAAAAATATGTGCTTAAAGATGACGAAATTTATGAATATGAATTAAATAGTCACCCGTCTTTCTACAACAAAAAATATATATCAAAGTAATGTCCCAAAAGCAAAGGATGTTTAAATGTGCAAAAAATTTATATTAATATGCTTCTTGTTTATGTTTCATTCCTCCTTAT
Organism: Candidatus Gastranaerophilales bacterium; assembly: GCA_944323875.1. Lineage (GTDB taxonomy): Bacteria > Cyanobacteriota > Vampirovibrionia > Gastranaerophilales > Gastranaerophilaceae > CALUVH01. The sequence continues at coordinate 5,032 of CALUUH010000029.1, forward strand.
GTTATGCAAATCCAATTCCTGTATTTATACAATCTGGTCTTACAAAAATCGGAAATAGTGATATTTATGAAACAGACTATAAAACCGGAAACAAACTAGAAATTTACCGCACCTTTGGTAACGATATCTATGAGTATGATTACAATACTAATAAGGGACTAAAAATCTATCGTCCCTTCGGTAACGATATTTATGAGTATGACTACAATACTAATAAGGGATTAAAAATCTATCGTCCCTTTGGTAACGATATCTATGAGTATGACTACAATACTGATAAGGGATTAAAAATCTATCGTCCCTTTGGTAACGATATCTATGAATATGATTACAATACTGATAAGGGATTAAAAATCTATCGTCCCTTTGGTAACGATATCTATGAATATGATTACAATACTAATAAAGGGTTAAAAATTTATCGTATTTAGCAGAATACTAACTGGTAATTATACCTTTATAAACTTCTGAACTTGCCATATTGTAATAAAAATTTCCAAAATCTCCTACCAATCTTGGTGGATTCATAATTCTCGTTTTACCGTCTGTTGCCTCAGAATATGTATCTAAATTATAATTGATATTTATATGTAGTTCAAAAGAAATATTGTAAATATTTTCAATTGTAGGCTTGTATGATAGAATTGTACAATTTTCATAAATACTTTTACCAACTCTTAAATATAACTGTTTTTTACTCATCATTGCATCAACAAGTTTATTATTAAAATCATTAATTCCCCACAGTTCAGCGTTCTCGTTTTTTACATGTCCAAATATTTTTATTGTTACAGGGTCTAAGTCATCAATATACAGGGGCAAAAAACCTACATCTTCTATTTTTTGATACGCCTTAGTGGTTGTATAATTAAATTCACAACTTGTAACAACATCAATAGGAATTTCTTCGCCATATTTCTTAGAATAATCTGTTTCATTAACAGAATTTTGTACTGCTGACAAACCGTTAGAAAATCCCTGCACAAAATTGGCAACATTGACCTGTCCATTACCGGCTTGTACTGCATTGCGCATTTCTACTAAACTATTAAAGCCGGTTTGCGCCAACCCTGCATTTAAAGCAGGGGCATAGGTATTAAAAAGACTGTCTAACATTGTCTTGTTCGTCACAGCCTCACCATTAATAATCTTGCTCAGTGCTCCAACAGCATATCTTTGTGTAAACTCTGTCGTAGATTGTAAATCAATATTTTTAGCCATTGTTTCAATATCATTTACACTCATGTAATTTTGAATATTGTTATAGGATTGTAAAATTGATCCTTTAATCCTATCTACATTCTTTTGGTTAGGTTGTTTAATTTCTTTTTCTTCCGGTGGAAGATAAAATGCTGCATACGTCTTTGTCATAATTTTCTCCTTTCATTACTTGATATCCTAACTATATGCATTTTACCTATAAAACTTATCTTTATTATAAGCTTTATAAATACTTTAGATATGTTGCGCGAGGCTCGGCATTACCCACACCCCACGATGTTAATTTTATTTCCTCTCTGTTGCAAAGATAGGCACCTGCTCTCTTGTCAGAGATACATTGTCCTGATAATCCTCATCTATACCGTTACGCTTTACCTTGATACTTTGCACAGCCTCGACTCCGTCTGTCTCAAGTATCGGGATAATAAATTCGGTAGCATACACTATTGATTCAAGACCGAATACGCGTTCATCTATGTATTTTAGAATGTTTTCTTTTGCTTTATTGAATACAGTATTTGCATAGTATCCATTACGAACTTTTACTTCCGCGGTTATTGATAACTCTATTTCGTCTGCGTTTTGAAATTTCACCACGATATTTTTTCCGGAAGTATCAGTAAGAGTTACTGAAGTATCCCCTAAATACTGGATACCGAGGGCTACTGTGTCTAATATTGCACTGGCAAATATATTATCTGTTGTATTGTGATGGACGATTATCTTAATTGTTCCTGGGGCAAATGTGTCATCTACATTCTTATCTATGATATTCAAGAATGCTATATTATCTACATACTTCGATAAGTTTGCTAAACACGCATTACGAGTAGCTTTGGCGTTCAAGGCCTTGGAGTTGCGGAAACGAATACGAAACTCGTTGTCGGACTCACGCTCGCGGCCGATAGAGAATTGCAAATCGTCTGCCTGAGATACTGATGTAATGCCGTCAGGGGCTGTGACGATAAGAAATTCATCTGTAGACTTGACTTCTATTGCGCCATCTATGACACATTGAAAGTCTACTAATGCAACGCCGTCCTCTCCAGTTGTGAACTCGCTGATATTCTCAAACTCGTTGTTGTCACTTTGAGAACGTATTGTCATCGAACCCGCACTGCAGGTGAGATTTGCCGCACCTTGCACCTTCAGCACAAAAGTACTCTTTTGCGCCTCCAAACGTGTCACCCCGATACGCTCATATAACGCATCTTGATATTTACCGGTTGCACTTTCCGGATCAAACTGCAAAGCTAATTTAGCAAATTCGACTTGTAAATCATCATAAAGAGAGCAGGTAGCTAGTGCAATATTATCAATCACACCTTCTGCTTGAATTGAAAAGTCACTGCCATATTTGTTTTTAAGTGTTTCTACAAATAGACTAAGTATTTTGTTTACAGGAATAGTACTAAAGCCTGTTTCATCAATGTTCATAAGTTTTCTCCTTTTTCTTTAAAAATAATTACATAATATTTGTTTTTACTTGACATTTCGTTTTTATTTATTTATAATTAATACGTAAGGTAAATTTATATGTTCTCTAGTAAAAATATTGTTAAATACCTCCTAATTTTCGTTTTCTCACAATTCCTAATGGTCGATTTTTCTTTTGCCAATCCAATTCCAGTATTTTGTCTTGCTGGTTGGATTGATAAATGTAAAGTTGATAATACAAAAACTTCTATTAGTGAGTATGATAATAAAACTTATAATAAGTTAAAATTTTATAATATTTCTGGTAATGAGATTAGTGAGTATGATAATAAAACTTATAATAAGTTAAAATTTTATAATTAAGAATACTATAAATTTGCTGTAATAATGCCACCGTAGACTTCTTCTGAATACTTGTTAGCAATTTCTTTATTAGCAGGATTAGGATTCATAATCATATACCCATTAGTTTCTTGTGATTTTGTATTCATTCGATAATTATATTCTAACTTTATTTGAAAGCTAATATCATATATACTTGTTATTGTGGGTTTATAGAATGTTATAATACAATTTTCATATATACTTTTACCTGCTCGAAATATTATTTCCTTCTGAGTAGTAAACTGATCTATAATTTTATTAGAAAAATCATTAATACTCCACAGTTCCGCATTCTCATTTTTTACATGTGCATCTATTGTTATTTTTACAGGGTCTAATTCGCCTATGTATTGAGCTAAATCTAATGTTTGGTCTGCTTTTATCTTCTTTTCAGCAACCCCTCTTCCATATTCAAACACACATTGTGTAATAACATCAATAGGTATCTCATCACCATACTTAGAGATATCCTCTCTAAATGTTGCATCCTTCACAGTATTTAGGCCATTAGAAAAACCTTGTATAAAGTTAGGCACATTTATACTACCATTGCCTGCCTGAACCGCATTTCTCATCTCCACAAGACTATTAAATCCTGCCTGTGCCAAACCCGCATTTAAAGCTGGAGCTTATGTATTGAATAGGCTGTCCAACATTGTTTTGTTTGTTACGGCTTCTCCGTTAATAATTTTGCTCAATGCTCCGGCGGCGTATCGTTGAGTGAATGCTGTACCGCATTGAATATCCATATTGTCACCGATCTCATCAAAATAATCCTCGTAATCTCTAATTGTACCTGATACATCGCCTTTAAAATTCTTCCACGCGGCTTTCAGAGTGTCTTTGATGTAACGGGATTCTTTAGGATCTGGTATTGCTTCCTCCCTTTTTTCCGGCGGAAGATAAAATGCTGCATACGTCTTTGTCATAATTTTTCTCCTTTCATTACTTGATATCCTAACTATATGCATTTTATCTATAAAACTTATCCTTTTTATAAGTTTTATAAATATCTTAGATATATTGCGCGAGGCTCGGCATTACCCTTCCCCCACGATAGTTCTTCTTTCACTTTTCGATATCCTAACTATATGCATTTTATTTACAAAACTTATCCTTCTTATAAGCTTTATAAATATCTTAGATATGTTGTGTGAGGGTTGCTGCCGTTAGGTAAGTGTCGTGACAAAAGTACGACACTTACACAGCACTATGCAGCTATTTATCTTCGTTTAAGCTTATTCTCTCGGACGCAAAAATCGGGATTTGTTCACGGGTCAGCGTTATATTGTCCTGATACTCCGCGTCCGGTCCATTACGTTTGACTTTGATGTTCTGGACGGCTTCTATACCCTCTGTTTCCAGTATAGGGATTATAAATTCCGTTGCGTAAACGGTTGATGCCAGACCAAATACACGCTCTTTTATGTAGTTTAGAATATTTTCTTTAGCATTGTTGAAAACCGTATTTGGATAATAACCACTTCGGACTTTTACGTCAGCCACGATATAAATATTGACCTCTTCTGCATTTTGAAAACGGACTTCCATAGGTTGTCCTTCTATGTCATAGACTATTATTTCTGTATCACCAAGTAATTTTATTCCACAACCAATTGTATCAAATATTGCATTCGCAAAAATTTCATCGGTTGTATTATGTTTTGCTATAATTTTTACACAACCTGGTTGAAAGCTATCATCTACTTTTTTATCGACAATTTTTAAGAACTTAGTATTATCCACATATTTTGATAAATTTGCGATACAGGCGTTGTGAGTAGATCTAGCGCCATAAGTTTTAGAATTATGGAAGCGGGCGCGGAACTCCGCGTCTGATTCTTCGTCTTGTCCGAGAATTAAATGTATATCTTCGCCGCAAGTTACAGCGGTTATGCCTGACGGTGCTGATATTAGTTCGAATTCATCAGAATTTTTTACTTCCACAGCGCCTTCAACAACGCATTGAAACTCCACTAATGCAGTGCCATCTTCTGTAATAGTGAATTCGTCTATATTTTCAAATTCGTTATTATCAGTTTTGGATCTAATTACGAGTGAAGCAGGCGGGCAAACGAGTGCCGGAGTGCCTTCCACATTGCAAATAAAAGCTGTTTTAGCGGCACGCTTGCGGGACAGACCAATTCTTTCATATAACGCGTCCTGCCACTCGCCTTCCGCAGTTTCCGGATCAAATTGTTTCAAAAGAAATGCTATTTGGCCTTCCAGTTTCATATTAAGATAACTGTTGCTAACAGCTATGTTGTCGATTACACCTTCAGGTTTTATGGTGAAATCATTCCCATATAGTGTTTTTAATTCATTTTTGTAGTCTGACAGTAATTTGTCTAAATCTGTCATTTCAAAACCATTGTCGTCAATTTGCATAATTTTTTCTCCTTCTTTTAATAGTTGCAAACGAATATACAAAAGCATATCTCTTTTATAAGCTTGGAATATCTTTTAGTTACAAAGAGATATCTTTTTTATATATTTAAAAATAATCACAATTTATTGACTTTTTATCAATATTTGAATATAATTTATACAAAGGATTTGTATATGTTTAAAAAAATAATTCTGTCTTTTTTGTTATTTGTTTTCCACGTCTCTATGTGTATCGCTAACCCTATACCTGTGTTTTGCATGTTCAATTACGGGATTGTTAAGAATTCACAAGAATGGAGTAATGCCTGTAAATCTGTCTCGAATTCTCTTTATGAGCGTGAATACAATACTGATAAAAATCTCACAAGATATGTTATACTTGGCACAAGTATCTACGAACGGGATTATAATACCGATAAAAACCTTAAAAGATATGTTATGCTGGGGTCTAGTATTTATGAAAGGGAATACAATACTGATAAAAACCTCAAAAGATATGTTATTCTGGGCTCAAGTATCTATGAACGGGATTATAACACCGATAAAAATCTTAAAAAATATGTTATGCTGGGGTCTAGTATTTATGAAAGGGAATACGATACTGATAAAAACCTCAAAAGATATGTTATTCTGGGTTCCAGTATCTACGAACGGGATTATAATACTGATAAAAATCTTAAAAGATATGTTATATATTAACTCATTATCCCTTTATAAACTTCCTTACAAGCTACATTATAATCGAATTTAACGTAATCGCACACCGGCGGCTTAAGATTCATTATTTGATTCTGTCCTTCTTTATAAGCAGGAGACAGCGTATTATGTTCTAAAATAATTTCAGATGAAAAATCTATTTTATATATGGAGGTTATAGTAGGATTGTAAGTAGAAATAATACAATTTTCATAGATACTTTTACCAATTCTAACTGTCACATATACTTTATTAGTCATAATATCAACTATTTTCGCCGAAAAGTCATTTATATTCCATAGCTCAGCATTTTCATTTACAACGCTAGCTTTAAGTGTCAACTTTATAGGTGCTAAATTAGGAACATACTTTTCAAATAGCTCATTTACCTCGGGAACTTCTTGGGATGGAGTCTTTAAACTATAGTTATAATTAAGGTCTATCACTACATCAATAGGAATTTCCTCTCCATATTTCGAACGATAATCATTTTCAACAGCGTTATTTTGTACGATAGACAAACCGTTAGAAAATCCCTGTACAAAGTTTGCCACATTGATATTTCCGTTTCCGGTCTCGACAGCGTTTTTTAATTCTACAAGACTGTTGAAACCCGTCTGTGCCAACCCTGCATTTAGGGCCGGTGCGTAGGTGTTAAACAAGCTGTCAAGCATTGTTTTATTCGTCACAGGTTCGTTATTTATGATTTTACTCAATGCGCCAACCGCATATCTTTGCACAAATTCGGTATTGGATTGCAGGTCCATATTACGAGCTATGTCATTTACATCAAAATTCAGTACACTTTGTTTTGCATTGCGCAGGGCGCTTGATATTGATTTTTTAATCCGGTCTACATTCTTTTGATCCGGTTGTTTTGTTTCTTTTTCTTCCGGCGGAAGATAAAATGCTGCATACGTTTTTGCCATAATTTTCTCCTTTCATTTTCGATATCCTAACTATATGCATTTTATTTATAAAACTTATCCTTCTTATAAGTTTTATAAATATCTTAGATATGTTCTCAATCGTGTGAAACAGATCGAGCCATACACACTTTTTACCAATTGCTTTAAAAATAGTTACATTCAGAACGCTATATCTTGACTTTTTAAATCAAGTCAGTTATATTATTAATAAATAATGTGGTATTAAGCTGGTTATTTTTTTACATACAAGAAATAACAAGCTGTTCGTTTTTTAATTTCTAATGGGTCTTTTGCTAATTCGGCACCGTTTTATTTAACGTACCGGATTAGCAATTTTGTCTTTTTATTAACCGCATCAGCGGATATTGTTAACATCGATGAAAAAGACACGATATTATTAGGAACACTCAAATAAATGGAAGACATAGTCTACGTTAACAAATCCGCCTTTACGGGTTCATAAAACAAACAAAAAGAAGTTTAGCGTCCATTGCGTTTAACAGCGTGCCAGGTGACTGTTTTACGCGCATTTGTATTGTCTGACACTATTGACATTATTACGCAATTAGTATAGATATCAGAGGTTCCGATATTCAGATCGCGTACAATCAATGTGTCCTCTATATTATTCAGGTTGTCCTGCTCCAGTATCGGATAGCATAAACTATTTATACTGAAAGACGATGATATCTGCCACACGCGTTTGTTATTCGGGTGTGTGAAATTCTCGCCTGCTATACCGATAACCTGAACATTACTCACACCCTCCTGAGTAACTCCGACTTTGACTTCTGAAAATCCTGTCAGAGTCAAGCCGCGCCAGACAAGTTCTGTATTTCTTATGTTATATAATGGCATTTTTATTTCTCCTGTTAATTTGTACTTATTCTTTCATTAATATCTATGCGGCCGTATTTTGTTTTTATTTCGGCTGTAATTTTTATTGACAGGGTTTCTCTGTCAAAATCAATCGAAAAATTGTTCACTGATTGAACATTTTTTATGCCTTGCAATTGTTTTTTTACATCATGTTCCAGAAATTCCGTATTACGCATTCCATAGGTATAATCAACGCCTTTTGTGTAATCAAGAATCCAATCTTTATAAAATGTATTGAGTGCTACAATAATATGTTGTTTAATCTCGTCAATGCCGTCTACGAGAATGAAATCCCCGTTTTTCATCGCAAGACGATTATTTTCTATTTTTATGTCTGTCATTTGTGTTTCCTTTCGTTAGCTTTTAGCCTAAAAATTAAAATATTGGAAGAGGACGTTAAGTCTTATAGTAAAATCAGAACACGCAAAATTTTTGTATAGCCTGATTAAATGTAATGAACTTAACGTCACTCTCAAAGTATCGACGTCCTAACGTCTTACTCAACTAAATTACCCCGCCTGTCGGACTGCCTTCGTTACCGTTTGAGTGGGTGTGTTCCAAAAAGATTTTGCCGTCAATGGTTGTCTTTTCTCCAAGAGTTATGGCTGTTGCATTAATCGTTACATTCCCGCCTGTTATTGTGATATTCTGGCCGGAAATATTAACTGATGCACCCGAAGTCGTGCCGATAACTATTTCGCCTTGCGGAAAAACATACTGTTCCGGTGAGGGATAAAAGCCGCAGGTAAATGCATTATCATTAATGTCATGTTTCCTTACGGCTTCGCTCGTTTTGCTGATGCCGCGAATATAGTTTGTCACGTCATTGTCAAAAAATCTCACCGTTCCTCTGTCGCCGACATTCAGGCCGAGAAAAACATACGCTTTGGAGGTTTGAATATGTTTCACAGGGACTTTATATAGATAATCTGATTGGTTATTATCGTAATATTCAATATCTACGCTGTATTGTGAATGTATTTTTATAATCTTGCACGGCTTTTCCACAAGGGTTGAAGAATACAAGCCGTCTATTAAATCATTAAAGCTGTCGTTGCAATTTCTAGTCATTGTTTTTGTATCCTATCGTAATTTCTGTCACACAAGTTTGTCCGTAATTATTACCGTGATGATAAACCTCTTTTACTCTTGCTGTACCTTTAAATTCATCAAACTCGCACTGAATCCAGTCATTTGGATCAAGTCCCGGGGTAAGACTCGTTATAATGACTATTTCATCAGTACCTTTTTTCTGTAATCTGGCTGAATTCTCACTGTTGAAAATGAGTGTGTCAGTACCTTCAAATTTTTCATCCGGAGCCACAATCTGAATAAGATTATTCTGGATACTATAGCTTATACCAAGCGGGTTACAAATTTTTCCAAGTTCGTTTTGCGGGTATCCACAGATCTTGTAACTATCAAATTGTGTTTGCACTAAATTTTCGCTAAGGCTGCCAAGCCCGATTCCCATTGCAGATATGCAATCCTGAATTAGTGTTGTAGTAGTAACTTTTTCGCGATAATTTTTATTGATAAATGTTTCAAAGGCCTTTTTGCCGTCCTTTAGAGTAATCAGAGTAGCGCAATCGACTCTATCCGGCGGCCGGCCGTTAAAAGTTTTGTCAAGTTCAATATAGCCGCGAAACATCATGCCCGGATCATCTTCACCAAATCCGGCGTAAACGTCAATCAAGTTTTCTTTTTCAACAAGTTCGTGAAAAACTGTATCATTAAGGTTCCATATATTCAGGTAAGCGCTGTTTGCTTCCGGTTTGTTGTTTTTGAATATTTTAAAATCAATATCAAGTTTATCAATTGTGGTTTCACTTTCCGCAATAGAAAGCTGTAAATTAAATTTTAAAGATTTGTTATTCGTCATAATACTCCATTTCAAAATCAGTATGAAAATTATTCTGAGTAATTTCCACATCAGTACCATATTTGTTTTTAATCATGAGGCTTCCCGTAATAAGTGCCGGATCTTTTACACGCGCTATCAAATCAGTATTCACGGTAATTGCGCGGCCTTTAATCAGATAGACCTTTTTATTGTCTTTGATAATATAGATTGACAGCAGACAAAAATTATCCAGCCACTGAAAAGAAAATGTATATTGTTTGTTGTTAATAATATAGCCTGATCTGACTTTGGGATTAGAAGAAAGATTAGGCAGTTGAAATGTTGTCATAATGAAAACTCCTTTACATTAAAAAATAAGTGTGCTATACAATAAATATGAAAAATATTTTCAAAGAAAATGATATATTATTAAAAGAATTTGGTGCTGTTCAATTGGCTGGTGATGATTTGGTGCTTTTTGAACATAACAAGAAAAGTTACTTCGCCTGTTTTTTATACTGGTATGCAGGATTTGGGCTGCACCGCTTTTATATGGGTGATAAATTTTCAAAAATTTACGGCTGCTATTTTCTGATAACCGAGTTGTCTTACACAATACTTATTGTTGGAAGTTGGTGGGAAAGATTACCGGACTCCGTGCATGATATAGTTTTGTATATTGTAAGTATTTTTTGGATACTTGATTTCTTAGAGCTTTTTTTATTTATACCATTGATAAAACATCATAATCTGATACTTAAACAAAAAATAGTAGAAAAACGTGAAGTAGTAATAGACCGCGGGCCATACAGAGTGCAGGAAGCATTTTCCATCATTGCATTTGTTATCTCATTCGTTGTTTTCGAACTTCTGGGACCTATTTTTTTACTTAAAACCTTTTAACGAATTGTAATCATCCAGCACATCCATTAATACTTCCCTTACGCCTAAATTAAAGTCCGCCGGATAGTTTTTCAGATGCGATAAATCAATATACTCGGCATTAATTTGCTCACCGGATATAATATCTGTTGATATAGTATCTTGCAAATCGTAATTCTGAGGACTTGTATCAATCTCCGGTGCAGGTTCGGCAAAAACATCATGCCAGCGGATAAATTTATCCAATTCAGGATGAGAAAATATTCATAATAATTTCCTTTACATTAAAAAATAAGTGTGCTATACAATAAATATGAAAAATATTTTCAAAGAAAATGATGTATTATTAAGAAAGTATGGTGCCGTTCAATTGGCGGGTGATGATTTGGTTCTTTTTGAACATAACAAGAAAAGCTGCTTCGCCTGTTTTTTATACTGGTATGCAGGATTTGGGCTTCACCGCTTTTATATGGGCGATAAATTTTCTAAAATTTATGGCTGTTATTTTCTGATAACTGATATATTGACTACTCTGTTCTTATCCCGGGTCAGGGATAACTTATTAGTTTACACTATTTTACTTATTTACTTTATTCTCTATATGATAGACCTCTTTTTGTTTATTCCTTTGCTCAAGCGGCAAAACCTGCTGCTCAAACAAAATATAATTGAAAATAACACCACAATAAAAGACAGAGGTCCGTATAGACTGCAAGAAGCGTTTTCTATAATAGCGCTTATTCTATCTTCTATTATTAGAGATATTGTTGCGCGTATACTTTCTCAAAACCTTCAAGTTAATTTTTAGAATAATTACTTTACATTAAAAAATAAGTGTGCTATATAATAAATATGAAAAATATTTTTAAAGAAACTGATGTATTATTAAGAGAGTATGGTGCTGTTCAATTAACCGACAACGATCTGCTCCTTTACGAACATAACAAGAAAAGTTATATAGCCGGATTTTTATATCTTATAACAGGATTAGCCTTGCATAGATTTTATCTGGGTGACATATTTTCCAAAATTTATGGTTGTGGAATTCTACTCATAGAATGTCTTGCTTTATATGTATATATATCTGCCGCATTCTGTCCCGTAGAACTTATGCTCACAAAAATATTTATTGCAAAAATAATTTTATTTATTGCAGCAATTCTGTATATCGCTGATGCGATTTTATTAATTCCGCTAATAAAATGGCATAATCTAATTCTTAAACAAAACATAATAGAAAAAAATACGCCAATAAAAGACCGCGGGCCATACAGAATACAAGAAGCATTTTCTCTCATATCAGCGTTCACCGTTATCTTTATTCTTTTTATTTTAGCTTTTTTAATTGATAATATTTAACCGGCGGAAATGCAATTTTGTACATAAATCATAAAAATAACATTTTAATTGAAACAAAAAATTGTTTTCTGATTTAATTACATAATTTGTTGTTATTAAAATTCTGAATAAATCAAATCCGCTTTTATTTTCTTTGTAAGCTTTGATGACAAGAGCCTTAAAAAGCTGATTGATTTCTTGTTTTGTCAACATTAAACGATTTTTACTATGTAATTGCGCATAAGCACAAAGAAGTATATCAGATTTATAATTACAGCCTTCCAAGATTTCCCGTGCATAATGCACATCCTGCATCATAATGTTCGTATTGTTTTGTGCTAAAAATTTAATAACGTTTTCTCTAAGCATATTCGACAGTTTATGATTTTTACGTTCTGCGTTTGCCTCTGCCTCAAATGATAAAACAAATTTATCAAATTGTTCTATAAATTCTTTTAATTCTTCTTCATTCATGTTGTATCTCCATTTTTGTGTTATACTAAATTTGTAAGTTAAAGGATAAATTATTAATGTCTCAGATTATAGATATCCAAGATAAAGAATTATACAAGATATACCAATCCTGCAAGTATGAATATTGGGTGGCTTATTTATATTTATTCACTTTTACATATGCCTTGCAAAGATTTTATTTAGGCGACACATTTTCTCGAAAATTGGCAATTGCTTTTATTATTACTCAAATTTTTATGTTTTCTGTTTTACGTGCATTTTTTGATATGCATAC
>CALUUH010000030.1 GCA_944323875.1 Candidatus Gastranaerophilales bacterium
TCTTTGACGGTTGTTACTTTTTCTCTAACATTTTCTTCTAAGGATGTTACTAAAATTTCGTAAGATTTTGAGCATTTTCGGATTACGTATTTATTTTTACTGATTGCTTTTCGAACGGCTCTTTCAGAAATACCTTTAATTTCTGCCAGTTCTTTTGTCGTAATCCAGTCTGTATTTGAGTTTCGCATGATTATCTCCTCTCACACATTAACTCTGCTTTCCTCAAAAGTGTAGTCAATGTATCCATATCGAAACATATCCTTTTTGCTCTTTTCAATATTCAAAAATCACTGTTTAAGTGATATTGAAAAAACAAAATATTTGATGTATTAAGAAAAATTTTCAAACGGAACTAAACGGAACCTTTAAAGGTTCCGTTTGTACTATAATTAAGAAAAGGTGTAATATGGTTAGAAATTCCGAAACAGAACCTGTATGGTCAAAATACATAACTGAAGATAATTTGCCGACAGAAGATTTAAAATATCTCTGCTCTATTATTGGCTTAGAGGCGACTAAAAAATTAATGTTCAATGCGGCAGGAGAAAAGTTTTCAATCCATGCTCACTGCAATCAACAATACAAAAAACAGTATATTATTGATAATTACCTTGATGCAACGAGTGTAAATAGATTAGCCTTGGCATGTGATACAACTACTAGGTATGTTTATAAAGTTATTAAAGAACATGTTGAGGGAAAATAAAGGTTTAAAAAGAGTATGAAAAATGAGAAAAAATTTAAAGAATTAATAGATAGTTTAAAAAATGATAGAAACTTGTTCTTCTCAGGGAGTTTACACAATGAAAAAGAGTTTATAGAAATTGTCCATAAAATACAAAATTATATTCCATCAGTTGTAGATCAACATATAAAAGAGAATATGACAAATTTTGTTAATTCCATAAAAAAACATAAAAATTATGATATTGCCTTAAGGACACTTAAACAAGCAGAGATAAGACAAAAAGAATATCAAGAATACGAAAAAGAAAGATTAAGGAAAATTGAAGAAGAAAAGCATGCTAAATTACAAAAGGAAAAAGAGTTATCCAACGTTGTTTCAAACATTAAGGCATCACTAGACAATAAGAATCTAAATAAAGTTATAGAATTATATGAAAAATATTATTCAGATTTACAAACTTTTAAATTTTTGCATATGAATATTCAAATAATAAAATGTTTAAATAGAAGAAAAATTAGGAAATTAATACATTTTACAAATATTGAAAATTTAGAAAGCATATTAAATTATGGTTTATTACCTAGAAAAACATTAGAGGATAGAAATATCTCTTTTAAATTCACAGATGCGGACCGTCATGATCACAGGAAAGACTGTACATCTTTATCAATAGAATATCCAAATTTTAAAATGTTGTATTTAAAAAAGAAACAATATAATGATAATTTTATCGTAATAGTATTAGATGCAATATCAATTTTGTTAAATGAATATAAAAAATATTACTTGTATATAAATGCTGCAAATAAAAATGCACAATATTGGTTGCAAAAAGAAGAATTGGCAGATCCAAAATACTTTGATAAAATGTTTATGGAATCAGTTATAGATATAAAAAGAGATTGTAATATTCCTGACTATATAACAACTGATCCTCAAGCAGAGATTCTGTATAATGGTCCTATTAGTATAAAAGATATATTAGAAATTCACTTTAATGATACAGAAAGTTATAATAATTTCTTGAAAAACAATTATAACAAACCTATATTAAACAACATTAGATTTATAAATAGTAATTTTTATTTTAAAGAAAATCTTGAAAATATAGAATGGGAGATTAGATAATGGCAATAAGACCCTACTTTGAAATTGGTGATGGCATAACAAGTTTTTATATTGAAAAAGAATGTAATTTTCAGTTTTTTACGGGTTTTGCACTTTCCCAAAAACAAAAATCTATAAAATCTTTCCATGACGAAATCAATAAAAATAATCCCAGTAAACAAATCTTAGAAGTGTCAAGACGAGCAGCAAATGAATTAGGAATTAAATTAAGTGCTTTTAATTTAAAATATTCTAATATAGATGGAAATGATTATCCGGTAGAATGTGTTTTTCAATCATCAAAAGTTTTTTCTAATGGAAAACAGTATAAAGATTTATTGTATAAAACAGCCAAAGAAGCCAAAACAGATGAACGGCTTAAAAATTCAGGGAAATTAATAAAATTTTCTTTAAATAATGTTGATTGGGAATTAGAACCAAAAACTTATTTTTATGACTATATTTATATATCTGCATTAGCAAAAAATAAAGCACTCTGCGAAATGTTGTTAACATTTGACATCTTTACAGATATAGAGTTTAATCCACGTAAATCATTTAATTGTCAAGCTAGATCAGTTGCTATTGCTGTCACATTATTGAAAAATAACTTATTGGAAAAATATTTGGGTGATAAAAGTTTATTTAAAACAGTTTATTCTCCTAATTTTCAGCCAAAGCAACGAAGATTATTCTAATATAATAGTTCCGTTTGGTTCCTTAAAAAGTTCCGTTATGGTTCCGTTTTGCGGCAGAAAAATATTTTTTACGGAACTCGTGTTACTTTTTTGATAGGAAAAGTCCTATTTTTGTATTCGGGTGCTATCTTACGAAAATAAGGTTTTAGGGTATATTATTACAAACTTTTTATATATTTATGAGTATAATAGTCCCTAAAATCGGACATACCGGACTTTTCTGTAACCCTAAATTATTCTAAAATTCCTTTACACAGAGTGGCTTTAAGGCAAGTTCCCTTTTTCTGTATTGTCCTGTTTCTTTACATTACCCACAGAAAAAAATCAAATAAATATTGGAGATACATAGAAGCCTTAAAAGCCGGTCAGCACAACAAAAAAATATGCCGCAACTCGGAATTGAACCAAGGACACAGGGATTTTCAGTCCCTTGCTCTACCAACTGAGCTATTGCGGCATATCTTATTAACTTTTCTGTCAACAGTTCTATTATATTTGCTAAACTTTCCAAGTCAATAGTTTTTTCCAATATATCGCTAGCAACTTTTTTATTTACAGTTTTTTTATCTCTGTATGAAAATTCAAGGATTTACCCCTTACAATACAACATCAAATTCTCCGCTATTTGCAGGCAGAGTCAATCTGGACGGAATTGACTCTAATCTTATTGAAATACGAAAAAACGACTTCATAAGCGGAGTTTATTACAATGATATTTTTACGCAAAACAGCAATGCTTATAAAAAGGAGCGTATAGAGCAATATCTGAATGATATTCGTTCTACTGACCCGCAAGCAAAACTATTTGATGAGCATGGTGATGATGCACCATGCAAACTTGCTGCTATTGAAAAATATCTTGATTCTACAAATAAAAGTACGCTTATTATAAATAAGTTTCCCAAACTCTTCTGCGGGCTTCCGCTTAATAAAATTGTAAAGAATCTGGACACTCTATCCTATGAAATTCGGGATAATTATCTAAAATACAAAAGTGATGACAATTATTTTAATATTGATGATAAAAAAATCAACCTTCAATATGTAGGTAAGGGTAGCAACAGTATTGTGCTAAAACTTTTTGATGACTCAGGAAATAAAGCAGCCGTAAAAGTGTATATTAAACCCGAAGAAGTCAATGCTTACAGCATTTTCGGAGAACTTGCCGTATATCATGATTTAATGGATACAAAAATCAATAATATTCCTGAGTTTTATTTTGCAAACCCGCTTATCAGACAGGTAGAGGATAAAAATAAACCGCCGCAGGATTTATTTAACGACCCGAGTTGTTTTATGTATGATGTATGCGATGATATCACAGCATTTAAGGATTATGACGGCTATAAAGGCGGCTGGTCAGTTATTGAATATATAGATAACTCCTCAACACCAAAAGCCGGCGGCATTCCTTTGCAAGAGTGGTTAAAAAGAAATCACCTTGTTCACATGGACTTGACTGCAGATAATGTAAAGAACGGCTTTATTACAGATTTAGGCGGGATTGGTGAATTAAATAGACTAGCGTAAATTTTGTACCTTAATTAAAAAGGTCTGTTACTTTTTCAGCAACAGACCTTTTTTGTTTAATATAATATTTTTATTGCGGAGCAAGATATAAAGTTACATTGCGGCCTTCAAGCATTGGTTTCTTTTCTATGGCAATAGGCTCGTCTTTTAAGTCAGCAATAAATCTGTTTGCCAGATCAAAGGCCAGATTAGCATGCTGCATTTCACGTCCTCGCAACATTACAACAATTTTAACTTTATTCCCCTGCGAGATAAATTTTTGTATGTTTTTAACTCTTACCTGATAGTCATGAGTGTCTATTTTATATCTTATTTTAACTTCTTTTACTTCAACAGTGTGTTGTTTCTTTTTAGCCTCTTTGGCACGTTTTTCCAACTCGTATCTGTACTTGCCGTAATTCAATATTTTGGCTACAGGAGGTTCCTGATTCGGACTGACAAGAACTAAATCTAAATCTGCGTCATACGCCATTTTCAGCGCTTTTGATGTTTCTACAACACCGTGATTTTGTCCGTTTTCATCTATTAACCTAACTTCTTTTGAGCGGATTCGCTCATTCATTATTGTTTGATCCTTTTTGCCATTATCGCGAGTAAATCTGTCGTTAGCTATGATTGTGTCTCCTTCTACTATTTATAACAATTACACGTTGATAATAACATAAAAATCCTGTTTTGCATATATTTCAGTGAAAAAGTTTTTTGTAACAAAATGTAAATACGTATTAATATCGGCTGTAACGTTGATATTATTGCTTTTGAGGCTGTTTTATACGAAATGTACTGTTAAAGTTTTCAGCACAAGATGCCGATATATAATTTGTCAGAAATAAACAAATAAATACATTTACAACAATATAAGGAGTATTTGCGTATGATTACAGAATCAAAAGCGGACATGCTGGGGGCAGAAGTACTGACAAACCTACTGGAAGAAAAAGCATTGGAGTCAATTGATATGTCAATTCCTCTGCAAGTTTTATTTGATGATTTTATCACTTTTATTGCTAAAACCGATTTTGATTAAAAACATGCAAAAATTTTATTTGAGAGATTAACCGATCAGTTAATCTCTTTTTTTTATATTAATTTTAAAATACGAATGTTCATGATATTATTTTTGTGTCGGGATATTGTCTGATGAGGGTTCTTGCAATATGAAAAAAGCAGTCATAACATTTTTAGGTATTTTAGCATTATCATTGCCGGCAAATGCAACGTTCAAAGAGCATTTTGATCTCGGCCAGCAGTATCTGGCAAATTTTCAATATTCGGGAGCTATCACAGAGTTTAAAAGTGCACTGCGCATAAACTATATGGATAATTCCGCAAGAATCGGTCTCGTAAATTCCTACCTTGCTCGCGGAACTTATTACGCTAATACAGATAAAAATTATAAAAAGGCTGCAGATGATTACAGAAGTGCACTGTTCTATCTGCTTTACTATCCTGAGGAAAAGGCTGTCAAAAATTCTTCTCAGGCAATTGTGCAGGTTACAGCAAACTTAAACAAATGTTTGAGCGCAATTCATTTTGATAAAAGTGCCCAAAATCGTTTTGAAACAGCAAAAGCATTGCGCGCAGACGGCGATTTTGCAGCAGCGGGATACGAATTTAATCAGGCTATCGGCGATACCGAATATATAAAAGAAAGCTTTCAACAGGTGGGCGATATAATGCGGCT
This sequence comes from Candidatus Gastranaerophilales bacterium, assembly GCA_944323875.1. GTDB lineage: Bacteria > Cyanobacteriota > Vampirovibrionia > Gastranaerophilales > Gastranaerophilaceae > CALUVH01. The sequence goes on from CALUUH010000030.1 coordinate 5,708, forward strand.
TATCGGCAATAACCCGAAGGCCGCGGAATACTACAAAAAAGCGGTTAATGTTGCCCCGACTGATATAAGCCTGCGTCTTGCTTATGCAAAAGCACTTGATAATATTGGCAAGGAAAGCGAAGCTGTTGACGAATATAATTTTATTCTGACCCAAACTGAAGATGACAACAAAGATGTTCTCTACACTCTGGAAAGAATATATAAAAAGAAACTTGAAAACACTCCGAATGATGCAAGCTTAACGGCAAATTTAGGTGCAATACTGCAAAAACAGGGCAAACTGGATGAAGCGCTCCGTTACTATTCTAAAGCAGAATATCTTGATCCGGCAAATATAAATACACGAATTAATGTCGGAACTCTATACCAGCAAAAAGGTGATTACAAAACAGCAATTGTTGCATACGATTCTGTTCTGACGCTTTATCCTGATAATGTTCAGGCAAACCTCTACAAGGCGCAATCACAGGAGGCGCTGGGGGATAACAAGGCTGCAATGGAAACCTACAAAAAAGTTCTGGCTAAAGATCCTGACAATGAAGTTGCAAATGCAAATTTTATGAATACTGTCAGAAAATCCATGTCGCCTCAACAATTTACGGAATATGTAAAAAAATCACAATTACCGCCTGAAACTATATACAATTTTGCACTTGAACTGCATCAAAAAAACAAAATTGATGATGCTATCTATTTGTATAACGAAGCAATAAAGCTTGATCCGCAGAACCCTGAAATTTATGCAAACCTCGGACTTGCTTACTCTCAAAAACAAAATAATGATACAGCGCTAAAAATCCTCAATTCAGCACTCGCAAAATTTCCTAACAATAAACAAATTAAGGATGCAATTACCGGTATAAATACGCAAATCACTGACAAGCAGCTTGCAAAAGCCGCGGACTTATACAACAAAGGTGATTATGAAAATGCTATCACTGAATACCTGAAAATTCAGCCGATTACCAAAGATATAGCTCTGGCTGTTGCATCGGCTTATCAAAATCAGGGTGATAATGCCAACGCTCTGAATTACTACAAAAAAGCGTTCAATCTTGATAATAAAAATGCAGATATTGCCTATTATATTGCAGCACTTCTGGCAGAAGAAAACGATATAACAAATGCTCTAACTTTCGTTAATACAGCCTTGCTGTTAAAGCCTGATCACCCGAATGCAAAAGAATTAAAACAAAACCTTGAAACTAATCAGAATGCAGAACTTTTGCAAACCGCAATAAATCTTTATGATAACGGTAAATATGATGAATGCCTTACACAATTAAATCAGATTATCGCAAAAGAACCGGCAAACTCTTATGCGCTATACTACAGAGGCATGATTTACGACATCAAAAAACAGTATCAAAATGCAATAAACGATTACAAAAAAGCATTGGAAAATAATTCGGAATTAGGAATAATTAATTATCTTATTGCAGTAGATTACGATTTACTTTCACAGTTTAAAAATGCCTATTCATACTACAAGACATTTGTAGACAGTTATACAGAAGATGATGACTACAAAAAATACTCGCAAACCAGACTGGAAGAATTAAAGGATTATGCAAAATAGAGTCCAAAACCTTATAAAAAGTAAAGTATCATTAGCCCCGATGGCCGGAATTACGGATTATGTGCTCAGGAGTATGGTAAGGCAGTATTCCCAAAACTGTCTTTTGACAACTGAAATGATAAGCTCTGAGTTTCTGGCACAGGTGAAAGAGACCGAAATAATTAAGCGTGACGAAAATCATTCGCCTATATCCTATCAGATTAGCGGTCACAAACCGCATTTGATGAACAGCGCCGCAAAATTTTTAAGTTCCCGCGCTGATATGATTGATATAAATATGGGATGTCCAGTTAACAAAGTCGTAAAAGGACAGGACGGATGTGCTCTTATGCGTAATCCTGATTTAGCTGCAGAACTTGTCAGGGCTGTAAAAGAGGGTACAGACAAGCCTGTCAGTGTTAAATTCCGTTTAGGGTACACTTATGATGAACTGAATTATGTTGAGTTCGGTCAAAAAATGCAAGACGCCGGAGCAGAATTTATAACAATCCACGGCCGCACGCGCTCACAGTTTTATTCAGGAACGGCCGATTGGAAATTGATAAGAGAATTAAAACATAATGTTGATGTACCTGTGTTTGCAAACGGAGATATCACATCAATTGAAACAGCAATTCAATGCTTAGAAGAAAGTGAGGCTGACGGTGTTGCTATCGGGCGTGGAATTCTGGGCGACCCGACTTTAATTTTTCGTATAGAGCATTATCTGGCAACAGGCGAAAAACTGCAAACTCCGCCTCTTAAAGAAAAAATCCAAATGATTAAACATCACCTCAATGAAGAGATAGCTCTGCGCGGAGAAAACATAGGAATAAAATTTGTAAGGAAATTCTATCCATATTATATTGCAGGTATTAAAAATGCCGCAAAAATTCGCTCAGTTCTAGTTACCGAAGAAAATTATAACAACATAATAATGATTCTGGATGAACTGGCTCGTTAGCGGTTGTTTGTGCAGTTATAATTATACGGGGTAATATTACGGTGTTCTAAATTATTGACGATAGAGTTTACTGTGTGATGACTTACTCCAATCCGCTGTGCGGTTTCTTTTATTGTTAATCCCTGACTTAAATATTTTAGTACATTTAATTCCTTATCTGATAACCTATCCATCTTTTCTCCTTTCGCATTTGGTACAGGATAATTCATAAAAATGTTCTTAATAATATTTCATTCTTTATAATAAGGAATTAAATAACATATTACCTGTTATGTAAAGGTCTTTTTACTACCGGTTAAAATACTTAAATAAAATAAATGAAGAGTGGGCAAAGGAGTCAACGCCCGCTCCGGTTCTAGCCTATATAGCAGGCCAGAACCTCTTGCCCCAGTGCAGACATTCTCATCTTCTTCAAGGCACGCAGTTCGGTCTGGCGGATACATTCCTTTGTCACGCCATAAATATTACCGATTTCTTCCAGTGTCCTTCTTGTTGAATCTTCGAGGCCGTAACGCATCTTTACAACTTCCTGTTCGCGCTCTTTCAGGGTTGATACGACATTCAAAATGTCGCGGCGTAATCCTTCAAATTCAACAGCTTCCACAACTGAGGCATTTTCATCTTCAATAATGTCAGCAAAAGACATGTCTTTTCCGTCGCTATTTTCAAATCCGCTCTCCAGCGAAATTGTCTTTGTATATGCAGATAAAAATGTTTCTATTTTATCCGGTTCAATATTCATGTGTTTTGCAACTTCCTGATTTTTTACCTGACAATTGTTTTCTTTCTCCAAACGTGATTTTATTTTGGAGAATTTTGATAATGTTTCCTGAATATAAACAGGTATTTTCATGCAGTGTGATTGTTCTGATATTGCTTTGAACATAGACTGCTTAATCCACCAGCTTGCATAAGTTGCAAACTTGTAACCGAGTTTGTAGTTAAATTTTTCTGCTGCAATCATCAAGCCAAGGTTGCCTTCCTGAATTAAATCAACCATAGGCAGCTTTGACATGTGAATCGCTTTTTTGGCAATAATAATGACCAGTTTCAAATTTGCCTGAATAAGTTGTTTTTTGGCTTCGGCATCACCTTCTTTTGCGCGTTTGGCAATCTCTCTTTCTTCTGCAGGACTAAGCTGCGGATAATTTGAAATTTCTCTGATGTAATCTGCTAATTCACTGTTTGTTGATGCTTCTAATACTTCAAATTTTGCTGGGTTTGAGGATTCGACTTTTTTCATTCTGATTGGGGCATTTTTACTCATAGACTATTAACTCCTTCTCTTCTTATAGACTTGAGATGTACACGATTTTTACGATAAGGGACTACGCGAGTATATACTTCGGACTATTCTATATATACTTAGTATATACTATAATATATATTTTGTCAAGTGTTATGTAAAGTTTTATTACAGATTATAAAAAATTTATCTTATTTGTCAGCCGAGAAGCATTTACTCACGACGCTGCACTGATGTTTCGCTAGTGTGAGTAAATACTCCTCGGCTGACTCTGGTATATAGAATTAAATGACTTTGCAATATTTTTATGCTACATTATTGCAGGGAGAAAGTTAAAATGAAAAAGAAATTATTAATTACATTAGGGACAATATTTGCAATAGTATTTGCAACAATAGGATTGACATTTGCCAGCGGGGCTTTAAATCCTGAAAATATGACACCTTCCGAATACAAAATAGGGATCACATATCCTGAGGCAATGCGCTCTGATAAACCTGCTGTTGTGCTGTTTTATACTGACTGGTGCGGTTATTGCAAAAAATTTATGCCTAAATTTAAAATTATCAGCAAATTATACAAAGATGATTACAATTTTGTTATGCTGAACGGTGAAGCACAGGAAAATCTGGCTCTGGCCGAAGATTGTGCAATTACAAGCCTGCCTACTCTCTATATATTTGACCCGAAATACGACAACAGGGTTCATATAACAAACGGAATATACACGGATTTGAAAAAATTGCGTACAGAACTGAACAGATATCTGGACATCAGGAAAAAACTTGATGCCTCAGAAAGTTGTGTTACTGAATAAAAGCAAAAAAAAAGACCTTGGTATTCAAGGCCTATCCGTTTAAATAAGAAGAGAGAGCTTTATATTTATATAAAGTATATGAGCATGAAAAAATTGCTAAAAACGCTTTGATTTATTAAGAAATATTAAGAAAGAATTTTATAATGAAAGATATTCAAAACCAGAGAGACACACGGGAAGTAGATATACAAAAAGTAGGGATAAAGCACCTTGAATTACCGCTGATAATTCAGCGAAAAAATAATTCTAACCAGATTGTGTGTGCAAAAGCCCGAGTAAGCGTGTCACTTCCGCGAGACTATAAGGGCACGCACATGTCCAGATTTGTAGAAGTTTTAACCGAATGGCAGCACAAAAACCTTCTCGGTGTTGATATAAAGGGATGTCTTGAAAAAATAATAACAAATCTGAATGCGCAAAGCGGTGAACTGCAGTTTAAATTCAAATATTTTATTGATAAAAAATCACCTGTAACAGGTTACACGGCACCAATGAGTTATGAATGTACTTTTGAAGGTATCATTGAAAATGACGAATACAAATTTATACTGGGCGTAGTTGTTCCCGTAACAACATTATGTCCTTGCTCTAAAGAAATTTCCGATAACGGGGCGCATAATCAGCGTGCTTTTATCAGCGTTAAAGTTTCCTATGATGAAAGTGAACACATCTGGCTTGAAGACTTAATCAAAATGGTTGAGGAATGCGCTTCTTGTGAGGTTTATCCTCTGTTAAAACGTGAAGATGAAAAATATGTAACGGAAAAAGCCTATGATAACCCGAAATTTGTTGAAGATGTGCTCAGAGATGTTGTTGTAAAACTTCGTAAACATCCGGTAGTCAAGGAATTTGAAGTAGAGTGCGAGGCATTTGAAAGTATTCATAACCATTCAGCCTGGGCATATCAAAAAGAATAAGTTCATTTTGAATTAAAAATCACAATTCGCGGCGGCCTTCCAGCGCTTTGGCAATAGTTATTTCATCCGCGTATTCCAAATCAGCCCCCACAGGCAGACCAAATGCAATTCGTGATATTTTCACGCCAAACGGTTTTATTAGTTTGGTTAAATACAGGCTTGTAGCTTCTCCTTCCACGGACGGACTGAGCGCAAGAATTATTTCTTTAATTTCCTCATTGGTTAAACGATTTAAAAGTTCTTTTATTCTGATATCGTCAGCGCCAATTCCGTCCATTGGAGAAATTAATCCTTGCAGTACATGATAAAGTCCTTTGTATTCATTTGTTTTTTCAATAGCAATTAAATCTTTTGTTTCCGCCACAACACAAATCGTTGAGCGGTCACGTTTAGGTGATTGACAAATTTCACACGGGCTTGTTGAGGATAAATTAAAACATATCTCACAAGTTCGTGTGTTTTGTTTTGCTTCCACAATACTCCGGGCAAATTTTTCAACTTCACTCATAGGCATACGTAACAGATAGAATGCCATACGCTGAGCAGATTTTGGCCCGACTGAGGGAAATTTTTGAAAATGCTCTATTAATGTTGCTATTGATTTTGGATAAATCATTAGAATAATCCCGGAATATTAAGTCCGCCGGTTACGGCTTTCATTTTTTCTTCCATTTGTTTTGTTGCTTTTTCACTTGCCTGTTGAATTGCTGAGGTAATAATATCTTCCAGCATTTCAATAGAGTCAGAATCTACTGATGACGGATTTTCAGAATTTATTGCTTCCGGTGATAATTTAATAGATTTGAATTTACCCTGTCCGTCACAGATAACTTTTACTGCACCGCCTGCTGATTCTCCGGTAATCTCAATATTTGCGAGTTCCGCTTGAGTGTCTTTTAATTTTTTTTGCAGGTTTTGAGCCTGTTTCATCATTTGCATAATATTCATCTGCAATATCCTCCTAGTCTGATTGTCATGCTTAACATATAGAAATTCTTATGTTTTTATTATACAATAAAAATATGCAAAAGCACACTTATCTCAATGAGTCATTAAAAAACGGACGTTTGATGCGCTGGACTTTTATGCCTTTAAAAGTCTATATTGCGCCTATGAAGTTTTATTCAAAGCAGGGACAGGATTACAGATATAACCAGATGGTAAGACGTGCACTGGATGAGTGGCAAAGAGCCTCAGAAGGGAAAGTAAAATTCCAGATAGTACAGACTCTTCTGGAAAGCAGTGTTAATATCGACTGGAAACGCGTTGAGAGAAAGGCGCTTGGATATTGTTATTTCAGCTATGATGCTTCAAACAGGCTCTATGGTGCAGAAGTTTCTATCGGGCTGACAGAAGGGCTTGTACACAGTGATTACATGGACGAGAATGAAGTTTACCATACAATTTTGCATGAAATAGGTCATGCCATAGGGTTAGGCCACAGTCATAATAAAGCTGATATTATGTATACTCCGCATCAAAAAGGCGTTATTCATATATCAAAAGGTGACAAACTTACCCTAAAATGGCTCTACAGTCTGCCGCAAGGTGCTACAGTATCTGAAATTGCATCCAAATATAGTGTCGGCGGAAGCGATTTGGATGAAGTCATAAGTAAAATTATGAATAAAAAATCACCTACTGAATTTGAAAAAGTTAAAGACAGTGTAAAAATACAAACACGCGACTTACTTGAAGAACAAGACAGAATTGCGCTAGTTCGAAAATATCACATGGCTTTACAAAACGTTAAAATATCCGAAGATATGCGCAAATTCTTTATTAATCCGCCGAAGAATGAATAGCATTATTGCCAACTTTTATTTTTGCGCTATAATGTTGTTGTATAATAAATGATTTTTTAATAGGGATATAAAATTATGACTATTCAAGATTGGTTTGAAAAACGTAAGGAGGCACAAATTCAACGCCGCGCAATGGAAGCACGTGTTGAGGTTGACATGGATCCTGACTTATGGACCAAATGTGTTCACTGCGATGCTCAGCTTTTGAAAAAAGATCTGGAAGATAATATGATGGTTTGTCCGGTTTGCGACTACCATTTCAGAATAAACGCAAGAAAACGTATTGCGCAGCTTTTTGACGAAGGATCTTTTGAAGAATTATTTTCCGAAATAAAGCCGACAGATCCGCTTGAATTTGTCGATACAGAATCTTATAAAGACAGATTAGACCGCGCTCAAGGTAAGACAGGGCTTAATGATGCAGTAATTACAGGTTTGGCTGCAATAGAAGGCCATAAAGTTGCAACAGCCGTCATGGACTTTGATTTTATGGGCGGGTCTATGGGCAGCGTTGTAGGAGAAAAAGTTACAAGAATAATAGAAAAGGCAATTGAATTAAGACTTCCTGTTCTTGCAATTACCTCCTCCGGCGGAGCAAGAATGCAGGAAAGTGCATTGAGTTTGATGCAAATGGCAAAAACCTCCTGTGCATGTTCAAGACTTGATGACGAAGGGCTTTTATATATTAATTTGCTGACTGAACCAACCTTCGGCGGAGTGACGGCAAGTTTTGGTATGCTCGGAGATATTATTGTAGCAGAACAGGGCGCAAGAATAGGCTTTGCCGGCAGACGTGTTATTGAGCAGACAATCAGGCAAAAACTTCCGTCTGACTTCCAAACAGCAGAATATCTGATGAAATACGGTCAGGTCGATGTTGTCTCTGCTCGTAAAGATTTACGCAAAGTTCTGGCTAATATCCTTTCTATGCACGAATAATAGATATATTTAATGAGGTAGAAAATAATGACAGCAGTTTTGGATTTTGAAAAACCAATTGCGGAAATTCAGGAGAAAATAGAAGAATTGAAAAAAATTAGTCTGGAATCCGGCATGGATTTAAACAAAGAAATAGAAACTTTTGAAAAGCAGGCAGATGACTACAAACGCGAATTGTATGCCAATCTGAAACCGTCTCAAAAATTACAAATTGCCAGACATCCTGAACGTCCGAATTTTCTGGATTACGTAAACCGTATTTGTACAGACTTTATTGAGTTACACGGAGACCGTGACGGCATGGATGACCGCGCAATTATCGGCGGTCTTGGCAAAATAGACGGTAAGCCGGTTATGATTATCGGTACAATGAAGGGAAAATCCACAAAAGAAAACCTTGAATATAATTTTGGCATGCCGCAGCCGCAAGGTTACAGAAAGGCCCTAAGATTATTCAAGCATGCCAGCAAATTCAACATCCCGATTATTACAATTATTGATACACCTGGAGCTTATCCGGGTATCAGCGCTGAAGAAACCAATCAGGGACGTGCAATTGCTGTTAACCTTAGAGATATGGCAAAACTGAAAGTTCCGGTAATCGCTATTGTATCAGGCGAAGGCTGTTCCGGCGGCGCTCTCGGGCTTGCTGTTGCAGATAAAGTTTTTCTGCTTGAGCATGCCTATTATACAGTAATCTCTCCGGAAGGTTGTGCGTCTATTCTCTGGCGTGACGCTTCCCGTGCAAGTGATGCTGCTGATGCATTGAAAATAACAGCGCCGGATTTGATGAAATTCAATATCATTGACGGAGAAATAAAAGAACCTCTCGGCGGCGCGCATGTTGATTACGACGCTATTTCGGCTGAAATGAAAAAGACTATTCTCAGCAGTCTGGAAGAATTATCACAATACTCTGTTGAAGAATTAAAGAATAAGCGTTATGAAAAATTCAGAAAAATGGGTGCTTTTGTAGAATAATGGCTGACTATTTTGAATTACAGATAAAAATTAATCCGGAAATTGAAGATGTGGTTTCTGAGATGTGTTTTGAAGTTTTTGACTGCGAGGGCGTTGTTCTTGCAGAAGAAGCTTACAAAGATCTGGAAATGATTTCCACAACCGAAGGCACTTTAAGGGTATTTATCAGAGATGAAAAATCTGTTGAAGAATTGCATGATATTGTTGCAGGCATGAAAAATACCTTGCAGGAGCGCGGTTTAACAGATGCTGAAACCGGCACTTTTGAATGCAAAGTTATTGAGTGTGAAAATCAGGACTGGTCAAAAAAATGGAAAGAAAAATGGGATATAACACGTGTTTCAGAGCGCATTGTCGTTGTTCCGGACTGGCTTGAGTACAGCGCAAAAACAGATGAAGTAATAATAAAACTTGAACCCGGGTGTGCATTTGGTACAGGAACGCATTCAACAACACAGTTATGTATGAAAGCTATTGAAGAATACATGCCTGAAAATGCCCGTGTTGCAGATATTGGCACAGGGTCAGGAATACTTGCGATTTGTGCCAAGAAGTTTGGCGCAAAAGAAGTTTACGGATGTGACAACGATGAAACCGTTATTGACGTGGCAAAAGCAAATGCGCATAAAAACCATGTTCAATGTTCATTTGAATTGAATACAGCAGACAAAATAACAGAAAAATATGACTTTGTGCTGGCAAATATCCTGCATAATGTTCTGGCTGAGATTATGGGGGATTTAAAAAATATTATGAATGACGGCGCATATTTGGTTTTGAGCGGAATACTTGATGAGAAAAAGCAAATAGTGCTGGATGCAGTCAATAAGCACGATTTGGAATTAATTGAAGAAATACACCAAAATCAATGGGTAGCATTAGTTGTGAAAAAGCATTAGGAGAAAGATATGGGACAAACAGCAATTATAATACCTGCAAGATACGGGTCAAGCAGATTAAAAGGTAAGCCGCTTATAGAAGTTAACGGAAAACCGATAATCCAGTGGGTTTTTGAAAAAGCAGTAAAAGCACGATTTGCCGACAGAGTAATAATTGCGACAGATAATGAAGAGATTTACAACACAGCACTTATGTTCGGAGCGGAAGCTGAAATGACATCAGAACATCACAACAGCGGCAGTGACCGTATTGCAGAAGTTGTAAAACGCCATCCTGAAATAGATTATATCGTAAATCTACAGGGAGATGAACCGCTGATAAAATCAGACAGCATCGACGAAGTTATTAAAAATGTCCGAGATGATGAAAATGCGGATATTTCAACGCTGATACGAGTTCTGACAGACAAAAAAGAAATAGAAAATCCTAATCAGGTCAAATGTGTTATTGATAATAACGGGTATGCCTTGTATTTTTCCCGTTCCAAAATCCCGTTTGAAAGAAATGAAGGTCATGCAAAATTTTACGGGCATTTGGGCATATACGGATATAAACGCGCATCACTGCTAAAAATGACAGAGCTTTCGCAATCAATGCTTGAATTGTCAGAAAGTCTGGAACAGCTTCGCGCTTTGCAAAACGGAATGCGTATAAAAACCTCTGTAGTGGACTTTACGCCTGTCGGAATAGATACTGCCGAGGATCTGGAAAAATTCAAAAAGATTATAGCGTCTCAATTTGCGTAAAATTTCAAAAAACAATCATAAAAAATTTCTATTTTTTATAAAAAAGTGCTTGCATTTTTTTCCAAATTAGGTTAATATATCGTTATAATTATTCAAATAATTTAAAATAAATAAATATTTTGTAATAATTGCTTTTTGAA
>CALUUH010000031.1 GCA_944323875.1 Candidatus Gastranaerophilales bacterium
TGCTTTCTAATGCAACTATTTCAACTTGCGATAACCCGATTGGTGACATGTGCTGGAGTACTGATTTTCAACCAATCGCAATAGACACATCAAAAGCAGAATATCAACAGTATGACTCAAATTATGCGTACGCTGGTAGTAACTATTGGGCAGGTGCGAAGAAAACATGCTCTGATATGAAAATGAGCTTACCAACGTCTAAGCAATTAACTCAATTAGCACAAGACTTATATGTTAAAAGTGATGGAAGTGAAGCAAATATAACAACAGGATACTCAAGCGTAAAAGGATTAAAAGTAAGAGAAGAATACAAAGATAATCCTCCTATCACACTTGGTTATGGCTATTGGTACACTGCAGTTCACGATTATAGCAACGCATACTGTCGAGACTTCGGCCTCACTAGCACAGATAACAAACCTGTACGCAAAAATAGCAATTCTATCCGTGCAGTGTGTTTTGCTAAATAACTAAACGGTGGACTGAGCTTAGCCGTAGGGTGCGTCGTTTGACGCACCGATTTTTGTATTATTAAAACACATAAGCGTACCCACCGCTTTAATATAGTTTAAAATCCGTGAACACAAAAATCTTGACTTCTAAAAAATCATCATTAAATAAAAACTATGATGATAATGGAGTATTTAAAACGAAACAGAGTTTGTCAACATGACAAAGTAACACCGGAAGTTGATTTCGCATACTGTCCGGATTGCGGCGAATTAATTGAAAACCAGTGGTTTATTATGCGCTGTGCCTGCTGTGGTGTAAAAGTCAAGGCAATGATTAAGAACGGCGAAATTGTTGCTGAAGAAAAATTTTGCCACAACTGCGGCTCTTCACTTTACACAATTGATAAAATCGACAAGATTAATTTTATTGATGTGAATTATGCCGTGCTTGTCAAAAAAGTCGTGACACATGAAAGACCGGATATTACACAAAGCTGGGTTGACCCTACGCAAAAAGCCAATGAGATACGCTTACTGCTGCAACAATACCAATAATATCCGCGAGTAATCCGACAATGATAGCATATCTTAGTTTTGTAATTCCTACCGCCCCGAAATATACGGCGAGGACATAGAAGGTAGTTTCACTGCTTCCGAGCATTACAGCGGCGAGTTTTGTTGCATAAGCGTCAGGCCCCAGAGTATGCGCAATATCCGAAAATACCCCGAGTGCAGCAGAACCGGAGAGAGAGCGCACAATCATAATCGGAATAGTATCAACCGGTATATGGAAGTAGTTTAAAACAGGTGCAAGCACAGTACCTGTCATTTCTATTACACCTGATGCCCTTAGCATTGAAATAGCAACGATTATAGCGACTAAGTATGGAATAATTCCTACAGATATTTTGAACCCGTCTTTTGCTCCTTCTGTAAAAACTTCATAGATAGGAACTTTTTTCGCCAATCCCATTGTCAAAATCAGAAGAATTATAACCGGAAGCGCCCAGAGTGAAATTATGTTCATTACAGACTGAAACATCAGTTTTCACCTCCGTCTTTAGAAGTGTCAGGTGTTGTGACGGTTTGAGCAGGCCAGAAGTACTGGAATATTTTTGCGATAACAATTGCACTCACAAAGGCAATTGTTGTCACAAGAAGTGTCGGTGCTATTATTTCTGTAGGATTTTTGTATCCGATACCGATAAGAATTGCGATTACGGTTGCCGGAATTAGTTGAAAACCTGCCGTACTCATTGCAAGGAATACGCACATAGAATTTGACGCTGATTTTTTGTCAATATTTTCTTTTTGCATTTCGGTCATAGCTTTTATTCCGATAGGTGTTGCTGCATTGGCAAGCCCGAGAGCATTTGCAGAAAAGCTCATTGCGACATCACCTATAGCCGGGGAATCTTCCGGCAATTCATTAAACAATCTTTTGGTTATGGGTTTGAGAATTTTTGCAATAAGGCTGACAAGACCGCTTTTTTCTGCTATTTTCATAATTCCCAGCCAGAAAGCCATAATTCCTATAAGTGAAAACGCGACCTTGACAGACAGTTCTGCTCCTGTGAGAATTGCGTTGACAACATCTGATAATTTGCCGTTTATTGCTCCCGCTATTATTGATATGACTATTAACAAATAGAAAATATAATTCATAATAAATAAATTAAAACATTGTTTACGAAAGTAGTCAATTTGTTAAGTAGATGATAAGTAATTAAGCTTTGTATAAAATTTCGTTCTCACATGGAAGTGAGAAACCGCAATATTATAAGATAATCTAATAAAATTACCTTTATTGTAAAACAGATAGACAAAAAAGATTTAAATGCTATTATAATTATGTAAACGGAATTAGGGTTAATATTTATGATGAGCCAAACTAAAAAATTATCAGTTGCATTCTACTGGCACATGCATCAGCCCGTATATCAACTCACTCCTAATGGTGATTATTTGATGCCATGGGTTAGATTGCATGCCATAAAAGATTATCTTGATATGGTTACAATTATTGAAAAATTCAAAAGAATTAAATTGAATTTTAATATTGTGCCTGTTTTGCTTGACAGTTTAATCGATTACGGTGAAAAAGGTCTGCACGATATTCATTCACGCCTCACCATAAAAGATGCCGAAAGACTTACTGATGACGATAAAGAATTTATATTGAATAATTTTTTTGATGCGAATTATCAATCAATGATTATACCTTATCCGAAGTACAACAGACTATTCCAGAAAGCACAGTTAGAATATTCAAAAGGTATAGATGTTTTTACCAATCAGGAATATGCTGATTTGATGGCGCTGTTTAATCTTGCCTGGTTCGACCCTGTTTACAGACAAAAATATCCGGAACTTAAAAAACTTATTAAAAAAGGCAAAAATTATACTCTTAAAGACAGAATTAAAATCATTGATATTCAGCGTGAAATAATCCGGCAGATTATACCGACATATAAAAAATTTATGGAAAAAGGTAAAATAGAGATTACGACAAGTCCTTACTATCACCCTATTTTGCCGATTTTGCTGGATATTAAAGGGATAAAAAAATCTACAAGTGAATATCTGCCGCAAAATTTAAAAATGGAATTGGATGCCCGCCTGCAAACAGAATACGCGCTGCAACGTATTGAAGAATTGTTTGGCAAGCGGCCGCGCGGTATCTGGCCGTCTGAACATTGTGTCAGCGCAAAAGAACTGCGGCTTTTTGCTGATTTGGGCTTGGAATGGACTATTTCTGATGAAGGTATTCTCGCAAATTCCATAAATCAGGAATTTGTCAGAGATTTTAAAGGATATTTGGAAGATCCGTACGGCCTGTTAAAATCTTATAATTACAAAACCAAAAATTCAGAAATAAAAATTATCTTTAGAGATTCTGTTCTGCCTAATCTTATAGGTTTTGAGTATCCTAACCATAACCCTGAAAACGCGGCAAATGATTTATATGACAGGTTAAAAAGTATTCAAAGTAAATTGCTTTCGTCTCCGGATGACAACCATCTGTTAACAATCGCAATGGACGGGGAAAACTGCTGGGAAAACTACGAAAATGACGGCAACACTTTCCTGAAAACTTTGTATTCACTTATTGAAAAAGACGATACTCTGGAGACAGTTCTGATAAGTGATTATATAGAAAAAGAAAAACATCACAGACCGCTTAACAAAATTTCTGCGGGTTCATGGATAAATCAGAATTTCAAATTATGGATAGATGAGCCGGTAAAAAATCTTGCATGGGCCTATGTAAAACAGGCGCGTGACGATTTTTCCGCTTATGTAAAGCAAAATCCGCTGGATCCGAATATTCCGCTTGCGATGCGTGAACTTTTTATCTGCGAAGGAAGTGACTGGTTCTGGTGGTTTGGCGAACCTAATGATTCCGGACGGGATAATATTTTTGATTATTTGTTCAGGGAGCATTTGAAAAATATTTATCTCTATCTCGGGTTAGAGCCGCCGCAATATCTGGAAACGGCATTGACGGCTGCTGTTCCAAAACCTTCAAGGTATCCGAAAGGTGAATTCACGCCTTCTGTTGACGGTGAAACTGAAACCAATGACGAATGGCTTAATGCCGGTTGTATTGAAATACCTGACGGCCCTGTCTTAAAAGAAACCAAAATGTTTGATAAAATCTGTTTCGGGTATGATCGTGATAATTTTTATCTCAGATTCTATCTGAATGATTATGTTCGCGAAAATCCTTCCAAGTACAGGCAAACTTATCAGATGTATGTATATATGCGTAATGCGAACAAAAAGCATTCACTTTCTCCAATCAGGCTGATTAATAAAACAGAAAATGTTCTTCCGCTTGCCAAAGAAAAATTCCATAACGAATTACAAATTTCTATTCACAACAACGAACTTCAATTAACCCGTCTTGTAAAGGCCTTACCTAATAACATCTGGGCCTTGCAGTCTCAAAAAGATTTCACATCTGCATTTGATCAGGTTGTGGATTTGAAAATCCCGTTTGACAATATTGATATTAAGGACGGCGAAACTCTGGAATTTATCTTTGTAAACGCAAATATGGGCGTAAAAGATTTGTATATACCTAACGACATGCTTTTGAATGTGACACGGCAGTAACTCCGTTTTTTGCATTGAAAATAAAAAATTTTCATGCTAACATCACTTTTGTAAAACATAAAATAAGAGGTTAAAAATATGCAAGCCCGCAGAGCAGCCAGAGAATTGGCTTTTATATTATTTTCACAGTTTGATAAAAAAATAACAAATTATTCTAAACAGGATTTAGAAGATATTATATTGAAATCAGTAAGAATTTTAACAAGCAGTGCAAGCGATGAGTTGGAAATTGCGGTTAGTGCTCTGGTTGAAATGAAAGCACAAATTGATGATTACGAAGCTAATCACGAAGAAAATTTGCAGCGTCCGTTAGGCGTTGCAAACATTCCTGTTCCGCTTCCGATGACATCCGATATGACCGGACGAATTAACGAGATGATTGATATTGCCGAAAAAGCACTTCTGGCTCTGGAAATAGCAGAATTTACAACTCTTGATTCACAGAGTGATGTAAAAAATTATGCAATAACTATCGCTGAATTTTTCCAGAAAAATCATAAAGAAGTGGATGAAATTATTCAAAAATATTCTAAGAACTGGGATATTCAACGCCTCGTTAAAATGGATAAAGATATTTTGCGTATCGCAATAGTTGAACTTCTTTACGTAAAAGATGCGCCAATGAAAGTTGTTGTGGATGAAGCACTGGAACTTGCGAAAAAATATTCAACCGATGACAGTGCGTCTTTTATCAACGGCATTCTTGCAAAAGTCATTGTTGACTATGGTATAAAATAATGTTTAAATTCTTTTCAGATAAATTCAATAACCTAAAACAGGCGGTTTCAAACACCGCGCAGGCGCTTGTCGGCAATGTTGTCAATTCAGTAGAGCACGAAGAAGAGTTTTCGGAATTTGTGCTTGAAGATATGGAAGATTTGCTAATCAGCGCGGATTTGGGCGTAAATTATGCCGCTGAACTCGTAGATAAATTGCGCGGCCAGACAAAAATTAAACCGTCTGAGGTAAAAGCTTATTTGAAAGACGAATTTACAAAAACACTTGCAGCCGCAGGCAGTAATAATTTGAATTATGCTGATAATACATTAAACATCTATTTTATAACAGGCGTAAACGGAGTCGGTAAAACAACTCTTATCGGGAAACTGGCTTACAAATTCAAAAACGAAGGCAAGAAAGTGCTTATCGCCGCAGGAGATACATTCCGTGCCGCTGCCGAAGAACAGCTTGATATCTGGTCAAAACGTGCCGGAGCCGATATTGTCCGTCGTGACAAAGCAGATCCTGCCTCTGTTGTTTATGAGTCAATAGAAAAGGCGCAGCGCGAAAATTATGATGTCATTCTGGTTGATACAGCCGGACGTTTACAGAACAAGTTTAATTTAATGGAAGAGCTGGCAAAAATCAAAGCGGTTATAGATAAAAAAGCACCTGAAAGTTTGCGCGAATGCATGCTTGTTCTTGATGCAAATACCGGCCAGAATGGTTTGCAACAGGCAAAAGTCTTTACTGAGGCCGTAAATTTAACCTCTGTCGCGCTGACCAAGCTTGACGGGTCTGCAAAAGGAGCCATTGTGCTCGCTGTTGCAAAAGAAATGAAGCTGCCGGTTAAACTAATCGGTGTCGGTGAAAAAATGGAAGATTTAAAAGCGTTTGATGCAAATGAATTTATAGAGGCGTTGTTTGAATAAATTAAAAACCGCAATAACAAAACTGGGAAATGAAATATATTTAACGGGTGACGAGAGTGCTAAAGTGCTTGTTATCGGTGTTTTTCACGGGGATGAACCACAGGGAAAATACCTGATAGAAAAATATCTGTCCGAAGAACTCCCCCACCTCGAAATCAAGAAAGAAGCTCTTTCAGCTATTAATCCTAAATCGCCGAGGCCGAGGAGGGGGCAATCATCGGGCAAACTCTTTATCCCTTGCCTTAATCCTGACGGACTACAGTTAGGACAGCGGACTAATGCAAATGGCGTGGATATCAACCGCAATTTTCCGACGCAAAACTGGGAATTAACAGAAAAAAGCGAGTTTTTTGGCGGGGAAAAGCCGGCAAGTGAAATAGAAACACAGTTCGTTATTGATGTGATAAACGAGTATCAGCCGCAAACAATCTTAACTCTGCACGCACCGTTCAAAGTAGTTAATTACGACGGCCCCGCCGAGCAGCTTGCAGAACAAATCTCCCAAATTATTAACTACCCTGTAGAAGCAAGTATTGGTTATCCGACGCCCGGAAGCTTCGGAACTTATGCCGGTATAGAACGCCAAATCAAGACAATTACCCTTGAACTCGACGAAGAATGTCCGCAAGAAGCCCTTGTAGAGCCGGTTTTTGAAATATTTGACAGCCTATTGTAACAATTTTGTAACATCTCTGCAATTTTATGCATAATAAATACTTAATAAGTATATATGAAGTGTATAACATAATACGGAGATATTAAAATGGAAATTAGCCCTTTACAAAATGTTGAATTTAGTGCACCTTTAAATTCTACATCAGAAGTGTCAGGTGCAAATACTGATATTACATTCCAGTACGGTGATGTTAATGAGGTCATCGACAGACAGAATACCCAGAAAGATGTTGAACAATTTTTGAAGAGCAAAAAAGGTAATATCGAATTAAAAGAGCAATGGATTGGAGATGACTATATTCTGATTAAAGGCGATGGAGAAACTAAATACGGCCAACTTAGAAGTTATCTTGGTATTCCGGCCGGAGTTCTGAGTGAAACAAATGGCTCATTGAAAGATACTCAAATACTAAAGGATGTAACAAAAATTTATTTGAATGATATCGGTTGGTATCGTGTATATCCGCAATCAGAGATTGAAGCTGCTGACATCAAGGCGCAAAGAAGATATGGTAACCATTTTGCAGGTTATCAAAGGGCTATCACAAATGGTGATATAAAAGAATGGCTAAGATAAAAAGTTCCCCGCAAGGGGGCTTTTTTTATGCATAATTTTGTTGTTTGTTGTAGAATTATAGTAAAGAGGGATGACGACAATGAGATTACATAATTCGTATACAAACAAAGTTGAAGAATTTACACCTATAGAAGAAAATAAGGTTAAGATGTATGTTTGCGGGCCAACCGTATATGATTATGCGCATCTGGGCCATGCAAGATGCTATATTACATGGGATGTTCTATACAGATATTTAAAATTTAAAGGTTATGATGTAACTTATTGCCGCAATGTAACCGACGTTGATGACAAAATTCTGAAAAAAGCCGAAAAAGAAGGAAAGACACCTGAAGAAGTTTCACAATACTGGTACAAACAGTTCACAAACTCAATGAACGCTCTGCATAATTTGAAACCGGATATTGAACCGTTTGCAACAAAGACTCTTGGCGAAATGATATCAATTATAAAAGATTTGATAAAAAACGGTTATGCTTATGAAGCCGGCGGTGATGTTTATTTCAGAGTTAAAAAGTTTCCGAAATACGGTTATCTCTCTAAGCAGCCGATAGACCAACTTGAAAGCGGTGCAAGAATTGAAGTCGGAGAATTAAAAGAAGATCCGCTGGATTTTGCTTTATGGAAAAAAGATGAGAAATTTGGTTATAATTCTCCGTGGGGTGTCGGACGTCCCGGCTGGCACATTGAGTGTTCAGCTATGAGCCGCAAATATCTTGGTAAAACAATTGATATTCACGCAGGCGGAGCAGATTTGATATTCCCGCACCACGAAAACGAAATTGCGCAATCAGAATGTGCAAACGGCTGCAAGTTTGTAAATTACTGGCTGCACAATGGATTTGTGACAATTAATAAAGAAAAAATGTCCAAATCTCTCGGAAACTTTTTAACCATTGACGATTTGTTGAAAAAGTATGACGCGAATACAATCAGATTTTTCATTCTGACAAATCACTACAGAATGCCGGTTGAATTTTCTGATGAAGCACTGACAAGTGCACAAGCCGGTGTTAAACGTTTAATGAACGCGAAACAAACCAAAATCAATGAGGCTTTGGATATTACGCAGACAGAAAGTTACAAACATTTTACAGAGGCAATGGATGACGATTTGAACACATCAAAGGCACTTGCCGTCCTGTTTGATCTGGCAAACCGCGCAAATAAGGATGAAAAAGACGCATTTACTATTTTGTATAAACTTGCCGGTGTTTTAGGATTTAGTTTTGAAAAAGCAGCATTGTCTGATGACGAGTTGAAAAAAGCAGTAGAACATGTTTCTGAAGTATTGGGCGAAAAGTTTGCGAATATGGATGAACTTATTGAATACCGCAAAAAAGCGCGTGAAGAAAAGAATTGGCCGGTTGCTGACAAAATCCGTATAGCGCTGGATGAATGCGGAATAATCGTTAAGGATTCCAAAGACGGCACTGTGATTGAAGCAAAAGCTTAAATCCGTACTAAATTGATTACTAAAAAATCCCGAAAATCGGGATTTTTTAACAGTTATTCAACATTTGCAGACAAACATGTTCTTTCATAATGCAGTCTGTTGTTCATCTTATTAATCCGTCCCATTACATCCTTAAACATCGGGATAGGCAAGCTTTGTTTTCCGTCTGAGGAAGCATTTTCCGGATCGTGGTGAACTTCTATCATAATTCCGTCAGCCCCCACCACAAGTCCGGCTTTTGCCATTGGTTCAATCAGGTATCTCTGTCCTGTACCATGGCTTGGATCAACAATTATCGGAAGATGAGAGTATTTTTTTATAACAGGTATAGACGCGATATCCATAACGTTTCTGGTAAATGCACTGTCAAAACTTCTTATTCCGCGCTCACATAAAATTACATTGTGGTTGCCGTAATACATTATATGTTCGGCCGCGAGTAAAAATTCTCTTATTGTACTTGCCAGACCGCGTTTTAAAATAACCGGTTTATTACACTTACCGACAGCGTGCAAAAGTTTGAAATTCTGTACATTCCGTGCCCCTATTTGCAACACATCAACGTAATCGCAAATCATAGGCAAATCAGCAGAGTCCATAACCTCTGTAACCGTAAGCAGTCCTGTTTCTTCGCTTGCACGTTTCATATACTTTAATGCAAGTTCTTCATATCCCTGAAAGTCGTAAGGAGAAGTTCTGGGTTTGAAGGCACCGCCGCGCAGAAATTCACATCCCATTTCTTTTGCAGCCATTGCAACTTGCAATAGTCCGTCATAATCTTTTTCAACAGAACAAGGGCCAACCATTGCAACCGGTCTGTTTCCGCCGCCGATTTTTACACCGTTTGCAAATTCGATAACAGTGTCTTCCGGTTGTCTGTCACGTGAAGCTAATCTATATGGTTCTCTGATAACTTTAATCTCTTTTACACCTTCAAAAGCAGAAAGACGTCCCGGAGTCAATGTTGTCTTATCACCAAAAGCATCAATTACAGTGTGTATTTCACCACGGTTAATCATAAATCTGAAACCGTGTTCTTCCAGTGTGCGGGTAACTTTTTGTATATTATCTTCGGTTGCCGTACGTTCCATTACAATAATCATTACTTTCTCCTGTAATTTCTAATCAACTAAGTTAAGTGTTACATAAACACTAATTTTTAGCAACTGATTGTAACATTTTCTCCAAATTTACGGCCGGATAATATTCTGGCAAAACCTCCTGACATGTTTTTGCATAATGCAGTGCCATTTTTTTATCACCATTATCCAAATACATGCAGGCAATTAAATAATGTAATTCGGGATCCAGATAAAAAACGTCTTTTGCACGATGGAACAAATATCTTGCTTCATCCTTCAATCCGTTTTTATAAAAAACTCGTCCGATAAACTTAAATATTTCTGGATTTATTCTGCTCATATAGTCCGTATAATCAAGAATATTGCGTACATACTGTCCCTTGCCGTATGTAATTAGTATATTCAAATCTATTTCCAAAAAATTTCTTAATTCAAAATATGTCGGACAAATTCTTGGATTAAGTTGTATCATTGATATCAGGTATAATCCCCAGTGTGCTCGTATATCAATATTTTTTATTTTTTCAAACAGAGCTGTTGCGCGTTCAAGATTGTCTGCGACAAGCTCGCAATACCCTTCTTCCAGCATAAAACCGTTTTGCGCAAAAAACTTTTGGCAATCATCAAATTGTCCTACCAAAAAGTTTTCTTTTGCTGTTTTGTAATCTAAAATCATATAATTAGTTATTATTATTGCTATTAAGCCCGAAATCCATAGACGGCATCATTTGCTGCATCATTATAGCCTGCATAACCTGCGGGTCTATATTTTGTCCGTTTTGCTGCTGCATTAAAAACGGCAGCATATTCATCATATTATTATTGTTATTATTGTTATTACCAAGCATCATACTAACCTGTGCCATCTGTGGATCAGTATATCCGCCCATCATTGCTGCCGCCGGATTAATCGGCTGCGGCTGCTGTGCCGGCATTTGTACAGGCTGAGTGTCGGCCAACTGCAAATCATTTGATGAAGTTGCACCGGTCATGCTGCCGGATTGAGAAGATGCTGTTCCATTAGGCACCGCCTGAACAGATACGGTCATGCCGGCATCTTTCAAGGTTTTTATTGCCTTCAATATTTCTTTATCGCTCGGATCAGCTTTGGCAATTTTTTCACCTGTAATAACTTGTGATGAATTTTCACGGTCAAATTTTCTGATTTTTTCCAAATCTTTATTTTCAAGTCTGTCTTTTCTATTGATAGTATCCTGAATTTGTTTCAATTTTTCTTCTTTAATTTGTTTTTCTAATTCAGGAGACAAGCCGTCACCATAAGGCGATTTTATAAAATCTTCCAGTTTTTCTTCCTGAGTTTTTTCAACTTGAGGCTCTTTAGATGTATCATCCTGTTTTACTGCTGTTTCGTCAGGAGTACAGGAAGGACCGTAGACCAGACAGTTTTTACCTTTTGTTGCATATTCCGTTAAAGTCGGGTCTGTCGCAAGAGTAATAACTCTGTCATAAGCTTTTATTGCAGCCTTACTGTCACCGATATGTGTAAATGACATTGCCATGTAATAATAAGCCACTGCATCATTAGGTTTTACCTGAACATAGGAGAACAACTCCTGAAGGCAGCCGGAATAATTTGATTTTTTGAATTTTTGTATCGCGCTTTTTAAAGAAGGGTTTTGATAATATTTTGTTTTAGTATCAAGAGATGATCCAAATCCATCTGCTGATTGTTTGGTCTCTTTTTGAGTAGAACTGTTGTCGCTAAAATCCAAAGGTTCAAGTTCCGCAGCCAGACACGCTGTTGTACTTAAGGCTAATAATGCTGATAATACTAAAACAAATTTCTTGTTCATATAGGCTTCCCTCTATTTGTTATTTAATGATATTATATATTAAATCAACAATAAATAACATAATTCAATTATATGAAATTATTTTTTAAATAAATGGCGTTTTTTATAAAGAACAACAAAGAAAAGTATTATTAATATTGTAACGCCAAGAATTACCCACTCTATATAATGTTTTATTGCTTCTCCAAAGAGCATTAGGACAATGCTGACTATGAAAAATCTCAATCCGCGTCCGAAAAAGCTTGCCACACAGAATTTCCAGAAATTCATATTCAAAATTCCGCTGGCAATGGTAAATATTTTATATGGGATTGGCGTAAAAGCAGAGAAAAATACAGCCAGAGAGCCGTATTTACTGTATAACTTTTCCACACCTTCAAATTGTTCATGTTTATTTCTAAAAATAAAGTTAAACACCGGTCTACCGCCCCAGTACCCGAGAGCATATCCGAACATACCGCCCAAAAGTGAAGCAATTGTACATACTGTTGCGTAATACAGGGCTTTTTCAGGTTTAGCCAGATCCATTGTTATCAATAAAAAATCAGGCGGCGGCACAAGAAAAAAACTTTCTATAAAAGAATTCAAAGCAAGCCCGGGCACTCCCCAGCTCTGAAATAAATCATTAATTCTGATAAGCAATTCGTGCATAAAACTCTCCCGCTATCTGTTTCTATAAAATCATACCATAAAAATAAAAAAAACTCTCTGTCTAAAGTATAGCCAGAGAGCGTTGATAATATTAAAAAAGGTTGAAAACAAACAAATGATTAAGCACCTTTAGAAATAGAATCTGCAATAATTTCCATTTCTTCAAGAGATGCGTATACAGCGTGGCAGCCGCAGTCAACATACAAGATTTGTCCTGTAGTGCCTGTTGACAGGTCTGACGCCAAATATAATCCTGCTTTGCCAACATCTTCAAGAGAAACATTTCTCTTCAACGGAGCTTTGGCAACAGCAGCCTTCAACATTTTATCAAATCCTGAAATACCTTTTGCTGCAAGTGTTTTAACAGCACCTGCAGAAATACAGTTAACTCTGATACCTTTTTTACCAAGGTCAGCAGCAAGATATCTCATAGAGCTTTCTAAAGCAGCTTTTGCAACACCCATAACGTTGTAGTTTGCAACAACATATTCAGACCCAAGGTAAGTGAGCGCAAATATAGAAGCACCTTCGTTCAAAATAGGTTCAGCGTGTCTGCATATAGAAATTAGAGAATATGCACTTACACCCATTGCTAAATTCCAGCCGTCATGTGATGTATCAATAAATCTGCCCTGCAAATCTTCTTTTGCCGCAAATGCAACAGCGTGTACAACAAAGTCTAATTTACCGTAAACTTTTTCACATTCTTTAAATACTGCTGCAACCTCATCTTCTTTTGTAACATCACAACTCATGATGATTTTAGCATCCATGCTTTCTGCCAGAGGTCTTACACGTTTTTC
>CALUUH010000032.1 GCA_944323875.1 Candidatus Gastranaerophilales bacterium
TCAGCATCTGAATCAGTGTCAGAGTCAGCGTCTGAATCAGTGTCAGAGTCAGCGTCTGAGTCGGTGTCAGAGTCAGCATCTGAATCGGTGTCAGAGTCAGCGTCTGAATCAGCATCTGAGTCGCTGTCTGTATCAGTATCGGTATCGGTGTCAGTATCTGTATCGGTATCAGAGTCAGCATCTGAATCAGTGTCAGAGTCAGCGTCTGAATCAGTGTCAGAGTCAGCGTCTGAGTCGGTGTCAGAGTCAGCGTCTGAATCGGTGTCAGAGTCAGCATCTGAGTCGGTGTCAGAGTCAGCATCTGAATCAGTGTCAGAGTCAGCGTCTGAGTCGGTGTCAGAGTCAGCGTCTGAATCGGTGTCAGTATCGCTATCAGTATCTGTATCAGAGTCAGAATCGTTATCAGCCGGTTCGTCTTCATCTTCCGGAACAACTAAGTTGTCATCATCTTCGCCGCTCGGATTATCAGTACCATCATAATTTTCATCATCGCCTTGTGAGCTTCCGCCGTAATAGTAGTTACGATCATTTTCGTCCTGGCCGATAGCTGTTACATCATCCGGTCTTACTGCTTTTGCTCTGATAGAAATTTCAGAACCGTTTACACTTTCAATAGTGTTTGTGCTGTTATCTTTTTCGTAGTAAGAAGGGCCGTCCATTCTGTCAAGACCCATGTGGAAGTGATATCCGCCAGCATAAGCATTATCAGCAACCAGTGTTAAATCCTGATCTTTGCCAGGTCTTGTAAGACCATTACCGTCGATTTTACCGTTTTTAATAACGATAGTTGAATCAGCCGGATTGTTAGGATAGCTTGTACCTAAGTCAAGAACTGTAACTTTAACTTTGTCAGGAACAACTGAACCATTTGGACCATAGTAATCATTTGCATAAGTAGGAACTTCACCTAAGTGTTCGATATACATATTTTTACCGCGTCCTACTAAGTTAATATTTTTGTCTGCTGTTATTTCTCTGATGTAAGTATCTCCGGAGAATTCAGCATTGATGCTTCCTTCTCTTGAAATCATAGAACATACGTTAGTATCAACTTTTTGACCGTCTTTATCAAGACCTTTTACGTTGATGTCTTTGATAGCTAACATATCAACACCATATTTTGCATTCGGTGTATAATTTGTTTTATCACTGTTCCAGCTTGCATCATTGAACTGGCCTTGAGTTTGAACGAAGGTTAAGGCATTGTCAGCTTCACCAATGTTGCCGCTTGCAATGATTGAAATTCCTGCACCTTGAACGTTAGGAGTTGAAGCTGTACCTTTGTTCAAGATATCGTAAGCTGTTGCGCCTTTATTTGCTGAATCGTCAGCTAACAAGATTACACGGCCGTCAGCGTGAATGTAGTTAACATTCATATCTTTGTTCAAACTTGCCATATTAGCTAATGAACCTGATCCTGTGCTTTCTGCTGTGATAGTACCGTCAATAGATGTGTTAATTGATTTTGTTAAGTCTCTTTGATCTACGCCGATACCTGTGCAAACACCGCCGTCGCAAGGTCCAACTTCTTCACCAATTGCACCGTTTTTAACATTGATTGCTAAATCAGCACCGCTGTTGGTTTTGATTAATGTTTTTGCAACACCAAAGTTCAACAAATCACCGTTATCAATATTGATTGTAACTTTACCGTCTGAATTGATATAGAAATCGTTGTCTGTATTGTCACCGATTGTTACATCAGAATCAGAGTTTGTGATGATTACAGTACCGCCGTCATAAGTTGTTGCGTTACCCATAATATCAATACCGCCGGCACCTGTGTTTGTCATTGCTAATTTGCCGTCAGCGTTAAGAATTTCACCTGAACTTGCAACATCAATACCTTTTTCTCCGTGGTTTTCAATTGTTACATCACCTAATTGGTTGGCTAATCTGCCAGCTAAAGAAATACCGTTGCCTGTTGAGTTTGTGAGTTCAATGTTGCCGTGTGAGTAGTTAGCAATGTTTGAACCTGCACCTGTTGTAATTCCGTTAGCAGCTTTGATTACGATGTTGCCGTTTGATGCAGAAAATTCATTCGCAACATTCATGTTGTCAGTATTAACTAATTTTTCGAATAAAGCATTTGCCTGAGCATGCGGATCGTAAGTTTCAACTACTTTGTTAACCGGTTTGCCGTTTTCAAATACCGCTTCAATTTTAGAGGCCTGGAATGTTTCGCCGCCATTGTCAACACCGGATGCAATTACTGCATTTTCACCGATATTAACAACGCCTGCATCAACATTGATGTCGCCTTGAGCCATAATTTTACCGTCAATGTTAACAACAGCTTTACCGTCAATGGTTAATGAGCTTGGATTCCAGGTTGCGCTTGTAACACCATCGTTTGCAATTGTTTGAGCTGCTGTTTCTACTGAATTATAAAATTTATTGAATGAATTAGAGTCCGGTGTATAAACTGATAATGAACCAACATTCAATACGCCGCTTGCACCTACAACCATACCGTTTGGAGAAATGAATACCAAATGTCCGTTGCTTAATCCGCCATTTTCAGATTGTAATGCGTTAACAACACCCTGAATGTTGATCTGGTTTTGAACTAAGTTGACAAATGTACTTACATCTTGAGTTTTGAAGGTATGAGTAATACCATCAGCGTCTACAGAACCGCCTGATTGGAAGTATTGGAAAATCATGTTAACAACATCGCCCTGGCTTACGTTAAAGTTTTCATACTTTTTGAAACCAACGTCACCATGGAAGCCGTCAGGTCTTACGTTATAAGTTTTACCGTCGATATCCGGTGCAACTCCTGTTATGTTAGTTGCTAATGCGCTTAATGAAACTGCTTGCGGCATCAAAAATAAACATGTAAGTGTTGATGCTAATAATCTGTGTCTGTAAATTTTTTTCGTGTTGTTCTTTTTTCCCATAATAATCTCACAATCTACGTGTTTCACATATTCTTGTTACGTATATATTAATAAAGTAATTTGTTTAAAAAAAACTGCTTTTTCCCAAAACAAAATTTACAAAACTTAACACAAGATATATGAAATAAATATTATATAGATATTATATCTATACTTTTTATATAAAATGTAAAGGAATGTAAAGTTGAATTTTATGGCTGTATTCCTTTATTCATGCGGGTTTTAGATTTTTTTACAAAAAAAGTTGTTTTCATGCTGCAATTTTGGGTTGCTAAAAATCTTTATAAATTTATAAGAGAAGTATAAAAATGCAGTGATGTGCAAAAAAAGAAAGGACATTTTATTATGGTTGATGGAGTGAACAATGTGCATTCTTCTTCTAATGAGGATCCGAAAAAGAAGATTTTGATGGAACCTTTAAAACCGGCCAAAATAGAAATTTCTATGGTTTCGGAAGACGCATTAAAAGAAGATCTGGAACTCAAAGGGCTTGCAATTGAAAGAATGGAGCCTGATCTTGTTGACAACAAGAAAGATCGTAAAAAAGCGATTAAGATGCGGCGGGATGCTTTGAGAGAAGAATTAGACATTTCAAAACGCAGCGCAAAGAGAATTGCTAAAAACGACGTAAAATCTGATATTGCAGAAGAAGTTGTTACACGTAGTACTTATTATATTGATGAAGAAGAATATAATAAGGCTGTTGCAAAAGATCCAAACGGTTATCATGTATTATTGGATGACAAATACAAAAAAGTATTAAATTCAAGAATGTTTGATGAAGTATATGAAGGCCGTAAACGTGACAAACAGGGCAATATTGTTGAAGAAGGAAAATTGAATTCCGATAAATTAAAACAATTTGCGCTTGAACTGGTCGGTACAGACGATTACAAATTAGACCTTGATGAAAACGTTGCAGGTGCAGCGCAGGCCGGTCTGACAAATAAAAAAGGTAAAGTACGTCGTAAAGATGCACGTGTTTTAAGACACATGTTCAGAGATATGGGTTTTGCCTATGAAAAAGATAAAACGGCCGGAAAAAGAGCATTACATGTCGCTAAAAACATGGCAATGGGTGCAGCGTCCGGTGCTTTAATAAGTCCGGTTGTTTCTGAACTTACCGGATGGTTAGGTTTATCCGGTACAGTCGGAGGCGTTGTATCCGGTTTTGTAACTGGTCAGGTAAGCGGTAAAGTTGCAGGATTTGTTGAAGGAAAAGTATCAGGTCAAGCTGACTATTCCGGCAAGGCTGATTATACTGCCGAATATGGCGGAAAAGTTGATTATACTGCTGAATACGGTGGCAGCGTAGAATACGGCGGAAGTGTAAACTACGGCGGAAGTGTAAGCTACGGCGGCAGCGTAGATTACGGCGGAAGTGTAAACTACGGCGGAAGTACTGATTACAGTGGCAGCGTAGATTACGGCGGAAGTGTAAACTACGGCGGCAGCGTAGATTACGGCGGAAGTGTTGATTACGGCGGAAGTGTAAACTATGGCGGCAGCGTTGACTACGGCGGAAGTGTAAACTACGGCGGCAGCGTAGACTACAGCGGAAGTGTAAACTACGGCGGCAGTGTTGACTACAATGGCAGCGTTGATTCAACAGCATACTATATCGACAATGGCAAAGTAATCGGCTCTGATACACAAACATACGAGTACGGCGGCAGCATTGACTACAGCGGCAGTGCAGACTACGGCGGAAGTGTAAACTACGGCGGCAGCGTAGATTACGGCGGAAGTGTAAACTACGGCGGAAGTGTTGACTACGGCGGAAGTGTAAACTACGGCGGAAGCGTAGATTACGGCGGAAGTGTAAACTACGGCGGAAGCGTTGACTACAGTGGCAGCGTTGATTACAACGGCAGTGCAGACTACGGCGGAAGTGTAAACTACGGCGGAAGTGTTGATTACGGCGGAAGTGTAAACTACGGCGGCCGCGTTGATTACAACGGTCAGGTTTCGGGCAGTGCCGATTACAACGGCAAAGTATCAGGCAGTGTTGAATATGGCGGCAAAGCCGACTACACCGCAGATTACAAAGCTGATTATGAAGCAGACTACAAAGCTGATTACAAGAAAGAATACGAAAAAGAATACAAAGCAAATTACAATGCTAAACCTTCCTGGGGTCAGCGTATGAAAACCGGTGCTGCAGCAGGTGCATTTGGGGCTGGCTTGTCAAGTTTAGTCACAATGTGGAAAATAAACGATATCAAAAATCCACCAACAGTCGACGTATTGCAGGGCGGTTCTGTAGACGAATTTGTTGACAAAAAATTAGTCCACAGCGTCAAAGGTAAAGCTAGCCGTGCAATTGCGAAGAAAATGTTTGAACTTAATATCGATCCACAGGTAATGAAAGATGCAATTCGTGACGCTATGGGTGAAAATACCGGTAAACGTTTAACCGAAAACGAATTGTACCAGGTGTACCAACGTTTAAAAGCAATGAAGGAACAACCTGTTCAGCAGGAACAAGTACCGGATCTTCCGGAAATTGAACCGGTACCGCTTATAATACCGGAGGCAAATCTGGATGATATTGAAATAGAACCTGTACCAATACAGCCGGCTGAGGTTGAAGAAGCAGCAGCGGCAGACGAAGTTGCAGATGATTGTGAAGCAACAGCAGAACCAATCATGAAAGAACAGGCTGCACCGGAAAAACATATTGATATCCGAGGTAAGCTTCTATATGATGCAGTAGCAAAAGCTTATGATATCAAAGATCAGGGTGACCTTAATGAAGCAATAGGTATTGTCAAAGAAAAACACAATATCTCTCAAGCAGAAAGAAAGAAAAATAAATGGATTGCAGACCTTTATCTTGAAGACCACTTAAAGGTTGGAGACAAGACATACAACTTGAACAAAGATCTTAAGCGAGAAGATATTCTGGATGTACCAAAGGATAAATTTGATGTACCGGGTGAAGGCTCAAAAGGTCATAAAACACCGACAATACAGGTGGAAGCCGGCGGCAAGGTTACATTAAGCTGTGACGGAGAAGTCAGAACCTATGCCACATATCTACAAGCTCAAAAAGCAGCAGACTTCTACAATAAAAACGGATACTTTGAAGAAGACATGCAATAAAATATCAACCATCTTTATATATAAGACCGGCTTAACCGCCGGCCTTTTTTTATTTGAATTTGTTAAGCATTTTTTTAATTGAATACCCGAGCAGCAGGATTAAAACAACCAGCCAGAACAAAATAGTATATATATTCAATAAAGATATAAAAATTGGCTGTTCGCCGGAGTTAATGGTAAAGGAATTAACAGGCGAATTGTTTTTATAGTTATTGAAAGTATCAATAATCCCAATAAGCATCTTTTTATTTTCAGAAGAAGAATAAAGCTGCATAACGGTTTTTGCAGGATAATTTTTATGAGGAATGCGTATATTGTAATAACATGTTCCTCTATGGCAGCCCACAGTATGTAGATAAGCATCCCCAATGATACTATAATTAAAAAATTCTTTTTTACTTCCAAGAATAATTTTGTCTGATATTACGCTGCAAATATTTTGATTTTTTATGCAAGTAAGAGTAATCTTTTGATTGTTATCTATAAAATCATAGATAGGATATATTGTCATCAAAAGTAATAAGAAAATAGCAGATATAATAATCTTAAATTTTTTCATAAAAGCATTATATAACATTCATTACCCTTTTGACAAGAAGAACATCTGGTAAAATTATTGAGCAAGCAGCAGGCTTTAGGATTATAATATACTAATGTTTTTGTGATGGATTTATTGAATAGCAAATTTTATTTTTAGCAGTGTTGTTAACAATATATGATTATAAATAGATTTAATGAGACTAACAAAAATTCATATTTATCATATATCAACTTTAAAGCATCTCCAAATAATATGCCTCTTATTGATGCTTTATGTAAAAGCAGAGAAATTGATAATAGTGAAATTTTTGATATTTTTATTAAAGAAACATCTAAAAATACAGAATTATCATCTCAGAAGGTTGTTTGTTTAGTAGGGCGCGGCTCTACAGCAGCGGCGTATGAAACGCCCGATGGGAAAATTCTTAAATTATCTATAGGAAACCACTTCCCGATGAACCGTCCACACGAGAGTTTTGATGTACCTTTATATGCAAAAGGGAAAATCGGGAAAATGCATTATTACTTAGAAGAAAAATTATACCAGCACGGCTTGTCTAAGGAATTTGTTGAGGATGTAAAACAGGCAATAAAGCAAAAAGGATACAAAACTTTTGACTTTTACGATTATGATATTCATCAGATTGGCATATCCAAAGATGGAAAGCTGTATTTATTGGATCCTGAATGTGCAAAATACAAAACTGTATTTCACGCTATATTTGATAAAATTAAAAACAGAATAAGGAAACTTAAATAAATTTAGGACATTAAAATGTCTCTTATGTTGATGTTTCAACAACAGAGAGTTCAAAACATTAAATGAGAGTAAATCTGTTGTTAAATAGGGTGGAATACAGGTTACCCGTTGATATCCAAATTTGTGCCTGTCATAAGTTTATATTTATATTCATTATGAATGGAATTAAAAAGAAAATGATAATCCTCTTTGGGGGCACTAAATTTTGTTAATTTATATTCTTTTTCATTATATTTTACCAATTCATATATTCTTGAGGAATTTCCATCTTCATTTTTAGGGAAAGTTTCATATCCAAAGATTTTTCCGTCTTTAACCTTTTCCATCAGCTTAAATTGTTTATCCAAAACAGAGTTATCAGCCGCATACAAAGTCTTTCTTAAAGTTTTCAATGACTTAGTTTGCAAAAAATGACCATTAAAATTTTGATTTGAAGTCTTATTTACCTGCATTTTTTGTCCTACTATTGCTGAATAAGTTTATAAGGAGTTTATAAATTGTCGACGGCGGGACTGTCTTGACCTGTTCGCAATAAACGTGTCTACGGATTTTGCTTCAAAGAATTCCATTCTTTTCGCAAAAGTCCTTCGCACTCTGCTCACAGGTCGCTGAACCCGCATCAGGCGAATTAAAGCCTACGCCACTCAAGCATATTAAAAAGAGGATAACAAATGTTATCCTCTTTTTAATTGTCGACGGCGGGACTTGAACCCGCACGGGTTTCCCCACACGCCCCTCAAACGTGCGCGTATACCGATTCCGCCACGTCGACAAAAGTTTGCTGTAAAATTTTCACTGTTCATGTTGGGTCATTCGTGGCGGATGTGTTCACTTCTGTTCACACCCTCCAAAAAATTTCGACCACCGGCAGAAATTTTTTGGAGTCCTTGCCACGTCGACAAAAGTTTGCTGTAAAATTTTCACTGTTCAGATCCTGTTTATTCTTGGCAGACATTTTCTGACACGCAAAAAATAATTTTCAAGATCGTCATGCACAGGAATATATCTCCTGTCACATCTTTTATATTATCACAACATAATTTTTTTGCAAATGTTTTATTCACACCCTTTATACTCAATATTTTGCCCCCAAATAATCCATATTTGAAATTACTTTTTTACATGGCATAATGATGGTATGTTAGACAAAATTATCATAAAAAGCGCAAAAGAACATAATTTAAAAAATGTTTCGCTGGAAATCCCCAAAAATGAATTAATAGTCTTTACCGGCGTATCAGGCTCCGGTAAAAGTTCACTGGCTTTTGATACCATATTCGCAGAAGGCCAAAGACGTTACATAGAAAGTCTGTCCACATACGCACGTCAATTCTTAGGCCAGATGGACAAACCGGATGTTGAATATATTGACGGGCTGTCGCCGGCTATTTCAATAGACCAGAAATCCACCAGCAACAATCCGCGTTCCACTGTCGGCACAGTAACGGAAATTTACGATTATTTGCGGCTTCTGTATGCCAGAGTCGGCACTCCTTACTGTCCTGAGTGCGGCACTGAAATTAAACCGCAGACAATTGATGAAATAGTTAACAATATTCTCAAACTCGGTGAAGGTACTAAAATTCAAATCCTCGCACCTATTGTACGCGGTAAAAAAGGCGAATTCCAATCCACTTTTGAAGAACTCCGTCAGGAAGGATTTGTCCGCGTAAAAGTTGATGATGAAATTTATAACCTTGATGATGACGAAATTGAACTGAGTAAAACTAAAAAACATACAATCCATGTTGTTGTTGATAGAATTGTTGTCAAAGAAACAGCGCGTTCCCGTATTGCTGACAGCGCACAAATCGCGATGCAGAAAGCCGACGGGATTATGATAGTTGATGTTATCGGCGACAAAGAAATTATTTTCAGTGAGAAACTGGCATGCCCGAAATGTAATTTGAGTTTTGAAGAACTTGCGCCGCGTATTTTCTCTTTTAACGCTCCATACGGTGCATGCGAAAGATGCGGCGGTTTAGGCGCTGATTTTGTTATTGATCCGAATTTAATTGTACCGGACAGAACGAAATCCATTGCTGACGGCGCTATTTATCCATGGTCTAAAACAACTACAAATTACTATGAAGATGTTCTTAAATCTGTTTGCGAACATTTTGGTATTGATATGCATAAGCCGTTTCAGGATTTAACCGAACAGCAGCAAAAAATAATACTCTACGGCAGCAGTGATATTGTAAAATTTCGCGTTATGCGTTTCGGTACTCACCGTTACGAAACTAAATTTCACAGATATGAAGGCGTTATCCCATATCTTGAAAAACGCTATAATGACTCGAACGGAGAATACTGGCGGGAAGAAATTGAAAAATACATGATAACAAAGCCGTGTCCGGCATGTGGCGGTGCAAGACTTAAACCGTTTCCGCTGGCCGTTAGAATTAATGGTAAAAACATTTATGAATTTACACTTATGCCGGTAGATGAAGCTTTGAATTTTATCTCCGATCTTTATCTTGAACTCGGCGAACATAAATTGACTATTGCAAAACAAATTCTTGATGAACTTCGTGCACGCTTGAAATTCCTTAACGATGTCGGTTTAAGTTATCTGGATCTTGCCCGCCGCGCAGGAACTCTATCCGGCGGTGAAGCACAGCGCATAAGGCTTGCCACGCAAATCGGCAGCGGCCTATCAGGGGTTTTGTATGTACTCGACGAACCTTCAATCGGTTTGCACCAGCGTGACAATGACAGATTGATAAAAACGCTTATAAAACTCCGTAATCTCGGCAACACACTTATTGTTGTTGAGCATGACGAAGATACAATCAGAAATGCTGATTATATTGTTGACATAGGGCCAAAGGCCGGTGTTAACGGCGGAGAGATCATTGCTCAAGGTCAGATAGAAGATATTATAAAGGCAAAGCGCTCTATTACAGGCAAGTATTTGAGCGGAGAAAAATATATTCCGATACCTGATAAAACCAGAGAAGGCAACGGACACTTTCTGCATGTAAAAAATGCGCATATAAACAACCTGAAAAATATTGATGTAGATATTCCGCTTGGTAAAATAGTCGTTTTAACAGGCGTTTCAGGATCAGGCAAATCCTCTTTGATGCAGGATTTAATCTATGAATATGCTGTTCACAAGTTACGCGGCAACAAACCAAAACCGCAAGGTGTAGATGAAATTACAGGATTTGAACACATTGATAAGATTATTGACATAGACCAGTCGCCAATCGGCAGAACTCCGCGTTCAAATCCGGCAACTTACACCGATGTATTTACGCATATCAGAGAACTTTATGCAAAAACAAATGAAGCCAAAATGCGCGGCTACAAACCGGGAAGATTTAGTTTTAACGTTAAAGGCGGCCGCTGTGAGGCCTGCAAAGGCGACGGTCTTTTGAAAATCGAAATGAACTTCCTGTCAGATGTGTATGTTAAATGTGATGTCTGCAAAGGCAAGCGCTATAACCGCGAAACCCTTGAGGTTAAATACAAAGGAAAGACTATTTCTGATGTTCTTGATATGAGTGTTAAAGAAGCGCTTGAATTTTTTGAAAATATTCCGTCAATCAAGAATAAATTGCAGACGCTGAATGATGTCGGTCTTGACTATATTAAATTAGGCCAGAGCGCAACAACTCTTTCAGGCGGCGAAGCGCAGCGAATAAAACTTGCGTCCGAGCTTAACAAACGTGCGACAGGCAAGACGCTTTACCTTTTGGATGAACCGTCTGTCGGGCTTCACTGGTATGATTTGGACAAACTTATCAAAATTATTCAGCAGCTTGCAGATCAAGGAAATACTATCTTAATAATTGAACACAATCTTGACTTGATTAAGGTTGCAGATTATATTATAGACTTGGGACCGGAAGGAGGTGCCGGAGGCGGAACCGTTGTTGCAACAGGTACACCGCGGGAAGTCGCTAAGGTTAAAAAATCCTATACCGGTCAGTATTTGAAAGGTATTTTTGATAATGCTATATAAAGTAAAAAGGGTGGTTATATGAAGAAAATTTTATCTACTATGGTTATGTTAGTATTTGTCCTACAGCCGGCAATGGCAAAAAACATCAAAGTTGAGGCACTGGGTGATTTTTCCACAGCAAATCCGCCTAAAACATGGCAGTTAAAAATTGTTGAACCTGTGGACGCGGACGGTTATTTATTAGAAAAAGACAGCATTATTGAAGGGAATATTGAAGATGTTGTGTCACCAAAACGATTGAAACGCGATGCGTCTTTTGCTTTTGTGCCTGTACTGTATAGAGATGCAAAAACAGGTCAAGTCTATCAGATAAAAAGACATTTTAAAGGCAAATACAGCTTTTTGAGTGATGTGAGCGTCGGCTCTCTGGCAAAGCAAGGGGCAGTTTTTGCCGGCAATAAGCTGTTGGACGGATTTTTCGGTCCGGGGGTTGCTGTTGTAGAAGGTGCAGTTAAAAATGAACACGGAAACCGCGCAAAATCAGCGGCAATATCTTTGTATGAAAGCACCCCGCTATCTTATGCAAACAAAGGGGAAGATATAAATATCCCGAAAGGAACTGTTTTTGTAATGAGTTTCAAGACAGCGAAAGAAGCCGCTGCTGAGGCAAAGACGCAAGCACCGAATTATACTTACACAATGCCGGAAGATGACCCAAAAGAATAATTATAAATCTTATATGTGCAAAAATCCGCCGACTATGGCGGATTTTTTATATTGCAAATAGTAGTTGTAACAAAGTGTAAAGTGGCGTCTAATTTGTCTTTAAATCAAGAATAGCCGATACTACAGAATATTTCTGTTTAAATACTAGCAACTTTTTCCTTTTTTATGTTTTATATTAAACATGTAGGTAAATATATAGGTAGAAGTATGACAAGTTTATTGATTAATTCTGGCTGGACACCGCAATTAATAGAAAAAGATAAAGAACTTAAAGAAAAATACGGTATTGATGCGCATATTTCCCCTGAAAAAAGTTATGGGGTTAGTCTGCCAAATCAAGTAGAGACGGATAAGTTTGAACATGCAAATAAATCAGATGCCAAAGATACCGGTAAAAAGAAATGGTGGATTGCAGCAGGTGCAATTTTAGCTGTCGGAGCAGCTATTGCCGGCGTTGTGTTGACTAGAGGTAAAAAGACCTCATCTTTATTAGGCGGCACCGCTGATGATGTCGCAAAAAGAATAGATGCCGTTTTGACTAAAGCAAAAGAGTCGAATAAAGTTTATTACAGTCAAGAACCCGTTGTGACAAAACTGAAAAACGGCGGATATAAATATGAATTTGCGCAGCTTAATAATTCTCCAAATGGCAATCCTATAACAAATAGTTATGCTTTAATATTTGACAAAACAGGCAAATTTGATAAATCTATATATTTTACAAAAAACTCTGCGAATAATAAGGTTATCAACTATAATGTTTATAATCAACCGGAAGCGGCTGACAATGCATTAATTAAATCAATGAAACGAAAAACTTTAGAGAAAAGGCCTTCCCAAACAGAAGCCTACAGCCTGAGAGTCAAGACGTACAGTGCTAATGGTTCCGCTATGAAAAATATAGACGTCACATCAAACGATAAAGTTCGCTCAATATCTATTGAAGGAATGAATGCGGACAAATCACCTGTGAATAAATCAACTTTCATTTATTACAATGCCAACGGTAAACCTGAGATTACAACGATAGATGATTTTCAAAACAATGTAGGTTTTGTTAAAAAGCCGGGACAGCCAAAAATTCAGGTGGACAATACTACTAACGTGTTGACAGAAGAACAAAAAGGCGATGGTCTGGAACTTTTAATCGGCAAAAGAAGTTTTAATGGTATTTAAGCACCTCAAACCTCGCTCTGTGACAATTTTTAAAGTTATAAAAAAACAGGAACAGATTATTCTGTCCCCGGTGTTTATTATATTGTTTTATTTATTATCCATTAACCTGACTCATAACTTCTTCAGCA
>CALUUH010000033.1 GCA_944323875.1 Candidatus Gastranaerophilales bacterium
ACTTTCGCAAAAATGAAAAAAGAATTAGACTTAAAAGGAAATTTTGCTGATTTAGGTCTTGGCTGGTTAGCAAGAGAAGACAAAGTAGAAATTTCTAAAAAAGGTTCTTCAGTAAACGTTAGACTCAAATAGTCAAAAAACATTTAAAAAACACCCCTTTAAGGGGTGTTTTTTTATGTGCCTTTTTAAAATCTAAGCTTTGTGATTTCTTAATTCTTCCAATTCGTTCTGGAATGGTGAAAGATTAGTTAATTTATCAACTATTGCAGGCATGACACCTGTCACATAATCAATTTCTTTTTCTGTAGTGTATTTGCTTAGTGAAAAACGAATGCTGCCATGGATAGCCGTGAAAGGTACACCCATTGCTCTCAGAACATGACTCGGTTCAAGTGAGCCTGAGGTGCAGGCACTGCCTGAACTTGCACATATTCCCAGATCGCTTAAGTGTAACAGAATTAATTCACCTTCAATGTATTCAAAACCGATATTGGTTGTATTAGGAACACGGTTTGCAACACCTGTGTTAAGACGTGCATTGAATACATTTTTAATGATATTTGATTCTAATTTATCACGAAGTCTTTTAACTTCTGTCATTTCGTATTTCAAATTATCAACCGCAAGTTCGGCCGCTTTTCCGATACCGACGATATAAGGAACATTTTCAGTACCTGCACGCAGTCCTCTTTCCTGATGGCCGCCGATAATTAACGGAGTTATAACTGTTTTTGAATTTACGTACAAAACACCGACACCTTTCGGGGCATGGAATTTGTGTCCGGAAATACCTAACAAGTCCACACCGAGCGTCTGAACATCAATAGGAATTTTGCCGGCTGCCTGTACTGCATCCACAAATAATTTAGTGTTTGGATTTTTGCTTTTGATAATTTCAGAAATTTTTTCAATCGGGTAGATAACACCGGTTTCGTTATTTGCATACATTACGGAAACAAGTGCTGTATCAGAATTTACGGCAGACGCCAATTGCTCCAAATCCAGATCCCCGTTGGAATTTACACCGATATAATCAACGTTGTAACCTTGTTTTTCCAGAGTTTGATATAAATTCAAAACAGCAGGGTGCTCTACTTTTGTTGTTATGATATGACGTTTGTTTTTATTCATGTTTAAGACGCCGCGTATTGCCTGATTGGCGCTTTCTGAACCGCAGGAGGTAAAGATGATTTCTTTTTCGTTTGCCGCATTAAGCATGTCTTTTATTTTGCCGCGTGCTTCCTTTACAGCTCTGCTTGCCGGTTTTGCAAACTCGTACATGCTTGAAGGGTTTGCATATTCTTCTTTGAAGTAAGGGAGCATTGCTTCAAACACTTTGTCGTCAACGCGCGTCGTTGCATTGTTATCTAAATATATAAGTTTTTCCATTGCTTTTTCACCTTTCTTATTCACATAGAATTCGTGCTAAACTTCAACGACTTCAATATTCGGGTCTACAGCCTCTCGAAGAGTTGTTTCAACAAAAGATTTTAAGGTCAGATGTGAATTTTTGCAGCCTGAACATTTTCCGCGGAGTTTTACCATGACGCGGTTGCCTTCTATATCAACGAGGGTTATATCGCCGCCGTCTTTTCTGAGTTCTGCTGATATCTGATTTTCTATTATGCTGTTTATTTTCAGAATTTTTTGTGTTGGCGTAAGCTGTTCTGTTTTCTTTTCTTCACGTTCTTTGTGATAATAAGTATTTATTATGTCCTGAATTAATACTTTACATTTTCCGCATGCGCCGCCGGCTTTGGTGTAATTTGTAACTTCTTCAACTGTTTTGAGTCCGTTTGTTTTGATAGCATCCCAGATTTGATTTTCGGTTACGTTAAAGCAGGTGCAAACAATTTTTTCTCTTGCTTCCGGCTCTCTTAAATCATCAAGATCTACCATGTCATCTGTTTTGTAATTTTTCAAGGCATCTTCCAGCGCTTCATAACCCATTACGGAACAATGCATTTTTTCCGGAGGGAGTCCGCCTAATTGATCCGCAATATCTTTATTGGTGATTTTGCGGACTTCTTCAATTGGTTTTCCGATAATCATTTCAGTTAAAATGCTTGAACTTGCAACAGCAGAGCCGCAGCCAAAAGTTTGGAATTTGGCATCGGTTACAATGCCGTTTTCTATTTTTAAATAAATTTTTAACTGGTCGCCGCAGGCAAGAGAACCTGCAATTCCGACCGCATCAGGATTGTCTATTTTCCCGACATTTCTCGGATTTCTATAGTGATCCATTACTTTTTCTGTATATTCCCACATGATTTTTTCCTTTTCTTAAATTATCTGCCTTAATTATATTTTACATCAAAAATCTGAGCAGCTTTTTTTATTAATGTATTTTTAATGTTTTTAGAATATAATTTCACATAAGAAAGGATAGTATATGCAGGATATGAAAAAAGCGGCGGAAGAACTGGAAAAGGTCAGAGAACGCTGTCTGAAATGTGAAAAATGCGGTTTATGTAAAACAAGAACAAACATTGTTTACTCCGGCGGTGTACCTAATCCTAAAATGATGCTTATAGGCGAAGCTCCGGGGTATTATGAAGATCAAAAGGGCGAACCTTTTGTCGGAAAAGCGGGCCAACTTCTGGATAAAATATTCGCCTGTGTCGGACTGGACAGGCATAAACATGTTTATATCTGCAATACATTGAAATGCCGTCCGCCGGAAAACAGAGATCCGCTTCCTGAAGAAAAGGCCGCCTGCCGCGAATATCTTGACGCACAGATTGATATTTTAAAGCCTCGAATTATCCTGCTTTGCGGGCGTGTTGCCGTTAGCTCCCTTATGGATACCAAACTCGGGATTACAAAACTTCGCGGCCGCTGGTTTGAAGGCCCTAATTTCTCTAAAATGATGCCGATTTTCCACCCGTCTTACCTTTTAAGAAATGACTCGAAAGAAAAAGGTAGTCCAAAATGGCTTATGTGGCAAGATATCAAAGAAATTAAAAAAGTGTATGACCAACTCGACTGAAACTTTTAGATAATCTTTATATCCTCCGGCATTTAAAGTATTTATTTTTTCAAAAAGCTGTGATATTATAATTATGTAGAGAGATTATCCGGAGTAATTGTTGTGAGTACAAATCAGAGCCTAAAACCATTAACATTACATGTAAATTCAGAAGGTAATTTGCAGATTGGCGGCTGTGATTTGGTCGCTCTGGCACAAAAATACAATACCCCGCTATATGTTCTTGATGAACATACTATCAGATCAATATGTCATGATTATAAAGAGGCATTTAAAAGTTATCCGAAAGTTAATATGATGTATGCCTCAAAGGCCCTATGCACAGAAGCCGTTTCTGCAATTCTCGCAAGTGAAGGCTTTGGTTTTGATGTGGTTTCGGCCGGTGAAATTTACACTGTTTATAAGGCCGGTGCAGATATGTCAAAGGTGCTTTTTAACGGTAACAATAAGTCGTTTGAAGAATTAAATCTTGCTATAGAATTAGGTGTCGGGCGAGTGTCTGTGGATAATTTCTTTGAGTTGTCACTTCTCAATGAAATAGCAAAATCGCATAATAAAGTTGTTGATATTCTTCTGCGCATAACGCCGGGGATTGAATGTCATACGCATGAATATATCCAAACAGGTCATCTTGATTCAAAATTCGGGTTTGATTTAACCCAGATAGATGAAGCAGTAGAATTAATACTTGAACAATACAAAAATTTAAAACTGCACGGGCTTCACGCTCATATAGGCTCACAGATTTTTGAAACAACTATTTATGCTGATGAAATAGAAATCTTAGTCAAAGAATTAGCGCGCCTGGATGAAAAATTTGCACTAAAACTTGATGAAATAAATGTCGGCGGCGGTCTCGGTGTCAAGTATACAGAAAGTGATGTTCCGCCTTCAACTTATGATATTGCTGAAAAAATAATAACAAGTTTGAACAAAAATATTGAAAAATACGGAATAGAACCGCCAGCTTTATTCTTAGAACCGGGAAGAAGTATTATTTCAACAGCAGGTGTCACTCTATATACGCTTGGCAGCTCCAAACAAGTTCCGCATGGTAAAAAATATCATGCTGTAGACGGCGGAATGGCTGACAATGCGCGACCTTCCATGTATCAGGCAGAATATTCCGCGCAAATTGCCAACAAGCCTGAGGCAGAAATCGCGCAAGCTGTTACAATAGCAGGCCGTTTCTGTGAAAGCGGTGATATACTCATAAAAAATATTCAATTGCCCGAAATTGAAGAAGGCGACATTCTCTGTGTATACAATACAGGGGCTTACAATTATTCAATGGCATCTAATTACAACCGCGTACAAAAGCCGGCGATGGTGTTGGTTAATAATGCGCAGGATGATTTAATAATAAAAAGAGAAACGCTTGATGATATAGTTGCACACGACATTATTCCGCAGAGGTTACAGAAAAATGATTGATGATATTTTAAAATTTTTTCAAAGTCAAATAGGCTCTCTCGACTGGACATTCACTTTTACGAATGTTGCGGAAATTCTGATAATCGCCGGTATTCTTTATGCATTCTATAAAAAATTTATCAAAAATACGCAGTCAGAAAAGTTTGTTAAGGGTATTTTTATTCTTATATTCTTTTGGATGTTTGGTGAAATTCTTATAAGGCTTGATTTAAGAATTTTAGGTATGTTTCTTAAATCTGTCGTAACTTTAATTTCCTTGAGTTTGATAGTCATTTTCCAGCCAGAGCTTAGAAAATTTTTAGGATTTTTAGGTCAGGTAGATTTCATCTCGCGTGCATTCAATCCTTCTGCACATGTTTCAAAAAATCCCAAAATTGATGTTATAAAAGAATTGATAGAAGCTGTTAAATACCTTTCCAAATCGCACACAGGAGCGTTGATTGTTTTTCAAAGCGATTTAAGTAATACCTATACTGATGTTGGAACGAAATTAAACGCGGATTTGTCAACAGAATTAATTCTGACGATTTTTTATCCGAACACTCCGCTTCATGACGGAGCGATAGTTATTAACGGATCTAAAATTATTTCTGCCGGTGTGCTGCTTCCCTTGACCGAAGACCCTAAATTAAGCTGGAAATACGGAACCCGTCACAGGGCCGCAATAGGCATGAGTGAAGCCAGTGAAGAAGCAGCCTGTCTTGTCGTTTCAGAGGAAACAGGAGATGTTTCAGTCGCGATTGATGGAACATTGAAAAAATATGACGATTTAGTGACTCTGAAAAGTGATCTTGAAAAAATTCTCGGTATTAAAAATGAAGAAGAAGCGGAAAAGAAAACCATTTTTAAGATAAATAATTTTATAACTATCAAAAAATCCGTTCATAATACTCCTAAAGGATCTTCTAATGCAAAATGATATATCTATACGTACAATGATTTTTCGAATATTGAAAAAATTCTTTTTTCTGACAGTCGGGCCATTGATTGCCGCGTACGCATTGGAATGTTTTTTAGTTCCAAACAATATCATTGACGGCGGAATTATCGGTGTAAGTATTATTTTGGCTCATATTACGAAGTATAATCTTGGCTTGTTAATTTTTATTCTTAATTTGCCCTTTATACTGCTGGCATTCAATAAAATCGGGAAAAAATTTGTACTGCAGACATTTTATGCTATTGGCATTTTGTCATTAGGAACTAATTTTTTTCACCATATTGAGAATGTAACCAGCGATTTACTGCTTGCAACTGTATTTGG
Organism: Candidatus Gastranaerophilales bacterium; assembly: GCA_944323875.1. Lineage (GTDB taxonomy): Bacteria > Cyanobacteriota > Vampirovibrionia > Gastranaerophilales > Gastranaerophilaceae > CALUVH01. The sequence goes on from CALUUH010000033.1 coordinate 5,688, forward strand.
CGGTATCCTTTTGGGTTTGGGGGTTGGTATTGTATTAAAAAATGAAGGCTCAATGGATGGAACAGAGATTATGTCACTTGTTTTGTCAAAGAAATTCGGGTTTTCAATAGGTGAAATTATAATGGGATTTAACGTTATAATATATGGCGCGGCCGGTTTCGTCTTTGGACCGGAAAAAGCAATGTATGCTATTATAACATATTTTATTGCATCAAAGATTATTGATGCTGTACTTGAAGGATTAAATAATTCCAAATCTGTCAGAATTATTAGTGATAAATCCTATGAGATAGGTAAGGCACTTTTAGAAAAACTTGAAGTGGGCGTAACTTATCTTGATGGTGAAGGTGGATTTTCCGGTAAAGAAAAAAAACTTATATATTGTGTTGTAGCAAGATTAGAAATGGCTAAACTAAAGGAGATTGTAAAAGAAATAGATCCGGCAGCTTTTGTTGCGGTAGTAGATGTTCACGAAACCTATGGCGGCAGGATTAAAAAATAATAGACAATTTTGAAAAAATGTATTATAATAGTTGTAAAAGGAATTTAAGGATTTGATTATGGCAAAAAATATTGATACAGTACCTATAGAAGTTTGTATATTAACAGTTGACCACGATATAAAAGGTGTTGTACATGTTTCAAAATATACAAATACCAATCGTGAATTAACGGACTTATTGAACGATAGAGAGAGAAGATTTTTAGCGGTTACGAACGCCGAGATATATCCGCGCAATACAAACCAACCTCCGAGAAGATATAATTTTTTGGAAATACATATGGATTATGTATTAATGGTACATCCGTCCTCACAGGCTGTATTCAAAGACAGCGGCAAAACACAGGAAGATGTTGCCAGATTCCGTGAATTACGTATGAAATTAAACCAAACAAAACCGTTTTAATTTACAGAAGTTTTTAGCAGTAGCCCATGCTTTTTCATTGTGGTTTTGGATAAGACTCGGTGAGTGACTGCAGTAATAACTAAGAGGCCTTCCCTCTTAGTTATTATTTTAATTAAAAAAGTTGCCCAACGAAAAAAAATTAAGATTTTTATTCCGTCATCCCGCAACGAATTGCGAGCAGAACGACCATTTTGCAGAGGGTACAAGCGTTTAGCGCACCCGTTTATTGCAAAATGGTCAAGACAGGCACGAGCGCGCAGCGGATTTGCGGACGGATGGCGCGAACGAAGGCACTAAGTGGCTAAGGCACTGAGGCACTAAGGAGATACAAAAATAGGGCAACGTGAGAATATTCTCGTATTACCCTATTATGTAATAACAGTACACTGTTTACTGTTCATAGGTCACAGATGTAGGTTGTGGCATTCTTGCCCAACAGAAAATTTGAGATCCCGCAAGGCAACGTGAGAATTCTCACATTGCCTTATTTTGTAACCACTTAGTCACTTAATCACTTGTCTTGGATTTGCCTGTCGCATCGTTCGCGAATAACGAGTACGCTTACGCTTTAACTCTTCGCTCACTCGCTCTCCACGCTCACGGAGACTCGCTTAGGAGCGTTGCTCCAGCCGGCTCGTTCCGTTCGCTATCCGGACTCGCTTCGCGCCATCCGTCCGCAAATCCGCTAATCACTTAGTCACGTCCAACTAAGGACATTGTCCTTAGTTGGAAATACAAACAGCGCGGCGGCCGCTGCCGCGCTTGCTGCTCCAGTGACAGTCACTGCCGTCCGTGGCGGTAGTGCTGAAGCCCCGGCCGTACGCGTTGAGAGCACTGTACTCCTCACTGGACCAGTAGAAGTAGCCAATAGGAATTGGGGGATTATCTTTGTATTGATCCCTTACTTTTAGACCAGTTATGTAGCTTTCGTCAATCGTTGCTTCCGTTCCGTCACTGTTTACATATAATGCTTGTGCTAATTGAGTAAGCTGAGCGCTTGTTGGAAGGCTCATGCCTTTTTCTTGACAAGTAAGCTTCGCTCCGGCCCAATAATTTGTAGAACAATAACTTCCATGTTGCTCTTCCATATCTTCGTATTGGCTACCTACGCAAGTATCTATTGCTCTGTTCGCTAGGAACGCAGTACTCCAACACATGTCACCTATCGGGTTATCGCAAGTTGAGAATGCTACGCCGGAAGATAATTGAATATCTTTACCTACTCTATTAGGCCCTTTCTTTCCGTTAACATCTACCATATAGCCCATGCAGCTTACTTGGCTACCAGTATCTTCTATAGGATCGGCATATGGGCATTCCGGCTGGTATGCCATAATAACTGTTGTTCCGTCTGCTACGACAAATGACATTGTATTAGTATTAGTCTGCCAGTCCTTAAGCCCCATGCTTGATGCAGATGTAAGACTATCTGTTTCAACTTCCATAGGTTCTTCGTTGCTTCCTGTGGTAACGACTTTAGGTGAATAACACTTATTAATATCTGTATTGTCACATGTTTTAATAACTTTCATATATTGTTTGAAAGTGTCCATAAAGTCCTCTGTGGTATCATGTCCTGTCATAACACCATCTGTGTTCATGCGGCGAACTGTTTCTGTGAGTTTCTTTTCCCAGAGGTCTTTGGCCGTAGACCATGCCTTCTCGTTATGGTTCTGGATTAGGCCTGGAAGTGTCAGTGCTGCAACTATTCCGATTACAGCCAGAGTTATCAGGACCTCGGCTAAGGTAAATGCGGCGCGCATTCCTCGCCCCTTGCGGGAGAGGATAGCAAGGCTTGACGAACTGCGTGAGTTTAGCCTTGCTTGGTGAGGGGTCAAGAGTTCGCTTCGCTCACTACCCCTCCTCGGAATTGAAAATTCCGGTCCTCCCTCAAGGGGAGGACATGCAGTTTCTACAGTTTTTACATTGAGCTTTTTCATGTTGTGTTCTCCTTTCATTTTTGTAGTAATGTTAATTAAATTATTTTTCATAAAATTCTCCTTATTAATCTATATGGTACAATAATTCCATTCATTAAGTCACCTTTATTTGATTTATATGTTTTGTCACAAGTATTCAACTTGTGTTTTGAGATCCCGCAAAGTAGCGGTTCTGATGCGTTGCGCTCAAACTGTTGCGGGATGACTGAGAACGAAGATGCGTCGCGGTGCAACAATATGAATATTGCGAAAAGTTTACAATTGGAGTAAGTGAGCCCCCCCCCCGACGTCTGAAAGCCTTGCGGCACAATGGTTTGCGGCTTTGTCAAATTTTATGTTAGAGCCCGCTAAATCCTTAATATCCATAACTATTCTCGTTAAATAATTGCTCATACAAGTATTATACCGTATCTTCTGCAAAATTGCAACCCCTTTTTGAAAAGGCACTAAGTTACTAAGGCACTAAGGAGATACAGAAGTAGTGACCTGTGAATAGTAAACAGTGAACTGTTATTACAAAATAGGGTAATGCGAGAAAATTCCCACATTGCCTTATTCTTGATAATACTTAGTGCCTTAGCCCCCTAGTGCCTTAGTGCCTTTTGATAACAACAGTTCACTGTTCACAATATTCATCTTTCGAAAAATTGCAACCCCTTTATTAAAAAATACCAGAGTACCAATTCAACAGTTAAAGCCGTGAACACTTTGCGGCTATTAAAAAAGGAGTGTAGTAAGTATTAACTCACTACACTCTTTTTCTGCGTAAAGAAATATTATATATCTCTATATGAATTTGCAAATTTATCAGCGTAAACTGTATGCAGCAATTCGTGTGCTTTATGGGAATTAGGGTGTTCCAGATATTCCTGATAAAGTTTCTGAATTGACGGGTTCAGGTGAGATTTACGGATAGGAAGTTCTGCATCTTCTTTGTACAGACCTTCTGCACGTTCCGCTTTAATCCTTGTGTCATCACAGCTTCTCGGCTGGCCGCCGCCATTGATACAGCCGCCGGGGCAAGCCATTACCTCAAGCATTTGGAACGGTGCTGTGCCGTTTTTAATTTCCTGAATGGATTTTTCAGCTTCTTTCAATGTTGACACTACTCGTACAACGAGTTTTGTGCCTTTCAAATCCAGTTCTACATCACGGGAGCGATTTTTTGTGCCGCGTAATGGTTTAAAATCAACATCTTTAAGCGGTTCGCCTGTCGCAAATTCGTAAGCAGTACGAACTGCTGCTTCCGCAACACCGCCGGATGCTCCGAATATTGTTCCCGCGCCTGAATATTCACCGAACGGTGAATCAGCTTCTTCCGGCTCTAAGGCGTCAAAATCAATGCCTGCACTTCTTATCATTCTTCCAAGTTCCTGTGTTGTAAGTACATAATCAGTGTCAGGTCGGCCGTTTTCTGTTAATTCCGGACGTTTGCACTCATACTTTTTAGCTGTACAAGGCATAATCGCAACTACAACAAGGTTTTCGCGTGCAACATTAAAGTGTTTTGGGACAAGATTTACAAGTACAGGCGAAAGCATTGACATAGGCGATTTGCAGCTGGAAAGATGCGGCAGCATATCCGGATGATGATCTTCAAGATATTTTACCCATGCCGGACAGCAGGATGTAAACAGCGGAAGATTTTTGCCGGATTTCAGTCTTTCCAGAAATTCGGTTGCTTCTTCCATAATTGTTAAGTCAGCACTGAAATTGGTGTCAAAAACCAGATTAAATCCGATTTTTCTAAGAGCTGCGTTCATCAATTTAATAGTATTTTCACCTGCCGGAAGTCCGAACATTTCACCTATTGCAACTCTTGTTGCAGGAGCCATTTGAACAACGACTGTTTTTTCCGGATTGGTAATTTCATTCCATACAGCTTCAATATCGGATTTGATAGTCAAAGCACCTGTCGGGCAGACAGCCGCGCACTGACCGCAGTTTACGCAGTCAACCTGACCGAGCGGGCGGCCGTTCATTGGCTGAACAACTGTTTTAGAGCCGCGGTTTGCAAAGCCTAATACGGAATGTCCCTGAAACTCTGTACACGCTCTGACGCAGGCGCCGCAGAGAATACATTTGTTAGGATCTCTGACAAGTGACGGGCTGCTGTCATCTACCGGAAGATATTCTTCCAGCGGTTTTTCAGGGTATCTTATTCTTTTAATGCCGTATTCTTCTGAGTATTTTTGCAATTCGCAGTTGCCTGATTTTTCGCAGGTCAGGCATTCTTTGTCGTGGTTGGCAAGCAAAAGTTCCAGAACGGTTTTTCTGATTCTTCTTGTTTTTTCAGTGTTAAGATGAATTTTTAAGCCGTTTTCCGGCGGCATTGTACAGGAGGACTGTATGCCGCGGCCTTCAACTTCCACAACGCACATTCTGCAAGCACCGAATGAGGTTAAATCAGGGCGGTAGCAGAATGTCGGAACATTCATTCCTGCTTTTCGGATTACTTCAAGCAGGTTCGGTTCGTCGGTAAATTCGACTTCTTTTCCGTCTATAAATAATGTTTTCTTATCTGTCATTTCTGGTTTCCTTTATAATTTTTATAAGGCACTAAGACTGTAAGGCACTAGGGCACTAAGCATTTAATTGAATTCAATTACTGAGTAACTCTAATAAATAACCGCTTATATACTACTTATTGCCTTAGTGCCCGGCAACTTAGTGCCTTTTGCGGGTATTTATAATCACTCACAGTATCGTTACTCTAATACTATTGCTCTGAACGGACAGTTAGTCAGGCAGGCTTCGCACTTAATACATTTTTCCTGATTGATTTTGTGCGGCTGCTTAACAACGCCTTCAATAGCTCCGACCGGACATGTTCTTGCACATTTTGTACAGCCTTTACATAGTTCCGGCATAATAACTATTTTCTTCATCGCAGCACAAACACCGGCCGGACATTTTTTGTCCTTGATGTGAGCAATATATTCATCTCTGAAATACTTGAGTGTTGAAAGTACAGGATTCGGGGCTGTTTTACCCAAACCGCAGAGCGACCCTTCTTTTACTGAATGAGCAAGTTCTTCCAGCAAATCCAAATCTTTCATTTCGCCTTTACCTGCAACGATTTTTTCAAGAATTTTCAACATGTTTTTAGTACCTTCACGGCACGGAACACATTTTCCGCAGCTTTCGTGCTGGGTGAAATTCATGAAAAATCTGGCAACTTCAACAATACAGGTGTTTTCAGCCATAACTACAAGACCGCCTGAACCGACCATTGCCCCTGCTTTAATCAGGTTGTCGTAATCCATCGGAATATCTAAATGTTCTTCTGTCAAACATCCGCCTGAAGGGCCGCCGATTTGAACAGCTTTGAACTTTTTGCCGCCGCGGATGCCGCCGCCGATGTCAAATACTATTTCTCTTAAAGTTGTACCCATCGGAACTTCTATAAGTCCGGTGTTGTTAACTTCACCTGTTAGAGCAAATGTTTTTGTACCTTTTGACGTTTCTGTACCCATTGATGCAAACCAGTCAGCACCTTTTAACATAATTACAGGTACATTGGCAAGCGTTTCAACGTTGTTAATCAGTGTCGGACGTCCGAAAAGTCCTTTGTTTGCAGGAAACGGCGGTTTCGGACGCGG
>CALUUH010000034.1 GCA_944323875.1 Candidatus Gastranaerophilales bacterium
CAATTCCGAGGAGGGGAACTAAGAATTATGACGTAACCCATCACAAAGCCGCAGAGCCTAAAACCTGTAACCACTTAATCACACAATCACTTAGTCACTTAATCACTTCCCAGAAAGCCGCCTTTACTTTAGCGGAAGTCCTGATTACTCTGGCAGTAATAGGAATAGTAGCCGCCCTGACCTTACCTGGCCTAATCCAAAATCATAACGAGAAGGCCTGGTCTACGGCTAAAGATCTCTGGGAAAAGAAACTCACCGAAACTGTTCGCCGTATGAACACTGATGGTGTTATGACAGGGCATGGCAGCACTGAGGGCTTCATGAATTCTTTTAAACAATACATGAAAATTGTTAAGGCCTGCGATAACAACGATTTAAACAAATGTTACAGTGCTGAATTTGTTTTAACTGGTAAAAGAGATAATTTAGAAAAGAAATATATAAAAGATTTTAAGACAGCCGGAGATTTGGGTATATCTGACTGGAATACAAACACTATGTCTTTTGTTGTTTCAGACGGTACAACGGTAATCTTTGCATATAATCCAAATTGTCCTTATGCAGACCCTATAGAAGATACAGGAAGTCAAGTTTCTTGTCTTGGTATGATGATCGATGTAAACGGCAAAAAATCTCCTAATCAGGTAGGTAAAGATATATTGCTTTCTAATGCAACTATTTCAACCTGCGATAATCCGATAGGTGATATGTGCTGGAGCACTGACTTTTTCCCAACAGCAATAAATACTTGTTCTGATGGAACAGAAGAAGATAAAGCATACGACCCTACTGGAGATAGCAATGAATATTGTGCAACTAATAATTGGGCAGGCGCTAAAAAATCATGTGACCAAAAAAACATGAGCTTACCGACAAGAGCGCAACTTGCGCAATTAGCAAGCAATATATTTGTAGATAGCAGCGGGAATCCAGTAACGATAGGAGCCACAGAAGACAAATTAAACCTCAAATTAAAAGACGAATACCAAAATAGCCCACCGATTAACATATTCAATGGCTGCGACTACTGGTCCAGTGAGGAGAACAATGCAAGTGGGGCGCACTACCGGGGCTTCTTCTATACCACCACGCACGGTAATAACAATTTCTGGTTCCGCAAAAGATCCAACGGCCACCGCGCTGTTTGTATCGCGAACTAAGAGGCTTTTCCTCTTAGTTCGAAGTCGTTAAGACGATAAGACGTTGAGACGTTAAGTCGTTTAATAAAATAAGGCAATGCGGGATTTTTATCGCGTTGCCTTATTTATCCGTCATCCCGCAACAGTTTCGCGGCGTCCTGCAACAGTCGTTGCCTTGCGGGATCTCAAATTTTTTTGTTGGGCAAGAATGCCCCAACCTACATCTGTGACCTGTGAACCGTAAACAGTGAACTGTTATTACAAAATAGGGTAATGCGAAAATATTCTCACATTGCCCTATTTTTGTAAATCCTTAGTGCCCTAGTGCCTTAGTAACTTAGTGCCTTTTGATAACAACAGTTCACTGTTTACGGTTCACAGGTCACTATCCATGTAGTCACTTAATCACCTAGTCACCTATTAACTAACTTAACCGCTTATATTTTCAAGGCAAGCGTTACAAATTCTCCAGTGCGGCTATTTTCATCGCATTAAAATCCGGCGTTTTATTCAGCCATATTTCCTGTGCGCTTACAGCCTGATAAACCAGCATATCCAGACCGTTTATTGTTTGCAATCCAAGAGTTTCCGCATCTTTTAGCAAAACAGTCTTTTTAGGGTTATAAATAACATCATAGACAACGGCATCTTGAGGCAGGGTCTTGAGTGCCGGAAGTTCCACAGGTGTCATATCAGCAGAGCGGCCAAGCATTCCGATAGGTGTTGTGTTTACCAGCATTGACAGTTCTGATAAATCACGTATCGCATCTATTTGATGTGTAGAAAACTCTGTCCCTGTAAATGTTTTACGAAAATAATTCAATACCTCAAGAGAATTAGGGATATTCCTTGTGTAAAGCGCAATATGTTTTACTCCGCATTCCGCAAGCGCAACAACGGCCGCACGGCAAGCACCGCCTGTACCGAGAATTCCAACCTTTTTACCGGATAACTCTACCCCGTAAGGTATTGCTTTTTTAAACCCGAGCACATCAGTGTTATATCCCTTCATTGTCTTGTCAGGATTTATTGTCACTGTATTTATTGCTGTTGCAATATCGGCGCGTCGGTCAACTTCATCAACAAATAGTGCAACAGGTAATTTTAGCGGTATTGTAACGTTAAATCCTGTGTAGTTTTCGCGTTTAAGGAATTTGATACGGGTCACAAGCTCTTCCGGAGGAGTTTCTAATATTTCATAATCAGCCTGAACGCCGATACTTTTAAATCCGGCCTTATGTATTACAGCCGAAAGTGAATGGCCCAAAGGATAGCCTATCAAACCGAATTTATACATAGTAACCTCCTATTCTGCCGGATTTTCGGCCGGTTCTTCAGTACGTTTATATCCGCAATTTCTGTTGGAACACTCAATGACAGTCCCTTTTTTCAACTGTTTTTTAACAAGCAATGCGCCGCAATCCGGACATTCTTCGCCGGTAGGTTCATTCCACAGTGTAAAATCACAGTCTGGATACTTGTTGCAACCGTAAAATATTGTTCCACGTTTTGACTTTCGTTCGACAATTTCGCCTTGTCCGCACTTTGGACATTTAACACCGGTTGATTTTCTGTAAGGTTTACGGTGTTTGCACTCCGGATTTGTGCACTCCATATATTTCCCGTAAGGCCCTGTTTTAAATATCATATCAGAACCGCATTTTTCGCATTTTTCTTCGCAAACTTCCTGCGGCTTGGCTTCCTCGCCTTCTGCTTCCTGTTGTTCTGATAACACATTCATAGACATTACGGTTTTACATTCCGGATAGCCGGAGCAGCCTAAGAATTGTGTTCCGAATTTGCTTGTTCTGACAATCATTGTACGGCCGCAATTCGGACATTTAATGTTTGTTTCAATATTAATTTTATGCGCTGTTTTCATAACAGAATTAACTTCTTCTATGAACGGGTCATAAAAATCTTTCAAAACTTTATTCCAAACAGCTTTTTTATCTGCAATTTTATCCAGCTTTTCTTCCATACCGGCCGTGAATTTATAATCCATAATATCCGAAAACTGAGATACAAGTTGTTTGGCTACAGTTCGGCCAAGAATTGTCGGATGAAGCGCTTTGTCGCGCTTTTCAACATATTTACGTGTTTGAATTACCGTAATAATTGTTGCATAAGTTGACGGACGGCCAATTCCGTATTCTTCCAGTGCCTTGACGAGTGAAGCTTCATTGTATCGCGGCGGCGGCTGGGTAAAGTGCTGTTTAGGTGTAATTTTTTTGCATTCCACCTTATCACCCTTTTCAAGATCAGGTATTTTAGAATCTTCAACTTTTTCTTTTTCATCCTCACTGTCATTATACAGTTTCAGGAAACCGTCAAAAGTTACCTTGCTTGTACCGGCTTTCAGGGTGTAATCTCCGGCTTGAATTTCTATGGATTTATTTGCAAACTCAGCATTTGACATCTGGGATGACATAAATTTTTCCCAGATAAGTTTGTATAATTTGTACTGATCATTATCAAGATACTTTTTAATGCTTTCAGGAGTTCTTTCAGGGTATGAAGGTCTGATAGCTTCGTGTGCATCCTGAACGTTTTGTTTGCCTTTGGCATAAACATTTGGCGTTTCCGGATAATATTTTTCGCCGTAATTATTCAGAATAAAATCTTTAGCCATGGCCATTGCATCATCAGAAACCCTGACACTGTCCGTTCTCATATATGTAATTAAACCGACAGCCCCTGAATCGAGTTCTATACCTTCATAAAGTTTTTGGGCAACCTGCATTGTTTTTTGTACGCCAAAACCTAATTTAGAACTTGCCGCGCGCTGCAAAGTTGAAGTTATAAAAGGCGCTGTCGGCTTACGTTTGGTTGTTTTGTTTGTTACTTTTGAAACCGTAAAATCCGCGCCGGTTAAATAATCAACAACTTTTTGGGCTTCTTCCTGATTTTTAATATTTTTTTCAATAGGTTCATTTTTATATTTTGCAACTTCTGCCTCAAATACTTTGCCTTCTTTTGCAAGATCTGCATGTATAGACCAGTATTCCTGCGGAACAAATGCTTCTATCTCGTCTTCTCTTTCGCAAATCATCCGCAATGCAACTGATTGAACACGTCCTGCCGAAAGATTGTAATTGCCCATTTGTTTCCACAGAACAGGCGAAAGTTTATACCCCACGAGTTTATCCAGAATTTGTCTGGTCTGCTGTGCCTGAACCATATCCATATTTATCATACGCGGGTGTTCAACAGAATATTTTACGGCTTTTGGCGTAATTTCGTTAAATTCTATGCGTTTGATTTTTTCATCCGGTACATCTAAAATCTGGCGCACATGCCAGGCAATAGCTTCACCTTCACGGTCAGGGTCGGATGCAAGGTATATATGGTCAAACTTTTTTGCAAGTGTATTTAATTTTTTTACAACATCTTTTTTGCCCGGAATAATTTCGAATTTAGGCTCAAAATTTTTGTCAACATCAAATCCGAGATTATCAGTCTTAGGGTCTTTGGTCGGTAAATTTCTGATATGACCGAAGCTCGCTTCTATCTGATAGTTATCGCCTAAAATCTTTTTAATTGTTTTGGATTTAGCAGGAGACTCTACTATAACGAGCGATTTTTCACTTTTTTTTGCTTTTTGTTCTTTTGCTGCTGTCATATTATTTTACCTTCTAATCTGCTTTTCTGTACCGGTCGCCGTCAACCTGTTTTATTATGCCTTTAAGCTCCATCATTGTCAAGTTTGTCAAAAGAGTATCTACATCAAGCCCTGTTAATGCCAGAAGTTCATCAAATCCTTTTTCCTCTATTTCTACAGACTTATAAATTTTTTCTTCATCAGGCTCAAGATTTTTCGGAGCTTCAAGAGGTAATTGTTCTGCTTTAACCTCCCAGTTGAGGGCATTCAAAATATCTTCCGTACAGGTAACAAGAGTCGCACCGTTTTTTAATAATTTATATATACCTTCTGTATTCGGGTTTGTAATAAGCCCCGGAATGCACATCAACTCACGTCCCTGTTCAAGTGTCAGGTTAGCAGTAATCAAGGCGCCGCTTTTAAGTGATGCTTCTGCAACAAGTGTACCGTATGAAAGTCCTGACACAATCCTGTTTCGCTGAGGAAATCTGAATTTTATAGGTTCAAAAGTCGGATAATATTCCGACACAACAGCCCCGTTGCCGTTTTCGATTTTTTCATAAAGGTGTTTATTTGCAGCCGGATAAGTAAAATCAAACCCGCTTGCGATAACGCCTATTGTTTTAAGATTACAGTCTAAGGCCGTTGTATGTGCTGTTGTATCTATACCGGAAGCAAGGCCGGAAACAATACATATATCAGTGTTTATAAATCCTGATAAAATTTTATGCAGGGCATCTTTGGCATAACTTGAGGCACGTCTTGAGCCTACAACCGCAAGTGTCTTGTTTAAGTTACAAATATCAAGGCTTCCTTTATAATAAAGTACAGCCGGCGGATTATCAATATTATGGAGCATCTGAGGATAATTTTCATCTTCAAATGTATAAAATTTAATGCCACGTTCTGCAACAAGACTCAAAACTTTATCAGGATCGATTTTATCACGGTGTTTCACAAAATTTTCAGCCTTTTTAATACTAAGCCCTTCTATTTGTGACAACTCTTTTGTACCGGCTTCAAAAGCCGTCTTTATATCTCCAAAGTAATTATACAATCTCTGGATAAAGTTACTGTCTATTTGTTCTATTGATGAAAATGCCACCCAGTATTTACTGTTGCTCATGTTCCTGTTTTTTCTTAATTCTTGCGACTAACTCTTTTACCTGTTTTTCTTCTTCGACCGGAATATCTTTTTCTAAATAATCCTCAAAATATTCAATTGCATCTTCAAAATCTCCGCGCGCAAGGAATAATATCCCGACTTTTTTGTATGCAGGAATGAAATTATAATTCACTGCAATAGCCTTCAAGTAGTTTGAAATAGCCTTGTCAACTTCGTTATTTGCTTCATAAGCCTGTGCCAGATAATAATAAAGCCACTCATTATTATCTTTGTATTCAAGTACGTTTTCAAAATTTTCAATGGCTACATCATAGTTGCCAAGTTCAAAATTTACTCTTGCAAGATCATAATACGCATCATAATTTTCAGGCTGCTCATCCAAAATCTTATACAGTTCATCAATCGCAAGATCAAGTCTTGCATCTTCCATATAAAATCTTGCCAGATAGTGTCTTAAGACCAGATTATCAGGCAACTCATAAATTCCCTGACTCATAAGCTGAATGCCATTCATATATTCTTTTTTCTTGTAATATATATCAGCAAGATTTATATACACCTGTGCAAGCTTCGGATTAAGACTCTGGGCTTTCAAAAAATTCTTTTCAGCTTTATCGTAATCACCGATATTATAATAACATAGAGCGATGTTGTTATAAAGTTCGGCACTGGACTGCTCAGTTTCCAACACGGAACTAAATAAATCAATAGCCTTTTGGTAATCGCCTTTATTATATGCTTCTATTGCTCTGTCTGCTTTACTGATGTTATTACTCATTATCTATTCCTTATAAACCTAAGCCCATATCACTGTCATCATCCGGCGTGCTTCCTGATCCGATATTTTTAATAACCGTTCTTGTATTACCTTCGGCCTTGAAGTCTTTAGGATCAACAGTCATTCTGATGCGGTCAGCGTAAATCGTTCTGACGCCCTGTGTAATACTTGAACGTCCGTTCATATAAATATCATTCGGTTTGCCTGTTGTTGCAGACGGATATACCGTAACTTTAGGGCCTACAGCATAATAATCCTGATACCACACACGGACATTTCCGCTTGCATTAAAGATATTTTTTGACTTTGTATATTCCTGATAATTTGCTTTTAAAATGAATGTACTACCGTCATCATTAATAGATTTTGATGTGGTATTACCGTGAGCCGTCAAAACATCAGTTGAGGAATCGTACACAAATCTGTCTGCAAAAGATTCATTACTTTTTTCTTTAATACGTGCAGAGCCTATAAGTTCAATATTTTTAAGATCACCGTTTTTATCGGTTTTTACTTTAGCCTTGTTTGAAAAAGTTTCCAGTTCTTTGTAATGAATTGTGACAGATCCTGTTGCCGTCATAATTCCTGTCTGTGTATCGTACTCTTGAACATCGGCATTGATAACCGCAATAGGCGTTTTGCCGTCAAAAATTATTGATTGTGTATCGCCTTCCGCTCTCACAACTTTATTGATTAGAGAAACTTTTAAAATATTGGCTTTTACCTCACGTTTTTTATTCTTTTTAACTTCATAAGCGTAAGGTTTGTCGTAGAAAGTAGCGGTATCTAACTGCTGCTTGTCTGTTATATTTACATCAGCGGAATCTCCGACGACTTTCATATCATCTATCGTAACTTTTACATCACCGTCAAATTTTATCCTGTTTTCGCTCTCATTAAAGGACTGTGTCTTAGATTCGATAACCAAATCTGAGGCGAAAACACCTATTCCGAATGTAAATGCAGCGATTAATAAAGCTGTAAATATTTTTTTCATTATTTCTCCTTAACATCATAAATTTTGGAAACGGTCTTACCCGTAACAGTAAAATGCGTATAATCAGGACTTATTTCAACCTTATCAGCAAGAGTCAAAAGCCTGTTATCGCGTGTAATCCTAACCTTGCCTGTAGCAACAACAGGTTCGTCGCTTCCTGACCAGACAAGCCTGTCAGCTTCCAGCGTTGTACCGTCTTTTATTACAATAAAAGTATCATCATACAATGTAATCTGTTTTTTTACGGAGTTATATGTTCCGTTTGTTGACTGGAAACTCATAGAAACTTCATTATCCTGATAAATATTTCCGAGAACATTTGTCAGCATCGCAACTTCGTTATTGCTGTCATAAGTACCGGTTTCACCATATATTTCCCAGTATTTCATCTCATCTTTTGTTTCAGTCAGAATAATATCTTTGATAACAGCTTCTTTGCGGTCTTTTTCACCGGCAACCTGACTGCGGTTAAAATTGTGAGTAATAATTCCCGCTGACACAAATGCCCACACCAAAATTCCGACAATGGTAAGTGCGGCCGCCAAATAAGCTCTGTTTTTCCTACTTAATTTTTTCCATTTCATACATAACATGTTAACACGAAAAATTGTCTGTACACAAATATTAAAGAAATTTAACAAGATTATTGCAGTGTTTAAAAAATTGTAAAGAACAGAATAAATTTTAAGTGTCTATGCTACAATTAATATATGAGTACAAAAGAAATTAAATGGACGATTTTTGTAATAACGGTTATCGGTAATTTCATAGCCATGCTGGACAGTACAACCGTAAATCTTGGCTTATATCCGATGTCACAGGATTTGCATGTAAGCATGTCGATGATTCAATGGGTAGTTATCGCTTATATGCTTGTCCTAACCGTATTTCTACCGTTTTTTGGAAAGCTTGGCGATATATTTCCTAAAAATAAACTTTATGCCGCGGGATTTTTGATTTTTGCACTCGGATCTTTTTTAAATACAACCGCAACAACTTTCGGGCTGTTAATTACATACAGATGTATAGAGGCGCTGGGGGCATCAATAATGCTTTCCAATGCGCAGGCAATTATTGCAACAATATTCAAAAACGAGCGCCGCGGAAAAGCTCTGGGTATCAATGGCGGAATAATCGCAATCGGCGGGATGAGCGGGCCGGCACTCGGCGGAATATTGATTAATTCTTTTAACTGGCATGCAATATTTATTCCGTGTATTCCTGTTGCGCTTGCCGGCGCATATTATTCATGGAAAATGCTTCCCTCTCATGTTACGCACGAAAAAACGTTTAAGTTTGACTATAAGGGATTTATCTATTTCAGTGTAGCGTTGTTTGCCTTATTGCTTGCAATATCAGAAGGTCACAGCTGGGGCTGGACATCTTTAAAAATAATTGTTTTAGGCATTACAACCTTGATTTTCGGTGCCCTGTTTTATATCAGAGATCACAGAATTAACTATCCGCTTATCAATTTTGAAATATTTAAAATAAAAACATTTACCTTCGGAAGTCTTGCTGTTATGACATCATATATGGCAATGTTCACAAACAGCATACTTTTACCATTTTTCTTGCAGGAAATCCTGAAATACAATCCTTTCATAACCGGACTTTTGATATTGCCGTATTCTGTTACATTGTCCGTAACGGCACCCATCTGCGGAAACCTTGCCGGCAAATACGGGAGCAGATATTTAACACTGGCCGGCCCTATTGTTTTCTGTACAGCGCTGTTGATGTTTACACTGTACGGTAAAGACGTACAAATGTGGCAGATAATTCTGGCTTCAGGCATAATGGGTATAGGAAACGGATTATTCCAATCACCTTCCAACACTGCAATTATGACAAGCGTAGACAAATCCGAACTCGGAATAGCAAGCGGTATTCTTGCACTTTCAAGAAATATGGGAAATATTCTGGGGGTTGCAATAACAATTACACTGTTTGAAAGCTTTAGGAATATATTTTTAAATTCCGGACAGATTTATGAAAAAGCGTTTTTAAATTCATATCACCTGACGATGACTTTTGGTATTTTATTTGGCGTGATTTGCCTGATATTTGCTTTTATCGCACATAAACCGGTGAAAAAATGATACTATAGATAAGAGCCGGGGGGTTTAGAATTATTGTACAATATAAATCAATAAGGAGAATTGCATGAAAAATAATTTAATAAAACTTGATAGTATTAACAAAGGAGATGTAACCATGAAACAAAACAATGTTAATTATGAGCAACAACCGTTGCCTTCCCTTCTCCCTATGGGAGAAGGTGGCCGGAGGCCGGATGAGGGTTTAAAGGAAACCGTGCGATGCAACAGCGATGAGATCCTGAAACAAGTTCAGGATGACGGGGCTCGTCACAAAGCCGCAGAGCCTAAAACCTGTAACCACTTATTCACTCAATCACTTAGTCACTTAATCACTTCCCAGAAGGCCGCCTTCACCTTAGCCGAAGGCAGGCTAGCCTGCACCACTACTCAGGTGGCCGCTAAAGCCGCTTTCACTTTGGCTGAAGTATTAATCACCCTCGCTGTTATCGGCGTGGTGGCCGCAATGACCTTGCCTGGGCTCATTCAGAACCATAACGAGAAGGCATGGTCTACGGCTAAAGACCTCTGGGAAAAGAAACTTACTGAAACCGTTCGTCGCATGAACACCGACGGTGTTATGACAGGGCACAACACGACCGAAGATTTTATGGACACTTTCAAACAATACATGAAAGTTATTAAAACCTGTGACAATACAGATATTAACAAGTGCTATTCACCTAAAGTCGTTACAACAGGCAGCAACGAAGAACCTATGGAAGTCGAAACAGATAGTCTTACATCTGCGTCCAGCATGGGACTTAGCGACTGGCAAACCAATACAAATACAATGTCATTTGTCGTTGCAGACGGCACAACAGTTATTATGGCATACCAACCGGAATGCCCTTATGCTGACCCTATAGAAGATACAGGTAGTCAGGTATCTTGCATGGGCTATATGGTAGATGTAAACGGCAAGAAGGGACCTAATAGAGTAGGTAAAGATATTCAATTATCTTCCGGCGTAGCATTCTCAACTTGCGATAACCCAATCGGTGACATGTGCTGGAGTACGGAGTTCCAAGCGAATAGAGCAATAGATACTTGCGAAGGCAGTGAATACGAAGATATGGAAGAACAACATGGAAGTAATTGTTCAACAAACTATTGGGCTGGCGCAAAACTAACTTGCCAAGAAAAAGGTATGAGCTTACCAACAAGAGCCCAACTAGCACAATTAGCGAGTGAATTATATGTAAACTCAAGCGATGGAAGCGCAGTAACGATAGGAGCAAATGAAAACAAATCAGGCCTCAAGGTAAAAGATGAATACCAAGAGAGCCAACCGATTAAGTACTATGGCTACTACTACTGGTCCAGTGAGGAGTACAATGCTAACGGCGCGTACTACCGGGTCTTCAACACTACCTACACGGACGGCAGTGACAGTCGCTGGGACAGCAAGTACGACAGCTACCGCCGCGCTGTTTGCCTCGGGAGCTAACTTCCGAAGGCACTAAGGCACTAGCGGATTTGCGGACGGATGGAGCGCGAGCCGGCAGAGGGCGAAACGGCGACGCGAAGGCGGCGGCGTTGCAGACCCGTTTAACGCCGGCGAGTAAGACAGCGAAGCGAGTCCGGATAGCGAACGGAACGAGCCGGCTGGAGCAACGCTCCTAAGGCGAGTCTCCGTGAGCGTGGAGCAAATCCAAGACAAGTGATTAAGTGACTAAGTGGTTACAAAATAAGGCAATGTAGGATTTTTCTCACGTTGCATTTTTTGTCCCGTCATCCCTGTAAAAGTTAGATAAATCGTTGACAAAAATCAAGAGTTAATG
>CALUUH010000035.1 GCA_944323875.1 Candidatus Gastranaerophilales bacterium
ATTGTCGGTGAATACGGCGGCGCATAAGTCAAATCGTTATTGATAAAGTCATCAACGGTTAATTTAGCCAGAAGTGCCGTTGCCAGAGTGTTTATGCGTTTGTCAGCATCTCCTGCCCCAACTGCTTGACCGCCTATAAGACGTCTTGTATTTTTATCCGCTATAAGTTTTAAGGTAATATTATTTACGTCCGGCATATAGCCAACTTTGTCATTTTTGGTAACCGTCACAGAAACCGGATCAAATCCTAACTGAATTGCTTTTTTCTCGCTTAATCCGGTCATAGACATAGTAAATCTCATGCATCTGGTTACTGAAGACCCGAGAACACCCGGAAATTTTTCTTCAACTCCGCATGCGTTCATAGCAGCGCAACGTCCTTCTTTATTGGCATTTGAGCCCAGCGGAAGCCAGATTCTCGTATTTGATATGAGTAAATTTTCATCAACACAGTCGCCGCAGGCGTAAATATCGCAAATATTTGTTTCCATTTTTTCATTTACTTTTATTGCGCCGGTATGGCTTAATTCAATGCCTGCTTCTCTTGCTATCTCGACGTTAGGAACAACGCCTGTGCAAAGCACAACAAGATCAGTATCAAAAGTTTTGCCGGAGCCTGTACGCACACCGTTAACACCGTTTGCATCGCCTGAAAACTCTGTGACCATATCGGAGGTAAGAATTTCAAATCTTCCGTCGTTTATGGAGTTAAGCTGCTCTAAAATTAACTGCGACATGTCTGTATCAAATATCGACATTATATTCGGGGCGAATTCGACGACAGTAACCTTTAAATTTTGCTTTACAAAAGCTTCTAAAAGTTCCATTCCGATATAGCCGCCGCCAACAATTGTCGCATGTTTTGATTGCAGCGCTTTTTCTTTAATTGCAATAGCATCTTCTATTTTGCGGAGTGTAAAAACATTCGGCAGATTTACGTTTTTAATCGGTGGAACAGAAGGTTTTGCACCGGTTGCAATAATCAATTTGTCATAATCAACCAGAAATGCCTTTTTATTCTCCAGATCTTCTATAAGAACCTGTTTACAATAAGGCATAATTTTAGCTGCACGGTTGCGCAGATGTATGTGTACTCCTTGCTGTTCAAACTCTTCAGGAGAGCGAACAAGCAGCATTTTATAATCATCAAAATTACCTTCGATGTAATAAGGCATTCCGCATGCCGAATAAGAAACATGTGTGTCGTCTGTGTATAAATTTATTTCTGCGTCAGGCATCAACCTTTTTGCCTTTGCAGCAGCTTTAGCTCCTGCTGCAACTCCGCCGAGTATAACTATTTTCATCATAGAATTAATATAGCATTTTTATTTCATTCTGTCCATTGCCCGATTAATTTAGACCTGAGGTAGACAAAATTACCCCCTTCATAAATTCGCAATATGCGTCAAGATCTTCCTTGTAATCCTCAATTTCTTCAACAAGATTAACTATTTCAACAATGATTTCCTGATTTTTTAAATTTTCATACATAATCTACACACTCCGTAATCTGTGAACAGTGAACAGTTAACTGTGAACTGTGCAATACTACTGATTAATTAGTCGGGCGCATGTATGAAAATCTTTAACAAAATTCGCACAATTGTAACAAATGTTTATTTTTTTGATATAATCCAAAATAACAGATTAGTGAAAGGGAGAGATATATGACAACACAAATTTTAGAGGCCAGAAAAGGCAATATTACGGAACAGATGGCTTTTATCGCTCAAAAAGAAGGTGTAACACCTGAATTCGTGCGTGAAAAAGTTGCGCAGGGACGTATCGCGATATTAAAAAATAACCGGCGTGATGACGTAATTCCAACCGCAGTCGGTGAAGGAATGACTGTTAAAATAAATGCCAATATCGGAACATCAATGGAGCGTTCTAATGTTCAGCAGGAATTAGAAAAGGTCAAAATTATTGAGGCTACCGGCGCCGATGTATTGATGGATTTATCAACAGGATCAGATATTGACGGAACGAGAAAACAGATTATTGCTGCAACAAAACTTCCTATTGGTACTGTTCCTATGTATCAGGCGGGAAAAGAGGCGCTTGATGAATTTAAAGACATTTCAAAGCTTTCTAAAGATAAATTATTCTCAGACATAGAAAAGCAGTGTCAGGACGGTATTGATTTTATTACGGTACACTGTGGCGTAACAAAGTTTGTTGTAGACCAGATGGAAAAGCAAGGACGCGTAATGGATATTGTTTCCCGCGGCGGTTCTATGCTGGCAAGCTGGATTAAGGCAACAGGCAAAGAAAATCCGCTTTACGAATATTATGATGAACTTCTTGAAATAGCGAGAGAATACGACTGTACACTGTCACTCGGCGACGGATTAAGACCTGGATGTATAGCAGATGCAGGCGACCGCGGTCAGGTTGCGGAAACTCTTGTTCTCGGTGAACTTGTAAAACGCGCAAGAGAAGCAGGCGTTCAGACTATGGTTGAAGGCCCGGGACATGTTCCGTTGAACAAAATTCCTGCTATGATTGAAACCATAAAAGTTTTGACAGACTATGCGCCGTTGTATGTTCTAGGGCCGCTTGTTACAGATATTGCTCCGGGGTATGATCACATTACTTCTGCTATCGGCGGAACTCTTGCCGCTATGCACGGGGCTGACTTCCTCTGCTATGTAACTCCGGCCGAGCACATAGGTCTGCCGGATGCAAAGCAGGTTAGAGAAGGTATTATTGCGAGCCGAATAGCTGCTCATTCTGCTGATCTTGCAAGAGGTAACAAAGCAGCTTATCAAATGGATTTAGATATGGCTATTGCCCGTAAAAATCTGGATTGGAAAGCTCAACGCGCTGCTGCTATTGACAAATGTACGCTTGAAGATATTGATGACGGCGAACCTTGTACAATGTGCGGCAAATATTGCAGTGTTAAAATCTTTAAAGAGTATTTTAACGAATGTAAATAAAATATTTCTAATTTAACAAAAAGTCCTTTGACGGGTTTTACTACCTGAGAAAGGACTTTTTTATATGGATATTTCACGCACTCAACCCTCATTTCAGGCAAAATTTATTTACAGTGATGCATTAAAGCAGGTTGCGGATTATGCAGTTGAACATAACAAATTTAACAAATTAAATCAGGCCAGAAAAAATATTGACAGTGCATACTTAACAACGCGCCTAAAACTCGATATTTCTAAAAATGCCGATAACCTTCCTGTCGCGAGTTTTACACGCTATGTACCTAAAAAAGGCGCACTTCCGCCGTTTGAATCCAGCGATTACATACAGGCAAAGACAATTTCTTACGCGGCTTCAGAAAAAATAAATCCGCTCAAATTTGTATTCGAAAAGATTATAAAACTGAGCAACAACGCCCCGCAAAACAAAATGTATAAATCTGTCGTAAAAGATTAATCTATCTCGTTATAGACTAGTTTTTTACGCAAATTCCACTGTACAAGGGTTAAAACAAGTATTATTACAAACAAAACATAGGCAATTGCTGAGGCTTTGCCTATGTTAAAATATTCAAACGCATTTTTGTATATCGCATACACAAGCACATTTGTACTGTCCAAAGGTCCGCCCTGAGTCATCAGGTAGATTAAATCAAATATTTGAAATGAACTGATAGCAGTTATTATTACGACAAAAAATATAGTCGGGGACAAAAGCGGTATCGTGACATTTTTAAATGTTTGAAAACTGTCCGCGCCGTCGATTTTTGCCGCCTCAAACATGCTCTGTGAAATTCCGCTCAAAGCTGATAAAAATATCACCATATTGTAGCCGATAAGTTTCCATACTGAAACCAGAATAAGCGCCGGCATGGCAAAGTGCGGATCATAAAGCCAATTTATATGCAGGTGCAAAAATTTATTCAAAAGTCCAATATTAGGATCAAAAATCCATTCCCAGATAACACCGATTACAATCATCGGAGTTATGAACGGTAAAAAATAGGCGGTTTTATAAAATTCACTTCCTCTAATTTTACTATTAAGTATTGCGGCCAGCACAAGAGGTATTATTACCCCGAATACAGATGTCGAAACCGCAAAAACAATTGTATTAATCAGTATTTTATAAAACAGAGGTTCTGTAAATATTCCGATATAGTTGTCAAGTCCTACAAATTCAATCGGATTAAGCAAATCCCACTTTGTAAAACTTAATCCAAATGAGCATATAACAGGTATTATGATAAAAATAAAAGTTCCAGCAAGCGCAGGAGCAATAAACACCCAGCCTGCAAACTGCTGATTATTTGATATTTTACCAAGCAAATTTTTTACCCGTCCTTGTTTTGAAATATCATTCATGCTACTATCATATCATAGTTAAAGTATTAGGGAGAATTTGTAATGAAACAATATGAACATGCATTCGGAAAAAACGATATAAGAGGCATTTACGGCGAAGATATAACAGAAATATTATTTTACAATGTCGGACGCGCATTTGTTGAATATGTAAACAAGCATTCTGCGAAAAAGCCAGATGATATGAAAATTACTGTTACCCGCGATGCACGTACTCATTCTCCTGCACTAGCAAAAGCTTTAATTGCCGGAGTGGCTTCAACAGGTGTAAAAGTTCTTGATTTAGGCCTTGCTCCGACACCGATAGGATATTATTCTGAGGCAACAATGGCTGATGTTTCAGGTGCGCTCATAATAACCGCAAGCCACAATCCTAAAGAATACAACGGTTTAAAAATGACTTTCAACAAGCAGACACTTAACGAAAGCCAGATAAAGGAAGTACGTGATATAACCTTCAAAAATTGGACCGAAAATGTTGATATGTCAGGTACGGCCGAAAAATTGGATATAATACCGATTTACATAGAAGATATGAAAAAACGTTTCGGTAATATCGGTAATGGAATAAAAGTTGTTGTGGACAGCGCGAATGCAACCGGTGGTGTTGTCGCCCCTCAACTATACAGAGAATTGGGTTGTGAAGTTATAGAACTGTATTCAGAACCGGACGGAACTTTCCCTAACCACCACCCAAATCCAAGCGATTTCAGAACTCTCGCTGACATAAAACAGTCTGTTATTGATAACAAAGCTGATTTAGGTATTGCGTTTGACGGCGACAGCGACAGAATAGGTGTTATTGCATCTGACGGAATTCCGCTCACCGGTGACAAACTTCTGTTAATATATGCCGAAGATTTAATTGACAGCGGCGCGCAAAAACCGACTGTGGTTTCAGAAGTCAAGTGCTCTCAGGTGCTTTTTGACACAATCAACAAGCTAGGCGGGCATGCTGTGATGTGTAAAACCGGCCACGGGTTTATAAAAGAAAAAATGAAAGAAACAGGTGCTGTTCTGGCAGGTGAAATGAGCGGGCATACCTTCTTTAAAGACAGATATTACGGTTATGATGATGCTATTTATGCCGGATGCCGTATTATTGAAATTATTTCAAAACGCAAAAAAATCAACCCGAACTTCAAAATTTCAGATATGATTAAGCCGTTTGACGCTGTATGCACTTCTCAAGAAGTCCGCTTTCCGTGTCCAAATGAGAAAAAACAGCAGACACTCGAAAAATTTAAAAAGTGTGTTGAAGCAAACAGAAATATGTTTGGGGCTGACATAAAAGAAATAGTTACGCTTGATGGCATGCGCATAGTTTTTGACGGCGGATTTGCACTGATAAGACAGAGCAACACAGAGCCTGTGTTTACTCTGCGTTTTGAAGGAAAAACAAAGGATGAATGTGAACATTTTCAATCCTGCATGATTAATTCTCTGGAAAATTGTTTGAAATAAAGGAAAAATATGCGTATCGAAAAAACTAACAATGCAAAGAGCTCTGTAAACTTTAATTCAGTATATTCTCTAAAAGGGAACCTGAAAGATTGGGCACACATAAAAAATGAAGTCATTCCGCTGTTGAATGTGGTTAAACCTAATTCAAAGGTGCTAGCCATAAGTACAGATGAAATGTTTACAAATCCACTCAAGCAAACTATTGGAGGGATTGCCAAACGCACAGGGCTCGGCGGGGCAGAATGGCTTACGCAGAATATACAAAGAAATTACGGTATCAAAGTTAATTTGCACAAGAAAAATGATATATTTGTATTTACCGGAGAAGATACTGCAAAATTGGGTAAATATATGCATAAACGCAGATCAACGCTGCATTATCTTGCAAACGAATTCAGCATTATGAAAGATACCTTTGTCGCATGGACTAAGGGATTACCGCCGCATGCCGGAGGGACACTGATAGCTAATAACTTTTTCAAACGTGAAGAAAAATCTTTTTATAAATTTGCAACAAAAAGTTGCAAACAGGCAGATAATATTCAGGATTTAATAGCCAAGGTTACAAAAGACGACGTAAAATAAAGATTTTGCCACTCACAATGTGCATTTAAAACATCAGCAATTCATAAGGTTGAACCCCGAGAGCTTTCGCTATCTGGTTAATTCTGGATAGCGGTATGTCGTATCGGGCATTTTCTATGTTTGATATGTATGAGTTGTCAGTACCTATTTCAAGGCTCAATTCTTCTTGTGTTAGGCCTTTTTCCTGACGCAAATATCTAAGCCGCTGACCGAATTTTTTATGGAATACTTTACTGAATTTTTTAGCCATATATTAAGATATATCAAGAAATATTGACAATTCTATGAGTATTTTTAAATATTTTGGGTATAATATCACATGTAACAAGGATTTGAAGGAGGTATTTTTTATGAATAAAAGATCTTTTAACGCATTCACACTAGCAGAAGTCTTGATAACTCTTGCGATAATAGCTATTGTTACGGTTTTAGTAATTCCGCCTTTAGTAAAAAACTATACAGAAAGGACATGGAGTACCGCTAATACAATATTTTTAGAAAAATTTAAAGAAGCAACAAAACAAATGAACACCCATGGAGAACTAATAGGACATAAGTCTACCTTAAATTTTCTTAACCAGCTTAAAAAATACCTAAAAATTAATGAGATATGCGAAGTAGGCCAAAATAATAAATGTTTTTCTGACGAAATAAACGTCAATGAAAATGCTGGTACTATTACGTACAATGTAAATGAACTCAAAAGTGCTATTAATTTTAAGAAAAAATTTGGTACTGAAATCAGATCTCTTGTATTAACAAATGGCACAACAATGCTGTTGGCATACGATCCTGAGTGTAAGTATATAGATCCATACGACAATCAAGTTGATACAACAAAATGTGTGGCAATGTATTACGATGTTAATGGGAAAAAGAAACCGAACACTATAGGGCAAGACATTTATTCTTTAAACAATCCAAGCCTATTTAGAAATACATGTTATAAATTGGAATCAGGACTCTGTGTCGGAGTTGAAGATATTGACCCAGTTGCAATAAATAATTTAGATTCACAATACAATGAGTCTATTGAACAGGCTGGCTTATCCCCATGTACAGAGGCAGCCTGTGCTAAGGCAGACTATTACCTTGGTGCTACTCTTGCATGTCAAGAATTAGGTATGCGCTTACCAACGGAAACCGAATTTTATGATATCGCTGCCTTAGTGTACAATAATGATTGCTGTATCGGCAAATCTTATGAGTTGGGTACATGCTGTTCTGTAGGCTTGCGTGGCGAGCTTAACAATGTTATAAATATGACAATCAGCAGTAGTGATGGATATATAATGGAGTATAGGTATCCAGGTACATCTATAAAGGGCATCCACTTTGAAAATAATAAAACACAGGGGTTTTCCGGTTGCAGAGGTTGCAAAAAATGGAAAGTTAGATGTGTAAAATAGCAGTAGATCTAAGGAAAGCGTAAGCGTGCCCACCGCATTAATTGTCAGCTTAGTAAGGCTGACCTTGCTTGGTGATTATGTGACTAAGTGATTACACGAATAAGGCAATGTGTGACTTTTCTCACGTTGCCTTTTATTCCGTCGTCCCGCAACAGTCTGAATGCGGCTTGCCACAGTCGTTGCCTTGCGGGATCTCAAATGTACTATAATCGCTACGGGAACATGACCCCTCACCCAGCAAGGGGCGAGGAATATTTTATCGGCAACGTGAAATTTCTCTCGCTGCCTTATTTATGTAAAAGACTTAACGTCCTAACGTCTTATAGTCTTAACGTCTTAATTAACTCCTTAGTGCCTTAGTGCCCTAGCCCCTTATTGCCTTTTGATAACAACTGTTCACTATTCACCGTTCACAGGTCACTATCCAATGTAACCACTTATTCACTTAATCACTTATTCACCTAGTCACCTCCTATTGCATTTTTATTTTTTCTGTGCTAGCATAAAGGAGTCAGAAAAGTTACTCACGAATATTTTTACCAAATAGCTTTAGTTAGCTTGTTTTTTGGTGTATTCGTAAAAATATTACTAAACCCCATTATCACACAAAAAATGAAAGGTAAATTCAATGGATTTAGAAAACAAAGAAGAAATGAATGTAGAAGCAGCATCAAGTGAAGTCGCTGCTGTGGAAGAAAAAGAAACTCCGGCAGAAGCTGCTGCAGAAACTACTGAAGCAGTTGCAGAAAGCGCTGATGCCGCTGTTGAAACTAAAGAAGAAAAACCGGCTCGCCAAAAACGCGGACGCGGTAAAAGACAAAAAATCGAAACAACTGAAGAAAAACCTCAAAGCGAATGGACTGAACGTGTTGTTCAAATCCGCCGTGTAACAAAAGTTGTTAAAGGCGGTAAAAAACTCAGCTTTAGAGCAGTTGTTATCGTAGGTAACAGAAAAGGACAGGTAGGTGTTGGCTGTGCCAAAGCTGCTGAAGTTATCATCGCTATACAAAAAGCTATTGCTGACGGCAGAAAAAATCTTATCAATGTTCCTATCTTCAAAACAACAATTCCTCATCCGATTGTTGGCCGTTCAGGTGCAGGAGAAGTTATGCTCAGACCTGCTTCTCAAGGTACCGGTATCATCGCGGGCGGCGCTGTTCGTTTAGTGCTTGAACTTGCAGGTATTGAAAATATTCTTTCAAAATCTTTAGGTTCAAAATCTCCGCTTAACGCTGCTAACGCAACTTTAGATGCGCTTCAAAAATTGACTCCGTTCTCAGAAGTTGCTAAAAAACGCGGTCTTACTATGGCTCAACTTTTAAACTAATTAACCAACATACTAATTGTGTTTATAAGTTTTATGAAGAAAATAATGTAAAGGAATAAAAAAATGGCAAATAAACAAGTAAAAATTAAACTCGTAAAAAGTTTAATCGGAGCATCAGAAGCTCAACGCAAAGTTGTTGCGGCTCTCGGTTTGACTAAAAAAGATCAGGTTGTGGAACACTATGACAGCCCTACAATCATGGGTATGTACAACAAAGTTTCTCACCTTCTCGCAATTGTTGAATAACAAATTATGTGTAGCTGGCTGCGTAAGTTAATAGCGAGCAGTCATACAAAATGAAAAAGGAAAAATAATCATGACAAATACAATTACTTTAGAAGATTTAAGACCTGCAGAAGGTTCAACCCATAAAATTAAAAGAGTAGGCAGAGGCCGTTCATCAGGACGCGGTAAAACATCTTGCCGCGGTCACAACGGTGAAGGTCAACGTTCCGGTCAAAGCTCTAAAAGAGGTTTTGAAGGCGGACAAATGCCAGGATACAGACAAATGCCTAAATTAAAAGGCTTCAAAATCATCAACAAATTGAACTACGCTGAAATTAACGTAGGCAGACTTGAACAATTTGGTATGGAAGAAGTTTCATTGGAAGCTTTAAAATCTGCTAAAAAAGCTCATCCGTCAGCTGATGGTTTGAGAATTCTCGGTAACGGCGAAATAACAAAAGCTGTTACAGTTAAAGCAAACTATGTTACTCCTTCAGCAAAAGAAAAAATAGAAAAAGCAGGCGGAAAGGTTGAGTTAGTATAATGGCACAAGGAATAAAAATGCCGACAACTGATGATTTAATGTCAATGTGGCAGGCTTCAGGATTGAAACAGAAAATTATTTTCACATTCCTGATGATTGCTGCATTCAGACTCGGTGTACAAATGCCGTTGTTCGGGATAAATAACCAGATATTCAGTAATATTGCACAAAGTAACAATATTATCGGATTTTTGGATTTGTTCTCAGGCGGAGCTCTGGGTAAGGTATCTATTTTTGCATTAGGTATCGGGCCTTACATTACATCATCAATTATTATTCAGCTGGTTTCTGTTGTAATCCCTTCTTTGCAAAAATTACAGCAGGAAGAAGGCGAAGCCGGCAGAAGAAAATTATCACAGTACACCCGATTGTTTACCGTTGTATTGGCGGCATTTCAATCTCTGGTGTTTATGCTGTATTTAAGACATTTGCCGGGCTCTATTATGCCGGGTGTAAACCACGGGATGTTCTTTTTAAGTTCTGTGGCAGTTCTCACAGCAGGTTCAATACTTGTTATGTGGCTGTCTGAACTTATTACGGAAAAAGGTATCGGAAACGGCGGTTCATTAATCATCTTTGTCGGTATCCTTTCAGGTATTCCGGTTTACGCATCACGTACAGCGCAAATGGTTTCGCACAATTCCATGCTTCAAATGGGATTGGCCGTATTACTTGCGATATTCTTTGCAACAATGATATTTATTGTCATTATGCAGGAAGCTATCAGAAAAGTAATCATAGTAAATCCGCGCCGTCAGGTAGGTAATAAAGTTTACGGCGGAATGAACTCATTTATTCCGTTCAAACTCAATCCGGGCGGTGTAATGCCTATTATCTTTGCGGTTGCTATTTTGCTGTTCCCGTCAACTGTGTTGAGCCTTGTGGGACAGGCAAACTTCCGTTCAGCGACAGTAAAACATCTTGTAATAACTTTAAATCAGTGGTTAAGCCCTGACGGTATAATTTATTACATTTTGTATTTCTTGTTAATTGTTGCATTGACATTCTTCTATGCGTCAATTATGCCGAACATGCAGCCGAAAGATATTGCTAATAACCTGAAAAAATACGGTTCATCAATTCCGGGTATTAAGCCGGGCAAACCGACAGCCGAAGCACTTGATAAAATTTTGACCAAAACAACATTTATCGGTGCGTTGGGATTAGGTATTGTTGCATTGTTACCTTCATTTGCAAGTTATGTTACAAACATCAAGACATTGCAAGGTATCGGTGCTACTTCCTTAATAATCATGGTCGGTGTTGCGCTTGACCTTATTAATCAGGTAAAAACCCACTTGCTGGCA
>CALUUH010000036.1 GCA_944323875.1 Candidatus Gastranaerophilales bacterium
AACAGCTGCTGAACCGGTATCTTTTTCGTTAGCACCATATTCTTTTATGATGTCTTGTTTGTTTTTTAAGTTCATATCATTTTTCCTTTTCTGTTGAGTGATTATTGGCGTAAGCACTCTACAAAGGAAATGATAATATATCAAGAAAAAAAATCAACACTCTTTCAAGATATATGTTACAAGAACTTAAATATTAACCCATATAGGAAATGCGGCCATAGAATGAGTTTGCATCGTTGAAATGATCTCTTGCCAGTTCAACTTCTAAATCAGCATCAAATTTTGATGATTTTAAATCAGTATAAGCCGTGAGTTCCGCAGAATATTTGCTTGTATCATCACCATAAGTTCTATATTTTGTTTGAAGTTCTGAAAGTGCAGCTTCGTAATTTTTTTCCATAGCACTTGCAGCCTGCATTGCCGCATTATAACGGGCTTCTGCATTAGCTTTATCTATTGCCTTGCCTGTAACCCAGTCTTTTACACCTTCTCTGATACTGTCAGAAATGTTTTGGCCGTATGTCCAGGCAGATTGACGCTTCAACTGTAACTGCTGATACTCAAAATACTTTTCAAATGATCCAAATCTTTCCTGTAAACTCGGATCTTTTTCGTATTGAAATTTTGCCTTTATTTCACTTAAATTCATAGCAATCCCTTTTCTCTTAATACTCTTAATTATATAAAGTATATATATGTCCGAAAATTGCCTTTTTAAGTCTGCTTTTGTTACGAAATGTTAACAAGCAAAAAAGTCCTCAAACTCTCTCTGTGCTAAAATATATTTATGAAAGATTTTTTGATATCGTTATTAGACTGGATTTATAAAAAGAAATGCTATTTTTGCCGCAGTTCAAAAGAGTGCGTAAAAATGTGTTCACAATGCTACGCGGAATTAGAGCATCTTGCCCTTACTCCGCAAAGAATTGTTGAAGGCAAAAAGGTTTACTGTGCCGGCATTTACTCCAAAAATCTTCAAAAACTAATCCGCGGTTTGAAATATCATAATCAGCGCGATCTGGCATATTTTCTGGCAAAATTCATGTATGATTACTGGTCACAAATCACAACTGATACAGGATTTGAAGTAGTTCCGGTACCGATATTCCCCAAAAGGGAAAAACAGCGTAAATACAACCATATGACTCTTGTCGGAGAAGAATTTTGCAAACTCACAGGTAACACACTGAATACAACTTTGATAAAAAGAGTTAAAAACACAAAGCCGCAATACAATCTAAAGCGGCCGGAACGTATCAAAAATCTTGAAAATGCATTCAAAGTTGATACTCAAAACTATAAAGGCAAAACAGTCCTTTTGATAGATGATATTTGTACAACAGGTACGACATTTGAACAGATGATTAAAGAATTGAAAAAATCCGGTATTAACGATATTATATGTTTAGCCGCAACAACCCCGTTTGGTGAATAAATGATTTTAAAAGCTTTTTCAGTATACATACAAAGACACAAAAACGATATTCTGACAAGCAAAACAACAGCAACAAAACTGCTTTGCCGCTGGATTAAGCATGTTATCAACAAAAATCCGAAAAATCATGTTGATAAAATTGTGCATAAAGAAATAATGCTTGCCGAAAACAAAGCCGGCGATTTTTTAATAGTCGGCAAATCCGAAAGCGGTCGTACTTTAGTAAATGCCCTTTACAATTATGCGCTAAGTTATGAACATTTTATATTAAGCAAGCGGCTAGATGACAAATTGCCCGACGGGTTCACCAAATAACATCCACGAATTACCTCACCGGCGGATTTTATTATTTCTTTTCATTTCTACAATATTCATGAAAATAAAACATATTGTGGAGCGTATAAGATGAAGAGTACAATTTATCAATCACCGGTTGCGGAATTAAAAGAATTAAACAATTTATTCATAGAGTTAACTGCAAAAAACTGTAATCAAAGATGCAAACACTGTTATATAGATTTTCCGCTTAGTAAAACCGTAAAGGATTTTATTTCAGTGGACACAATAAAAGAAGCACTTAACGATACAATGCAAAGTAATATTCAATGCATATATCTGACCGGTGCCGAACCAATGACTCATCCCGATTTTAATACAATTTTGCGGTTATGTCTTAAACGTTCCAATGTCTGTATTTTTACAAACGGGACATTTATCAACGAGAAGAAAGCACGATTTCTCAAACGGGTTGAAGATGAAAGCAATTTTGAAATAATATTCAAACTGAGTATTGACCATTACAACGAAGTCAAAAGTGATGATTTACGCGGCAGGGGCTCATACAGACAGGTGCTGCATGCAATAAAGAGCCTTGTTAAATACGGATTTAATCCTATACTCTGCGTTACCAACTACTACAGGGAAGATGAAAATACGCTGAAAGAGGAATTTCTAAAACTCTGTGCCAAGTTAAACTTTCAGGCCGAATCCTCTAACATAAGTATCAATGAATATTACGATAAAAATTCTCCTCAGGAATTTAGCGACGATATTAACTGGAACAGTCTGGACTGTGAAAACGGCCGTATTTTAACATCAAAAGGGATTTATACATGTCCGTTTTTAGCAAACGATCATCGCGGCCGCTGCGGCAGTTCATTCAAAGATTTTGCAGATAAAACAGCTTTAGAAACTGATTTCTGTGCTACATGTATCAAGAATAAAAACCAGTTGTTCGGAATAAATTACAAACTGTTTGAATAATTATTGATGATATATACTCAGTAATAATACTATTTTATCGGTACTAGACCAAATAAGTGTTGTATTTATTTTTCAAAATCTGAATTTTTTCTTTTGAACTCCACTGATTTTGGATACTGTTATATGCAGTTTCTTTGATAATATCATAAATTTTAGGGTCATTTGGAATTGGTATAAAGATTTCTTTCCATCTTGACGCGATATTAGGTAAACACGGTTCATAGAAAACCTTATTTTTGGTCTGCTCCCATGCATATTTATGAGATAACGCATACATTAAATATTCAGGGGTAAGTCCATATTTATTATCCTTTTTTATCACTCGTATTACTACGATTTCTCTTGTCAGTATCATCTCTTCATCATACGGGGAAACCATAGCAACACTGCCAATTCGATAACTTCCTCTGCTTACATATAATATATCTTTGGGTTTTAAAATTTTTCTTTCTGAAAAAAGCCGGTCATATTCTTCTTGCGGTATTAATGAGGTTACATCAATATAAGGCTGCCAGTTAACAATATCTTTTACTCTAATGTATGGTATATTACCTTCACCTTTAAACTCGGCCTTTGGCGAACCATGACCATTAAAATAAGTTATAATTTTCTCATCAATCAATTGCTGCATACTTATCAGTGAGATATTATTTTCTATAGCATCTTGCTTGATATTTTCAAGTTTACCAACCCAGTAAAATCTTGGAACTAAAATTTTGTTATTATAGACATCTTTTGCAGAGACCTTAAACGTTAATTGGCGTGCATACTTATTCACAAGATTTCCATTGTTTGATTTTCTTTCCTTTATCTCTTTAATTATTTGAGGAGTATCATCTTTAATTGTACCATCCAAATTATATATCGGTTTTCCCTGATGATTGTGTCCTATATATTCTGCAACAGCCATATTTATATACTCTTGCTGTTCAACACCCTTTTGGATAATTATTGCACAACATTTTGCATTATTATGAGGTCTGAAAGTGTCATGTGGTAAATCAATGACCCACATAATATTATTGCCCTTAAACATAAATTCCATTGCATCTTTATATTTTGGTAATGCAAAATACGGTTCCGGTAAAATTATGCCTATCTTACCTCCTTGTTTTACTAATTGCAAATTCCTTTCTAAAAATAAAGTGGAAACATTGCCGGATTTAACTAATTTTCGCTTGTTTGATTCGTTGGTAGTATATGCCAACTGATATTGTGATAATTTTTCTTCTCCTTCTACCTTAATATTTTTACCGAAAGGAGGATTTGCTAATAACACGTCAAAAGTATTAAATTTTATTTCGCATTGAGTTTTGGGTTGCCAATTAGATGGCACCTCTAAAGAATCCTCTTGAAAAATACCGCCTTTTCCGTCGCCAAGAATTGCCATATATGATTTTGATAGTTTTGTCAAAAACGGGTCTTTCTCAATACCTCGAATATTTTTTATTGCCAGAGTCTTAATTTCTTCATTCTTTGCTTCCTGACTCCAACCATATTTATTCCCTTCAATATCTACAATGGTTTCAAGACGCTTTAAAGCTTCAACTAAAAAACCGCCGCTGCCGCAGGCACTATCTATAATTTTATCATTTTTCTTTATATCAACAGCTTCAATAATAGTATGAATAACATTTCTCGGAGTAAAAAATTGACCTTCGGATTCTTTAACGGATTTATCAATAAATACCTCAAATGCATCTGCGATACAGTCTCGTTCTGTATCAATTATACTGAAAGATTGAATACGCCCGATAATGCCTCTCAAAGTTTTACCATTAAATTCAATAATATCATTATCTTGTATAACATCGTCATATTTTGCTTTTGTTGCAAGGAATAAATTATCTATCCTCTGTTTTATTTCGTCATCGGTATCTAATAACGTAGCCCGGAATTCCAGATTTTTGTCCACTTCCGTAAATCTTTCGTCATATATTTTACATAATATTAACAGTACCATCTGACTTGCTATCGTCCTGTCATCTGTTATATTTCCATTTGCAACAATCCAGCCTCTTATTTCATTGAAAATGTTTTTTAGATTATGGGTTGACTTAAGGTTTTTCTTTTTGTACAACCCTATTTCCGATAATTTTTCACCTTTTTGGGGTATAGCGGGAATTACCTCAAAAATATCATTATTTCCTTGTTTTTGTTTATGTATATAAATACTTTCTTTGCCATTAAACATTACCCCAATTTCTGCATCGGATAATGACAAGTATATTTCTAATTGTTTTGTGTCACCTATTTTTACACTCGGTTTTTTACACTCTACAATCATTTTTAATTTTCGTTTTCCATTTTTGTTTTCAAATACAGCAATGTCAATGGGGTATCCTTTTTTATCAGATGGATTTCTTTTTACTCTAAATTGAGGTCTTGTAATAATATCTTCCTTCTCATATCCATAATCCTCAACCAGCATCTTTGAAAATGGTTGGGTTGCATTCACCTCTTCGGGTCTTGCTTCTATCAGCTGTCCCGAAATATAGTCAATAATTTTTTCTCCCATTATATACCTCTGATTGTTTAATTAATATTGTAATCTTTCGTTATTTTTTTTCAGCCGGCTGAATGGCAGGGGCCATTTCCCCTGAAGCCTCAGGCGTATTAGGTGTTGAGGCCTGAGATGCTGCTTCCTCTTCAGCTGATTTTTGAGAATATAGCTTCAACTGGGATTTTATCAACAGAATTTTTTTATCTTTTTCATAAGGAACAATTTCTATATTTGAAATTTCAAGAAAATGTTCATGTTTGTATAAGTCTCTTAAAAATGCCTGAAAATGTTTGTAATCAGCAATCATTTCAAGATTCAGATTACACACATTGTATTTAGCAGAGGCATTTTTTACAAAGTTGTCGTCAGACGGATTGTAGTCATATTTAACAGCGCGTGTTTTAATTGAATTTGCTCTGATTAGTTTCAAAATGTCGCCAAAAGCTTCCGCCATAACAGCTTCTGCATCAAGACCGGATTCTATAGGTTTATAAAATTCTTTAATCGGATCGGCCTGCTTTTCGACCTTTTGTTTCATTTTAACTTTTAATTCTTCTAATTTTTTTGTATTGTCAGCTATAGATTTATTCTTTTCTGAAACATTTTTATTTACATCCACAAAATCTTTTACTTTTGGAACAAGTAAGTTGATCAGAAAACCACAGGCAATAATACCCATAATCAAAACGAGTATAGGTAATCTTAGTTTTTTTGCATATAGAATAATAGTATCTTTATCCATTTAATTGTTCCTTATTTATAATCCTATAGGTAAGGTTTTTGGTACAGCGGCATCATTTTTTTTACCATCAGTATCAGATGACTTACTCCGTGGCTGAGGATTCGTAGGCTGATTAGATTTTGCGGCATCCTGAGCTGCATTTTGTCCGCCTGCAGCAGCCTGTTCTGTTCCTTCCTGTCCTGTAGCGGCCAGTGCCTGCAACTCGGCTTCTGACATGTTTGTTATTTCAAAAATGTATGTCTGCTGTGAATTTTCAACGGCATCTTCAATATTGTTTGTGGCCATTTCCAGACGATACAATCTAAGTTTTGTATTTATCAGATAATCTTTTAAATTTTTATAGAATGTATAGACATCTTCTACATTGGTGGAAGCGCCTTTTATGTCGATTTTACCGTCTTTCTGGGTGAAGAAATAAGTTACCCATAAACCTTTAGGTACAGCTTCTCCAAGAGCGCTGTAGGTCATTAATTTCATTCTGTTATATTTAAGAGTTTCCTGAATTTCACGTTTAACATTAAAAGAATCAAGCTGTGCTTCTTCGTCGGAATATTTTTTAACTTCATCTTCAAGAGTTTTTGCTTGTTCAGTTATGGTATCAAGCTTTTTCTGAACATTATTTTTAGCAAGCGGCAGTAAAATATTCAAAGCCAAAATAGGTACAATAAGAACAGCAATAACAACTGTTACGATTTTCAGAGCAGCCTGCGGAGTAATTTCAAATTCTTTTTCGCCGACACGAATAACTACAGGTGAATCGTCATCAACAACACCGCCTCCGGAATAGTTATCCATAAAATTCATTTGCATTGGCAGATTTGGCATTAAAGAAACAGCAACACCGAGTGCTTCAAGAGTAATGTTTGAGGCAAGATCCGGAAGTATTTCCAGACTGGTTGCAATAAATTCGTCTTTTCTGTAAATATTATTTTCCAAAAATCCGACGACTCCGCCTTCTCCGGAAATTCTGGATGAGAGAATTTGTGCACTCACAAGATCGGTATTGGAAATAATGTAGGTGAAATTAGCCGGATAATTCATTAATGCCAATTGTATTGAAGAAGTAATCGCATTATACAATTCATCACTGTCAAAAGATTTAAGTGCAAGCGGTTCTTCAAAATAATCAATAATTCTGGAGCCTTGCATAGAACAGATAGAATACCCGTTTGTGCCGACAAGGAGTAAATTCCATTGAGAATTTTCCTGCATCTGATCTTCTACAAGTCCTGAAAAATAAAGAGCATTAATAGCAGAAGAAAGCGACGTTTTGACCCCTACAAGAGTCGCACCTATTTCAGCCAGAGCTGTTTTTATATTATCAACAACATCTCTTTGCAATGCTGAATAAAAAACCCTTCTGTTTTCGCCGCCAGGCTTGCTGTTAGCATCCATCCACGCCACAAGCGGATCATGACGTTTAAATGTGTATGTCTGCTCAACTTCGGATATTAAAACTTCATTAATGGCATCATCACCTAAGATTAACGGTATTTCTTTTGTCCCGAATAATACCATAGGTAAACTCAAAATAATATTGCAATGCAAGCTGATATGGAGTTCATCAAACAAATCTTTTACAGTATTTTTAAATTCTTCATAATCAGCAATTTCCCGTAATGATTCGTTGTACTCAAGCGGACGGTTTGCATAAGCGGTAATTGTTTTGGTTGTAGTATCGACTTTAATAACTTCAAGCCCGACACAAGGTGAAACAGACATATATACTGTTTCTTTGCTGCCTATACCTAGTTGAAACAAAATTTCGTTTATATTAATATTCATAAAAATTTTCTTGTTCTACTTACTCAATATTTCTTTTTTTATTATACAATATATTTTGAAAATAAAACAATTTTAACATAAATTTACACCAAACGTAGGAGAAAATCCCCAAAAGTGAAAGAAATTATAGAAAAAATTAAGGAATTAAAAGAAGAGAAAAAAGCCGTAATATTAGCACATTGCTACCAGAATGTCGAAATAGATGAAGTAGCCGATTATGTTGGCGATTCATTGTACCTCAGCCAGATGGCTGCAAAAACAGATGCCGAAATAATTTTGTTTGCTGGCGTATATTTTATGGCTCAGACAGCAAAAATACTTTGCCCTGACAAAAAAGTTTTATTACCGCGCATGGAATCAGGATGCCTTATGGCTGATATGATAAATCTTGCACAACTTAGAGAATTTAAAGCCAAAAATCCGAATATTCCGACCGTATGCTATATAAATTCCACGGCAGAAGTAAAATCAGAATGCGATATATGCTGCACAAGCTCTAATGCCATAAAAATAGTTAAAAGCCTGAATGCAGAAAAAGTTCTGTTTTTACCTGATACATATCTCGGTAAATGGGTCGAAAATCAATTAGGTAATGTAGAAGTCATAACATATCCAGGTTTTTGCCCTACTCACCTGAGAATACGCGAACAAGATATTCTTGAAGCCAGAAAAAAATATCCGGATGTCAAAATTCTTGCACACCCTGAATGCCACCAGTCAGTTACAAAACTCGCTGACTATGTCGGCAGCACAACAGGGATTATGAAATACACAACCGAACATCCGGATAAAAAATATATTATTGCAACAGAAAAAGGTGTTATTGACAGGCTCAAGCGTGATTATCCGGATAAAGAATTTATTCTTATCAAAGATAATATTGTTTGCCAAAATATGAAATGGCATACGCTTAGTGATATACTCCATGCTCTTGAAAATGAAGAACACGAAATTGATGTTGATAAAGATATCGCTAAAAAAGCTCTTACCTGCATCAACAGAATGCTTGAGGTATCAAAATAATGGATGATATGATATTCGGTAAAAATTCGGTACTCGAGGCCTTGACCGCCGGAAACAGAGAAATAAACAAAATCCTCATATCAAAAAATATTCATTCCGATACAAAACTCAATCAAATTAAAGAATTAGCCAGAGAAAAAGGTATCGTTTTTCAATTCGTGGCCAAAGAAAAATTTCAACCCTACGCTCAATACAATCATCAAGGTGTTATTGCACAAATTTCACCTGTAAAATACGCAGATCTGGATGATTTTTTATCCGGCAGGCATGAAAATTCTTCACTCGTAATTCTTGACGGCGTAGAAGATCCGCATAACCTCGGCGCAATAATCAGAACATGTGTATGCGCCGGTGTTGCAGGTATAATTATTCCGTCAAGACGCAATGTTCAGGTGAATTCAGTTGTTGAAAAAACAAGTGCGGGCGCTATAAATCATATACCGATTATAAAAGTAAATAGCCTTGTTAACGCAGTACAAAAACTAAAAAATAGCGACTGGTGGATAATTGCCACAGACGCAAGTGCAAAAGATAATTATTTTGATATAAATTATTGCGATATGAACTTTGC
>CALUUH010000037.1 GCA_944323875.1 Candidatus Gastranaerophilales bacterium
GAGTGGCTAAAGGGAGCAGACTGTAAATCTGCCGTCGCGAGACTACGGTGGTTCGAATCCACCCCTGCCCAAATAAAGAAGGATAGGATTGTTCCTATCCTTCTTTATTATTGTGTAAATAATTACAGAAGTATTGGCACGCTTTGTGTTGACATACTGAATGCCCCGTGAAATAATACACCTATGGAAGAAAATGAATACAAACTGGACACAGAAAATATCTGTTCACAAATCAAATATCTGGCTGCTAAAGAAGGTTTAAATATGACCGGACTAAAATACATGGTTAATGCAGTATTTGACAAGCAGGACAGTGTAAGGAATTTGTACAATAAAATAAAAAATAAAACCCTGCGGGTATCTGAACTTTCTGAAATTGCAGAAATATTAAACTACGAGATTATATTACGTAAAAAACCATAGTTAATAAAAAAACGGAAAGCACAAGGCTTCCCGAAAAAAACTATGACAACCAGATTTATTTGTTTCACTTAACCACATCAAACTTGAATTCCTGTGACCAGCTTTTGAATCCGCCCTCAAGAAGCATAGTAGGATATCCGTATTCTGCAAGTGTCAGGCATGCTTTTGCGCCTAAATGACACTGCTGATTGTAACAACAAACAACTGTGACCTTATCTTTTGAAAGCTGTGTTAAATTGTCGTCCAAAATGTCCGCCGGTATTGAAATAGCATCTTTTATATGTCCTATGTCATAATCTTCCTTTCTACGGACATCAAGAAGATTTACTTTGTTATCATCAAGCATTCTTTGTAATTCAACCGGCCCGAGTGTGTAAGCCAGACATCTTGCAAAATACTCTTGTGCTTCCTGCGTATCAAAACGCAATTCTTTAATACGTAAACTCATAAAAAATTATCCTTTCCTGTTAAGAAAAGGATAATTTATTCTGTAAAAATTTAATATACTTAATAGGGTAATTTTTAGTATAATTTTCGGTAAAAAGATAAATTGAGGGTAAATGTATAATGAAATATTTAGGAGTTTGAATTATTAAATATCAATCGAGGAATTCTCTTTACGCAGTGAAAGAGATATGTTTTTGGGGTTGAGCGCCTTTGTTTGAAGCGCCTCTAAGTATATCTAAAGTCTTACCGAATTTATAAGCCAGAGCTGTTACGGGGTTGGATTGAACAGCGTCTGCCTTGTATGTTCTTTGAAAGTCTTTTTCGAAGTTAACTTTCGCGCTATCATTTTGTAAAGCAAGGATAGCCTGGCCTGCTGTCATAGGGTTTTTATTATTATCAGCACCGAAAGATATCGGTTTTGTTGTATTTAATTTTACTGAACTTATAGTAATCATTTTTGGTCCCTCCTTCGGGTTTTGTTATTAAGTGTTTTTTTAACACTTCATTTAACACTTTTACTATAGAATACAAATTTTATTTTGTCAACCCCTCTTGTGAAGTTTTGTTAAGTTGTCTGCAAGCTTGATAATTACGCCATTTTAGCATAAAGTGGTGTTTCTACACTTATTCATCTGCATTTATATTTTTGGCAATTATAAAAATATGCCGGCATGGGTAATATGTGAAAAAAATTTATTATTACATTTATAGTTTTTTATTACCCGACTGAGTAATTGTAAAATCGACACTAATTCCGTTAAATATAAGTAAATCTTTTTCATACTTCCAGCTATTCTTAATTCCAACGGGGGCTTCGGCTCCCTTTTTTTAGATTTTATGCAGCTTTCAACCAATTACAAAAAATAAAAGTCCGGATTTTAACCGGACTTTTACTAATCACACTTTTTCTTGCCCGACCATGACAAATCATCACAATGCAGATAGTTCATATTTCCCTGATATAGCACCCATGCCGCGCATCCGCGCCCTTGGCTGTCGGATGATCTGCCTGCCTTGTTATTAATATCACAATCTGCCTCAAATGTATATCCCGGATCGTTAGTATAGCCTCTTGGGAACAAACCATTTTTTGTTAGATAAAAATTGAATTGCGTCACACCTAATTGCATCTTTTTGTCCGGCAGATATATCCAAAAATCACCACATTTATCTCCCCGCCAGCTGCAATCGGCTGAGCTTATCCAGCCTATTAAAAAATAAGAGCCATCAGACAGTGTTCCACCGCTAGGTAAATCTTTATTATCCTCTGATGGCACGGTCGGTGTCGTTTCTCTATAACGTCCGTCTAATGAGTATAATCTGGTACTTTTATTCATTAAATCGTAAGAAACAATATTCAAATAAGGTTCAATATACGAAAAAACCAGCTGTGCAGGAGTAGAATTGACTATTTGCTTCCCGTCCTCATCAACCCCGACAATTGTGTTTGTCAATCCCCATTGATCAAGTGTACCATGTTCAGCAATCGCCATTTGAAAAGCGTTTTGGAGGACAGAATACGTTTTTTTAAGCTGTGAAACATATTGGCGTTCTTTATAACTTTGAACAAGTGACGGTATTGTCAAAGCGGCCACAATGCCGATAATCGCGAGGGTGATTAGGACTTCGGCAAGAGTAAATGCGGCCGTTTTTGAAGTTACTAAGGCACTAGGGCACTGAGGCACTAAGGATTTACATGTGGCAGGCTCTGTAGCTTCGTGACGGGGTTGGACTTTTTTAGTTGTTTCCAAAGTGGTGGTGCAGGCTATCCTGCCTTGTTTTAGCATCTTACTCACTTCCCTCACTGTACCCCCACTCACTTTATTCAGGCCGCTGCTGTATCTTGCGATAGGTTCATTCTTCATAAGCTTAATCCCTCCTTTTAATTTACAATATAAAGTTTTATTAAAAATATTTTAATGCACTTAAATATATTATTATGCAATTAAATATTTGTCAATATACTGCAATATTAACATATAATTTAACAATGATTATTATAAAATTATATGACTTAGTTTGGCGGCACAAAGTCCGCGGATATCAAATTGCTGAGGCTACCGGATTAAGCACGGCAACTATATCCAAACTTATGCAAGGAGAAAATATTGACGTTAAGCTCAGCACAATTAATAAACTCTGTGAATTTTTTAAATGTGAGCTTTCAGACATCGTAGAATACAGACCGGACAATGCCTAAAATACATTTTCCT
This sequence comes from Candidatus Gastranaerophilales bacterium, assembly GCA_944323875.1. Classification (GTDB taxonomy): domain Bacteria; phylum Cyanobacteriota; class Vampirovibrionia; order Gastranaerophilales; family Gastranaerophilaceae; genus CALUVH01. The sequence continues at coordinate 3,084 of CALUUH010000037.1, forward strand.
TCAATAACAGCCGTATCAGTTATAAAAGTTTAGTATCACTTTGTAAAAAATTTTAAGCCTGTCATTATCAAGCTTTGCGGCTATTTCTGATATATTTTTCAAAATTATTTTACGACTCTGCAAATGCTCTGTCTCAAAAAATTGACATTGATACAAATATGTCATATTATTATGACATTAATATGTATAATATTTGCTTTTTATGTATAAATATAGGGAGGCAGAAATAAATAATAAAATATTCAAAATAAATAAAAAAGGTCAAAAATCAAGAGCATTTTGGATTAAAGGTTTACGTGTTAAATTTAAAGGAAGTAATTCAACTATATTAATATACGAGCCGTTACCTAAATTTAGAAAAAGTATTATTGAAGCGGGTGATAACTGTAATATAGTAATTAAATCATCTCCACATGTAATAAATCGATTACAGATATATGCCACGGCGAATAATTCTGTTTGCTGCATTGGACAAAATTTTTCTTGCACTAACAGATGTCAAATATTGTTGCATCTTGAAAATAATCTGACGGTTAATATAGGTGATAATTGTCTTTTCGGGTCAAATATTATATTAAGAACATCTGATGGTCATTCAATTATAAATAATGAGAACAAGATAGTTAATTACGGGCAAAGTATAAATATAGGAGAGCATTGCTGGCTTGCGGCAAATGTGACTGTTCTGAAAGGAGTAACTATTGCAGATAATTGTGTTATAGGAACAGGCAGCCTGATAACTAAAAATTGTCCGGACTCAAATGCTCTTTATGCGGGAATTCCGGCCAAAATTGTAAAAAGAAATATTACCTGGGATAGTAAACGACCTAGCTAACTAACATAATTATAAGCAGTTACTACCCTTGCATCAGGTCATCATAATTGATATTATGTGCGCGGGCATAATTAATAAACTCTTTTTCTTTTTCAGAAACCCGCATACGAAATTCCAGAACAGTGCCGGTCTTTGGTTTGCGTCCTGCATTCGCACGCTTACCTCCCCATTTTAATATTTCTTTTTCTACATTGTCCAAAACTTTTTGTCGCCGTTCCGGTGGTAATTGATTAATTAAATCATCTGTTGTAATTCTGTTTCTCATATCTGTAATTCCTTATTTGCTTCTAAGTATCTGTCTATATTACGATGGGCCTGTTCAATAAATCGTTTGGGAGCCTTTTGAGTCTTTTTCAATACAATAAAACCTATAATTATTATTTTATTTTTTGCGTATTTGAAATATGCCCTTACTCCACTTGGTTTTATTTCATATAATCCGTCACCCAACGAATTTATATTTTTGTACTTGATACCTATTTCTTCAAATACTTTTATTGCCTCCAATATTTTATCTTGATTTTTTCATCAAGAGCTTTATATTGTTCAAGTGCTTCATCTGTATATTCTGCAATAAATTCTGCCATAATTTTACCTTTGTCTACTTCCATTATACTTGATTTTGTCCCAAAAATCAAGTGTTAGATAAGATAATTTTTACAATTATTTATAGATCTAACCTGCGTTATTCATTTGCGGAATATTCAACATTCTGTATTGCAAAGCCTGCATCAAATGCGACTGCGTTATTTGCTCTGATTCGTTCAAGTCAGCGATTGTTCTTGCCAGTTTTAAAACTCTGTCATACCTGCGGCCGGATAACTGATATTTTACAGCCGCAACTCTGATTAATTCCTGACATTTTTCATCAAGCTGACAATATTTTTTAACAAGTTTCGGACTTAATTCGGAATTTGTCAGAATACCGTCATTTTTATAGCGTTCAGCCTGTATTTTTCTGGCCTTGATTACCCGCTTGCGAATTTCACTTGAGGGTTCTTCTTCTGTTGTTGAATTTATTAATTCATCAGACGTTAGGCGCGGTACATCTATTTGCAGGTCAATTCTGTCTAAAAGCGGGCCTGACAAACGCGACAGATAGCGGTTTATTTGAAATTCGGTACATGTACATTGTTTTTCTTTATCGCCGAGATAACCGCACGGACACGGGTTCATTGCCCCGAGAAGCATGAATTTTGCAGGATATTTTACCGATAATTTTGAACGCGTAATTACGACTTCGCCATCTTCCAGCGGCTGACGCAAAACTTCAAGAACATTACGCGGGAATTCAACCATTTCATCAAGGAACAAGACACCGCGGTGCGCAAGAGTAATTTCACCGGGTTTAGGATTAGTGCCGCCGCCTACAATCCCGTTGGCCGAAGCTTTATGATGAACAGGTCTGAAAGGCCTTTTTGTCATCAGCGGCTCATCAGGCGGTAAAAGTCCGCTTACACTGTATATTTTTGTAAGCTCCAGTGCTTCCTGCAATTCCAATGGCGGTAAAATAGACGGAAAACATTTGGCCATCAGGGTTTTACCTGACCCCGGTGTTCCCACCATCAGTATATTATGGCCGCCGGCTGCAGCTATTTCCAGTGCTTTTTTAGCTTTCTGCTGGCCTTTAACATCTTTAAAATCGTATAAATATTCTTCCTGACTGCTATTATTTAAGTAATCATTTATATTTACAATAGTTGGCTGTAAAGGTGTTGAACAAAAGTGTTCTGCGACATCACGCAAATATTCTGCGCCATAAACAGTAATCCCGTCCACCAATGCGGCCTCTTTTGCATTTTTTACAGGCACAATAACATTTTTTACTCCCATGTCTTTTAGCCCGAGGACAAGGGAAAGTACACCGCTTACCTCTCTTATTTTCCCGTCAAGCGACAATTCTCCGATAAACGCATAATCTTTAATCGCTTGCGGATCAATAATTTCTTCTTCCGTAAGAATGCCTACAGCAATAGGCAGATCAAAATTTGTACCTTCTTTTTTCAAGTCAGCCGGCGCAAGGTTTATGATAACTTTGCGCTGCGGGAAAGTGAATTGCGAATTTTTTATGGCGGAACGTACCCTGTCTCGCGCTTCATTAACAGCAGTATCAGGCAGACCGACCATTGCAATTGCCGGCAAAGCATTGCAGGTATCTATTTCCACCTCTACTTTGTGCGCATTAAGCCCTATTACTGTCGCGGTTGTAACTTTATTAACCATACGGCTATTATACTACAAATTTTTGAGTTATAATACTGATATGCGAAACATAGAAAAAATACTTGCAATAAATTTTGGCGGGATTGGTGATGAGATATTCTTTTTGCCGACTCTGATTTCTCTGAAAAAAGAATTTCCGAACGCTAAAATAACACTTGCTCTTGAGCCGAGAAGCAAAAGCGTTAAGGATTTAACGGACGTTATAGATAATTTGTTTTTAATAGATGTCAAAGGCAAAAATAAATACTTTGAATTATTGAAACTCGTTTTTAAAGCAAGAACAGGCAAATTTGATATGGTAATATCTTCAGGCGGAAACAAAATGATTGCCCTGCTTCTTGCGATGACAGGTATTAAAAAGCGTTACGGCTACGATACAGGCAAATTGAGCCAAAAACTTTTAACAACAGCCGTTCCGTTAAATAAAAACCAGTACGCCTGCGCAATGTATCATGATTTGATTACACCTGTTACGGGTGAAAAAACACTGCTCCCGCAAATAAATGTTGCACAGCAGGAAAAGGTTAAAAATACAGTCCTGATACATCCGGGGGTAAGCCGTTTGAGTGTTCAAAAGGGGATGATAAAAACCATAGACGCAAAAATCTGGGCAAATGTAGTTGATTTACTGATAAAAAAGGGCAAACGGGTAATTCTTGCCGGCGGGCCTGACGATGCGCAATGCATTGAAACAATAAGAAAAACATTAGCTGAACGCGGGCATGGACACATGTTTGAAGATTACTATGGCAAGACCAAAAGTTTACGGGATCTGGCCGAACTTATTGCAAAATCGGAAGTATTTATCTGTTCTGATTCAGCCCCGCTGCATGTTGCCGTAGCCTTGAAGACAAGAACATTTGTTATTTTTGGGCCTACTGACGACAAAAAACTAATACCTGCTGCAGACTTTGTCACCCCGGTTAAAGCAAATGATAAATGTCCGATAAAGCCGTGTTTATGGGAACACAGACAAACGACATGTGAAACCCTTGACTGTTTAAAGATTACGGCTGAAGATGTGGTGAATACAGTCCTGACAAGGGTTTAATTGAATGGCGGGAGCAGCCAAGACACTGAGTTACTAGGGCACTAAGGAATTAATAAGCTGTAGGGTGAGGCAAAGCGGATTTCCGTACGGACAAAGTCTGGATAGCGAACGGAACGAGCAAGCCGAGCAGAGGCACGAGTGTAACGAGAGACGAGCGACAATCAACGGAAACGGTCAGTTTTCGTTGTTGTTGCGAGCGGTGCCGTTTAATGCGAGGCGCAGTTGTGCGCAAGCACTATAGGCGAGTCTCCGTGAGCGTGAAGAGCGAGTGAGCGAAGAGTTAAAGCGGAAGCGTACTCGTTATTCGCGAACGATGCGACAAGCAAATCCAAGACAGGGCAGTAAGGAGTTACAAAAATAGGGCAATGTGGAATATTCTCGCATTACCCTATTTTGTAATAACAGTACACTGTTTACTGTTCATAGGTCACAGATGTAGGTTGTGGCATTCTTGCCCAACAGAAAATTTGAGATCCCGCAAGGCAAAAACTGTGGTAAGACGCCGTGAAACCGCTGCGGGATGACGGAATAACAATAAGGCAACGTGAGAAAAGTCCCACATTGTCTAAAAAAGTTACTAAGGCACTAAGTTACTAAGGCAGTAAGTATTTACAAAAATAGGGCAACGTGAGAATATTTTCGCATTACCCTATTTTGAAATAACAGTTCACGGTTCACTGTTCACAGTTCACACCAGCTAAGGACCTTGTCCTTAGTTGGAAATACACACAGCGCGGCTGACGCTGTAGCCCTTGTAGAGCCAGAGCTCGTCACCACCGCCCGTGGAGGTAGTGAGGAAGTACCGGTAGTACGCGCGATCCGCATCATTCCACTCCTCACTGGACCAGTAGGAGTAGCCAAGAGTAAGGGGCTCTTTGCCGTCTTTGTATTCGTCTTTGAGTTTGAGTCCTGATTTATCTTCGTTGTATGCTATCTCTACTGCATTACCTTCGCTGTCTACGTATAATTCACTTGCTAATTGTGCTAATTGCGCTCTCGTTGGCAATTCCATTCCCATGTCTGAGCATGCTTTCTTCGCTCCTGCCCAATAGTTTGTATCGCAGTATGGATTACTTGAGCCATAACTATCTAAATCTTCATATTCACTTCCGTCGCAGGTATTGATTGCCGTGTTTGCTGCAAAATCTGTGCTAAAGCACATATCTCCTATCGGGTTATCACAATTTGATAGTGCTATTTGACCTACTAATGCAATATCTTGCGTTACTCTATTAGGGCCTTTCTTTCCGTTTACATCCACCATGTATGCAAGACAAGATACTTGAGAACCTGTATCTTCTATAGGATCTGCATAAGCGCAATTAGGATTATATGCAAATATTGCTGTTGTACCGTCTGCAATAACAAATGACATGGTGTTAGTACCCCAATCGTTACCTAAGTTCTCAGCTGTAGTTAATTCAGAAGTTTGGATTTCTTCCGGTTCTGACTCGCTTCCTGTTCTCACAACTTTAGGAGCGTAACATTTGTTAATATCTGTGTTGTCGCAGGTCTTTATTACTTTCATGTAGTTTTTGAAAGTGTTCATGAATTCCTCTGTTGAATCGTGTCCTGTCATAACCCCGTCAATGTTCATTCTGCGAACTGTTTCAGTGAGTTTCTTTTCCCATAGGTCTTTGGCCGTAGACCATGCTTTCTCGTTGTGGTTCTG
>CALUUH010000038.1 GCA_944323875.1 Candidatus Gastranaerophilales bacterium
TGCTGAAGAAGTTATGAGTCAGGTTAATGGATAATAAATAAAACAATATAATAAACACCGGGGACAGAATAATCTGTCCCCGGTAAATTATAAAGTTTCAAAAAATCAATATTAACCTGTAAGAGTAAATATTTCGTAAATTTCTTCGTCTGACAGTTCCGTAATAATCTTTTCACCTTCGTACACGGCCAAATCCGCCAATTCTTTTTTAGATTTCAGCATCTCATCAATTTTTTCTTCAAATGTACCCAGTGTAATCAAGCGGTGTACCATAACATTTTTATCCTGTCCGATACGGTAAGTTCTGTCGGTTGCCTGATCTTCTACCGCCGGATTCCACCACAAGTCATAGTGTATAACATTTGTTGCGCTTGTCAGGTTCAAACCTGTTCCGCCGGCTTTCAGTGAAAGTATCATTATCTTGGATTCATCTTCGTTCTGGAAGCGGTTAATAATTTCGTCACGCTGACCGACTGTTAATGAGCCGTGGAAAAACAGCGGATCTGTATTGCACTCATCCGCAATAATTCTGCACAATATATCGCCCATTTCCTTATACTGCGTAAAGATAAGTGTCTTTTCGCCATTATCCAGTATGCTCTGAACAGTAGAAATACATTTATCCATTTTACCGGACTGCTCTCTGTTCATTTCTCCGCCTTTTAAGAACTGATAAGGATGGTTACAAATCTGTTTGAGTGCAGTAATGAGTTTGAATATATTGCCGCGTCTGTTAATACCTGTAAAGCCGCTGATTTTTTCCATCATTTCATTCAGAGTTTTTTCATACAATACGGCTTGAGGTTTAGACAGATAGCAGTAATCATTAATAACCATTTTTTCAGGCAGGTCGGTAATAACATTCTTATCTGTTTTCAAACGTCTTAACACAAACGGAGAAACTGACATTTTCAATTTAGCAGCTCTGGAATTTTCTTTAAAGCGTTCTATCGGAATAGCATAACTTTTTTGAAATTCGCGTAAAGTTCCGAGATATCCGTGATTTATAAAGTCAAATATACTCCACAATTCTGTTAATCTGTTTTCAACAGGAGTACCTGTCATTGCGATTTTGACAGGTGATTTAAGCATTTTTACAGCAAGTGTTTGCGCTGTATCAGGGTTTTTGATATTTTGAGCTTCATCAACAATTATCATTCCCCATTCGTGATCTTTTAATTCTTCAACATCTATACGCATAATTGCATAAGTTGTCAGAATAATATCGTGTTTGAGGTCTAATTTTCTTTCCGCTCCATGGTAAACAACAGCGTCTAAAGACGGAGCAAACATTTGAATTTCTTTTATCCAGTTACCCATAAGAGTTGTAGGGCATATAACCAGAACAGGTTTATCCAGTTTGCCTTCTTCTTTCATTTTTAAGATAAGGCTTATAACCTGAATAGTTTTACCTAACCCCATATCATCGGCCATACATGCGCCAAAACCTTTTGACACATTTGTCCAGAGCCATTTTAAACCTGTTTGCTGATACGGACGCAATTCACCCTTCAAGTCAGCAGGAGGTGTAACTTCGACAGGTTTATTGAAGTCCTGAATAATTTTGGCAAAAGCTTTATCATAATCAAAATCATACTGATCAAGCTGGCCTGACATTGAGGCATGGATAAGTTCCATTCTTGAAAGTGATTTAAAGTTTGCTTTTGCAACCTGTTCAAATATCTTTTTGCTTTCGTCCTGATCGATCAGCACATATTTATTTTTGTATTTTATCAGACCGTTGTTGTTCTTCACAAGTTCGTTAAATTCTTCCAGCGAAATTTTTTCATTACCGATAGCAATTTCATAAGAAAAGTCCAAAATATCATCCAGAGAGATTTTTGAGGAGGCTGCATTGTTGAAAATATCTTTCAATTCCTGAGTACGTGCGGTTTTAACTTTTGCATTGATAGACGCACGCGGAATTACGATATTTACGAGTTCTTTTGGCAGTACAACTTCAATCTGGGCTTTTTGCAGATAATATGCTGTTTGTGTGATGATTTTGTACACTTCATTCAAGTTCAAATCAAGCGCAAGTTTTGATTCATCTTCAAACAAATCTTCCAACTCCGGCATATAACGAATTGCATAGTTCAATTGTTTTTCCACTATACGGGAAATATCTGAAACACTGGCATCAAAAACGGTTTCTTCGGTATAAAGTTTATCAATAAGAACGCTTTCACCGGTTTTACGGTTTTTGATATAGACTTTCAGCCTGAACAATTCATCTTCGACTTTTTCTATTTTAAAGAACGGTATAACATCATATTTACCGAGATAGAGTTCATCAAACCACTGCGAAATGTTTTCGGCTAAATCCATACCTTTCATAACAGATCTCTGTTCCTGATCTTTTATCATATAAGTTCCGGATTTAACATCTTTAAATTTATATGCTTTTATACTCAGGAATTTATACATAACATAGTTAAGGTAGTTATATATAAAATCCATTACAAAATTGTCAGGTTTTTCACCTTTAATAAACAGATTTTCAGGCATTTCTTCTTCAAAACGCGTGATAATTCTTGCCAACTGCTGGTTAGTAATCAGCGGTTCATACACAATTCTGAACATTGTACCTTTAACTTTTATTGTCGGAATAAAATACAACTTTTCAATCAGTTTCATGACAAAGTATGTAAGTTTATTCATATAAATAAAAGAGTGTGTTAAGGCGTCAATATCCACAATATTGCTGAATCCGCCGAAATAATCCAGTACGACATCCAGATTCATGGCATATCCGACTTTGTTTTCCATAACAACTGATTTGAAACGGAACAAAGACCCTTTGGATTTCAGATAATATTCAAAATTGTTTGTCGGAGTGACAAAGAAGGAGAGTTTGCTGTTATCGTTTACGATAAAGAAATCAGTATTTCTGGCCGGAGTGTGCGGACTCAGGAAAATACCTTCAAACTCATCTTCAACCGTTTGATAAATCAAACTCAATGTATAACGGAAATCTTTGTTCTTAAACCCTTCAGGATTTTCCGAAAGGTTAAAAAACAATTCATCAACGTTATTTTTTTTAAATGAAAAATCAATATCTAAATATTTATCTGCCATAAATTTCCAGTCTATAGTTTATTTTATCAAAGAATCGCAATCCATTTCCGCCGGCTTTTTGATACCCATTAATTGAAGAACAGTAGGAGCTACGTTGCATAATGCTCCGCCTTCTTTGAGTTCAATATTGTCATCACCGTTAATTATAACAAACGGAACTTCGTTTGTGGTGTGAGCGGTTTGCGGTTTGCCTGTTTCAGCGTTAACCATAACTTCTGAATTACCATGGTCTGCTGTTAATATCATTGTAATATCGTGTTTTTTGCAGGCATCAGCAATTTTACCGACACATTCATCAACAACATGACAAGCCTTTGTTGCAGCCTCAATAACACCTGTATGCCCTACCATATCAGGGTTTGCGAAGTTAACAAGAATAAATCCGTATTGAGGATCTTCTATTGCACCGAGAACTTTTTCACAAACCTGCGGCGCACTCATTTCAGGCTGCATATCGTAAGTCGCTACCTTTGGAGAAGGTACAAGAACTCTTGTTTCATGCGGCTGCGGTTCTTCAACTCCGCCGTTAAAAAAGAAAGTAACGTGCGCATATTTTTCAGTTTCTGCTGTACGGAACTGTTTTACGCCGTTTGCCTCCAGAACATCACCGAGAATATTAACCATTAATTCCTTGCCGAATGCTACCGGATATGTAAATGTTTCATCATATTGTGTCATACAAACGTAATAGATATTTTTTCTGACAGTTTTTCTTTCAAATCCGTCAAATTTTTCAAAGTTAATAGCTTTGGTAATTTCACGTGCTCTGTCCGGTCTGTAGTTAAAGAAAATTATCGCGTCATTGTCGTGAATACGAGATTCTTCACCCCCGATAACTGTCGGAAGAACGAATTCATCATTATCGCCTCTTGCGTAGGATTGCTTAACAGCCTCGCAAGCAGTTGCAGCGTGTTCACCTTCTCCGAGCAATAATGCGTTGTAACCTTTTTCCACGCGTTCCCAACGATTGTCACGATCCATTATGTAATAACGTCCGATAACAGTTGCGATTGGCGGAAGATTGTATTTTTTAAGTTCATCTTCAACTTTTTCAAGGAATGTGCATGCACTTTGCGGCGGTGTATCACGGCCGTCAAGAAATGCATGTACATAGACTTTTTTCAAACCTTTATCAGCGGCAAGTTTTATCAATGCCATAACGTGGTCTAAAGATGAGTGAACACCGCCGGTTGAGATTAAACCGTAAATATGCAGTGCTGAATCATTCTTTTTAACGTGATCAATAGCTGCAAGAAACTCTTTGTTTTCAAAGAATGTTCCTTTTTTAATCGCATTATTAATTCTTGACAAATCCTGATGAACAACACGTCCTGCACCAAGGTTAAGGTGACCTACTTCACTGTTACCCATCTGGCCTGCCGGAAGTCCGACATATTCACCGTCAGCATGAATTTTTACAAATTTGCCTTCTTTTTCCAACTGCTCAACATGAACAGGTTTAGATAATAAAGTTGCGTCATATTCCGGATGACTTGTACTTATTCCCCAGCCATCCATAATACATAATAAAACACGTTTAGTCATATTTAACATCCCTCTATATATATTTCGTACTATAGTATAAATATTAACAAGGACACAAAAAAAAAACAAGAGCCTGAAAAATTAAGAGAATACAGGCAGTTCAAGCAGCAGACAAACATCATCTGTAACGGGTCGCAGATTTTTTACAAACACTTGATTTTTTTAGAAACATATTATATAATACTTGTATGAATAAATTATCAGGAATGAGTATAGTTATGGATATTGAGGATTTAGCGGGGCCTAACCTAAAACTTGACAAGGCCGCAAACCATTGTGTTGCAAGGCTTTCAGACGTTGGGGGGGGGGCTCAAATCCGCTAATTGTAAACTTTTCGCAATATTTCTATTGTTGCGCCGTGACACAGTTTTTTCACGCGTCGCCCCGCAACAGTTTGAGTGCAACGCATCAGAACCGCTACTTTGCGGGATCTCAAAACACAAGTTGAATACTTGTGACAAAACATATAAACCAAATAAAGGTGGCTTAATGAATAGAATTATTGTACAATATAAATCAATAAGGAGAATTTTATGAAAAATAGTTTAATAAATGTTGACACTATAAAAAAAGGAGATGCAACTATGTACAACCAAAAAACAAACAGTTATGGCGGACAAGTCCGCTCTTACACATCAAAGGTGAGTACAGTGAGTGAGGTGAGTAAGATGTCGAAACAAGACGAACAACAATCGCCACATTCCCTTCTACCTTTGGGAGAAGGTGGCCGCAGGCCGGATGAGGGTTTAAAGAAAACCGTGCGATGCAACAGCGATGAGATCCTGAAACAAGTTCAGGATGACGGGACTCGTCACAAAGCCGCAGAGCCGGCCTCATGTAAATTCTTGTCTTGGATTTGCTCCACGCTCACGGAGACTCGCCTGAGGAGCGTTGCTCCGGCCGGCTCGTTCCGTTCGCTATCCGGACTCACTTCGTTCCGTCCGTCCGCAAATCCGCTAATCACTCAATCACTTAGTCACCTAATCACTTCCCAGAAGGCCGCTTTCACTTTGGCTGAGGTCCTGATAACTCTGGCAGTAATAGGAATAGTGGCCGCCCTAACCTTGCCAGGACTCATCCAAAATCATAACGAAAAGGCATGGTCTACGGCTAAGGACCTCTGGGAAAAGAAACTCACTGAAACAGTCAGAAGAATGAACACTGACGGCGTCATGACTGGTCATGGGTCTACAGAAGATTTTATGGACAGCTTCAAACAATACATGAAAGTCATCAAAACCTGTGATAATAATGATATAAATAAATGCTATTCTCCTAAAGTCGTCACTACAGGTAAAAACGATGACCCTATGGAAATTGAAACAGATTCTTTAACATCCGCATCTAGCATGGGACTTAAGGAATGGCAAACTAATACAAATACAATGTCATTTGTTGTTGCAGACGGAACAACAGTTATTATGGCGTATCAGCCGGAATGCCCTTATGCTGATCCAATTGAAGATACAGGTTCACAGGTATCTTGTATGGCATATATGGTAGATGTAAACGGAAAGAAAGGGCCTAATAGAGTAGGAAAAGATATTCAATTATCTTCCGGCGTAGCATTCTCAACCTGCGATAACCCAATAGGCGACATGTGCTGGAGTACAGAATTTCAACCAACAGCCATAAATACATGTTCCGACGGAACAGAAGAAGATAAAGCATACGACCAGACAGGAGACCGCAACGGCTACTGTGCAAATAATTATTGGGCTGGAGCTAAAAAAGCATGTGATCAAAAGAACATGGAACTACCAACGATGGCTCAACTAGCCCAATTAGCAAGTGAATTATATGTAAACTCAAGCGATGGAAGCGCAGTGACGATAGGAGCGAACGAAAACAAATCAGGCCTCAAAGTAAAAGATGAATACCAAGAGAGCCAACCGATTAAATACAATAGCTACCGCTACTGGTCCAGTGAGGAGTACAATGCTAACGGCACGTACATACGGGGCTTCTACACAACCACCACGATCGGCAGTGACAATATCTGGGGCCTCAAGGGCTACAGCAACAGTTACCGCGCTGTTTGTATATCCAACTAAGAGGCTTGCCTCTTAGTTGGACGTGACTAAGTGACTAGGTGATTAAGTGACTAAGTGAGTTTCATTTTCAGGCAATGTGGATATTTCACGTTGCCTGATTTTGTAAATACTTAGTGCCTTGTCTTGGATTTGCTTCACGCTCGCAGAGTTTCGCCTAT
>CALUUH010000039.1 GCA_944323875.1 Candidatus Gastranaerophilales bacterium
TTCAGAACTCCGCATGTCTTGACCTGGATATCCGGTATTGTGGTTATTGTCTGCGCATTGTTTATGGACTTGAATATATCAGCAGAACTTTGTAATTACGGAACATTTACTTCATTCATAATTATTTGTATAGCTGTTTTAATTTTAAGAAAAACCGATCCTGACAGAGAAAGACCGTTTAAGGTTCCATTTTCACCGTTGTTTCCGATATTAGGAATAATTACCTGCGGCGGATTGATGATTTATTCTATGAAATCTTTGACGACTTCATCAATATATTTTCCGCTGTGGATGTTGATGGGCCTGGCTATTTATGTAGGATACGGATATAAACAAAAACGTTTGGAAGAAAAAATCAAAATGCAGCGCCAGCCGCGTGCTCAGCAGAAGGTTAAAGTTTAAAGCATGCTCAGCGCAAAAAGGTATTAATTATTTTCGGAATTATAATAGAGTTAAAATCTTATAATTAGCGTGACTATTAACAGCCTCCGGCTAACAGGCGGTGAATATGCAAGTTTCTGTTAAAATTGATTATGTAAATAACATTACCTGTTCGTTACAAACTTGTACTTTATTTATTTTTTTATTATAATGCAGTCGTTAAGTAGTGTTACTTTAAGAAGGAGACTTTTATGTTTAAAAACATGTTTTCACTCAAAACATTGTCTGCCTTATTTGCAGCTATGTTTTTGGGGCTTTCTTCATCTGCCTTCGCAAGTGAAGCTGACCTTATTGTTCCGAGCATCAAGGATGCAAGCCCGGATAGCTTTAATTTACTGCTAATCGGTATTTGCATTTCTGTTATCGGACTTATTTTCGGCTTTATTGAGTTTTTAAGAATTAAAAAACTTGATGTTCACAAAGCTATGGCTGATGTAGGAAACACAATTTTTGAAACTTGTAAAACTTACCTGATTCAACAGGGTAAATTTTTACTTGTGCTGGAAGTATTAATCGGTTTGTGTATCGCTTTTTACTTCGGTTATTTACAACAGATGGGTGTATCCGGCGTACTGACTATCCTTGCATGGTCTGTAATCGGTATTCTCGGTTCTTACGCTGTTGCATGGTTCGGTATCAGAATGAACACTCTTGCAAACTCAAGAACAGCTTTTGCTTCATTAAAAGGAAATCCGTTAAATATCATGAATATTCCTTTGAAAGCAGGCATGTCAATCGGTGTTTGCCTTGTATCTGTTGAACTTATTATGATGTTGACAATTTTGTTATTCGTTCCGGGCCACCTTGCCGGCGCTTGCTTTATCGGTTTTGCTATCGGTGAAAGTTTGGGCGCATCTGCACTTCGTGTTGCCGGCGGTATTTTCACAAAAATTGCCGATATTGGTTCTGACTTGATGAAAATTCAATTTGGTATCAAAGAAGATGATCCGAGAAACCCTGGTGTAATCGCTGACTGTACAGGTGATAACGCCGGTGATTCAATCGGACCTACTGCTGATGGTTTTGAAACTTACGGTGTAACAGGTGTTGCGCTTGTTTCATTCATCCTTTTAGCTGTTATGGGTGCGGACAATCAGGTTCAATTATTAACATGGATTTTCGTAATGAGATTCTTAATGATTGTAACTTCTGTTGTTGCATACTGGATTAACAGCGGAATTAATAAAATTTACGCTGCTAAAACAGCAAAATTCGATTTTGAAACTCCGTTAACAAACCTTGTTTGGTTAACATCAATCTTATCAATTGCCATGACTTTTGGCGTAAGCTACAAATTATTGGCTCCGATGGGCGGTAATTTATGGTTAGTACTTTCTTCAATTATTTCCTGCGGTACTTTAGGCGCAGCTTTAATTCCTGAATTTACTAAAATCTTTACTTCTCCAAAAGCAAAACATACAGAAGAAGTTGTTACTGCTTCCCGTGAAGGCGGTTCTTCGTTGACTATCCTTTCAGGTGTTGTTGCAGGTAACTTCTCTGCTTTCTGGATTGGTATGGTAATTGTTCTTTTGATGGGATTAGCATATTATGCAAGTCTCCATATTCCTGAAACTACAATGATATATCCGTCTGTATTTGCATTCGGTCTTGTTGCATTTGGTTTCTTGGGTATGGGCCCTGTAACAATTGCAGTTGACTCTTACGGCCCTGTAACTGATAACGCTCAATCAGTTTACGAATTGTCTTTAATTGAAGAAATTCCTGATGTTAAAGGCGAAATTGAAAAAGATTTCGGCTTTACTCCTGATTTTGACAATGCAAAAATGTATTTGGAAGAAAATGACGGCGCAGGAAACACATTCAAGGCAACTTCAAAACCGGTATTAATTGGTACCGCGGTTGTTGGAGCAACAACAATGATCTTCTCACTTATTCTGGTTATTAAAAATACTCTTGGTATAGAACCGGAAATGATTTTGAACACATTAAATCCATATACATTACTCGGTTTGTTGACCGGTGGAGCTGTAATTTATTGGTTCAGCGGTGCATCAATGCAGGCTGTTACAACAGGTGCATACCGTGCTGTTGAATACATCAAACACAATATCAAATTAGATGATGAAAGTTCAAAATCTGCAAACGTTGCAAATTCAAAAGAAGTTGTTAAAATTTGTACTCAATATGCACAAAAAGGTATGGTTAACATCTTTATTGCACTGTTTGCATTTGCTCTGGCACTTGCTTGCCTGTCAGCACCAAACTGCACATCTTCAGCACCGGTAGCATTCTTTGTAAGCTATCTTGTAGCTATTGCCGTATTTGGCCTGTTCCAGGCAGTATTTATGGCAAATGCCGGCGGATGCTGGGATAACGCTAAGAAAATTGTTGAAGTTGATTTACAGGAAAAAGGTACACCGCTGCATGAAGCAACAGTTGTCGGCGACACTGTAGGTGACCCATTCAAAGATACATCATCAGTAGCTATGAACCCTATTATCAAATTCACAACATTGTTTGGCTTGCTTGCTATGGAAATTGCAATCAATGAATCATTCAGAAACATTGCACCTGTAGCAGGCTGGATATTCCTCGTAATTGCATTGATCTTCGTTGTACGTTCATTCTATGCAATGAGAATTCCGACAAACAAATAAAATCAATTATTGAGAGCGGCCTCGCTATTGCGAGGCCGCTCCTTTTTATTATATAGAATTATTTATTCTCATATATTCCCAATTGTTTTATAAAATTTATCGCTTCCTCTTTTGTTGTAACGTCACCATTGATTTGTGCTTCGTGGAGCACATTCAATATTTCTCCTAGTTGGGGCGAAGGTTTGATATTCAAAAGTTCCATAACTTCATTCCCGCTTAAAAGTTTTGGAAGCGGTTCCAGTTTGTCACGCACACTCAGATAAAAATTAAGCAGACGGTCAAGATTTGAAATATTATTTTTCACCATTTCATCGGATACCGCTTCCCCGCGTGCAGAAAGACGGTCGGCCTGTGCAAGCAGTATATTATCAATTGCATTATCTCCTGATTTACGTACGTAACGCATCATTATTTTTTCGTTTATTTCAGGGGCCGACATTACCTGTGACGGATAAATATGATTTCTTATCATTTGAGAAATATATTCAATTTGTTTATTAGAAAAACACAATTTTCTCAAAATTCCCGTAACCATTTTAGCGCCTACTTCATCGTGTTTTATAAATCTGTGCCGTCCTGTATCTTCTTCTACTGTCCAGGTTGAAAATTTGCCGATGTCATGTAAAAAGGCCGCAAGTTTAAGATGCGCAATTCGGCTTGCTCCGCCAAAATCAACGCGGTTCATGTGTTCTTTGACTTCCGGAGATGAATTAGCATAGATGCCTGATAGCTGCTTGACTGTTTCAACAGAATGGTGGAATAAGTCAAGATGATGATGCGTGTTTGGCGGCACCTGTTTTAATTCTTTAACTACTGGGAAGATTTTTTCCAACAGCCATGTTTTATCCATGTTTAGAAGTGCTTTGAATGCAAACGGGCCCGAAAACAGCCTTATCAGTTCATAATTTACCCGCTCAACAGCCGGTCTGGATATTAAGTCTGAATATTTGCAGACAGCTTCAATTACGGAATGGCTTAGTTCAAAGCCGTACAGCGCCTGAAACCGGTAAACTCTCAGAAGTCTTAGCGGATCATCAACAAAGTTTTGTTCATTTATACAGTTTATAACGCCGTGCTGCAAGTCTGTTATACCGCCGCACATATCAACAACTTCGTAAGTTTTGAGATTAACCGCTATTGAGTTTATCGTTAAATCCCGACGCATCAAATCCTTTTCCAGAGAATTTTCAATCGGATTTGTTACATCAAGATAGTTGGTTTTATCAGGTAAAACAAGCCGGTAGATTTTATTTTCATCATCCAGAGTTACAAATGTTGCTTCAAAAAGTCCGGCGATTTTTTCAGCAAAGCTTTTTGCATCTTCATCAAGAACGATTAAATCGCGGTCATAAGTTGATTTACCCAGCAAAAAATCACGCACAGCACCACCGACCAGATAAATTTCATTATCAAATGTCCTGATTATTCGGGACAAAATTTCGTCTGATTTAATTTTTTCCGTGATTTTCGAATTCATAAATAATGTTTCCTAATGCAACTGTAACGGCTGTTTCTGCTTTTAAAATTAAATTTCCGAGAGTAAGTTTCGGGATTTTTTTACTGTCAAAAAATTCAAATTCCAGGGGAGAAAATCCGCCCTCAGGGCCAATTATGACGAGTAAACTTTCACCGGTTTTCACCGGCGTTTGATTAAAGAAATCCCGCAGGGTTAGATCGGCTTTGCGTTCACAAAAAGCTACGATTTTATCAAATTTGTTATTGTCAAGCAGCGCTTCCAAAGTTGTTCTTTCATAACATTTTGGAACAATCGCTCTTTCGCATTGTTTTGAGGCTTCATACATTATTTTCTGCCACTTCTCAATTTTTTTATCAATGACGGATGAATTAAGGGCACAATTGTCTGTCGTAACAGGAAATACGCCTCTTACACCGAGTTCTGTCGCCTTTTCAATAACAAAGTTCTGTGCATCGCTTCTAAGAGGACTTTGGGCGAGAAATAAATCGAATTTTAGGTCGCGCTCTGATTTATAACTTTTTTCAATTTCGACTTCAATTTTTTGTTTATCAATGTTTGTAATTTTAGTTTCGTATTGAATTTGATTTTCGTCTATTAAGAGAAGATTTTCACCGCTTTTGGCACGCAGAGAACGCGCAATATGGTTGTAATTTTCTTTGTCTGAAATTACAATTTTATTACCCTGTTTGTTTTCAGAACTTATAAAAAAATGCGGCATAACTGCTCCTTTTTAGAAATATTATAGCAAAGATATGAAAATAATGCGGAGTAAAAAAATATTAATAAATTATGTTAAGATGTGGTAAATTTTTTTGTTCGCATTATAATTGTAGTAGAAACGAACTCTAAGGAACAAATAGGATTATGGAAAACACAAAAACTTCAAATGAAAACGTAATCGGTATACCGAGAGCAATGTCTTTTTACCACAACTACCCGTTTTATTACGGATTTTTTACTGACTTAGGTATAAAAATAGTGCTTTCTGATGTTACGACAAAACAAACAATGTCAGCAGGCTCTGCACTTGTGGTGACAGAAACATGTCTGCCTGTAAAAGTCTTTATCGGGCATGTTCTAAATCTTATCGACAAGGGTGTTGATAAAATCCTTGTACCTTCCTTACAGTCAGTATCACACAAAATTTATAACTGTTCAAAAATCAGAGGACTGCCT
This sequence comes from Candidatus Gastranaerophilales bacterium, assembly GCA_944323875.1. Classification (GTDB taxonomy): domain Bacteria; phylum Cyanobacteriota; class Vampirovibrionia; order Gastranaerophilales; family Gastranaerophilaceae; genus CALUVH01. The sequence continues at coordinate 5,713 of CALUUH010000039.1, forward strand.
GATTTAGTTAGAAATGTTGTGAAAAAAGATTTCACGCTCATTGAGCCGACTCTTGATAAGTCTGAAAAAAATCAAGGTTTGTATGAGTTTTTAAAAGAATGTGCTGCTCCGTTTGGCATTACTGATGAAGCACTTATAAAACGCGCTTCAAAAGCAGGCTGGAGAACTTATAACAATTTCCATATTATGTCGAAATCCGGTATGAGTTATAAAAAGGCGATTAATTATGCTTTGCAAGGTAAAGTATTTATTGAAAGCCAAACCAAAGAATCTCCTATTTCAATTGCTTTAATCTCTCATGGGTATAATATTTATGATGAACGTACTTCCATGAAGATTTTTGATAAGCTTGAAAAAATGGATGTAAGGGTTTATACTTCCCTCCAGCTTTCAAAAGAACAGATGGAGGACGGCATAAAATCATTGGGACAGGAATTATACTGGGCTAACGAATTTGAAATGACAGGGGCTGCAGGCCACTATTTAAAAGAAAATAAAATAGACGGCCTGATTACATTAACAGCATTTGGCTGCGGGCCTGATTCGTTGATGATAGAAAGAATTACGCGTAAGGCAAAACGCTTCAACAAGCCGCTTTTGAATTTGACAATTGACGAACAAACAGGTGAAGCCGGATTTATCACAAGGCTGGAAGCTTTTGTTGATATGCTGTTCCGTAAAAAACGCGCAACTATCATAAATAATATAGAAATAAGCGAGCGTAATTCGTCTTATATTCCGAATACGAATTATATTGAGACTAAATAGTATTGCGCTCAGAAGAGAATAAGATGAGGAAACGCGAAAAGAGCCTTTTTTAAAAAAAAGGCTCTTTTCGCGTTATATAAGTTATTATTAAACTTTTCTTTTGCGTGCTGCTTCAGATTTACGTTTTCTTTTAACGCTTGGTTTTTCATATCTTTCGCGTTTTTTAACTTCTGAAAGGATGCCGGCTTTTTGAATTTTCTTTTTGAAACGTCTTAAAGCGCTTTCAATTGATTCGTTTTCGCCAACTTTAACTTCTGCCATTTATATTTCACCACCTTAAAAACTTGTAGTACATTGT
>CALUUH010000040.1 GCA_944323875.1 Candidatus Gastranaerophilales bacterium
ATATGAACTTAAAAAACAAACAAGACATCATAAAAGAATATGGTGCTAACGAAAAAGATACCGGTTCAGCAGCTGTTCAAGTTGCTATGATGAGCAAAAAAATCAGCGAACTTACTGAGCACTTAAAAACCAATCAAAAAGACTTTGCTACAAAAAGAGGTCTTTTGATGATGGTTGGTAAAAGAAAAAGATTACTTTCTTACCTGAAATCAAGAAATCTTGATGAATACAGAGAATTAATCAAAAAGTTAGGTATCAGAGGTTAATTTTAAGTTTAAAAGCTGCCTTCGGGCAGCTTTTTTAGTTAGGGAGCTTTGTTATGAAAACGCTAAAATCAATGCGGCTGCATATAGGGGTATTTGGAAGAACAAATGTGGGAAAATCTGCATTTGTCAATAGAATTACAGGACAAGATGTGTCAATAGTTTCAGAGGTAGCCGGAACAACAACGGATGTTGTTGAAAAATCAATGGAACTTTTGCCTGTCGGGCCTGTAACTTTTCTTGATACAGCCGGTATTGATGATAACAGCGAACTTGGCAATTTGCGTATTGAAAAAACAAAAAAAGTGCTAAATCGGACGGATGTTGGGGTAATTATTTGCGATTACAACGGATTTGGCTCATACGAAACAGAAATAGTAAAACAGCTGGAGGAGTTGCAAATCCCTTATCTTATTGTTGTGAACAAAAATGATTTGCAAATGATTGCAGAAGATAAATTATCCGCGCTGGAAGCTTTTACAAAAAATGTTCTGTTAACTTCTGTTCTGACGGATAATGACATTGTTTTTAAATTCAAAGGTATGTTGATAAAATTGCTGCCTGAGGACTTTGTTAACACTCCGAAAATCGCGGGCGATTTAGTACCGCCTAAAAGTACAGTAATACTTGTTATTCCGATTGATAAAGAAGCTCCGAAAGGGCGGATTATTCTTCCTCAGGTTCAAACCTTACGCGACTTGCTTGACAGTGACTGCCTTAGTTATGTTGTGAAAGAAAGTGAATTAAAAGAGGCACTGGACAATTTAAAAAAGCCGCCTTCACTTGTTGTTACGGATTCTCAGGCCTTTAAGCAGGTCAGTGAAATTGTGCCTGACGAAATACCTTTAACCTCATTTTCAATACTTTTTGCGCGTTTGAAAGGCGATTTGGAAGCATTTATAGAAGGTGCTCAGGCTATTGACCGGCTTCGTGATGGTGATAAAGTCCTTATACTTGAAAGTTGTACACACCACGCAATAGAAGATGACATCGGACGGGTTAAAATCCCTAACTGGCTGCGTAAAAAAACAGGTAAAAATTTGATTATAGACAATTACGCCGGCCACGACTTTCCGGATATCAGAGAATACAGCCTAATAATTCATTGCGGAGCGTGTATGACTAACAGACGGGAAGTGCTTTCCAGAATATTAACGGCAAATAAATACGGAATACCAATAACCAATTACGGGGTAACTATCTCATACTGTCTTGATATTCTGCCGCGTGCCGTGAAAATATTCAAATAAATTAATACTGGAAAAATCTGTCAAAATCTACATCATCAAAATTGCAAAGCAGCCGGTAGACTTCATCATCTTCATCTATGCGCTGAAAATTATATTCATCAAATTTCCAGTATTTTGGGTTTATGCCTTTTACGCGCACGAGCCCTGAATCTTTGAGTATGGTAAGCTTTTTTTTAACAACATCAAGCGGAAGTTCAACGAGTTTGGCCAGTTCAACAGCCGTGATACCGTCAGGGTGTGAGTATTTTTCCGGAGTCATAAACATAAGCTCCAGCCCGACTTTTTTAAGTTCTAAATCTTCTATTTCTGTTTCATAGCCATACATAACACTATACTATAATTAAAGAATGTATTTTTTATCATATCTTTAGAGGATTTGCAAACTGACAATCAAAAATATAGGCTGCAACTTAAAGTTTAGTGCAGCCTGTTTTTTTAAATTATTTTTCTTTTGCTTTTTCTCTTTCTTTACGTTTTTTCTTTTTTATTTCGCATTCAACATCGTCTGAGAATTGGCATTCGTTGCATTCAGCGCAATCTTCGTCGTAATCTTCACATTTGGACTCTGCTGCTTTATCTTCATTATCATCTTCGTCATCAGCGTCCTCAGTGACGTCTTGATTTTCTGCATCTTCCTGCGGCTGTTCGTCGGATTTTTCTGCTTCTTCTTTTGCAAGCGCTTCTTTTATTTCTTCTTCGTCCTTTGCTCTGATTACAGGGATAGAAAGCATTAATGCCATCTGATCACCGTCCTGCTCAAGATTAAGTTCAAGCGCTTCTTTATCCATTTCAACATATTTTGAAAGCAGTTCAACAAGTTCTTTGCGCATGCGTTCCATTAATTCGGGTGTTAAATTTGTTCTGTCCTGCATCAAGACAACTCGGAGCCTGTTGCAGGCTATGTCTTTTGCATTTGCTTCCTGTTCTGTTTGTCTGAAAAAGCCGATTACTTTGTTATATATGTCTGTAAAAATTTCTTTCATCTTATTTCTCCTTACCCATTAATCCTGAGAAAAACTTTTTCATTTTACCAACTATGCTTGTATCTTCTTCCAGATTGAGGAAAGGAACATCTTCACCCATAATTCTTCTTGCAACATTTTTATATGCTTTACCGGCCGGAGATTTGTCATCATTAACAATAGGTTCACCCTTGTTTGTTGAAGTGATGATACCTGTATCCTCCGGAATTATACCGATTAAATCGGCAGAGAGTATTTCGACTACATCGTCAACACTCATCATGTCATTTGATTTTATCAGGTTTGGACGCACTCTGTTGATTAAGAGTTTATAAGATTTAATTTCTTCTTTAGCTTCCAAAAGTCCGATAATTCTATCTGCATCACGAACTGCTGACATTTCCGGTGTGGTAACAACAATAGCTTCGCTTGCACCGGCTACAGCATTCTGAAAACCTTGTTCAATACCTGCAGGACAGTCAACAAGAATAAAATCAAAATCTTTTTTAAGCTGTTCGCAAATATCTTTCAGCTGTTCTTCCGTAACCGCGGTTTTGTCACGTGTTTGAGCCGCAGCCAAAAGACAGAGATTAGGATTTTTCTTGTCTTTAACAAGCGCCTGCTTTAATTTGCAGCGTTCTTCCACAACGTCAACAATTGTGTATACAATTCTGTTTTCCAGCCCGAGCAGCAAATCAAGGTTACGAAGCCCTAAATCTGTGTCAATCATAACAACTTTTTTACCGGCTTTAGCCAGAGCCGTTCCTATATTGGCGTTTGTAGTCGTTTTACCGACACCGCCTTTACCTGATGTAATTACTATTACACGACCGTCCATTATTTCTCCTTAGTTTTCATGTAACTTGCTTATAATAATTTGTTTATGCTTAACCCTTGCTTCTTCCGGAACAAAAGTTTCTGTTTTTTGAATATACGGTATATTTATGCTGTCAGGACGTCTTGCAAACACATCCGCAATACGAAGTTGAATAGCGTGCATTTTTAATGCTCGTATTCTTGCGTATTTGTTACCGTCAGCACCGGCATGCGCTATACCGCCCAAAATACCCCATACAGTTATGTCACCTTTTGCTTTTATTTCAGATCCCGGGTTTACATCACCTATGATGACGATGTTGCCGTCAGCAGTGATACTCTGGCCTGAACGCAGGGTTCTTTGTATATACAACGTCGGAAGCTTTTCTGTTTCACGTAAACTTTTTTGTAACTGTGCAAAATCGTCAGCTTCATCATCATAAGCTTCCATAACTTCTTTGTTTACTTCATCCAGCTGCTTGTTAAAATCCTCAAGCTCTGCAAATTCTTCTTTTAAATCTTCTTCATTTTCTACAGGCTCGTCATTTTGCACGATATGTTCAGAAAATTCAGGTGTAGCAACAGATGAAGGTTCTGCAATTTCCGGTTCTTCAACCTCTTCCGGCGTTTCTTCCTCCGGTTGTGTTTCTTCTGCTATAGAGTCAGAGGTTTTAAATTCAGTTAATTCTATAGGAGCCGCATTTTCACTTTCAGCTTTAAGTTTTTTCATTTCTTTTTCAGCGTGGAATGTTTTTTCATCAAGCCCGCTGTCGCCAAAAATTTTATCCAGAGCCTTTTCAAGTTCCTTGTTTGTTGCTTGAGCGGATTCTTCATCCTGATTAAACTCAGGTGTCGGAACTTTGTTTTCCAATTCTGAAACCTTTAACCCTAATTCCATTGCTGATTCAACAGTTATTCTTGAAAGTGTTGTGACAAACTCAATTTCTGAATTCATTGATTCCACAAGAGCCTTGATACTCATTAATTCAGAAGTTGAAAGATCAATATCGCCGAGTTTCAAACATACCTTTTTGCAGTGCGCATCCGGCAAATCAAGAATTGTACTGAGTTGATAAATTATTTCAGAAGTCTTTTTTGCATTGCTGACATCAACAATAAAACCGTTTTCAATATATCCCTGTTCCATTAGATACCTTCCCTAAAAATACTATTTTATCCATGAGGATACATGAAATAATATAAAACATCAACATTATATTTCGAATTGTGAATTATATAACAGGCATGCAAATCCTTGATTACAGTGTATTTGTCAGATATGAGATTGACCGGCACCGGTGGTTTATGGTAATATATAAATTATGAAAAATTTATCATACAGTCAGGAAGACTATCTGGAAGAAATATATAAACAGGTTCAAAAAACAGGTCAGGCCAAGGTAACAGATATATCAAAAGCACTGGATGTGAAAAAAGCTTCTGTTACAGCGGCATTGATTAATCTTTCACAAAAAAAACTAATTAATTATGCGGCTTATGCCCCTATCACTCTGACAAAAGAAGGCGAGGAAGTTGCGCGGGGAATTTATGAAAAACATCAGTCAATGACAGCCTTTTTTAGTGAAATTCTTAACCTATCTGAGACAGAGGCTTCTGAAAATGCCTGTAAGATGGAACATTTTATTACGGATAAACTTTACAGAAGATTTTTGCAGTTATATGCTTTTGTCAAAGGGTACGCAGTAAAAAATAAGGATTTTGAAACAGAGTTGAAAAAATTTTTATCCTGAGGGGTTGACAACCAATTTTTTTTAATATAAAGTTAGTCATGTCTAACAAATTGTTAGAAAGAGCTAACTTAGTTGAGTAGATTATGAAGATACAAACAATAGCCAAATTCGTGGATCAACCCGTTATACTGAATAAATTACACAAAAAAATGCCGGCATGTCTTATCGCTGCCGGTGTCGGATTTGGTCTATACGATACGTATAAGCATCGCAAAGAGGACAAAAAAAGAGGGATTAAAAATGCTATCATAATCGGTACAACTATTGCAGCCTCACTTATCGGAACAAGAGGGTTAAAAATCAACGGTAAAAAGATTATCAACGGACTTATGGAACAAGAACCGTTATCCGATATCTTAAAAAGACAGAGTGCTGCTGTAGACAAGTATTTACAAAGAGTAACTATACAAGACAATAACCTTCTACATGTATTGACCAAACCCAAAACCACTCACCTTTCTCTGAAGGATATTGCTTTACTGTCAGCGAAATTGCCTCGAAACCAAGCCCGCAAGGACTTGTTCGGGGTGATTTTGCCTGAAGTAAGTGAAGAAACTCACACATTCAGTGAGATAAAAAGGTTATCAATATTAGGGGCTATTCCTGTAATCGGCGGTGTTACAGGCGGAATAATCGCTGACAAAGTGACCGGTTCCTCCAGCAAAAAGCGTACAGCAAATAAAATTAACGAAGGATTTTATCAATATTTTGCCAATATATTTTTATGTAATGTAGGGGCGGCGGCCGCAATGTTTTCGGCAGAAAAGCTTCAAAAGCTCAATCTTATAAAACCTCTTACGCCGGCAAAAAAAATGGGGGTAATACTTGCGGGCATAACCGCAACGGGTATTATCGGCGGAAGTTATATTGCAAATTATATGAGTAAAAAGTTAATAAATCCGATATTCAAACAGAAATCGAAAGAAAGTCTATACTCCGAAAGGAAGCCCGAAACATTAGATATAGCATTGCACACTGACGATATTGCTACGGCAGGCATACTGTCCGGATTCAAATGGATAGAGCCTGCCCTTCCTTTTATGTATTTTATCTCGGGCTATCGCGCAGGAATAGGGTACAGAAATGGGCACCATCACGGAAGGCACTAAGGAGTTACAAAAATAGGGCAACGTGAGAATATTTTCGCATTACCCTATTTTGTAATAACAGTACACTGTTTACTGTTCACAGGTCACAGATGTAGGTTGGAGCATTCTTGCCCAACAGAAAATTTGAGATCCCGCAAGGCAACAACTGTGGCAAGACGCCGTGAAACCGCTGCGGGATTGTAAAAGTTAAGTAAATCGTTGACAAAAAACCGGGAATAAAAGAGGTAGAGAAAAGAAAAGGAGTCAACGAATGAGACGAACAACAGAAGACAAAACAATAGAAAAGAACTACATCCAAAAAT
>CALUUH010000041.1 GCA_944323875.1 Candidatus Gastranaerophilales bacterium
AAAAAGAAAATGGCAGTACCTAAGAAAAGAACAGGACATTCCGCACAAGGACACAGAAGATCTAATTGGAAAGCAACAAAACCGGAAACTACAGTTTGCTCAAACTGCGGCGCAACCGTTTTGACTCATACAGTTTGTACAGCTTGCGGTTACTACAAAGGTAAACCGGTAAGCTTGAAAGACAGAGTTGAAGAAGTTGTTGAAGAAAAAAAATCTTCTAAAAAATCAACCAAAAAAGCAGCAGAAAAAACAGAAGAAGTTAAAGAAACTGTTGTAGAAACTGCTGTTGTAGAAGAAGCTAAAGCGGAAGAAGTTGAAGTAAAAGAAGAAACTTCAGAAAAAGAAGCTGAATAAGTTTAAAACCGTCACACTGGATTTTCCTTAAACGGAAAGTTCAGGTGACGGATTTTAACCAAACAATAATAAGATTTTGAGAGGGAAATATGACAAGAATAGCAGTTGATGCAATGGGCGGAGATCATGCTCCACATGAAATCGTAGCAGGTGCCGTATGGGCAGCACAAGAATATGGAGTTGCTATTGAACTGGTTGGCAAACAAGATAGAATTGAGCAAGAATTGGACAGAATTTCCAATGAAGGTTTTTATTCTGATTGCGGTAAGGCCGGAAAACAATATAAATTGAAAATTGATACCAGTAAATTAGATATAAAAATCACTCATGCTTCTGAAATTATAGAAATGGGAGAGGCTCCCGGACAAGCTATTCGTAAAAAGAAAAAATCCTCAATTGTTTTAGCTGTAGACGCTGTTGCGAACGGAAGTTCCGATGCTGTAGTTGCAGCAGGTTCAACAGGTGCAGCTATGGCCGCAAGCTTGTTTGGTTTAGGCAGAATTCCGGGAATTGACAGACCGGCTATTGCTGTTACTTTGCCAACAATTAAAAAACCGATTGTTGTAATTGATGGCGGCGCAAACAGTAATTGCACACCGGAAATGCTTTATCAGTTTGCTATTATGGGGGCAACCTTCTCTAAAAATGTTCTTGGTATTGAACATCCTCGTATCGGCGTTTTGAATATCGGTGAAGAGGCAGGCAAAGGTAATGAACTTGCGCAGGCTACATACAAGCTTCTGGAAGAACACAGCGGTAAATTAAACTTTGTCGGTAATATTGAAGGTAAAGAAATATTCCTGAGCCTTTGTGATGTAGTTGTTTGTGACGGCTTTGTCGGTAATGTTGCTTTAAAAGTGACCGAAGGCACATCATCTATGCTGTTCAGAATGTTGAAACAAGAGTTCAAGGCCGACTTGATGGGCAAAATAATCGGACTTCTTGCTAAACCGTTCATGAAAAGAATTTATACAAAAATTAATTACGAAGAATTTGGCGGTGCCTTATTGCTTGGTGTTAAAGGTATAACCGTAATTTCTCACGGAAGAAGTAAAGCCTACGCTATTAAAAATGCGGTCAGAGTGGCTAAAAATGCCGTAGAAACCGGTGTTAACGAAAAAATCGCTAAATTTTATGAGGAATAGTTTAATGACAAATAATATTATACCGTTAAGAATTGCGGGCGTAGGATACAGTTTACCCGAAACAGTTATTACTAATGACGATTTGACAAAATTATATGAAACATCTGACGAATGGATTTATACCAGAACAGGTATAAAGGAACGCCGTGTTGTGTCAGGTGAACAAAACGCAATAGATCTCGGGTTTGAAGCAGCACAAAGAGCTCTGGAAAAGGCTAAAATGCAGCCGGATGATATTGATTTAATCGTTGCGGCATCATCAGCTCCGCCGGATTTATACCCTGCTATTGCATGCCATATTCATCAGAGATTGGGTATAAAAGAGCAAATTCCGGCTTTTGATATAACTGCGGCATGCTCAGGTTTAATTTATGGTTTAAGCATTGCTAAGGCTTATATTGGTACCGGCATGTATAAAAATATTCTGATTGTTGCAACAGACAATAATTCAAGACTTGTGGACTGGACCGATAGAGGTACATCAATTCTGTTCGGTGACGGTGCCGGAGCAATGGTTGTAACTCAGGCTGAGGATGGCATTGATGATGTTATTGCCATAGATATTAAAGCTGACGGAAATTACGGTCATTTGATTGAACTTGCATTTGACGGCAAAAACTGTCCGCTGGTTGAACAGTATGAAGAAAAACCTAAAGGTATCAGAATGAATGGCCGCGGTGTTTATACGTTTGTTGCAAAAATTCTGCCGCATTACGTAGAAAATCTTATTTCAAATGCCGGTTTAAAACCTGAAGATATTGATTATTTAATCCCGCATCAGGCAAATATCAGAATTATACAGGCTGTTCAGGAAAGATTAGGCTATCCTGATGAAAAAGTCGTGACAAACATTAAGTATTACGGAAACACATCAGCTGCATCAATTCCGATAGCATTAGCTGAAAGCGTTGAAAAAGGCAATGTAAAACTCGGTACAACAGCAGTGCTTTGCGGTTTTGGCGCAGGCATGACCTGGGGCGGCGCAATCGTCAGACTCCGTGAAGGTATTTGCTAAGGAACTTATGAGTAAGTGGATAGAATTTGAAAATTGTTTAAAAAGTACTGATGAAGTATTTTTTTGGTGGCGTGATGACGATGTAAAAGCTAAAAAACCAAAATTAATCAATCTTACTTGCTTACCATAATAATTATAATGTGGATATTGATATAACAGATTGGCAAACCGCACGTATGCGTAGTGAAGATGCGATTTTAGACGAACTTATAAAACTGATAAATAGTGGCGTTCATTATATTGGAATAAACGGACATCATAATTGTGTGCGGGAAAAAGGGTTTCAATTTTTAGACAAATTTTTCAAATTGACAACACAGCAAAAAAATATTAAATGGGTAATGCCATTTGAAACAACGGAATTTTGAATATTATAAAAATGATTTATATAGGATAAATAATTTACTTTTGGCCTGTTTAAGGTATAATTAATATAGAAGTAATGATAAAAGTAGAGGGTATGCTTATGACGAAAAAGATCGCATTTTTATTTCCGGGACAGGGCTCACAGGCTGTCGGTATGGGAAAAGATTTATATGAAAGTTTTGACGCGGCAAAAAATGTTTTTGATACAGCTGACAAAACTTTGAATAAAAGTATTACAACTTTGTGCTTTGAAGGCCCTGATGAAGATTTAAAACAAACGGTTAATACTCAGCCTTCAATCGTTACAATGTCAATTGCAGCACTGGAGTGTTTGAAATCACAGTTTGATATTAATGCAGACTATGTTGCAGGACATTCACTCGGTGAATATTGTGCAATGTATGCTGCCGGTGTTATGTCTTTAGAAACCACTTTAAAAGCAATACAAAAACGTGCAGATTTAATGGGACAGACTAAAGGCGGCGCAATGGCAGCAGTTTTGAATGCATCAGAAGAAGCTTTGAGCGAAAGTTTAAAAGAAGCATCAGAAGTGGGCTATGTTGATGTCGCAAATTACAATTCACCTGCTCAGGTTGTTATCACAGGTGATGAAAAAGCGGTTGCAAAAGCAGGCGAATTACTTCTGGCTAAAGGCGCAAGAAGGGTTGTTCCATTGGCTGTATCAGGCGCTTTTCACTCTAAATTTATGGAAAATGCCGGTCAAGAATTTGAAAAATTTGTTGCAGATTTGGAATTGAACAATGCAGAAATTCCTGTTGTAACAAACGTTGATGCACAGCCGACAACTTCTGCGGCAGATTTTAGAATTAAAATGCCGAAACAGATTTATTCATCAGTACATTGGACTCAAACAATAGAAAAAATGGCTGCTGATGGTGTAGAAATTTTTGTTGAAATAGGCCCTGGTAAAGTCCTTGCCGGTTTGAACAAAAAAATTGCGCCGGAAGCAAAAGTTTATAATGTATTTGATAAAGCGTCATTGGACGCAGCTGTAGACGCTTTAAAATCAGAATTAATAATGGCTTAGATAAAGACGAATAAGGATGACGTTGCCGGCTCAAATGCCGGCTTTTTTTATAAAAGCCTTGAAAATATAAGCGAGATATGTTAAACTAAAAATAAATAGTATGCGAAAGAGGATAGAGGATGTCGGAAGCTCAGAGAAGTAAAAAAGTGACTGGAGTGAGTGGAGTGAGTGAGGTGAGTGAAGTGTTAACAGAAGAAATTTTGAAAACCCACTTAAGCACCCAATCGCCTGAAACCCTTGCTATTACTGGCTTTACGGGGAGGGGGCAAAACGCTTAATGCCCGTAAAGCCTTCTAAATCCGCAATAAAATGGAATATTATATACATCTTTTGGCACAATTTTTTGAAAAAGCGTCCCTGTAAAACCGCCACTACAGAGTTGAATTCTGATTTCATTTAATGGTTTGCAGGTTAAGTAAATGCCACTTTACTTTTTCTGAGGCATTTTGTGGTGCTGTATAATATTTATGCAAGAATCGCTGGAACTATGCTCCGGCACAAAGGCATTACAAATAGGATATTTGCAACAGATAAAAAAGTGCGCCGCAAAATACGTGAATATATTCATATTTGTTCTTCTAAAGTTTAATCCCCGACACAAAAAGCAGTATAGTTAGAATTGTTACGCTCAAGAGCCGCCCAGGCAGATGAATTAGCCGAAAAGTTACGTTTTTCGGCCAGTGTTGCGCTTACCTCTGATGATGACCAAAAGTATCCGTCTATAGAAGCTACTGCAGAGTTGATATCGTTTTGCAATGTATTTACGCAAATGACATCGCTAATGGCATATCGACCATTTATATCATGCGTCTTGAAAAAATCATCACAATTTCCTGTAAATGTCCCATCTCCTTCATTATAGTCATTTCTCATGATTAAAGTATGCACATCTATATCTGTTCGCCCGTATTTTGCACCGGCAAGGTTTGCAAGAGTCTGCATGTCGGCCAGATGTAAACCAATGTCTGCACAGGCTTTTACTGCTCCGGCAAAATAATCTTCTTCATAATAACATCCGTTTAGTCCGTATTTTGTTTTATTTCTCTCGCAATCTTCTTTACTCATTGCAATAGCCTGGAATTTTTTTGCTCCAAATAATGAATTTAGGGTTCTCACATCTTTACCCAGACGATTTGGTTTTTTCCCCCCATTGATATCAAATATTGCACTAATACAGTTTGTTGTTGCATTTGTAACCGGTTTACTATCTTCTGTAGACCATTCGTATGTACGCATTGGGTCTAATTGACTGCAGACAGGTGAATATGCCAGTATCATTGATATTCCGTCTGCGGTTACCAATCCCATAGTTTTTGTCTGTGCACTTCCATAAGTGAGTGCTTTCAATTCCTCTCCTGTTGTTATCGAGTTAACCGCTACTTCTCCATCTGCAGTTAGTATTGTTTTTGATGGCCAACATTTTGCAAGATTTATATTGTCGCAAATTTTTATTACTTTGTAATGCTGTTTTAGTACATTTATAAATTTTTCGGTACTTTCATAGGGGCCTATTAAATCCAGTGACTTCATCTTGTCAGTCGCTTGTGTAAGTTTATATTTTACTGTTCGCACCTGTTCCTTTTCCATTTTTTCCCGAAAATCTTGTATAAATTGAGGCAGCGTAAGCATTGCGGCTACCCCTAATACTGTCAATGCAATAAGTATTTCAGCCAGTGAAAATCCGGTTTGTTCTTTTTTATTACTCATATAACCTCCTATAAGATGTATTATGTAATAACAAACATAATTATATGTTTATTAAACATATTTGTCAATATTATATACCTATAAGAATGTAAAAATATGTTTAATAAAATCTTATAATTTAATAAAAGGAAAAATCATGGCTGACGTTAAATCCCAGTTAGGTAAACGGATAAGAGAGTTGAGGAAATTACACGGAATTTCTCAGGAAGTTTTAGCAGAAAAAGTTGGAATAGAGCAAAATAATATCAGCCGTATTGAAAATGGTGTTAATTATCCGTCGGCTGAAAATATAAATCAAATAGCGCTTGCCTTAAATGTTGATATAAGTGAATTATTTAAGTTTAGGCATCATAAATCTTATGAAGAAATTTATGATGAGTTATTAACTATTATTCAAGATGAGAAAAATGCACGGTTGCTGTATAAATTTTTTATTACACTGAACAACTAGCGTATTTTATTCAGTTTCGTAGGGTGCGGCAAAGCGCAAGCGTGCCCACCGCTTTATACGTCTGCTTAGAGCCGTAGGGTGCGTCGTTTGACGCACCGATTTTTTGTATTATTGAAAAGCGATAGCGTGCCCACCTTTTAACTGAAAGAGTTATGTGCGTCTTTAACGGTTTCTTTTGACCCCTCACCCTAACCCTCTCCCGCAAGGGGCGAGGAATCTTTTATCGGCAATGTGAAAATTTTCTCATTGCCTTATTCCTGTAACCACTTAGTCACCTAGTCACTTGTCTTGGATTTGCCTGTCGCATCGTTCGCGAATAACGAGTACGCTTACGCTTTAACTCTTCGCTCACTC
>CALUUH010000042.1 GCA_944323875.1 Candidatus Gastranaerophilales bacterium
TCACCCCACTCACTCTACTCACTCTATTCACTCCACTCACCTATTCACCCCACTCACCCCACTCACTCTACTCACTCCACTCACCTATTCACCCCACTCACCCCACTCACCCCACTCACTCTACTCACTCTATTCACTCCACTCACCTACTCACCCCACTCACTCTATAGATATTAATATTACTTTAAATTACTTTTGAAAGATTTATTATTTGTGTTAATATTTTATGATGAACGAGAGGTGGATATGGAAAATTTGAAAATTTATCTTGATAAAGATATTGATACAGAATTGATTAAGTCTAAAAAAATTGCGGTTATCGGTTTCGGCTCACAGGGATACGGACAGTCAATGAACTTAAAAGACAGCGGCTGTGATGTTGTTCTTGGACTGCGACTTGGCGGTAAATCAGACATTAAGGCTAAAAACTACGGTTTTAAAACAATGAGTATCTCAGAAGCCGTTAAATATGCAGATATCGTACAAATCCTTATTCCTGATGAATTACAGGCTCAAGTTTATGAAGAACAGATAAAACCGTATATGAAAAGCGGCCAATACCTGATGTTCTCACACGGCTTTAATATCCACTACAAAAAAATAGTTGCGCCTGATGATGTGAATGTTATTATGGTTGCGCCTAAAGGCCCGGGGCATACAGTCAGAAGCGAATACACACTTGGACGCGGTGTTCCGTCTTTGATAGCTGTTTACCAAAACCCGTCAGGTGATGCAAAAGAAATTGCACTCTCTTATGCTTCTGCAATAGGAGCAGGACGCGCCGGCATTATTGAAACTACATTCAAAGAAGAAACAGAAACCGATCTTTTCGGAGAACAGGCCGTAATCTGCGGCGGCGTTTCCGCTTTGATAAAAACCGGTTTTGATGTGCTTGTAGAAGCAGGTTATTCACCTTACATGGCATACTTTGAAGTATTACACGAAATGAAGCTGCTGGTTGATTTAATTAATCAGGGCGGGCTGGCTGATATGCGTTACTCTATTTCCAATACAGCGGAATACGGTGATATGACAAGAGGCCCGAAAGTTATCGGAGAGCAGTCAAAGCAGGCGATGAAAGATTTATTAAAAGATATCCAAAGCGGAAGTTTTGCCGATGAATTCCTTACCGAAATGCAATCCGGATGCAAAAAGTTCAACGAACTCCGCAAAGAAAATGCAGACCACCTTATAGAAAAAGTCGGACAGGAAATACGTTCATCTTTTGTATGGGGTAATCAGGATAAAATTATTGACAGAAATAAAAATTAAACTTTGAAAGGCAGTTAATATGTACAGCAATGATGTAATATACGAGATAATGCAGTTTTCTGTAGGCGACACCAAGGCCGGCACGAAAATGGGGAAGTTACAGTTGAAAAATACAGAAGATAATTCTGTTTTAAACTGTATTCTCTGGGAAGAAACCCTAAACCGGATGGAACCTAAAATTTTCCGCACAGGTAATTTAATCCGGCTTATTTCCGCATCATTCAACGAAAGATTTAACAACTGTCTTATTTCTGTACTGGAACTTGTAAAAGAAGCAAAAACCGGTCTGAATGAAGCGGAACGAGAAAAAGCTTACAAAGAATTAGTTTCCTGGTTTGACAAAATCAGTGATGAAAAAATTAAATCATTTCTCGTTAAATATTTTGCAGAACACGAAGAAAAAATCAAAATTGCTCCTGCTGCAAAAGTTATGCACCACAACTATATCGGCGGTCTGCTTGTTCACATACTTGAATGCCTGAAATTTGCAGAAGTCAATCTTGAACAATTTACAATAAAACCAAACAAAGATTATATTCTGGCCGCTTGTATACTCCACGATATCGGCAAAATTTTTGAGTATACAGTTGATCTGGAAAACGGGCTGATTGACTACGATGAAAAATTTCGTAAAGATTGGATTTCACACTCACAATACGGATTTTCAATATGTATGAATCAAGGCTTTAACGAAATTGCGCGTATGATTGCCGCTCATCACGGCCGTGCTGACTGGGGCGCTATTATCGACCTCGGAGAAAAAGAACTTGAGCCGGATTTGTATTTCATTCATCTTGTAGATAATTTATCTGCTAAATTCGGTAAAATTAATGTCGCTTTATTAGAACAGAAAGAGGGTTAATATTGTCCAGACTAAAAGAAAAACATAACTTAAAAGGAACTCTTGTTTGCGTCGAAGGGATTGACGGCTCAGGTAAATCCACACAATTAACACTGTTGCGTGACTGGCTTAAATCCACGGGGCAGGATGTTATATTTACGGAATGGAATTCCTCCGAACTCATCTCGCAAACAACAAAATTAGCCAAAAAGAAAAATTTATTATCTGCACGCACATTTTCACTCCTGCACGCTGTAGATTTTGCCGACAGGTTTAAGCAGGTAATTGCTCCGGCCTTAAAAGCAGGTTTTATTGTACTTGCCGACCGGTATGCCTACACTGCTTTTGCAAGAGATGTCGCAAGAGGCGTTGACCCTAACTGGGTAAGAAAAGTTTATAATTTTGCAATAAAACCGGATCTGGCAATATATTTCGACATAGACCCGCAATCCTCCATGGAAAGAATTTGTTTCAACAGAACACCAAAATTCTATGAGGCCGGTATGGATTTGAAAATAAGCAATGATCCGTATGAAAGTTATCTTATTTTTCAAGGCAGAGTTATCAGCGAATATCAAAAAATGGTCGATGAATTCGGGCTGGTTAAGCTGGATGCAAAAGATTCAATCCACACAAAACAAATCGAAATACGCAGACGGCTTAAAGAAATTCTGAGGGCAAAAGGAGTAAATATCTGATGGCAAAAACAAAAAAGTTTAAAAAGAAGCACGAATATGAAGGCTTGTTAATAGTTATAGAAGGAACTGACGGCTCAGGTAAATCCACACAGTTAGAACTGCTTAAACGTGCCTTGCAAGACCAGTCTTACGGCGTAATCGTATCAGAATGGAAAACATCAAGACTTATCGCAAATGTTATTGATGATGCAAAAGAACGAAACCTTTTGAACGCAACAACATACAGCCTTCTGTATGCGGCCGATTTTGCCGACAGGCTGGAAAACCAGATAATTCCGGCACTTAAATCAGGTTTTGTTGTGCTTTTAGACAGATATTATTACACAGCGCTTGCGCGTGATGTTGTTCGCGGACAGGATATTGAGTGGGTTAAAAACCTCTACGACTATGCGCCTGAACCGGATTTGATTTTCTATCTCGATATGCCTGTTGATACCCTGTTAAAAAGAATTATCGGAACAACAGGGCTGGATTTCTACGAAAGCGGACGGGATGTAGGGTTCTCCACTGATTTTTATAAAAGTTTTGAAATATATCAGAACAAATGTCTTGAGCAATACAACCGGATGAAAAAAGAATATAACTTTATTTCCATAGACGGAACAAAATCAGTAGAAGAAATTCACGAAATTATGAAAGCCGAAGTGCAAAAAATACTGGAATCCGGAATTCTCTATTAAACGAATTGTTAATTTTTAACATAAAAATTTACGTTGCGAAACATTTTGATTTTTTAATCATGTTTTATGCTAAATTATAAATTGTAAAATACATAATATTAAGGAGATTAATGAATGTCTGAATACTTGAGCAAAGAAGAGATAAAACAATGGAGAAGCTCATTGGAAAAGATTACATTAGAAGAATTTGCAGCCAGACTGGGGAAAAAGATAGAAGAAGCAAAACCGACAAATGACCTCGTAGACATAGTTCTAAAAGGCCAGCCTGTTGTATCAACCTCCGAAGATTGGATGCACAACCGCGGTGAAAGATTAAGCACAATAGCAGAACGCGCTATGCTCAGAGAACGCGAAATCGCTCCGACTCCTTTTTCTATAAGCAAATTGAAATTAGACGATAATCTTAAAAAAGAAGAGAAAAAAGCTGTAGCAAAACCTAAAACAGCCAAAGCTGAAAAACCTGCTAAAACAACAAAAACTAAAGCAGCTAAAACTCCTAAATCAGCAGCCAAAACCGCTGCAAAATCAGTTGAGGCAAAACCAAAAGTACAGGCTAATTCCGATACATTAAGAGAAGATGTAAGAATTGTATTCAAAAAAGCCTTGACAGACAGAGAACAAAAGGTTTTCGATCATTTTTGCGCTAACTCAAACAAAATTGTTTACGCAAAAGATTTGGCCGCATTACTCGATTTACCAAGAGATTATGTATACAAATACATCAAAAATTTGCGTGCAAAAATTGACGGAGACAATCTCCAGAACGCAGATAAAGGCGGATTTATTTTAAACGTATAAAATTACTGCATATAAAAACGGGCGGCATCATAATTATGA
The DNA here is from genome assembly GCA_944323875.1 of Candidatus Gastranaerophilales bacterium. Lineage (GTDB taxonomy): Bacteria > Cyanobacteriota > Vampirovibrionia > Gastranaerophilales > Gastranaerophilaceae > CALUVH01. The sequence goes on from CALUUH010000042.1 coordinate 4,329, forward strand.
TGCCGCCCTCTGATTATTTATCTGTTAAATATTTTAAATAGCACTTGAAATTTTATAGAAGATACTGTATAATATTTGTATGAAAAGTGAACACAGAGGAATTTTAATGGCGGAAGTTGCTGAAAAGTTGAATATTACGGATTTAACCGCGTTTTTGGATGGAAGTTACGCGATAGAAGTGGCAAGAAACTGTTTGAACGGATATCTCGCGGCGAGACTTGACAAAGCCATAAACCGCTGTCTTGCAGGGCTTTCAGACATTGGGGGGGGGGCTTAACTCCGCGTTTTGTAAACTTTTCGCAATATTTCTATTGTTGCTCCGTGACACAGTTTTTTCACGCGTCGTCCCGCAACGGTTTGAGTGCAATACGCCAGACTCGTTGCATTGCGGGATCTCAAAACACAAGTTGAATACTTGTGACAAAACATATAAACCAAACAAAGGTGGCTTAATGAATAGAATTATTGTACAATATAAATCAATAAGGAGAATTGTATGAAAAATAGTTTAATAAATGTTGACACTATAAAAAAAGGAGATGCAACTATGTACAACCAAAAAACAAACAGTTATGGCGGACAAGTCCGCTCTTACACATCAAAGGTGAGTACAGTGAGTGAGGTGAGTAAGATGTCGAAACAAGGCGAACAACAATCGCTACATTCCCTTCTACCTCTGGGAGAAGGTGGCCGAAGGCCGGATGAGGGTGCGGACGTACCCCGTCACAAAGCCGCAGAGCCTAAAACCTGTAACCACTTATTCACTCAATCACTTAGTCACCTAATCACTTCCCAGAAGGCCGCTTTCACTTTGGCCGAGGTCCTAATCACCCTCGCTGTCATCGGAATAGTGGCCGCACTGACCTTGCCTGGCCTAATCCAAAATCATAACGAGAAGGCATGGTCTACGGCTAAAGATCTTTGGGAAAAGAAACTTACTGAAACAGTTCGCCGCATGAACACTGACGGAGTTATGACAGGACATGATACTACAGAGGACTTTATGGACACTTTCAAACAATATATGAAAGTTATTAAGACCTGTGATAACACCGACATTAACAAATGCTATTCACCTAAAGTAGTTACCACAGGAAGCAACGAAGAACCTATGGAAGTTGAAACTGATTCTTTAACCTCTGCATCAAGCATGGGCCTAAGCGACTGGCAAACTAATACTAATACAATGAGCTTTGTAGTTGCGGACGGCACAACAGTTATTATGGCATACCAGCCGGAATGTCCGTATGCTGACCCTATAGAAGATACAGGATCTCAAGTATCTTGCATGGGCTATATGGTAGATGTAAACGGAAAGAAAGGGCCTAATAGAGTAGGTAAAGATATTCAATTATCTTCCGGCGTAGCATTCTCAACTTGCGATAACCCGATTGGCGACATGTGCTGGAGCACTGATTTTGCTGCAAACACAGCAATAAACACATGTGATGACACAACATACGATAAAAATGGCTCAGTAAATTTATATTGCTCAACCAATTACTGGGCAGGAGCAATAAAGTCATGCAAAGACAAAGGAATGGAACTCCCAACGAGAGCACAATTAGCTCAACTAGCGAGTGAATTATATGTAAACGCAAGCGATGGAAGCGCAGTAACAATAGGTGCAACAGAAGACAAATACAACCTAAAACTAAAGGACGAATACAAAGATAATCCTCCTATCACTCTTGACTACACCTACTACTGGTCCAGTGAGGAGAACAATACGAGTAGCGTGGACGTACGGGGCTTCGACACTTCCAACAGTAACTGGGACTACCACGGCAAATACTACAGCCGCTACCGCGCTATCTGCATTTCCAACTAAGGACAACGTCCTTAGTTGGACGTGATTAAGTGAATAAGTGATTAAGTGACTAAGTGAGTTTCATTTTCAGGCAATGTGGATATTTCACGTTGCCTTTTTGGTCCCGTCATCCCTGTAAAAGTTAGATAAATCGTTGACAAAAATCAAGAGTTAATGGAATTAATAGGAATATTGCCA
>CALUUH010000043.1 GCA_944323875.1 Candidatus Gastranaerophilales bacterium
GCAGAATGCGACATTTCTTCACCAAGATATTCCTCGCGCAAATCAGTGTGGGCATCAAAGTGAACAATCGCAAGATCTTTATGAAATTTTGAGACAGCTTTTATTTCGGGCAATGTAACCAGATGTTCTCCGCCTATACCAAAAACCCGTTTGCCGTCTTTATAAATATCTTCAACATTTTGTTCAATAATGTCGAGGGATTTATATGTATTACCGAGTGGAAATTCCAAATCTCCCGCATCATGAAAGTTTACATCTTGCAGATGTTTATTAAAACGCGGAGAATAGTCTTCCAATCCCCAGCTTGCAAGTCTTATCTGTTCCGGCGCAAATCTTGAACCGGAACGGTAAGAAACTGTTCCGTCAAACGGCAGGCCAAGCATTACAATATCAGATGATTGGTAATCCTCATTTTGCCCTATCCAGTTTCGGTCTAAAAATGGTCCTCTAAGCATTGTCTAACTCCATAAGTGTCTTAATAAAATCTTACAACAAAACAAGGTGTAAGACAAGAGTTTTATTTTGGACTAAGTAACGGACAGAGTATTAAAGCGGTGAAATATTTAAGAGGCGGGACGCGAAGCGTCCCGCCTTATCCAATATTTATATATTGTGCATATTATCAAATATTTCTTTTCGCTGCACCCAGACTTCCATTCCGAGTTCTTTGCCGGTGTTTATAAGATTTTCTTTTATTTCTTTAAAAGAATACTTAGATTTTTCGATATTTCCGAGCAAAAACATAACGAAATGTCCTTGCATGAGTGTTTGTTTTATATCTTCAATGTTGACTTCATATTGCGCAAGTGCTGTTGTAACTTTTGCTACAATACCTACTTTGTCAACTCCGGAAACTGTTACGATTATTTGCTGGTCGGACATGGTGTTTCCTCCGCAGTTACAGTCGCCGGCAAAGGTTTTACCCAGTCGCGGTTAAGCCATTTTGCCACCTGATGCCGTCTTACATACTCTACAAGGTCTGATTTGATTTCCGGTGATAATACATACAATGCAATGATATTCGGAACAGACATTGCTATCATCATTGCATCAGTAATGTTGATAACAGATGTTACATTCATTGCTGAGCCAACAATGATAAACAAACAATATATTACATCAAATGTCAAATTACGTTTGTGACCTTCACCAACCAGAAATGTCCATGCTTTTTGTCCGTAATATGCCCAGGAAATCAATGTTGATAATGCAAACAAAATTACAACAATTGACAGGATATACGGGAAGAATGAAATTACTGATTCAAAAGCTGATGACGCAAGTTCAATACCTGAAATTTGACCGACTTGAGTTGTGTCCAGAATTCCTGAGAAAACAATTGCAAAAGAAGTCAGCAGACACAAAATACCGGTAAGTAATGTTTCAAGCAATGCAACAAAGCCTTGAGAAATAGGTTCATTTGTTTTAACTGCCGCATAAGCAATAGCTGCAGCACCTGTACCTGCTTCGTTAGATTGTACTGAACGTCTTAACCCGATAATAATTGTTCCGATAACACCTCCCGCAACAGCATGCGGCGCAAATGCCTCTTTAACAATTAATGCAATTGCGTGTGGTATATGCATAAAGTTTGCAAAGATTACAACTAAACCCGCCCCGATATACAAGAAGCACATTGTAGGTACAAGAATAGTTGTGATTTTAGAAATACTTTTTATCCCGTCAACAACAGCCAGCCATACAAGAATAGCAATTAAAAGACCGAATACCCATGTGTATCCGTTCATAAAACTGTTTGCTCCGCCTGTGATTAATACAAGCTGGTGCGCAGATTGGTTAATCTGGATCATGTTTCCGCCGGATATTGCGCCGCCGATACAAAGAACAGCGAACACAACTGATAACGGCTGACCTAACCAGCGCATTTTCTTTCTTGTAAGTCCGTGAGCAATATAGTGCATCGGACCGCCTGAAACCGTACCGTCAAGGTTAAATCTTCTGTATTTTACGGCAAGTGATGCTTCCACGAATTTTATTGACATACCGAGAATTGCACCGGCGAAAATCCAGAATGCAGCACCCGGGCCGCCTATAGAAATTGATATTGCAACACCGGCCACACTACCGATACCGATTGTTCCGGATAAAGCTGTTGCAAGCGCCTGAAAAGATGAAACTTCACCGCTCGCACTGCTATTCTTTTCATCTTTATGAGCAGGCTTGGAAACTATATCAATAGCATGTTTCAAGCCCCAAATTGATACACCTCTGAAAAACAACGTAAAAAATATACCTGCAATCAAAATCCAGAATATAATTACAGGGATTTGAGATCCTCCGATATTAATCGGAAAGAAAATAAGATTAGCCACCGCATCAGATATCGGGGCAATATGCTTGTCCATAAAAGCATCAACATTCATTGCGTTTGCAGTTTGGATACTGCATAACAGTGTAAAAAGTACAATCAAAAATTTGTTCATCATAGAATCCTTATAAATAAAATGTATTACGGCTCTCCAGTAAGTGTAAACCAACTTCGATTATTGTAGCAGAAACATGAAAAGATTTTGTCAAATCTTTACAAAATCTTAAAAATTTGTTGCAAATAGTATTCGCACATAGCCCTTTGCGTAAAGTTTTTGATAGTGCTGTAACTATTGCCGCGCAACGTTTTCAGAGAATCTGTACTCATTGATTTTATATTAAGAAGTGTGTTTTGAATTTCCTTTACATCAGGTGTTGTCAAAAATCCGTTGACATTATTTTTTATTATTCCGTCAACTCCGTCACCCTTTGTCGCCACTGTAATACAGCCGGATGCCATGGCCTCAAGATAAACCATTCCAAGTGTTTCTCCTACACTTGGTAAAATAAATATATCACTTTTGCGCATATATTCTAAAACTTTATTTCTGTCCAGATGCCCCGTAAAAGTTACCCGTCTGTCAATCCGCTCAAGCCGTTTGCGCTGTTCACCGTCCCCGATTACAGTTAAATCAAAGCTTTCAAGCCCTTTACATGCCTTGATAACTTTATCTATGTTTTTTCTCTTTTTGAAATTCGCACAGGTTAAGACTTTTATCTTTTCTTGTGCAAAAGTTTCATTTGTCCTGTTTGTAATCAAATTTTCATCAATACCGGAATATGCAACAAAAACTTTGCTCTCAAACTCAGGATAAAGTCTTAAAAGCCGTTTTTTAATAACTTCCGATCTGCATGCAAGCAGTTTCGCTTTACAAAAAGCTTTCAAAAGTGCGGGTTTAAAATATATTGCATACAAAGGATTTGTTAATATCTCCAAATCAGATACATGCACCCCGCAAACAAGCGGTAGATTATATTTTCCCGCAAGTTTTTGCGCAAAAATTGTCCCTGAGGGCATGTGCGAAACAATTACGTCAGGCCGGAGTTGCGACCCTAATTTTTCAGAAACATTTCCCCAAAAAGGCATATGATAATTTACATTAAAAACATCCTTATACTGTCCTGTCGGATAAAAAGGCTTTTTGCGCAAAAAAGAATTAAGAAGAAAATTAGGTTTTATAACATCAACCTCAACCCCTTGTTCTCTAAACCCCTGAACAAAATCATATAAAGTTCTCGGAGTAGTTTTTTCATTATCAGACACAGGATACAGGTCGGTTGCAAAAAGAATTTTCATCTACTTCAAAATCCCTTTTATATAATTATAATATTCATTATTTTTTACATCAGGTATGTTGCGCAGAATCTCTTCTCCGGAAAGGAAACCGAGACGGTATGCAATTTCTTCAAGGCAGGCAATTTTTATCCCCTGATTTTCTTCTATAGTCTGAACATACTGGCTTGCCTGCAAAAGTGACTGATGTGTACCGGTATCAAGCCATGCAAATCCGCGTCCCAGAAGCTCCACATTCAGCTTGCCTTTTTGCAGATATATATTGTTAAGGTCAGTAATTTCTAATTCACCGCGTTTTGAAGGTTTAAGACTTCTGGCATACTCAGCGACATTATTATCGTAGAAATATAATCCGGTTACTGCAAAGTCAGATTTTGGATTTTGCGGTTTTTCTTCTATGGAAAGTACTTTTCCGCTGTCATCGAATTCAACAACACCAAACCTTTGCGGATCTTTTACTTTATAACCAAAAACTGTTGCAATACCTTTTTTCGCATTTTCAGCGACATGTTTTAGCCGTCCTGAAAATCCGTTGCCATAAAATATATTATCCCCGAGAACAAGAGCGGCTTCATCATTCCCGATAAAATCTTCACCCAGAATAAAAGCCTGTGCCAGCCCGTCAGGACTTGGCTGTTCTTTATACGAAAAATTGACCCCGAATTTACTTCCGTCACCCAGCAGGTGCTGAAAATCCGGCAAATCTTGCGGGGTGGAGATTATCAGAATATCCCGTATTCCTGCAAGCATAAGAACGGATATCGGGTGATAAATCATTGGTTTGTCGTATATCGGCAAAAGCTGTTTGGAAACAGTTAAAGTACTCGGATATAATCTTGACCCTGTGCCGCCTGCTAAAACAATACCTTTCATCAGTACCTCCGAGATTAGTATAGCATAAATAAATGAAAAGAGTGAGTGAAGAAATAGCAAACAGTGAACTGTTGTTATCAAAAGGCGCTAAGTGGCTAAGGCACTAGGGCACTAAGTATTTACATAAGGCTGGTTCTGCGGCTTCGTGACGGGTTACGTCATAAATTTCCTAGCCCCTTGCGACTCTGCCGAGCACAAACACTCCGGTGGATTGTTTTTGCGAGAGGGCGGACGAATTTGTAAGCGAACGAACGTGAGCTTAGAAATTCGGGTGAGGGGTCAAGAGTTCGCTTCGCTCACTACCCCTCCTCGAAATCAGAGATTTCGATCCTCCCTCAAGGGGAGGACATTGTTATTGTGCGTCTTTTGCCAAGCTCTTTCCGTCCTCCCGCAACGGTTTGTGTGCAATACGCCACAGTTGACGCCTTGCGGGATCTCAAAAGAACGGAGACCGCTGAAACCCTCGTCCTCTCCAAGGGGGAGGACAAGAATTTGTTGGCGAATGCAATGAGCTTACAAATTCTAGGTGGGGGTTGGACAAGTCAACTTTTACATTGGTAAGACCCCTCATCCGACCTTCGGCCACCTTCTTCCCCAAGGGGCGAAGGAACAGCTTGACGTTGACCGTGCTTCTTTAGCGGTCTCACGATGTGTAAGAGCAGACTTGTCTGCCCCCACCCGAAATTCCAGTTTCGCTACGCTCACGGAATTTCGACCTCCCCCTTGGAGAGGTTAAAAAAGGCAACGTGAGAATATTTTCGCATTACCCTATTATGTAATAACCGTTCACTGTTTACAGTTCACTGTTCACAGATGTAGGTTGGAGCATTCTTGCCCAACAGAAAAAATTTGAGATCCCGCAAGGCAACAATTCTGGCGTATTGCACTCAAAAATTGCTCGCGATAAACGGCACCGTTCCGCCTCCAACGAAAACTGACCGTTTCCGTTTCGGCGTCACCTCTCGCGCTGTGCGCTCGTGCCTCTGCTCGCAATTCGCTGCGGGATTGTAAAAGTTAGATAAATCGTTGACAAAAATCAAGAGTTAATGGAATTAATAGGAATATTGCCATTAAGTCCTTGAT
>CALUUH010000044.1 GCA_944323875.1 Candidatus Gastranaerophilales bacterium
TATGACCCCGACGGTGATTTTTACCTCATTAAATACCAGCGCGGCACGATTAAAGCCTGGGGTGCAATAAAAAAATAATTATTCCTCCTTGCAGTTATTGGCATCAGTACATTTCAAGTAATTAAAATTCTCTTGTCTGAGTGCCCAGCCTGTGCAGTAGCCTTTAGATGCTTCTGTTGTGCCGGTTAAACAAGTTGAATATCGTTTATCTGTTGAATATAATCCATACGTTGTACCGTTTTTCTCAAATTCATTTGAAAATGATGGATATATCCCTTTTGCTGAACGGGGTATTGCGAAATAAAATACATCCTTCCCCCATATATTTGGCCCTTTAAATCCATTTACATCTACAATTATGTTTCCAGAAGGAGTATCCCCAAAGCTTAAGCTTGCAAATGCAACAGACATACCATTAGTTAAAATAGCTTTTGCGCTATTTGAATTATGGTCTATTGTGTCAGTAGGATTGTAGGATTTATTAAAATAAATATCTTTGGAAAAACAGCCTTCACCGCGTCCGCAGTACTTCAGTACTTTAAAATAAGGCAGAAAATATTTCTCAAAATTAGCCTGGGTAACCTGCGTATATGCACCACTCGAAGCATCTGTCCAAAATTGCATTGTGTCATAATCTTTGTATGCAAGTAATAATGCATTACTTAAAGTGTTATTTGCAACTTTTAACTGGTTAATTAAAACTTTTTCCTGCTGTTTTTGAATCAATGTAGGCAGCGTCATTGCTGCAACAATTCCAATAATTCCCAGCGTGATGAGAACTTCCGCTAAAGTGAATGCTCTAACTTTCATAAAACCTCCGTTTAATATACCTTATTTATTATAAAACATTCAGTAGAAAATCCCCAGAGCCAACAGGCACCTGAGGTGTAAAATTTTATTACGGAGGAATACGTCTTAAACGACTAGTGAAGCCCCCCCCCCCGTCTGAGTTTTGAAGCTATAATTGAGCTTTTCATCGTCTCCTCCTTATTTTTTATTATAAATTACTGTCAGTATTTTTGCAATAAATTAGTTTGATTTTAAATGTTATTTGTTGTAAATCTTAATTATGATTGCAAATTATCACATGCATACCAGTTATAGTGAAGATTCAAGTTTTAAGATGGAAGATGTTGTTAAAACTTCTATTGCAAAAGGTTTGGATGAAATTTGTATAACCGATCATATAGACTGCTTTGGCGGAATTGACCCGCGGTTTCCATATAAATCATACGAATACGACTTTTTTAAATGTAAAGAAAAATACGGTGATAAAATTTCTTTAAAACTCGGCATTGAATTCGGAATGCAGCGGCATACGATTCCTGTTTTTGAAAGGATTTTTGATAACGCAAACTTTGATTTTGTGATTATGTCCTGCCACGAGATTGAAGATAAAGGTTTCTGGTCGCAGGAATTTCAATACGGAAAAACTCAGGAAGAATACAATATTCGCTACTTTGAAGAAATTCTTTATCTGGTGAATAACTTTGATAAATATTCTGTTCTGGGTCATTTGGATGTGATAAGACGATATGACATGCATGGTAAATTCCCGTTTGAAAAAATTAAACCAACAGTTGAGGAAATCCTAAAGAAAGTAATATCATGCGGAAAAGGAATAGAACTTAATACATCCTGCTACCGTTATAACGTAGGGGATTTAACGCCATCAAGGGATATTTTGAAGTTATACAAAGAACTTGGCGGACGAATAATTACGACAGGAACGGATTCCCATAGGGCGGAACAGGTTGACAGCGGATTAGAAAAAGGTATAAAAGAATTAGAAGCCATCGGATATAATGAATTTTGCACTTTTACACAGATGAAACCTGAATTTCACAGTTTTACAAAAGAAAGGGTTGCAATTTAAAATTTAGCGTTACATAATGAATTGTAAATGAACATATCGCGGGATGGAGCAGTCTGGTAGCTCGTCGGGCTCATAACCCGAAGGTCGTTGGTTCAAATCCAGCTCCCGCAACCAAGTAAAAGATAATAATAGCAAGACTTTTAGGTCTTGCTATTATTTTTTAATTTATTTCGTTTTTATCGTTTTGGGTGACTTTTGGGTGACTATTCGATAAGATATTTGAATTTAATTTTGCAATTTTTGAATTTGCTTTTTTAAATAGATGTTGATAAATGGTTTGTGTAACATTAGGGTTTGCATGACCTAAAAATCCGCTTATTGATACAATGTCAACACCATAATAAGCTAAAATACTGGCTTGTGCGTGACGAAATGCGTGAGGGTTCATTTTAGGGATTAATTTTAATTGTTTATCTTTGGGTAGGTCTTTATTTTGTTCTGTTATGATTTTATTATATTTATTTCTGAAATCTTCACAATAACCTGTTATAGAATCAGGATGCATAGGTTGACCGTTTTCTTGGGCTAATAAATACCCAGTGTCTTGCCATTTGTTGCCAAGGATGAAATTTTTCTTTTTGTTTTCATTTACTAATTTTTTTATTAGCTTCATTGGTTCTTCTGGTAATTCTAAGATTCTGTCTGATGAATCAGTTTTTAGTGAAGATTTATAGGTTCCACGTTCTGATGAGTAAAGTAAGCTTTCCGAAAAATGTATAGTATGTTCTTTAAAGTTAATTTTATCCGTCTTTATACCGGCTATTTCACCCCGACGTCCGCCGGTAAAAGCTAGTAGATTTATTACAACCTGCCATTTTAATGGTTCGTTTGTCACCCATTTTAAAATATATCTTACCTGTTCATCATCAAGGAATGCGACTTTTTTCTTTTCCTGTACGGGAGGAGTCGCTTTATCTGCTGCGTTATAAGTAACCAACATTTCTTTGTCTGCTTGCTTTAGTATTGTGTGAATTAATCTGTGATGCTCAAGTATAGTTTTGGGGCTTAAATAACCGTGCGTTTTTAAATTTATACCCTTTTGGCTGAGTTGTTCATAGAATTGATTAAGGTGTTGGGGTTTTAAATCGGCAAGTTTAATATGACCAATCGCTATATTTATTCGTTCTAACAGTTCATTATATCTTTTAATAGTCCGATGTTTTTTCTTCTCTACATTTTCTTTCAATTCAATAACATATTTGGCATACTGAGAAAATGTTTGACGGTTATCAACAACTAAGCCGCCTTTGCATTCTTCCTCAAATAGTGTTGCGATACGATTTAATTCTTTTTGGATTTTACTGTCGCTCCAATTTTCGGGAACTTTCCAGGTTTTTGTATAAGGCTTAAGTCTTTTTCCGTTTTCATCCCGACCTTTATATACTTTTATTCTATAAGAGACAATCTTACCGTCTTTATTTTTTCGTGCTTCTATATTTGCCATTGGAGTTCCTGTTTATGTAATATCAAAATTACAATTTTCATTTAAATATTTTATTCCTATATCACCAAAAGATTTTTCATAGGTGAAATTTTTTAACCCACGAGCAACACCTGCAATTTTTTTATTTGTATATAATTTTTCTGTCGCAGAAAATGCACAATACGATTCAGTATCTTTTAAATTCAATCTTGTTTTATTTACTTCAGATAGAATATGTTCCTGTAAATATCCTAATTGGATTAATTTTAATATTTCTGGACGTCTTAGAGAAACAAATACACTATAATTTTCTTTCTGTGCCTGATGTATAAAATCATAGAAGTTACATCCTAACCATTTGTTATTTAAAAGCAATTCGCTTAATTCGTTCAATTCTCTAATATCACTATCAATAATTTCTTGTTGATTTTTGTGAGCTGCTGCAGCTATATTTTTATTTGAATAAATGAATTTTGCATATTCTTTTAACTTTTCTTCTTGAGATACGTTTTTATTTTGTTTTAATTCAATCAAATTGCCTAACTGTTTGCAAAAATCAGGAGAGGTTTGTTTGATTAATTCCAAATTTTTATGAATTGTTGATATTAAATGTTTACATAACTGTCTTTTCCCTCCTGCCGGACAGGTACAGGCGATACAGTTATCAAATATATAAACATCGTATTCGTTATTTGATGTTTTACTTTTTATAGTTTCATGTACTATTAAATTTCTAGGTTCTAGCATATATCTCCTTATTATCTTGCGACTCTGCCCCACCAGCGGATTTCACCGATTACGTCAAAATCAAAATTGATATTTTTTGAAAAGTCAACGTAAAACGGATCATATTTTCTCTCGTTATCTGAGATTACTTTTACCGTATTAGGCGGGATTTTTTGTAAACGTTTTGCATACAGCTGGCCGTCTATTCTTACACAATAAATGCGACCGTCGTAAATTTCTTTTTTTGATGTATCAATCAACAGGCTGTCTCCGCCTTCTATTGTCGGATACATACTGTCTCCGGATGCAAAAATCATCTGTGTCTTGCCGGAAACAATTCCGATATCTTTTGCGAGTTTTGAACTTATTTCATATACTCCGGTTTGATTTTCATCATATACACTGATGCCATATCCCATGCTCGCTGTCACATTTCCGAAAACCGGTATTTTAAAAAATTTTGCTTCATTATCAGTTGACATTTCGTTAAAGTATGAGTTTAAAATGTTAAGTTTTTTTTCATCTAATTCATCATTTTTAATTTTTGAAATATATTGCCTGCTCATACCCAGTACGTCTGCTAATTGACCGTAACTAACTACTAGTTTGATTTTTTCTTCTAATTTCTTTTTATATTCTGACAGCTTCATTTTTACTCCAGTTTCATATTTTGGAATTTATGGTTGACAAAATATGAATATTATGTTATTAATTGTGTATAAGTTATTTTACATGATTTTAAATGACTTTATGTTTTCAACATTAACACAAAGGCAACTATTTTGTTGTCTGTTGTGTAAATTTTGTTTACAAAAATTTATGCAAAATCTGTATAAATATGACATCAAGTTAAAGAAAGTTGACATTATGGTAAATTTTTACGAGACAAAACAGGCGGCAAAAATTCTGCATTTAAGTCCGGAAGTTCTGACCAGAAAATGCAGAAACGGCGAAATTACCTATAAAAGATCCGGCCGCAAGTATTTGTTTACTGAAGAAGATATAAATAAGTTTATTTCTGCAGGAGGCAAGTGATGAGTTTGAATAAATTAAATGTTATTGAATTTAACAGTGGTTTGCAATTCAAAGTTCCGACAATGCTAACGATTAAGGAAGCCGCTGACAAAACCGGTTTAGCTGCTCATTTTATCAGGCATTTGGCTATCGAAAATGAAATTGTACATGTCAGATGCGGAAAAAAATATTTGATTAATCTTGAAAAATTTATTGAATATTTGAATACTTCAAAAGGTGAACTGAGAACTGATGTTGACAGTAAATTTAAAATATCGGCAATCAAGCCATAATTTAACAATAATCTTGAAAGGTGGTAATAATGTTTAAATTTGTAGAGCGAGTTTTTATGCAAAGGAAAATGAATTCAATGCCTTATGAGAAAAAGGTCAGAATAGTCAGAACCTGTGTGGAAAATACTCTAAAAAGCAATAACGGGAT
>CALUUH010000045.1 GCA_944323875.1 Candidatus Gastranaerophilales bacterium
AGTTGAATATCTTTACCTACTCTATTAGGCCCTTTCTTACCGTTTACATCTACCATATAGCCCATGCAAGATACTTGTGACCCTGTATCTTCTATAGGGTCTGCATAAGGGCATTCCGGCTGGTATGCCATAATTACTGTTGTGCCGTCAGCAACGACAAAGCTCATGGTATTTGTGTTAGTCTGCCAGTCCTTTAATCCCATGCTTGATGCAGATGTAAGGCTGTCTGTTTCAATTTCCATAGGGTCGTCATTCTTTCCTGTTGTAACGACTTTAGGAGAATAGCACTTATTAATATCTGTGTTGTCACAGGTTTTGATAACTTTCATATATTGTTTGAAAGTGTCCATAAAGTCCTCTGTAGAGTCATGACCAGTCATAACGCCATCAGTGTTCATACGGCGGACAGTTTCCGTGAGTTTCTTTTCCCAGAGATCTTTAGCCGTAGACCATGCCTTTTCGTTATGGTTTTGAATGAGCCCTGGTAAGGTCAGGGCGGCAACTATTCCGATAACCGCGAGAGTGATTAACACCTCTGCTAAAGTGAATGCTGATTTAGCGGCCACCTGAGTAGTGGTGCAGGCTAGCCTGCCTTCGGCTAAGGTGAAGGCGGCCTTCTTGGAAGTGATTAAGTGACTAAGTGATTGAGTGAATAAGTGGTTACAGGTTTTAGGCTCTGCGGCTTTGTGACGGGGCACGTCCGCACCCTCATCCGGCCTCCGGCCACCTTCTCCCAGAGGGCGAAGGGAATGTAGCGATTGTTGTTCGCCTTGTTTCGACATCTTACTCACCTCACTCACTGTACTCACTTCACTCGCCTTTGATGTGTAAGAGCGGACCTGACCGCCATAACTGTTTGTTTTTAACATTGTGTGTTCTCCTTTCTATTTTCATGTTTTATTCCTTCATAATACTTTTTATTTTTCATACAATTCTCATTAATAATCTATATTGTACAATAATTCTATTCATTAGACCTCTTTTGTTAAATTTATACACTTTGGCACAAGGAATATGCCTTGTGTTGAATGAAAATGTTGCGAAAAGTTTACAAAGTGAGTAGTTGAGCCCCCCCCCCAACGTCTGAATGCCTTGTTATATAAGGTTTCACTACCTTGTCAAGTCCCATGGCAAAACTCCCGCCAAAAAACACGGTCAAGCCCGTAATATTCAACTTTTCAGCAGCTTCCGCCATTAAAAATCCTCTGTGTTCACTTTTCATACAAATATTATACAGTATCTTCTATAAAATTTCAACCCCTTTTACGCATAAAAAAAAGCCGTTTTGAGAACGGCTACCAGACTTGGGGAGGATTATGAAAAAACTAAGTTTTCCATAACTTATATCTCCTCTATCGTCGGAACAGTTTCTAAACTTTATTAAATTACAAAAATCTCCTCCATTAGGAGGAGATTTTTCTTTTTCTTACGGTTATACCTGAATGTCTTTTTCAAACCCGAATAGAGAACTTACGGATTCATCATCATGTATTCTTGAAATAGCCTGTCCCAAAAGCGGTGCAACTGAAAGCTGCTTGATGTTTGGCGGCATTTTAGACATATCAAGCGGAATAGTGTTTGTTACAATACATTCTTTAATCGGTGCGCTGCCGAGTCTTTCCACGGCCGGCCCTGAAAATACAGGGTGAACAGCGCATACATAAACATCTTTCGCACCTTCTTTTATAAGAAGTTTTGAAGCTTCGCAAATAGTGCCGGCTGTATCAATCAGGTCGTCAAAAAGGATACAAACCTTGTTTTTTACATCACCGATTACATGGCTTGCTATTGCTTCATTGTGCTTGTCGCGGCGTTTGTCAATAATTGCAAGTGTTGTACCTATTTCTTTTGCCAGATTTCTTGTTCTCTGCACACCGCCTGTGTCAGGGCTTACTGCAACCATGTCGTCAGGATTGATGCCGAGTTTTTTGATGTAATTTACAATAATCGGCGTTGCAAAAATATGATCTACAAGTATGTTGAAAAAGCCTTGTATCTGGCCTGTGTGTAAGTCCATTGCAAGAACTCTGTCTGTGCCGGCCGTGGTTAATAAATCCGCTACCAGTTTGGCCGTAATCGCTTCGCGGCCGGAAGTCTTTCTGTCCTGTCTTGCGTAACCGTAGTATGGAATTACTGCTGTAATTGTCTTTGCGCTTGCGCGTTTGAATGCATCAATGATAATTAATAATTCCATTAAGTTTTCGTTAACAGGGTTGCATAGCGGCTGGATGATAAAAACATCATCGCCGCGGACGCTTTCTTTTACCTGAACATAAATTTCGCCGTCAGCAAAATTTTTGACTACCATAGGCCCGATTGTTGTACCCAGATAATCTGCGATTTCCTGAGCTAATTTAGGGTTAGAACGTCCCGCAAAAAGTTTTATGTCATGCGTCGGGTTAATTGTACGTTCCAACTGTTCTAAAGGCATTTCCAAAACCATTTTATATATTTCCTTTTCTTGTGCTGCATATTTTATTATAAAACTTAGGGCATTTAACCACAAGTTTTTTTTAAGTAATATTACATTTCTTTTACGATAGAGTTAAAAATCGCGGAAAAATATTTTTTGCTAATAAGAGTGTAATTTCTTAATAATTTGATAAATGGTGCGGATTCTGATAATATTGAAATTATGAAGATAGGATTTATACCGATAGATAACCGGCCGGTGTGCTATAGTTTACCTGAGATGACGGCGAAAATAGATTCTGATATTGAATTTTTTCTGCCGGAGCGGACATGGCTCGGGGATTTGACAAAATACGCGGATACGGAGAAGCTTTTTGACTGGCTGAAAAATCTGCCGCCGCTGGATGCGCTTATTGTGCCGCTTGATACTGTTGCTTACGGCGGACTTATTTCCTCAAGAAGATGTCCGGATAGCTTTGACAGGATAAAAAAACGTGTGGAGGATTTGAAAGAGATTTTGCACAATAACGGCGCAAAAATCTATGCTTTTTCAAGCATAATGCGTATTTCCAATAATAATATTAACGAGGAAGAAAAAGAGTACTGGTCAAAATACGGTAAAAAGATTTTTGATTATTCATATCAGACACATAAACTCGGTTGCGAAAGCTGTATTGCTAATCTGATACCGGCGGAAATTCTGGACGATTATATGGCCGGCCGCAAACGTAATTTCGAGATAAATAAACTTTATCTTGAATATCAAAAACAGGGTTTGTTTGAAGTACTAGTGTTTTCAAAAGATGATTGCGCGGAATACGGATTTAATGTTCAGGAGGCAAAAGTCCTCGAGAAATTGGGAGGTTTTGTTAAAACCGGCGCTGATGAAATTCCGCTGACTTTGCTTGCCCGTGCTATAAGTGACTTTCAGCAGAAAAAATTGAAGATAGCCACTATATTTCTTGAACCGTTGCAAAAAGATCTTATTTCAAATTACGAGGATGTATCTATAGAAAAATCGGTTGCGGGACAGCTTGAACTTGCCGGCTGTGAGATTGCGGCGGAAGATGCGGCTGATATTCTTCTGTATGTCAATAATTTTGAAGGCAATCAGGGTGAAATAGTTATGAAAGTTGCCACAAAACCTTTTGACAAAGAGTGGCAAAGGCCTGAAAAACCTTATATGATAGCAGATGTTCGTTATGCAAACGGAGCGGATAATGCATTTGTGCAAAAGATTTTTGAGAAGGGTTTAGACGGAAATTTTTACGGGTATTCGGCATGGAATACATCGGCAAATACAGTGGGAAGCCTTATTTGCGCTGCCGTGGTGAAATATTTTGCCCAAAAATATAACGATAAAGCATTTAAACAATTGCAGACTGTGAGATTTTTGGATGATTGGGCTTATCAGGCAAATGTACGCCAGCAGCTTTCGGCGCCGGATATTACGATGCTTGCGGAAAAAATGAAGCCTTTTGAAAAGATTGTAGGGGCGCAGCTTGATATGAATGTTAGTGTAAGTTATAATTTCCCGTGGCACAGACTTTTTGAGGTTGAAATAAATGAGTTTAGTTGAGATAATTTTGCTGGCCGTGGCTCTCGGAATTGACTGCTGCGTTGTATCATTTTCTCAAGGGTTAATTTTCAAATCGCAGCGGGTTAAAAATTCGTTATTTTTAGCGCTTACAATGGGGATATTTCAGGGGCTAATGCCGTGTATCGGATATATAGGAGCGGACGTTATCCACAAATATGTTGTGCCATTCAGCAGTTTGATCGTATTTGCGATTTTTCTGATACTGGGAATAAAGTTTATAGCCGAAGCGTTTCAGCCAAAAGAAGACGAGATTTGCTGCATAGGCTTCAAATGCCTTATGGGTATGGGAGTCGCCACGAGTATTGACGCGCTTGTTGCCGGCGGAAGCCTGAATTTCAGTCATACGCCGCTGATTGAACCGGCAATGATAATCGGTTTTGCGTCATTTGTCATGTCTTTGGCCGGTTTTTGGAGCGGAAATTTAATAAAGAATTTCCC
>CALUUH010000046.1 GCA_944323875.1 Candidatus Gastranaerophilales bacterium
GATCTTGCGATTGTTCACTTTGATGCCCACACTGATTTGCGCGAGGAATATCTTGGTGAAGAAATGTCGCATTCTGCTGTTATTCGTCATGCCTCAAAAATTGTCGGGCCGGAAAATATTAAACAGATTGGCATAAGATCCGGCATGAAAGAAGAATGGGACTTTATGCACAAACACGGAACTTTAATAAACGAGTTTTCGGGGCTTGATGTATTGAAAAGTAAAAAGGTTTTTGTAACAGTTGATTTGGATGTTCTTGATCCTTCAGTTATGTCCGGTACAGGCACTCCGGAAGCCGGCGGCTTTACGTTCAATCAGCTTATGGACTGGTTTGAATACCTTAGAGATTTTGATATTGTCGGGGCTGATGTTGTTGAGCTCGCACCGGATTATGATGCGTCCGGCGTGTCTACTGCGGTTGCGACAAAAGTTATTCGTGAACTCCTTATGATTATGTAAGCGGGATAAAATATGGTTATTGAAAGAATACAATTTTTAAAAGATGAAATAAATAAACATAACTATCTGTATTATGTTAAAGATGATCCGTCTATTGATGACTACACTTATGACCGGATGTTTGCGGAACTCAAACGCCTTGAAGAAGAAAATCCGGAATTAAAAACGCCTGACAGCCCGACACAGCGCGTGGGGTCAATCAGCGAAGGGCATGGACAATATCATCACAAATACCGCTTATATAGTCTGGATAACACCTATGACGAATACGAACTTTCAAAATGGTATGAACGTGTAAAAAAAGATTTACCGGAAGGGAGCGAGCCGGCATTAGATTGTGAATTAAAGATTGACGGTCTTGCCATGGCATTAACCTATGAACACGGTGTGTTTGTGCGCGGTGTAACAAGAGGTGACGGAGTTGTCGGCGAAGATATTACAAACAATCTTAAAACAGTCAAAACAATACCCCTGAAACTTTTTGAAGATGTAAGTCTTGAAGTTCGCGGGGAAATATACATGCCTAAATCTTCATTCCTGAAACTGAATGAAGAATTTGAGGCAAAAGGTGAAAAGAAATTTGCAAATCCTCGCAATGCAGCGGCCGGTTCTGTACGCCAGTTGGACAGCACAATTACGGCAAAAAGAGATTTAGCATTTTTTGCGTATTCTGTTATCTTTGAAGATGCGCCAAACGCACCTGACAATCAGTATGAGGCTTTACTATATCTTAAAAACATAGGGTTTAATGTAAATCCTAATATAAGATTATGCAAAGATATCAAAGGCGTTATTGCGTATTGCAATGAATGGGAAAACAAACGCAATAATCTTGATTATGCAACAGACGGAGTTGTTATCAAGGTAAACGAGTTTGCTAATCAGACAACGCTGGGATATACCGCCCGCGCACCCAAATGGGCAACCGCATTCAAATTTCCGCCGGAAGAAGTTCAAACAACGCTGGTCGGCATAGAACAAAGCCTTGGTAAAACAGGAGCTATTACTCCGGTGGCATTACTTGAGCCTGTATTTTTCGCAGGCAGTACCGTCAGCCGCGCAAGTTTGTATAATTATGATGAAATAGGACGCCTTGATGTGCGTATTGGCGATACCGTTGTCATAAAAAAAGCCGCGGAAATTATTCCGAAAGTCGTAAAAGTAATAGATGACGGTCATCATTATGAAAGAGAAATTGTCACTCCGCCGGTTTATTGTCCTTCGTGTCAGTCGCTGTTAACTTCTAAACCTAATGAAGTCGGATTGTATTGCACAAACAGTGAGTGTAAAGCGCAGACACTTGCTAAATTGGAATTCTTTGCCTCAAATAACGGAATGGATATGTCAGGTATTGGCGAATCCGTTATCAGAGCTCTCTATAACAACAATTTGGTCAGAACTATTCCTGATTTATACAGGCTTGAAGAAAAAGATTTTCTGCAACTGGAGGGAGTACGGGAAAAATCCGCTAAAAATATGTACGAAGCTATTCAAAAAACTAAGAATAATCCGCTGAGTAAATTAATTACGGCGCTCTCCATAAGAAATGTAGGCAAAGAAACCGCCGAACTTCTAGCACTTGAATACGGTAATATTGATAGTTTGATGAATGCCGGCAGTGTAGAACTGGCGGAAATGCCAAATATCGGTCGAATTATTGCGGATTCGGTATTAGACTATTTTAGAGATATCAACAACAGGTTGATGATTTCCGAGCTTAGAGAACTCGGGGTAAATATGAAACAGAATACCGCAGCGGCCTCCGATGAATTAAAGGGCAAAACCTTTGTTTTAACCGGAACTTTAAAGAGCATGCCGCGTGAAAAAGCAGAAGGTATCATTAAAAGTATGGGCGGCAAAACAACTTCCGCCATCTCTAAAAAAACATCTTATCTTGTCGTCGGAGAAAACCCCGGATCAAAATTAGACAAAGCTCAAAAACTTGGTGTTATGATATTGACAGAAGATGAATTTATGAGTATGTTAAATATTGCTCAATAAAATTATTTATTGTGAAAGAAGGATTTATGAAAAGAAATACTAAAATTATACAGATAAACGGTTTACGCGGACTTGCGCTTGCTTTGTTTACAGTAATCTGTTTAGCAGCAGGCTTTATAGCATTCCCCGGATATGTTGCAAAAAATATCTGGAACTATTTTGCAGGATTTGGCTGTGTGCCTGTTATAAATATGTTTCAGGGAGTTATGCTGTGGGCAATAATTGCAATATCCTACTTTATTATTACTGACAAAAGAAAACAATCATTCATTGCGTTCAAATCTCCTAAAGAATTGAGCGAAGAAGAATTAAAACAGGTTATGAATGCTATAAAAATGCAAACAAAAATCCATGCGCAGCGTCCTATGATAATAAGTGCGAATGACTTAGAAAAATTTAAACTTAAAGAAATAACAAAACCTGACGAGTTTGAAAAAAAACTCGAAGATAATACTTCACACCATGATGAAAAAGAAAAGGAGAATGTATGAAAAAAGTATTACTGGCTGCTGTAATTACAGGCTTATTGGCAGGCGGTCTGGCAACACAGGCGAATGTTACCACACCTGATGAACGCGGATTTATCTCTGCCAGCGCAAGTGCAAATAAAGAAATTGCATCTGATGTAGCGGAAATTTCAATTGAAGTACAGACTTTTGATACAAAATCAATGCAAAAAGCAACACAGGAAAATAAACAAATTTCCGATCAGGTTTATGCGGCAATGAAATCCATGATTAACACTGCAAACGGTGATTTTGTCAAGACAGCTGATTTCAACGCAACACCAATATACAATTACTCTAATAACAAAAGAAATTTTGACAAATATCAGGTATCAAACAGTATTATTGTCAGAACAAAAAATATTAAAGATGTGGGCGCAATAATTGACAAAGCACTTTCACTCGGCGCAACCAATATCAATAATTTGAATTTCACCGTATCAAATTATGATGCCGAATGCGACGAACTTCTTGCCAAGGCGACCCAAAAAGCAAAAGCACAGGCAGATGTAATTGCACGTTCTGTATCATCATCTGTAGCGGGTATAAAATCAATTTCAGGAAGCTGCAGCAATACAAACAGTTCAGCACGTGTTCACTATAACTTGCTTGAAGCAAAAGCCTCAAACGCAATGGGCGCAGCAGATATGGCAACTCCGATTGAGAGTGGCACTGTTAAAATATATGCAAACATAAACGCAAGTTTTTATGTAAAATAACAAAATCATATAAAAAATCAGACAGCAAGGCATCAATCTTGTTGTCTGATTTTTTAGTTATCTCAAATAAAGAGCCTTTACAGCAAGCAATATCAAAATAACACCGCCGGTTATTTCCAAATACCGCGACGGGAAATTCTTTATTAAATTTCCGCTCCAAAAACCGGCCAAAGACATGACAAATGACGCAAAACCGATTATCATTGC
>CALUUH010000047.1 GCA_944323875.1 Candidatus Gastranaerophilales bacterium
CTCATTCGTTGACTCCTTTTCTTTTCTCTAACTCTTTTATTCCCGGTTTTTTGTCAACGATTTACTTAACTTTTACAGGGACGACGGAATAAAAGGCAACGTGAGATTTTTCTAGTTGCCTTATTCTTGTAACCACCCAGTCACTTAATCACTTAGTCACTTAGTCACCTATTAACTCCTTAGTGCCTTAGTGCCCTAGCAACTTAGTGCCTTTTCATGTCATCTTTAAATCACAAGCCCCTCAAAACATCCACAGAATTCAGGGAATGATATATTTACCCAGTCAAAATCCTTAATCAAAATTTCTCTTTCGCAAATCAGACCCGCTACATACATACTCATTGCCAATCTATGATCATGATAGGTTTCAATTTCAACTCCACCACTTAATCTCGTTTTTCCATGTACAACAAATCCGTCATCTAACTCATCTATTTCCGCACCTATTTTCCTTAGTTCTGTTACAATAGCGGATATTCTGTCTGATTCTTTATTGCGCAAATCTTTTGCGTCTTTCACAACCGTCTCACCTTTAGCCTGTGTTGCAAGTACAGCGATTACAGGTAATTCATCTATCAGGCGCGGAATTATTTCACCGCTGATATTACAACCGGTTAATTCTGAATATCCTATTTCTATATCTCCGACATCTTCACCAGAAACTTCCCTTTTATCTAGTATTTTTATATTACCGCCCATATTTTGCACAACATCAATTATGCCTGTGCGTGTCGGATTTAGACCGACATTTTTCAGCACAATTTTAGAATTCGGAACAATCAGAGCCGCCGCAATAAAATATGCTGCAGATGAAATATCACCGCAAACCTCTATTATCTGCGGGCACAGTTCGGATTTTGCAATACTGACGGTTTTATCTGATGTAATTATGTCTGCTCCCATATATTTCAACATTCTTTCTGTATGGTCGCGTGAAACATAAGGTTCTGTTACTGTCGTTCTGCCTTCTGCAAACATGCCGGCCAGCAATATACAGGATTTAACCTGAGCTGAGGCAAGTTTTGAAACATAATCTATGCCATGCAGTTTTTGCCCCCAAATATTCAGCGGCGCATGATTGTCTACAGAAGTAATTTTTGCGCCCATAAGCTCTAATGGTTCAATAACACGTTTCATAGGACGTTTAGAAAGACTTTCATCACCAGTCAAAACTGAATTAAATTTTTGACCGGCAAGAATACCGGAAACAAGACGCATTGTTGTTCCTGAATTACCACAATCAAGAGCCGCCGCCGGCGGCGTTAATTGTCCTGTAGAAAATATTTCAAGTGTTCCGTTGTCAATAAATCTTGCGTCAACCCTCATTGCCTGAAAGACCTTTAATGATGACAGAGGGTCTTTTCCTTGAGAAAAGTTTTTTATCAGTGATTTACCTTTTGCAAGCGACGAAAACATAACAGCTCTATGTGAAATTGATTTGTCTGACGGTATTTCAATTTCTCCGTGTAATCCTTTTACAATTTTTGAAACTCTTTTGTCCATATAATGATTTTAGCATATAATTAGACACATGAATAACTATTTTTTACAAACCGAAAGACTTTATTTAAGAAAAATGGATTACAGCGATTTTTCTGACCTTGCCCAAATGCTTAAAAATCCTGCTGTTATGTATGCCTGGGAATATGAGTTTACAGATGAAGATGTAAAATTCTGGATTGATAAAAACATGGATTTGTATGAAAAATACAACTGCGGATATTTTCTTGCCTGTGACAAAACCACAAATGAAATATTAGGACAGGCCGCAATCATGCCGGCTGAAATTAACGGCAAAAAATATTACGAAATCGGTTATATCTTCAAACAAGAAAATTGGGGACACGGATACGCTTTTGAGTGTGCGTATGCACTTGTAAAATACGCCTTCAACCGCTACCCTGAATATGAAATAATTTTTGAGATAAGACCGGAAAATCTTCCGTCCAGACGGGTTGCAGAACGTATCGGCGCAACGGTCTGCGGAGAATTTGATAAAAACGTTAAAAACAAATTATTAAAACATCTTATCTACAAAATCACACCGGAGCAACTGTCAGAAAAAATGCATAAAAAAAGCCCCGATGATATTTAATCATCAGGGTTGAAAGTAAAAACTAAAAATTTATTTCCAATAACAAGTACAAAAAATTATTCAATTTTTTTATCAATTTTGGTTTCTAATTTTGCCAGTTGAAGTTCGATTTGCTGCTGTTTTTCTATGTATAAACCTAACTCTTTTGATGTTGTATCTATCTGATAAAGCTGCTGTCCTAAAAACAAACAACTGCTGATTATCACAAAAATAGATGTCAAAAGGCTTTGTTTAATAAATTTCAATTCATCAAACATCAAGTTTACTTTTGAGACAAACGAGACTTCACCGGCGTGTTCGGCATCGCCAAACAAAAAATGGTTAACTTTATCTAATTTTCCGTTTAACATCATATGATGTTCATAACATTCTTGAGATTGTTCCTGTTGCATTACTAACTCCGTTTTAATTATTCTCCAAAAATTTTTCCAAAAAATGTTCAAAGTCTTTTTTATCGTCATCCGAAAAATCACCGTAATATTTATAGGCCAACAGAATAAGTTTTTCCGCATAATTAACGGCTTTTTGCAGCTTTTTGCGGTCTTTTAGAATAGCGGTTTCGGATTGTTTTTCTTTTGCGGTTTCAGCGAACCGGAAGCCGCTTTTAACGGCTTCCGACAGCTTTTCCACGGCACCTGCCACATCAAACGTCATTTATGCACCTTCCTTATATATTTGCTCGGCCAGCGCCAGCGCAACAGGCTTAAGCGTGTTTAAGGTCGGCATAAACGCGTCGTCAATCTTGTTTTCTGAAACATCTGCCGCTTTGTTGATAAGTTCAAAGACAAATTCTATTGCCAATTCTGCGGCTTTTTCGCCATAGTTTAAAGATACGTCTTTCAACGCTGCTTTCATTTCTTCTTCCATAATTAATTCTCCTTAAAATTTATTAATTGTACACTTGACAAATCAGAGAACATGGTAAATAATGTAAATATAGGGGCAAGCCCCAAGCAAATGTGACTTGATTGAGGCTTGACTTAGTACCCTATAACCATAAAATAACAATTTGTAAAACCGTTATAAAAACCGTTATAACGGTTTTTATTATTTTTTTGGTCATTTTCATCACCTCCTTTCCACCGATTTCTTAGTTAAATTCGTGCGTGGGAGGAAGTGACGGGCACGACCCTATTTTTAGTTTACAATAATATTTCCGATTTGTCTATTTAGATATATTAATTTTTTGAATTGTACACTTGACAAATCGGAGAACATGGTAAATAATGTATATACAGGGTGGCAGTTTACCAGACTGCCGGATGCCTTGTAGAAATCGAAGTGGCTCTTATCTATTCAGGTGAGAGCCGCTTGTTATTATGTACAAAATCAAGAAAAGCATAATCAGGCTTAAATTGATATTTTCCATAAGCGACCTCCTTTCCTCGGAACTAACGACCGAAATCGAAGTATTAACTGTTGTGTCGAAGTTTCTTAGAAAAGAGCATCTTTTACCCTGCAGGGCTATTCTACCATAATCCTGCGGATTTGTCTATTTTCAAAGTTCTGTATCGCTGTCATTGTCCGTATCGGTCGGCTCATCAGGTTTTGGCGGAAAGGCTTTATTTTCAAACAAATAATCCATCTCTTCCGTCGTATACCCGAGCGCAAGCCCGAGTGCATTCACGACATCATCACCGCGGTA
>CALUUH010000048.1 GCA_944323875.1 Candidatus Gastranaerophilales bacterium
AAATTAGGTTAATATATCGTTATAATTATTCAAATAATTTAAAATAAATAAATATTTTGTAATAATTGCTTTTTGAAGTATTTGGTGGTGTAGGAATTTTATTTAAAGGAAAAAACTATGACAGAAAACACTGAAATTGCCAACGAAACGGAAGATCGTCAACGGATATTGTTAGCAGACGATGAAGCAAGTATCAGAAGAATTCTCGAAACGAGATTAAAAATGGCAGGTTATGATGTATATACTGCGGCAGATGGTGAAGAAGCAGTAAATGCATTTAATAAATATAATCCTGATTTAGTGGTACTGGATGTTATGATGCCTAAAATGGACGGTTACGGTGTAACCAGAGAAATAAGAAGAACATCCGATGTGCCGATAATCATATTGACTGCATTGGGCGATGTATCAGAACGTATTACAGGTTTGGAATTGGGTGCAGATGACTATGTTATCAAGCCGTTTTCGCCAAAAGAGCTTGAAGCCCGTGTAAAAGCTGTTTTAAGACGTACAAATAACAGAGAAACAGTTACACCTGCGGGTAAAGTTACAAAGAATGTAATCACAACAGGAAATATTAAAATTGATACTGCGCGTCGTCAAGTGTTCAGAAAGAATGAACGTATCAGATTGACAGGCATGGAATTCAGTTTGTTGGAACTTCTGGTAAATAATTCCGGTCAGGCATTTTCAAGAAACGAGATATTGCAGCATGTTTGGGCATACCCGCCTGATCACAGAATTGATACACGTGTAGTTGATGTACACATTTCAAGATTGCGTTCAAAACTGGAAACAGATCCTGCAAATCCAGAACTGATATTAACAGCACGTGGAATAGGATATATGTTTCAAAGAATAAGTTAAGATTTATAGAGTAAAAAATTCCGTTCGAGAGGACGGAATTTTTTTGTGACTTTTTACGGTAAAAATATAGACAAATTTTTTTTTTATGATAGTATAAGAATGTAGCGAATATGGCGCCTGTCGTCAAGTGGTTAAGACCTCGGATTGTGGTTCCGATATACATGGGTTCGAATCCCATCAGGCGCCCCATTTTTAAAAACTCTCCTGTGGGAGAGTTTTTTATTGCGCATGATGAGGATGAGCCCCCATAAGGTAAAAAAGGATGATTTTGTAATATGTTCTTCGCTTTATATTTTATAAAGCCGCCGATCAAGAGATTTTGACCGACGGCTGCAATTTGGAATTTATTTAAACCATTTCGGCATCTGTTAAAGTATAGCTTATTAAAGAATTAGCTTTTGTTTGTATACAAATATAGGTCAAACTGCCATTTTCAATGCTTTTTATTGCTCTTACAAGCCCTGTGCCTATTTTTACAATAGATCCTTCTTTAACCTTTATTTCCTGATTATCTATTAGCACATACCCTTCTCCAGAGAGAACAATAATGATTTCTTCATTTTCTTTATGCTTGTGCTTGCCCAAATACTCTTTGCTGTTAGATAGTGTGTTGAATGACATTTCTGCTCCGGTCAAATTAAGTGCTTTGTGCAAAAATATCTTTGAAGGGCATTTTAAATTAATATCTTTGTTTTCCATAACATATTGAGGAATTTTATCAAACCCGCCAATATCACAGAACGCCCAATTTTCTTTCACTTCAAGATTTTCTAACTGTTTTGATTCTTCTGCAAAATTAAAAGTCATGTCCATAGTTTTCTCCTTTCATATTAATTAGACATCTAACTATATAGGTAAAATTTTTACCCCAGGTTTTCCATTATTTTTTCAAGAATTGTTTCTAATTGCTCTATTTCAGCCTGACTCAGGCCGCTATATGCCGTACTTATCAGCTTGTTGGATATTTCTTCAAACACAGGCTTAAATTCTTGTCCTTTATCTGTTAATACGACGTTAGTATACCTGCTGTCATCCTCTGATTTTTCTCTTTTTACAAACCCGATTTTTTCAAGTTTGTCAATTAATACAGTCATTGTTGCTTTTGTACGATGTATCCTTTTAGCAACTTCTTGCATTGTCATTTTTTTATTTTTCATCAATAAAACCAAAATATCACCATGCGAAGGCGCTAATTCAGTTATTCCTGCTTTTGCAAGCTCATTCAGGATAAGACGGTTTGCACTTTCGCGTATTCTGGATATTAAAGCTATTGAATTACGGTTCATATTAATATTATAGTTAGACATCTAACTATTGTCAAGTGCATTGTCTGTGATTGTTTCAAAAATATTACAATCAAAAGTATTTGGCTTGAAAAATAGGATCCATCAGTTAGAAAAATCATGTGAGTTATGAGCCTTTAAAGCGGCGCATGAACCTGCAATAAGTGCAAGAACGCTGTTTACAAGCAGCGAATTTTTAGTCGGTGAATTTTTGAAAACAACACATTTACGACACACAAAGTCCAGAGCAACACCAAATCCCAGCCAGATACCAGCTGTTTTTAAACCTTCTTTTACCGGAGAGGAGCGGTGTATCGGCTGCTGCCGGTTAGAGGTGCTTTTGAAATATATATTGCTATATGAGGGTTGTATATTCTGTATTTTCATCGTTTGCCTATTCTATTATTTATTATTCATAATATAAAAAGACCTCGCCTGAGGTCTTAAAAATGCCGAAGGCCGGAGTCGAACCGGCACGTGGGGTGAACCACACCAGATTTTGAGTCTGGCACGTCTACCAATTTCATCACTTCGGCATGAAATTGCTGTCCGTATTTTTATATTACCAGAAACATTTCAAATTTCAAATATTATTTATAAAAATTTTTATATTCCTTATAAAATCCCTGAAAAGGCAGTTTATTAATTCTATAAAACACTTAAAATAATTATGAAAGAGGATTATTAATGTACAAATATATTTTGTCACTGTTAGTTTTTTTGATATTCGCAACGCAGATAAATGCAATGACAGTCTCCGGTAATGTTGAAAAAAACGGCACTTTTACTTCAAATCGCATTATTGATTCTGAAACAAATTTTCCTGTACCCGATGCCAAAGTTGAATTACCCAAACAAAATTACACGACATATACAGACGAAGAGGGAGCCTTTGAACTTAATGCAGATATAGATAATAATACAATTATGTCTGTTGAAAAAGAGGGCTATAAACCTTATTCTTTAACCTTGAATCAAAACATGTCAGCGCATCCGCTGGTTATTGGTATTGAAAAAACAAATGCTAACCATATACAAATTACAAACGATTTAATCCATTTGGGAGATAATAATTATTCTGAAACTTCTGCTAATGCAGGTGATTTTAAGACAGATTCTGTCGGAGCGACTATCACCAAACACTTCAAAATGGCGGCTGATGTTTTATCACGGGCCAATTATCTTGTTATAGGCTCTATTGTTGGCATTGATACTATGCTGGCACGTTCCATGGGACAAAATAGGATTACGACAGCATATTCAAGTCCGCCTGAAATATTTTTTAACGGAAAGAAAATTGCAGAAGTACAATTGAATGGTGACGGACAGAGGATAAAAATACCTAAAAATTTAATTAAACCCGGGCAAATGAATGCAATTACAATCAGAACAGGCAGAAACCTGACTCAAAAAGCTTATATAGATTATGATGATATAGAGTTAATGAATTTATCCATAACATCAGAATAATCCCCACCAACAAAAAACGCCCTGTTGTGGGCGTGGAAAAAAGGGAAAGAAAAAAAGGAAAAGTAATCCCGTAAAGGGATAAAATATTGTATAAACCTTGC
>CALUUH010000049.1 GCA_944323875.1 Candidatus Gastranaerophilales bacterium
GACTGGTGGATAATTGCCACAGACGCAAGTGCAAAAGATAATTATTTTGATATAAATTATTGCGATATGAACTTTGCTATAATAATGGGGGCCGAGCATGCCGGTGTATCAAAATCATTATTAAAAATTTCAGATTTTATTGTTAAAATACCAATGTCAAACGATTTTAACTCACTCAACGTATCAAACGCGCTCAGCCCGATAATATTTGAATCCGTAAGACAAAAAATTAAGCAAAGTAAATAATTCGCATAAAATTCTCAAATACGATAACATAATAATCAGGAGAGTATATTTATGAGAAAAGATATAGAAAAATACGGTTTCCTTTCAGAAGAAATATCAGACGAAAATGTTGACTTCCATGAACTGCAATTAAATGCAGAAGAAGATGACGGAGAAGATGTTCTTCACTCTGTGGAAGATCCTAAAATACAAGAAAATCTATCTTCAATAAACGCTGACGACAGCGTAAAAATATACCTTCAACAAATAGGTAAAATTCCGCTTTTGTCAAGCGAACAGGAACTTGAAATTGCAAAAAAAATCCACCACGATAATGACTCTTTTGCAAAAGATTTGCTTGTCAATGCAAACCTCAGACTTGTCGTAAGTATTGCAAAAAAATATATCGGCCGCGGACTCTCTTTTCTGGATTTAATTCAGGAAGGCAATATGGGCTTGATGAAAGCAGCCAGTCGTTTTGACTATACCAAAGGTTACAAATTTTCCACTTATGCGACATGGTGGATTCAACAGTCAATCACACGCGCTATTGCTGACAAAGCAAGGATTATCAGGCTGCCTATCCACATGATTGAATCTCTGAGTAAAATCCGCCGTGCAACAATTGATTTGACAAATGAACTCGGACATTCGCCGACAAAGCAGGAAATTGCATACAGGCTCGGGGTTTCTGTTAATAAACTAAACTCAATTATAAAATCTGCACAGTCTACAATAAGTATGGATACTCCGACAAGTTCAGATGAGGATGCGGCCGCAAAAATCTCCGACTTTATTATTGACGAGGCGACTATCGCACCGGATAACAGAGTTTCACAGGAAAATTTGTTTGACGATATCCGCAAAATCCTGAACCAGTTGAGTCAGAAAGAACGTGACGTCTTAATTCTCCGCTACGGACTCGACAACGAAGGCGCTAAAAAAACTCTTGATGAAATAGGGTCTCAATACGGTGTTTCTCGCGAAAGAATAAGACAAATAGAAAACCGCGCAATGTCTAAACTTAAAAAATTATGCAAAAACAAAAAACTTGCTATCGGTTTGAAAAATTATTTTGGCGCATAAAACTCTTTTCTCCAGTATTAAGCTTTTATAAAGGTAGCTCCAACACATGCTATACTATTAATGTGGGTAGTTTAAGAAGGAGATAAAGATGATACCTATTTTAGATTCAAAACGCCAGTATGCTCAAATCGGAGCAGAAGTTGAAAAAGCAGTATGCGAAGTTTTACGTTCAGGTTCATACATTCTCGGGCCGAATACCAAAGCCCTTGAACAGGAACTGGCAGACTTTATCGGCTGCAAATATACAGTTGGTCTTAACTCAGGTACAGATGCACTTCATCTCGCATTGAGAGCATTAGATATCGGAGCAGGTGACGAAGTTATTACAGTTGCATTCACATTTGTTGCAACAACAGAAGCTATCGGAATTGTAGGTGCAAAACCGGTATTCGTTGATATTGATGCAGATACATTTAACTTAGACGCATCAAAACTCGAAGCAGCGATTACACCGCGCACAAAAGCCATAATTCCTGTTCACCTCTACGGTCAGCCTTGTGATATGGATACTATTATGGACGTTGCAAAACGCCACAATTTACATGTTATTGAGGACTGCTGTCAGGCTATAGGCGCTCTTTATAAAGGTAAAATGGTCGGTACATTCGGCGATTTTGGATGCTTGAGTTTCTACCCTACCAAAAACCTCGGCGGCATGGGCGATGGCGGCTTGATTATGACAAGTGATGAAAAACTTCGCGACAGAGTCGTTGCATTGAGAAACCACGGAGGCGCTATCCGTTATCATCATGACGAAATAGGTGTTAACAGCCGTCTTGACGAAGTTCAGGCTGCTATCTTGCGTGTTAAACTTCAATACATAAAAGAATGGAACGAAAAACGCCGTGAACACGCTTACTATTACAATCAATTGTTTGCAAATTGTCCGGATGTTCAAACACCGAAAGAACTGGATAATACATACTGTGTTTACCACCAGTACACAGTAAAAGTTCCAAACCGTGATGCAGTACACAAAATGCTTCAAGAAAACGGCATAGGCGCAATGTTATACTATCCTATTCCGCTGCATTTGCAAAAAGTACATGCATATTTAGGCGTCGGAAAAGGTTCTTTGCCTGTAACTGAAAAAAATACAGAAATGGTAATTTCACTTCCGATGTTCCCTGAATTGACGAAGGAAGAACAACAAACAGTTGCAAAAACATTGATTGAATGCATTGAAAAATCAAAAACCGCTGCAGCTGTTTAGAAATAAAAATAAAAAGAAAAAAGAGGCTCAGGTTTTAACCAGAGTCTCTTTTTAGCTATATAGATTTAAGTTCTGACCTTTAGGAATAAGCTGTCCAAATTCATCATAAGCACCTTTCAAATCACCAACCGCATACGGACTGAAAGGAGAATCAGCATTATAATTTATCTGAAATAAGCCAAGTCCCTTTGAGCCCCTAAACGCATCCGGATTGGTCAAATCAATTGTGCCGGCATGCCTTGAGGCTGTACTCTGATACAATTGTGTAACAAAGTTTGTTTTCAATGGGTTGTTATTTGTTGTGACAGTTCGGGTTTCAGTGGCGCTTGTATTGTATGCTTCATACCTGTCTTGGACACTGCCAAGCTGCGGGCCGCCGATTGCACCGATTGCCTCATTCTGGTTAGCCATGATATTTTTCCTATTTTATTTTTATACTCTTATATATATAAAGTATATACTCGTATAAAAATTGCTTTTGCTGCTCGGATAGTGTTTACATTTGTTAACAAAGCGTTTTTAAAAGAATTATCCTCCCGGCGCATGTTAATATACCCTGATTTACCTAATCCATAACATATTATTAAGTTTTGTAAAGTGTAAAAACTACACTACTTTCGCGGTTTGCGACTTGTCGATAAAAAATTATCTAACAGGTTGCTTGACATTCATTCTACTTTAGTGCATAATAATAACATAAGATTTAAGTGTAGCCGAAACACTAAATATAAATAGAATTCATTAACCCCAAAACATATAAACTCCTAAATAATAAACACTAAAGAGACCATTAGGATGCAGAAAACGACCCACTCATTATTATGAGTGGTTTTTTTTG